>CALFLL010000043.1 GCA_937880845.1 uncultured Drancourtella sp.
AGGAAATTTCCTTATTTCTTCGTCGCTTTAATTCTTTGCGATAATTACGGACAATAGTTTCGCTGTCTGCGGTAAAGGTGTAATCACTTTCCACACGTTTTCCATTGATAAGAAGCTCTGTATTTTCTTTTTTCAACATCTGCCAGCCCACAAGTTTGTACTGTGTACCGACTTCTAAGCCCTCTAAGGTTACGGTATCTATGATTGTTACCTCTTTTCCAGCTTCAAGCTCTTTGTTTCCGTCTTTATCGGTAGCGGTAGTATGTATCTTGATGATACGCTCTGTAATCAATACAGTTTGCCCGTCGTCCTCAATGTCTTTATGTTCCGCAACTTTCACGGGTTCGTCTGGATTGCTCAAATCATACAATTCTTCAAAGGTAACAAGGTTCTTGCCACCTAAAGCAGACGCATTGAATGTATAAGCAATTTCCACTTTCATAGCTTCATCATCAGCGATAAAGGTATAGTCATTTTCTACACGCTTTCCGCCAATGACAAGTTCAGCGTTTTCTTCCTTTAACATCTGCCAGCCTTTGAGCTGATATTTTGTGCCTTTTGTAAGTCCGTCTAATTTTACAGTATCAACGATTGTTACCTCTTTTCCTGCAAGGATTGTCTTTTCGCCGTCCTTGCTGGTCGCTGTGGTATGGATAGAGATTTCTTTTTCGTATTCATCAGTCAGCGTTCCTAAATCAATCACAAGGTTATTTCTTGATACCACGATTTCAAACGGTGGGATAAGCTCAAAGCCTTTGTTACTGTCAGAACGTAATTCCTCAATGATGTAAGTATCATAAGGCAACGCCCCTTTGCTGTCGTCTGGTTCAGAAGTTCCAAACCATACACCGTCCTCGCTGGTCTTTCCTGCGTTGGTATTGTGCTTATGAGAAGTCCAGTCAGCAGAAGTGGAGAACTGCCCGTTATCATCAGTTACCACAACGTGACTTTCGCCAGTCGTCTTGCTTGTGATCCTAAAGGGAACATCAGCAAGACGCTTGTGTGTGCCTGCACCGATTTTCACACCCTCAATATCCCCACGCTTAATCTGATTATAGATAGAATGGGCTTCGTCGGTTAAGTCAACGATTTTTCCATTTTCTGTGATTGTAAAATCAATCGGTTTTGCACCGTCAGTTAAGTAACCGTCGGGAGCTTCACTCTCAACGATACGGAATTTTCCATAAGGTAAGAGGTCAGAAGAAGTAGAAGCGATACCCTCAATATCTGTACGAATTGTCTTTACCACTTCATTTTTCTTGTATAACTTGCCCTCAACCAAAACAGCATTATCATTTAAGGAAATGATGTCAAAGGCAGTATCTTTCAAAGTGGCACTTCCTTGTGGCTTTGTATCGCCCGTTTCTAAATCTCGTTTCTGAATTTTGACACCGCCACGGATAACCTTATCTGATACGGAAAACTGGTTACTTCCAGATAATACGGCAAGGTCGCCGTCCTCGGTAATCTGTGTTACATATAAGCCCTTAATCTGTTCGGACTTATCGCCAGCCTGCATATATGCACCGTCTAACAAGTAACCGTTTGGAGCTTTTGTTTCTTCTACGGTTAGTGTTCCAAGTGGAAGAACGGCTTTACCGTCCTGCATATAGAAACTGTCGCCAGATACCTTGTATGCGTCCGCTAATTTTGTGATGTAGTGGGTTGTCCCGTCGCTGTCAGTTTCAGCGATTGTCTTTGTCGTCCATGTTCTTGTAGCTTCGACAGGGAGGTTGTCTTTGTTATAGAAGCCTGCATAATACTTCCATGTAAATTCCGCACCTGCTAAAGAAGCGTTCCCTTGCGAATTGTCTTTCTGTGTTTCCATATCAATCTTGAAAAGCTCAATCAAAGTGTCTGTTACTTTTGGTGTATCTGATACTTTCAAAGTCGCTGTCTTTCCAGCTTCAACCTTTAAGGAATATACAGTTTTATCCACTTTATATCCTGCTGGTGCGGATAATTCCTTGATATAGACTGTGCCAGCCGTTACCTCTACAACATCTGTATTCCCGTTTTCATCAGTCGTAAGGCTGGCAAGCTGTTTCGTGCAGTCCTTATCAGAAAAGACACCATAGGTTGCACCAGCGACAGAGTAATTCCCGTTATCGTCTGTAATGCTGGTATTACTGGAAGTCTTTTGCAGTTTCGCATTTCCAACATTCAGTTTCGCCCAGAATTGCCCTAATTCCTGCCCCTCGCCAGAGTAGATATAACCGCCACATTCATAGCGTCCTTTATTTTCTTTGACAAAGGCTCTTGCACCAGCGAAAATTTCGTCCTGCGTAGCTTTTGGAATTTCATTATAAGAAGCTCGCACGTTATCACATTGCCAGCCAAGATGTACGCTCAATCTCTGCCAGACTACAAGCTGTCTTAAAAGGTAAGCGTGATTTTTACTTATTCCGCTGTGGCTGTCTGTGTACTGTGGAAAAGTGTTATGAAAATGCAGACATTTATGGGGAAAAATTTGGTATTTCTCATTTGTTTGAGAAACATCCATATGAACTCTCAGGAGGAGAGAAGCAAAGAGTTTCTATCTGCCGTGCTCTGATTAATAATCCGGATCTGATTCTCGCAGATGAACCTACCGGAAATCTAGATTCCAAATCAGGGAAAATGGTAATCAATGCGTTAAATGAGATTAATGAAACACTTGGAAAGGCAATCATCATGGTCACTCATGACCCGCAGATGGCGAGTTATTGTAGTAGGATTTTTCTTTTGAAGGATGGGATGATTCTTGAGGATTTAAGAAGAGAAGGAACAAAAGACGAATTTTATACACAGATATTAGGGGAAATGAAAGAATTATAGAAATGAAACTGAAAAATCAAGAGGTATATATTCAAACAATGGTTAGAAAATGCAGAAATGGTAGTAGATGTTCAAATTAAAAATAATTACTTGGAAGGGGCAGCCGTATCAGACGAAGAAAAGATTGATTATGAATCGTGAATAAGATATGATATAGTAAATATAGGGCGGAGATTTTACGATGATTTCAATATATTTGTGTGATGATCACGATGAACAATTGCATTTATTTCAAAAAATTCTTGAAAATTATATTGATAAGACGAAAATAGAAGCAAAAATTGTTTCCGTTAGAAATAATCCAGAAGATACTATTGCTGATGCAAAAGCAGAAAGAGAAGAAAAAGTGTTGCTTTTTTTAGACGTTCAGTTGGATGGCTATAAGATGGATGGATTTGAATTAGTCAACAGGCTAAAAAGCATCAATGAAAATTTTTGTTATGTTTTTCTTACATCTAGATCAGATTTAGCATATGGTAATGAAAACAAATAGATTGACAGTCAATTTCATTGCATATTCCGTACTAAGATCGGCTACTGTCGTCTGTTTGGAATAGCAAGAGCATACTTCCAGATCATACGGTGTCTCGTCCTTATAATTTTGCTCAAACTTCTTCATGTCTTTCTCCAGTGCTGGTATATCGCTTTGGTTTGCACGGATCAGGATCAGTTTAGTCGGTCCTTGTTTTATTGTCACCTCTTCAATCCGCATTGTTTCCTCTTTGATTATTTCTCCTGTATGAATATTCGTATATTTCCACATCTCCTGTGCTTTTTTAAAATACTCATCTGAAAATACAACAATATTTTCTAATCTTCCTTGTCTGAAACATCCAACCAGACTTCCAATCTCTTCTCCCGTTATGATTCTTTTTGTAAATGCCCCTCTGTTTGTAGATGGTATGTAAGCTTCACACGGAGATCCGATATGCAAATACGGATTCTTTTTTCCCAAAGACCAATCTAAAGGCTGGGCTTTTACCGACCGATCCTGCTGATGTACCACATAAACCCTTTTTCCTTTTGCATCCAGAGTTAAAGATTTTGCCTGATAGTCCGGATCTACTGCTTTTTTCAGTTCATGGTAGGCAGATTCCGATATTCCAATCGCAATAAATGTTTTCCGTTTAGAAGGCATTTTTTCTTTTTGTACGTTTCTGGTTGCCGCCTTGATCAGATTAAAATTAGAGATAATATCTCTGGTTGCCATCAATGCAATCAGATAAATGAGAACAATGACACCGAATCCTTTCGCATATGTCAGCCACGTAACTTCTGCAAGGGTGATTCCTTCTCCCAAAACAGAATATATTACTTTCTCAAATAAAAACATGATTGCATTTCCCAACAAAAATCCACAGATGACTGCACAGACAAACCCAAACAGTAATTCCAGGGTCATGATGGTATACAACGCTTTTTTTCGGATGCCTAATGTGACAAAAATACTATAATTTTTTGTCCATTTTTTCAGATAGAAGATCATTACAAAAGTCATTAAGAACACCATACAGATTGCCATTGGGATCATCGCATTCCACAAAATCAACCCCAGTCCCTGCCCAATCAGAAACAACTCCGAACGGTGTATCTCAGCCATCATCTGATAAATTCCAATACCCGCAAAAGAAAATGTTGAGATTATAGTTGTGCAGATCAGATACAGACAGTAATCTTTCCAATCATACCGGAAATTTTTCCACACCATTTGGTAAAATAGTTTTGTGTATTTCCCCGGAAAATCCAACCTTTTGCGTTCCTCTTCCTTCGCCACTTTTTCTTTTTCTTTATTCTCTTCTGCCAATTTCAGGAAATCATCCCACACATCTATAATTTTTCCGGTTAATATCTCTATACTGAGTATTAAAAATAAAACTAACGGGAAAAGTTTTCCTGCATAACTGTCTGCTACACTTCCGAATCCCATTTCATCAATATATAGATAAACAAGCAACACGATGAGTGCCCCAATATTTAGATACTTATTTCTTTTAAAGGAACAGGCAACTAAATAAATGCTTAAAAAAATCTGACACACCATAACAAGCGTAAACTGTATGGTAAGTACTGTAAATATATCAGACGAATTACTGTTCCAAAGAGCAGCTCCCTCTTCGGATAGCACTGCTGCCCCTGACTCTTTTAATGCAAAAAATGCTTGATAAATCGAATACCGTTCGCCATTAAAATTAAACCATGGAAGTTGTATTAATATAATACATATCACACATAATATAATGGAAATAATCCATTTCATTTTCTTTTTCATATCATTCATTCCCATTCAAAACCTGTTTCCGTACAAAAAAAAGTGTTATCTGATGAGCTATATGTTCCAGCATTTTATTACCCTCTTACATTATAGTCACCATAACACTTTTCTTTCTTCGTTTCAGTATTTATGTTCCCAATCGGTTATTTTTTGTTCCCAATTTTTTTTAAAAACAAAATTGTCGCCTGAAACCATCCATTTTTGCAGATAACCGCATATTTCCCGTCATATTTTTCGGAAATTCTTTTGACATTTCCAAGACCATATCCATGTTTTTTCTTATCTGCTTTTGTGGTCTGGATTTCTCCATCCTCAAGGACATTACTATGTATTGTTGTATTTCTTACAGAAATAAGTAATTCTTTTTCCTGATCTAAAATCCTTACAATAATTCTTCTGTCTTTCGATACTTCATTTGCTGCTTCGATTGCATTGTTCAGTAAATTAGTTGCTATCACCGCCAGATCATTTTCCGGAATTTGTATATTTTCCAGACTTGTCAATTCAAATTCCACGCTGATATGATTTCTTTTTGCCTCCAGGTAAAATCGATTTAAAATCGCATCAATAACAGCATGATTCGTATGAACAACCGCTTTCCATTCCATTTCTTCCTGAAGTAGTTTTTTCAAATACTCCGTACTCTCCGTATATTTCTCTGAGTTCATCAATCCATCTAATACATAGAGATGATTTCTAAAGTCGTGTATTATTTTTTGCTGTTCCCGATAACTTTCCACTAACAATGACACTTGTTTTCTTTCTGATTCTATCATTCCGGAAAGTTCCTGATTTTTACGTCTGATGAAAGATTCCTTTTCCAGTTTTTGTTCAATAAACAAAAATAAGACATTCCCTATAGTGAGAACTGCTATATCCATCCCAATCCAAACATTAATCCTGTTTTCCCGTATCGCAAAAAAAATGATCAAGCACAAATTTAAAACCATTCCTATTGGGACAATTAATATCTGTAGCCAATAAAGGACAGATTTTTTTTCATTTGCCCGTTTTTTCTGCATTTTATTTCCAATGATCATACAAGAAAACAGAAGGATATTTTTAGCTAAAATCAATCCCAAAGACCACACCAGACGACTTTGCTGTAAATTTTGTATACTTTCCCCACTGAATAGTTGCATAAGAAACATTACCGCGTAATCAACCGCATACATGTAAACATAATAGGAGAATGCAACAAAAATTTTCTTCCAACTCGTTCCTTTATAAAAAAATAGAAGGATACAATTCCAAAAAAGCAATGCAAAAATCGTTTTTAAAAAAATATGAACAAAACTCAGTTGCTGCAAAAAAAAGATTCCCAAAATCAAGCTTGCCGCAATTGCCGTTGCATACATCTTCCGCTTTGTATACCTTTTTTCAAATTCTCCGCCTGCAATAAAATAAAAGGATAAGATTTCCATCAAGATCGCATAAACCGAAAGTAATTCCGCCATCATTCCATTCCCTTCCACAACACATATTGTTGGATTGCTTTTTGATGATACGTTTCTCCACACCGCAATTTCACGCCATTATCCATAATTACTTCATTCGCCTCAAAGCAGACAATATGGTTAATATTTACAAGATAACTTTTATATACTCTGCAAAATCCGAATTCTTCCAGTTCTTCTTCCAGATCACCTATTTTTTTATACTGCTCATAATCTCCCGTTAAAGTATGAATGACCACATATCGCTTATAACTTTCAATATATAAAATGTCTTTTACCGGAACCCTGATGATTTTTCTTTGTGTTTTAATCTCATACATTTGCTCGTTCTTCTTCAATTCAGCAATAGCCTCCATTATGGTATAAGGAAGCACTTGTTTTATATCCCGCTTTAATATATATCGAAATGCTTTTACTTCATATCCCATGGGTGCCATTTCAATATAAGCAGAAACATAGATTATCAAAGCCTCAACTTGTTGTTTTCTCAGTTCTCTGGCCACATCAATCCCATTTGTTTCCCCCAGCTGCACATCCAAAAACAGGAGTTGATATAAATTTGATGAACTTTTCAATAGGCTTTTTGCATCATAAAAGATATCCACTTTCACACGGATTTTCTCTTTTTCCATCGTGTTTTCTATCCATTTTCCCAATTGATCTGCAAAAATCACATCGTCATCACAAACTGCCACTGCTATCATCTGTCATTTTCTCCTTCTCCTAACCTCCTCTAATTATATCAAAATTTTTTTCTAAAGAAAATGTTTCATACCTTCTCTTCCACCATTTTTGTGCACAAAAAAATCACCGCCCCCACGGCTCCTAAGTCCGCAAAAACAGTGATTCAAGTGCGCGATCAGGGGTTCGAACCCTGGACACCCTGATTAAGAGTCAGGTGCTCTACCAACTGAGCTAATCGCGCTTACAATATTTAATTTAGAACTTCTTGTTCAATGCAAGAGATATTATATTATAGATTTTATTAAAATGCAAGAGCTTTTTTATATTTTTTTCATTTTTTTAACACAAAATTAAAGGACACCGTGTCATATCAATTTTCACAGTGTCCATTTTTCTTATAATTTTTCAAGCGTTTTTTCCAGCCGTTCTGCCATCTCTTCCCCGTCCATCATACCGCTCATTCTCATTTTTATCTGTCCATGGTAGAAAAGTAAGAAACACGGGATTTTTCTAATCTGATAAGTTGCTGTCAAAAGCGGGTTTTTCCCCGTTTCAACCCGAGCTGCCACAATCTCCGGTGAAAAATCCTGTGCAATGGTCCGAAATACATCCTCCATCATGGCACATTTGCCGCACCATGAAGCGTAAAATTCTACAAGGACAGGTTTATCGGATTCTGGCACTTCTCGTTGGAAATTCTCGTCATTTAACTGTTTCATACGACACACCTCTGCCCATTAGGTCAGCATCTGCATCTGGGATTCAATAAGCGGTATAGTTCGGAAAAGGATTTGCTGATGATCCTAAGTTTTTTGTTCCACCATTGATTATTGTAACAAAATTTTCCGCACGAACATCTCAATTTTCGCCTGCATTTTTTACCCATTATGCATCCTTATCCCTTTTTTACCAGTATATGCAGCATTAGTCATTCTGACTCTGTTTTTTATCTCTGTCCGCAATCAGTTTACAGATTGGATTCCCCTTTGAAGAAAATTTCTCTTCATATTCTGTCATAATATTTCCCTGGTTCATTTTCTCGTCATGGTGAAGATCAAAGGTGTATTCTTTCAGATTCCATCCTGCCTCTTTTACCGACTCCAGAGAAAACTCAAACAGATCTTTATTGTCCGTCTTAAATTCCACTCTGCCATCCTGTTTCAGGATCTTGTCATATCTTGGCCAGTATGCCGTAGAAGTAAGTCTTCTTTTGGCATGCCGTGCCTTTGGCCACGGATCAGAAAAATTCAGATAAATGCGGTCTACTTCTCCCTTGGCAAACACTTCCTCCAGTTCAGCCGCGTCCATACAGATAAAGCGGATATTCTTCGGTGCTTCTTCACCCATTTCATCCATTTTTTCCAAACCTCTTAAAAGTACGCTGGAATAACGTTCGATTCCGATATAATTGACATCCGGATTCTGAACGGCAAGTTTCATCAGAAACTGTCCTTTCCCCATTCCTACCTCAATCCGAATCGGATTGGTATTTCCGAACACTTCCTGCCAGTGTCCTTTTTGTTCTTTTTCATTTTTAATCGCCGCACCATGAGAAGCGATTACTTCTCTGGCACCCGGTATATTACGAAGTCTCATGTTTTCTCCTCTCTGTTTTGATTTTACAGGCTTTATCCCAATGCCACATCCAATATCATCATCAGCACAAATCCCGCTGCAAAACCAATCGTTCCTATATTACTGTGTTCTCCTTCGCTTGCTTCGGGAATCAGTTCTTCTACCACTACATAGATCATTGCACCGGCTGCAAAAGCAAGCAGATACGGAAGTACCGGTGTGATCAGGCTTGCCAGAAGAATGGTAATGCCTGCTGCCACAGGCTCTACGACTCCGGAAAGCATTCCGTAGAAAAAGGCTTTTCCCCTTCCTGTCCCTTCACTTTTTAGCGGAAGGGAAATAATAGCCCCCTCAGGGAAATTTTGTATGGCAATCCCCAGAGCCAGTGCAAAGGCTCCGGCTGCCGTAACCCCTGCATTCCCCTGTGCAGCACCTGCCAAAGCAACTCCTACCGCCATTCCTTCCGGTATATTATGGAGTGTCACCGCAAGGACAAGCATTGTTGTTTTTTTTAACGCAACTTTCGGTCCTTCTGAGTGCTCTGCTCCTATGTGAAGATGAGGTGTCACCCGATCCATAAGAAGCAGAAAGGCAATTCCCAGAAGAAATCCCGCTGCCGCAGGTATAAAAGCAAATTTCCCCATATGTTCAGACATATCCATTGCCGGAATCAAAAGAGACCATACCGAAGCTGCCACCATCACACCCGAAGCAAATCCTAAAAGCATCTTTTGGATCAATGGCCGAATCTGTCCTTTTAGAAAAAATACACAGGCCGCACCAAGTGTTGTTCCTAAAAACGGTAAAAGAAGTCCTACTGCTATTTCCATTTCTTTTTTCCTCCTGTTCCTCATTATATGCTTCCGTTTATATTCCGTGATTCTACAATCGAATGATCAGTACCGGAATCGGGGGATTGTTCGGTCGATTGTAATATGAGCTCATTATAACGAGATATTTCCTGCTGTCAAGCCCCTTTAAATATTTCAGGAGTACATCTCTCTCTTCAAATCCACTGTCTCCTCCACTGTAAATACACAGGCTCATCAGCCCGTTTTTCTTCAGCATCCCCAATCCCTGTTCAATCGCCTCTACACTGGTAGAAGGCTTTGTTGCCAGTTCGTGAGAGCCACCCGGAAGATATCCAAAATTAAATACGATACATGAGATTGTTCCATATCCGTCTTTTGAAAGCATCCGCTCTTTCCATTCCTCGTCGTTTTTCAGACATTCCTCCATCTTTTCATGGCCTGTGCAGAACAGACTTGCGCGGTTTTGTACCCCTGCATCCTCCAACCGTTTTCTTGTTGCTTCTATGGCCTGCTTTTGAATGTCAAATGCTGCCACCTTCCCTTTTTCCCCTGCAAGCATGCAGAGGAACAGGGTGTCATGCCCGTTTCCCGCCGTGGCATCAATACAAAGATCCCCTTCTTCTACATGCTCTTCTAGAAAATGTCTGTACCATTCCGTAATCTGATAGTTTTTCATTCCTTCTCCTTTCCGTAACACAAAAACAGGAAGCACTGTTTTTGCGCGCTTCCTGCATTTCTTTTAAAATTCAAAAACTGCAACACCATACGGCGGAAGTTTGTAAGCAAAAGAATACGGTCTTCCGTCACACTCCTGTTTTACTGCCTTATAAATCTGAGGTCTTTCTTCCCCTTTTCCTCCATACTGTTTTTCATCACTGTTTAAGATCAGTTTATACTGCTTTCTTCTTGGAACCCCTACTCTGTAATCTGCCCGCTCCATCGGCGTAAAATTACATACAAACAGTAAGTTCTTTTTATTATTCTTGGAATGACGGATAAAACTGAAAATGCTTCTGTATGCATCATTGGCATTGACCCATTCAAATCCATATCCGCATGTATCCTGTTCAAACATGGCTTTATTCTTTCGATAAAGTTGCAGAAGATCTCTTGTAAAGGCCTGAAGCTGCTGATGTTCCGGTTCGGCAAGCAGAAACCAGTCAAGTTCTCTTTCTTCACTCCATTCTCTCAGCTGGGCAAAATCCTGTCCCATAAACAAAAGCTTCTTGCCCGGATGTCCCATCATAAATGCATATCCCACCTTCAGATTTGCATATTTATCAAAGCCCAGTCCCGGCATTTTGTTTAACATCGAACATTTCAAATGGACAACCTCATCGTGAGAAAGCACAAGAACATATTTCTCACTGTATGCATAGGTCATGGCAAACGTCATCTGATTATGGTGCTCTTTTCTGAAATACGGGTCCAGTTTCATATATTCCAGGAAATCATGCATCCATCCCATATTCCATTTCAGGCTGAAACCAAGGCCGTCATCTTCCGGCTTTCCGGTAACTCTTGGCCATGCGGTAGATTCTTCCGCGATCATAAGTGCTCCCGGATTCCTTCCCAGAACAACCGAGTTCAGATGTTTGAAAAACTCAATGGCTTCCAGATTCTGATTACCGCCATATTTGTTTGCTACCCATTGCCCGTCCCGTTTACCGTAATCCAAGTACAGCATAGAAGCAACCGCATCAACGCGAAGTCCGTCTACATGGAACTGTTCCATCCAAAACAACGCGTTACTGATAAGAAAATTGGCAACTTCTGTTTTGCCATAATCAAAAATCTTTGTTCCCCAGTCCGGATGCTCACCTTTTCTCGGATCTGCGTATTCATAAACTGCCGTACCGTCAAAATCGGCAAGTCCATGTGCATCTCTCGGAAAGTGTGCAGGTACCCAGTCCAGGATAACCCCTATTTTATTTCTGTGGAAATAATTGATCATATATGCAAAATCTTCCGGTGTCCCATATCTGGATGTAGGTGCAAAATATCCGGTCACCTGATACCCCCATGATCCGTCATACGGATGTTCTGCAATCCCCATCAGCTCAATATGAGTATATCCCATATATTTCATATATTTGACAACTTCTCTTGCAAACTCCCTGTAATTATAGAAACGTTCATCCTCTTCTCCCGGATGCTGCTTCCAGGAACCCATATGTACTTCATAGATCGACATCGGACGCTCGTCCATATTCCATGTCTTTCTGTTTTCCATCCATGCATGGTCTGTCCATTTGATCCCGGTAATATCATGAACTCTGGATGCCGTACCCGGTCTGACCTCTGCATAATTTGCAAATGGATCTGCTTTATATAGTAATTGTCCCTGCTTGGTTTCAATACAATATTTATAAAGCATATCCTGACCCACACCCGGAATAAAACAAGTATAAATGCCGAGAGGCTCCTCCCGTACCATTGGATTTACGTCTTTATCCCAGTTATTAAAATCTCCCACAACGGATACTGCCTTTGCATTCGGAGCCCATACAGCAAAATACGTTCCTTTCTTTTTTCCGTCTGTCACAAGATGAGAGCCCATTTTTTTATATAAATCATAATGTGTACCCTGACCGAATAGATATTGATCCAGTTCTCCTATCTCATATGGTTTTTTCTTTTTTGTTCTTGCCATGATTTCACCTTCTTATTTTTAAGTCATACCTTCATTATACTTGAGCCCCAAATAAAAAGAAAGAGTTTTAACAAAGTTTTTCACTCAATTAAAACTCTTTTCGTCATTTTTCACAATATTTGTCGATTGATCTAATGTTTAAAATCGTCTTCTTTTAAAATTACACGATCTGCAGAGTCTGTGCTCTTTCCAAACATCCTCTTCATCAGATGCCTTACATTGGCTTTCTGCGAATGAGCAATCGCATCATCTACGATTTCTTTTACTTCCGCCACCGTCACAAAATGATCTTCTTTCTGCATAACATCAATCCTGCTGTAAAGTGCCAGAATACCCATTTCATCAATACTGTATCCGTTTTCTTTTGCATATGTCTGACCGAATGTAACAAGTTCATCGTTAATAAAAATCGGCAACTCCACTCTTGAAGTAAATTTCTTTTTGAAATCAGGATACTGAGAAAGCATCTGTTCCATCGGTCTTCTCTGTTCTTCCAGAATAAACAGCATTTCTCCTGTCTGTTCTTCCATTAAGTCTGTCAGCTGTTCAATGGTATGCTGATTCATCTTTGAAGCTTTTTCAATGATCAAGGCTCCGCCGCTTAATTTCTGAATGATATTTTCCAGATTTTTCTGATTCAGTGCCTCACCTGTAATGATAGCTACTTTCCCCTGCTTCATCTTACGCTGTTTCTGAATTGCTTTTACAAGATCGACCGCAAGAACTGTTTTTCCGGAACCTTTATGTCCGATAACAAGAATATTTCCCGTACGGGATGTACCATATCTCTTTTTGCATGTTTTATCCTGGTCCAGAACTTCTACAATCTGTTCACTCATTCCTCTGATCGGCACAAAGTAGGAGAACAGCTTCTTCTGTTCCTCTGTAAGCCCTGCTTTCAGACCGATTTCACTTGTCGCACTCAAATCATATCTTCCCTGAATAACAAAGTCTGTATCAAAGGATACTCCTCCCGGAGATTTTCTGGAAGCTTCTTCCTCTTCATCCGGTTCTTCAATCTCAAGGACTTCTTCTTTTTCCTCTTCCGGTTCCTGTTGCTCTGACGGTTCTTCTTCCACCGGTTCTTCCTTCGTCAGCTCTTCTGCCGGCTCTTCTTCCATATATTCGGCTTCGTCGCCGTCTTCTACAGTATCGTAATTTTCCTCATACGCTTCATCATCATATGTTTCTTCGTATTCACCTTCATCAGCAGCTTCTTCAAAATATCCTGTCTCATCGTACTCGGCATCATCGTATTCTTCTTCCTCGTACTCTTCTTCGTCATATTCTGCTTCATCGTACTCTTCTTCAGCATATTCTTCTGTCGGTTCTTCTACTGCCGGCTCTGCTTCTTCCGGTTCTTCCGTTACTTCTTCCGCCTCTTCTGCCAAAAGGCTTTCTGCCAGAATTTCTTCCGGTTCCTGTTCCGGTTCTTCGGATTTCTTATGTTCACTTTCCATCTCATTCAGAAGCTTCTGTATATCTTCCGAAAGGATCGTTCCTGTATTTTTTGCTGTTGCAGCTTCTCTTTCCTCTGCTGCCTTTTGTTCTGCCTCTCGTTTCTTTTCTTCTATGATTTCCGCATTTCGTCTTTGTTTTTCTTCCCATTCACGAAGAATCTCTTCTATTTTCAGCTGTCCTGTCTCGTACACTTCTCCCTCTCCTTTTCCGGCCATTTGTTTCACTTCTTCCACTGTCTTACCACCGGCAACTGCCATTCCCAGTAAAAACGCTTCTGTCATCGTTTTTGAAGAAATCGTCGCCCGAATCAACTCTTCTATATAATTATCATCGGATGTATCCTGAAGCTCAGCCATCTCAGTCTGCTGTTCTTCCGGTTGTTCTTTTTGTTCTCCCCATTCTTTATACTTTTTCTCCTGATGAGATGTCAATGGTTTATGTTTCATTTTTAGTTCCATTGCCTTTTGTACATAGCTTCCCTCACTGAACCATAAGATCAGATCATCGCATTCCTCCAGACATTCTTCTGTCATTCCTGCCCTGTCATACAGTTCTGCAAGTTCATAAGCCCATTTTTCAATATATTCCGCTTTTTTAAAGTCCTCCAGAACACGAATCCGTTCTGATATCGGTGCATTCTTTGCATTTAAAATCCTGTATCTGAGAATATACTGATTCGGATCTTTCGGTGCAAGTCTTATAAACTCATCATAACAGTCCTCCGCTTCATCAAGCTCCCCAAGACGAAGTGCAAGGATGCCAAGTCGATACACGATCTTCCTGCTTCCCGGACTGCGGTCATATGCAATAAAAAGAATCTCTCTGCTCTTCTCATAATTGCCGTTATGTTCATAAATTTCACTGACTGTACAAAGAGTAGATGCGTTTTGGACATGTTGCCAGTCAATCATGTCGGCAATTTCCATGGCCTGTCGATATGATTTTTCCCGGACGTATCCCATCATTTGTTCCATTTTTTTTCGGTATTCGTATTTATCCAACGTCTTTCACCTCTATTAATTATTTATAATCACTTATATTTTTTTCATCTTATTCCCTGTTTTAAATCTGTCTTTATACAAAATGATACATAACACTATTTTTTAGTTTAACATAACGGACTGTCAATGTCAAAAAAAGGGACGCGATTTTTTCTTAATTATTACAATATTATTACAAAAAAACAGCCATTACAACTTCTTAATTGCAATGGCTGTTACTTATTTAATTTTTCCATATTCTATTCTTCATTACCGGAGGAATCTCTTTTTTCGATTTTCCGGTTCCCAAAAGCCTTTTATTATTTTATATACGAAGTATAACTCAAAGTCTCTGATTGTTTTCCCCTAACGTAATCGTCGATATCAGTTTTATACTTCCTCCTGTATTATAGTTAATTTTATTAATTTCTTTCGGTATTCTGTCGATATATAATAATTTAAAAATATTTTCAAATTACAATGGGTTCTGCTTTTTGCTTCCTCCCCTTTTACTATCCACATACTTAACCGTTTCCATTAACTCTTGTTAAATATAATATGGGCGGCCAATATAATTTCTGAATTTTTAGGCGATGTTTCTTTACACATCTTCTAAATCTTTGAACTAGTGACTGCTGTGGTAACTTCCTCAATATGTTTTACAGATTGTTTTCAATCTACCTTCCAGTTCATGCATCTCCGATACTTCTATCTATTTAACTATTTACTGGATTTATTTATCGATAAAGGCTTTTATCATGGGAACCTTCATCTGTAATACCACTAACATATTGAGTTTTAAATTCTGATGTATCCAATGGTCAAAGCCCTCCTTTTTTATATTTCCAAATTCCGGAAGTGATACATCTTCCGATTTTTAAGAATCCCTTTCTCGTCAGGTTTCTTTTTTTGGATTGATTTAACTATAACACCACCTCTTTTATTTGTCAATACTTTTTCTTTTTATTTTTATTTTATTTTGTTTTTAATTTTAAACCTTCTTTATTTTCTGAATTATTTATATTTTTTGTTCAATTATCTATTTTTTATTTTCCTCTTCATTTAACGCATCATCCATGCTAAACTAGATAGGTATTATCAATCGAAGATAAGGAAAGGAGATCACATACTATGGGCGGATTTTTTGGCGTTGCTTCAAAAAATGAATGTGTACTTGATTTATTTTACGGAGTGGACTATCACTCTCATCTCGGAACAAGAAGAGGAGGTATGGCAACTCACGGACCTCATGGTTTTAGTCGTTCCATACATAATATCGAAAACTCCCCGTTCCGTACAAAATTTGATAAAGATCTTAATGAACTGAAAGGAAATCTTGGTATCGGCTGTATTTCCGATTTCGAACCGCAGCCGCTTCTGATCCAATCTCATCTTGGCAGTTTTGCAATCACAACTGTCGGAAAGATCAATAACCTGGATTCTTTACTGGATTTGATTTTCAAAGATGGACATTCTCATTTTCAGGAAATGAGTACAGGACAGATCAATGCAACCGAATTGATTGCTTCCCTGATCTGTAAAAAAGAATCCATTGTAGAAGGAATTCGTTATGTACAGTCTATCGTTGACGGTTCTATGACACTTCTTGTCATGACAGGAGAAGGAATCTATGCCGCACGTGACCGATACGGCCGTACCCCTGTTGTCATCGGAAAGAAAGACGACGCATACTGTGCTTCCTTTGAAAGTTTTGCTTATATCAATCTCGGTTACACAGATTATAAAGAATTGGGACCGGGAGAAATTGTTTTCATAACTCCGGAAGGTGTGGAAACCGTAGGTAAACCATATGAAAAAATGAAAATCTGTTCTTTCCTTTGGGTTTACTATGGATATCCTACTTCTTCCTATGAAGGTGTCAATGTAGAAGAGATGCGTTATAAATGCGGAAGTCTTCTTGCCAAACGTGATGCCGGAACCGTATCCCCGGATATTGTTGCGGGAGTACCTGATTCCGGTGTTGCTCATGCCATCGGATATGCAAATGAGTCCGGCATCCCTTATGCCCGCCCGTTTATTAAATATACTCCTACCTGGCCGCGTTCTTTCATGCCGACAACCCAGACTCGGAGAAATCTGATCGCCCGTATGAAACTCATCCCGGTACAGGCCCTGATTGAGGACAGAAAGCTTCTGCTGATCGATGATTCTATCGTACGAGGCACCCAGCTTCGCGAAACGACAGAATTCCTGTATCAAAGCGGTGCAAAAGAAGTTCATGTACGTCCGGCTTGTCCTCCGCTTTTATATGGCTGTAAGTATCTGAATTTCTCAAGATCCAAATCCGAACTGGATCTGATCACAAGACGTATCATCCGCGACTGGGAAGGAGATGCTTCTCCTGAAATCCTTGCAGAATATGCCGATCCAAACAGTGACCGTTATCAGAAGATGTTGGATGAAATCTGCCGTCAGCAGAATTTCACTTCTCTTCGTTACCATCGTCTGGATGACTTGATCGAATCTATCGGAATTGATTCCTGTAAACTTTGTACTTACTGTTTTGACGGACGCGAGTAATAGAAAGTATTCAAAGAGGAGGTTTTCCTGTAAAATCAGGGCTTTCAAAAAGCCCTGAATCAAAACGGGAAGACCTCCTCTTTTCTACACTTTTTATTTTGGGACGTAATAACCCCCTTTTTCTTAATCTCTATAATAGTTGATCAGACAGCCTTTTAAAATGATCTCTCGTTCTGTGTCTGTCATATCTCCCAGATAGAATTCCACTTCTTTTGGCTGTTCTTTCATAACATATGCTGTTACTTTCTCTGCTTTTTTCTGAACGGCTTTTCGGATTTCCGGTATAAAAATATAATCTCCGTTTTTAAATGGCAGATTTGTATGCTCTTCTTTTGTAAGAAATGGGAGCATTCCCCAGTTGATCAGGTTGGAACGGTAACGTTTTGTCGCATACTCATTTGCTATATTCGCCCATCCGCCCAACACTTTCTGGCAGGAAGCCGCCTGTTCACGTGCAGAACCGTCTCCCGGTTTTACCGCAAAAATCGTACTGCCGATTCCCATATTTGTTTCATCAAGGTCTCGGCATATTTTTTTTGCTTTTTCTATTACCGGCTTTAACTCCGCCATTTCATCCGTCGGACACCGGTGTCCTTCGATGGCTTTTTGTGCCTTCTGTATTTCTTTTGCCCTTCCTACATACGCAGGATCTTTTCTTGATAAAGCAAACTCTGCAAGTCCCAATGGATTGGAACGATAAGAAGATGTTTCACCGGATGGAATCAGCTCATCCGTAGTAGTTACCGAATCATGAATCTCGGATACGACTTTCAAAATCAGATGTTTTGGCAGCGGCGGCATTTCCGGCCAGTCTTTAATATTTGGACCGAATCGTATCTCTACATCCGAATCTGCCACGCCATGGCTGTCAAATATACGGTTTTTGTAAATCTCACCGTCAAAATGATAAGTCGGGTTTTTGTATTCTATATCAAAATCTGTCGCCGGTGTCAGATATCCCTTGTTTGCCGCCGTTGCGGCAATAGAACGGGCATCCATCAGTGCCACCGATGAAATTTGTCCGTTTTGTAGTTTTGACCCTTCCCTGTTCGGGAAATTTCTTGTGGTATGTCTGATACTGAATGCCCCGTTTGCCGGTGTATCTCCTGCACCAAAACACGGACCGCAGAATGCGGTTTTTACGATGGCACCCGACTGCATCAGATCTGCCACGGAACCATTTTTCACAAGTTCCATATAGATTGGTGTACTTGCCGGATAGATACTAAGTGTAAAGGCATCCGAACCGATGCTCTTTCCTCTGACGATATCTGCAGCCGCACAAAGATTTTCGAATCCTCCTCCTGCACATCCTGCAATGATTCCTTGGTCTACATAAAGTCTGCCGTTTTGGATTTTATTTTGAAGAGAGTATTCTACTGCTCCGTCCAGGCTTATTTTGGCCCTTTCTTCTACCTCATGGAGAATATCTTTGAGATTTGCATTGACTTCTTCGATAGTATAGGCATTACTTGGATGAAACGGCATTGCAATCATTGGCCGTATCTCGCTTAAATCAACATATACCATGCCATTATAATACGCCGTTTCGCCCGGATGCAGTTCCTTATAGTCCCCACTCCGCCCGTGGATTTCATAAAACTCCCGTATGGTTTCATCTGTTTCCCAGACAGAAGAAAGACATGTCGTTTCCGTCGTCATCACATCAATTCCGATCCGGAAGTCTGCACTGAGTTTTTCTATCCCCGGCCCTACAAACTCCATGATCTTATTATTTACATATCCGTTTTTAAATACCGCTTTGATGATACTCAAAGCCACATCCTGAGGTCCCACTCCCTTTACCGGTTCTCCGTCCAGATAAATGGCAATGACTTCCGGCATTTTGATATCATATGTTTTTCCCAAAAGCTGTTTTACAAGTTCCGGTCCTCCTTCTCCCATGGCCATTGTTCCGAGAGCTCCGTAGCGTGTATGGCTGTCTGAGCCAAGGATCATTCCTCCGCCTTCTGCAAGGACCTCTCTTGCAAACTGATGAATGACTGCCTGATGAGGCGGTACATACACTCCTCCGTATTTTTTCGCACAAGTAAGTCCGAACATATGATCATCTTCATTAATGGTTCCTCCCACCGCACAAAGACTATTATGACAGTTTGTCAGGACATAAGGTATCGGGAAGCGTTTCAAACCAGATGCCCGTGCAGTCTGAATGATTCCGACAAATGTAATATCATGTGAAGTCAGTTTGTCAAATTTAATATTTAATCGTTCCATATTTCCGGATACATTATGTTTCTTTAGAATCTGATAAGAAATCGTATGAGCCGCCGCTGTTTCTTTCGGAACGTCTTTTCCCGTTTTCACCCTCAGTTTTTGAGCTCCCTCTGCCGTGTCCTCTATGATCTCTCTGCCGCCAAGCAGATACACTCCGTTTTTAAATAGTCTGATCATTCGCAGCAACCTCCTTGATTTTTTCTTCATTTTAGCACATTAAAATGGCAGAGACAAGCAAAATCCTGCCTCTGCCATTAATCTACTGATTCATAAATTTCATATGTTCGGATACCATCATGGCTATTTTAAATGTCAGTGCATCTTCAAATATCCTTACATCAAGTCCTGTCAGTTTCTGTATCTTCTCCAGCCGGTACACAAGCGTGTTTCGGTGAATATACAGCTGACGGGCTGTTTCCGATATATTCAGGTTGTTTTCAAAAAACTTGTATACGGTTGCCAGTGTTTCTTCATCAAAACCGGAAACATCCTGGTTTCCAAACACTTCCTTCAAAAACATCTCACAAAGGGATACCGGAATCTGATGGATCAGTCTTCCGATTCCAAGTTCATTATAAGCCAAAATGTTCTTTTCGGCATAAAAAATACGTCCTACATCCATTGCCATCCCGGCTTCTTTATAAGACTTTGATACGTCTTTCAGTTCTCCTATGATTGTTCCGTATGCGACACGGATATTCACCATAGCTTCTGCCGATATGGTATCTACCAGGCTTTTCGCCGTTTCATATACTTCCTTATATCCATCTGTTTCTTCCAGTGCTTTGATCAGAATCACATTTCCTTCATCTACCGCCGTCACAAAATCTTTCATTCCGGCCGCATACATGCCCTTCATTATTTCCATCAATACCTGACTGTCACTGGACTTTGCTTCTATGAGATAGACAACTCTTTTTTGATCGTTTTCAATATGAAGATTTTTTGCCTGGTTATATACGTCCACCAAAAGCATATTATCGAGGAGCAGATTCTGAAGAAATCTGTTCTTGTCAATCTTCTCCTTATACGCCCGGATCAGGCTTTCCAACTGCCGCACTCCAAGACGACCCACCAGTTCCGCTTTTTCCCGGCTCATATTTTCCAGGTTTAATATATAAAGTGGTTTTTCATCATCACATACAAGAAACAAGGCAGAACCGGAACAAATATCTTCAAATCTGCTCATGATTTCTTCTTGTTTTACCAATTCCAAAAATCTACGGACTCTTTCTGTTCCTCCCGAATTTTCAGCTCCTGCCTGTACAATCCGGTGTCCGTCCATTGCCCATATGGAGCATGAGCCTCCGGCAATGTTTTGTATTTCCGATGCGGTTTTTTGCAATATCTGGTTTGATAACATGCCTTATACCTCCATTCAATGGAATAATTATATAGAAAAAAAACAGAAAAGTAAATGGCGATTATTAAGATTTATTGAAGGTTTTCTTACTGTTAAGGGAAGTATATTGACTTTTCCGTTTTCTCCTTTATCATACAGATAACACAAACACGAAAGGAGTCCTGCCATGAATATTTTACATCAAATCAAAGAAACCGCACTCCGTTTTCCGGATCGTGCTGTTTTTATCAACGAAACCGATTGCCTAAGTTATAAACAATTAGAAGAAACTTCAAACCGACTCGCTCTTGCCATTCAACAGGTATGCGGCTCAGACAAAACTCCGATTCCGGTCTACGGACACAAACATCCATTTATGCTTATCTGTTTTCTTGCTTGCGTGAAATCCGGACGGGGCTACTGCCCGATTGATGTTTCCGTACCATGGGCAAGAACAGAATCCATTATCAAAAATATGAACGCACCCATACTTTTTGCATGTGAACCTTTGCCTAAGCAGGATTCGTTAAATGATTTTTCTTCCCGCATTTTTCAACCAGAAGATTTGCTTAAAACGGTTCCCCCGCTTCCGGAATATGAACATTTGCTTCCTTCTCCGGTTTGCGGAAACGAGATTTTCTATATTATCTTCACTTCCGGAAGCACCGGTTCTCCAAAAGGTGTTCAGATTACTTCCGACTGCTTGAATCATTATCTGGACTGGTCTGTAAATCTGGGAAATTCAAAAAAAGAGAAAGACGGAAAAATCTTTTTAAACCAAGCTCCTTTTTCTTTTGACCTTTCCGTCATGGATTTATATACGTGTCTTGCCTGCGGCGGAACACTTTTTACTTTATCCAGGGAAGTACAGGCTGATTTTTCCAAATTGATACCGGCTCTGAAACGTTCCGATGCTTCTGTCTGGGTTTCTACCCCTTCCTTTACGGATCTTTGCCTAACAGACCCATCCTTTACAAAAGAGCTGCTTCCTCACCTGGATGTTTTTCTCTTTTGTGGGGAAACGCTGGGTAACCGTACTGTCAGTAAACTGCGTAAACGATTTCCCGACACTATCGTCATGAACACTTATGGTCCTACGGAATCAACTGTAGCTGTCACAGAAGTAAAAGTTACACCAGATTTAAATGCCTCATGTCAGCCTCTTCCGGTTGGGAAGGCAAAACCGGGAACTTTAATCGAAATTCACGATGAAAACGGAACCATCCTTCCGGAGGAAACAGTCGGAGAAATCATCATTCTGGGCAATACCGTAAGTGCCGGATATTATAGGCAGCCGGAACTGACCAAAAAGGCTTTTTTTACCTGTGTAAGAGAAGGACAAATCATGCGTGGATACAAAACGGGAGATAAGGGTTACCTTAAAAACGGTTCTCTTTATTACTGCGGAAGGATTGACCTTCAGATTAAACTTCACGGATACCGGATTGAACTGGAGGACATTGAGCAGAACCTTTTTAAACTTCCGTCTGTTGAACATGCCGCAGCCATTGCAAATGTAAAGAATGGAAAAGTGAAAAGTATTGCTGCCTTTGTTGTATGCAATGAATCTCCATCAGATCTTTTTGCTTTCTCTCAGAAGATCAAACAGGAATTAAAACAATATCTTCCGGAGTATATGATTCCAAAGAAAATTGTTTTTCTCAAGTGCCTTCCGATGACTTCTAACGGGAAAATAGACAGAAAAGCGTTAGAAGGTATGTTGTCATGAGTTTGTTCGACGGATACCAATTTTTCTTTATCCTAATCTTGGTTCTCGGTCCGGCTGTTTTACTTGGCACTCTGGAACAGCCGCTAAAATGGTATTCACTGGCTGCAACCTTTTTATTCGCAGCACTTGCATTTTTTCCAAACCCGACACAGCTTTTTTACCTGATACTCTTTTATCTTCTGGAAGCTTTCGTAGTAAAAGGGTATCTCACACTCAGAAATTCTAAAGGAAGGGTGGACTGGATCTACAAAACAGCAATACTACTTTGTATTTTACCCCTTATTATTTGTAAGATATCAGGTGTTTTTCATTTGAACCTGTTTGGATTTCTTGGTATTTCTTATTTGACCTTCCGCTGTGTCCAGATTGTCATAGAAACTTATGACGGTATCATAAAAGAACTGTCCATACTTGACTTTACTGCTTTTCTTTTATTTTTCCCGTCATTAAGTTCCGGGCCGATCGACCGAAGCCGGCGGTTTCTTACCGACTGGAATACGGTTTATTCCCGCTCAGAATACCTGGAGCTTGCTGGAGATGGAATTTTTAAGCTCCTGCTCGGCCTGATCTATAAACTGGTCCTTGCTTCTGCTTTTTTTAAAGGCATGGGAGCGCTGGACGGCTCAAAAGTATGGTACTGTGTCATCGGTTATGCATACTGTTATGGCTTTTATCTGTTTTTTGATTTTGCAGGATACAGCCTGATGGCTGTAGGTACCAGTTACCTGCTCGGAATACGGACACCCGATAACTTTAACAAACCATTTCTCAGTACGGATCTGAAAGACTTCTGGGACCGCTGGCACATCACACTTTCTCACTGGTTCCGGGATTTTATCTTCTCCAGATTTATGATCCATGTGCTGAAGAAAAAATATTTCAAAAACCGGTTAAATGCAGCTTCCGCAGGATTTATTGTAAATATGTTTATTATGGGATTGTGGCATGGAATCACACCATCTTACATTCTTTACGGACTGTATCACGGAATTTTGCTTGCTTTGACAGAACGATGGCAGAAAAAGTCAGCATTTCATAAAGCCAATAAGCAAAAGAAATGGTATCGCTTCTTTTCCTGGTTCCTTACTCTTCAGCTTGTCATGATTGGTTTTTATATCTTTAACGGAAAATTTTTATGGCTTTTAGGTTTTTAATTTTGATAGTGTAGGAGGATATGACTATGAAAGAAACAATTTTAACTATTTTAGAAACGATTTGTGAAGATGGTATTGTAAGAGAAAATCCGGATATCGATCTGTTTGAAACAGATCTTATGGACTCTCTGGGATTTGCGGAATTACTTGCAACAGTAGAAGACGAACTGGATATCATTGTTGCTCCTTCTGAAGTTGACAGATCCGTTCTGAGCACCCCAAATAAAATCATCAACTATCTTGAAATGAGGAATGTCTAATGAAAAAAGTTGTTGCATTTGGTATTGCACTGATTCTTTGTATCAGTTCCGCGGTCGGACTTCATCTGTATTCAAAGAAAAGAATTCATTCCGATTCCAACGCATTTGCCTCTTGGACAGCTGACAGCAAATTTGGTTCACGGGATGCTATTTTGGAAAACATAAATGAAAATACCGTTCTTGCTTTTGGTTCCTCAGAATTTCAGCATGGGAAGAATACCCCTTATCATCCAAGACAGGTATTTCAAAAAACAACCTTCAACATGATGCTCCTCGGCTCTGCGTACTATCAGTCTTTAAGCCATGCTGTCGCACTTGCATCATTGGGGAACAATGTTCCTACAAAACAGGCTGTACTTTTCATTTCCCCTCCGTGGTTTGACAAAAAAGGGGTACTTCCGGAAGCATACTCTTCACGTTTTTCGGAAACACATTACATCGCCATGCTCAAAAATCCAAAAATCAGTGACAAGACAAAGCAATACATTATAAACCGAACCTTGAAACTTTTAAAAGCAGATCCGTCTTCAAAAAAACGTGCAGAACTTTATGAGCGTGTTTTGTATACAAAAGATGCATCTCTTCTCGACAAAGTAAACTATAAATTGTACACACAATTTTTAGCCGAAAAAGAACTGCAAAGTGTTTCCGTCGGCCTTACAAAAGACCGAATCAAACAATTTTCAAAAAAAATCAAGGAGCTTTCCCCTGAGCCTGATTTTTCTTCCTTAATCGAACGGGCGGAAAAGGACGGAGAATCTCACAATAGTACCAATCCTTTTTATATGGATGATAAGATTTTTCTCAAGAAAATCCATCCTCTCATGAAAAGGAAAAAAAATGAGAATATCCATGGGAATTATAATACTTCTCCGGAATACGACGACCTGAAATGTTTCCTTGAAGTTTGTCGGGAACTGGAAATAAAACCGCTTCTGGTTTCCCTCCCTGTCAACGGTTACTGGTATGACCATACAGGTTTTCCTAAAAAAGCACGGCAGGAATATTACAGTAACATTCGCAAAATCGCAAGTGAATACGGAGCATCTCTGGCCGATTTTTCCAATCAGGAATATACAAAATATTTCTTTGAAGACGGTATCCATATAGGAAAGAAAGGATGGGTTATGGTCAATGAAAGCATTTACAACTTTTATCAGGAAAATAAAACAGACAAAACACTTTAATTTTATCATGTGGATCATTGGATTTTACATGATGTTGATGACGATTTATTTGTATCTCATTTTTGCCAATTTATCCACGGCACCGAAATTTGTGTACAATATGTTCTGACAAAAGAAAAAGGAGTCACTTCTTCAAAAAGTGATTCCTTTCCTCTTTTATCATAAACTTAATCACGAAAATATAAATGTCTTTTTTTCTTCATAATGAGAATACACAAAATCAATGTAACGGTTTCTGCAAACATCGGTGTGATCCAAATTCCTGATGTCCGCAGAAAATGAGGCAAAATCAAAATTCCTACCGTTGAGAAAATGATTCCCCGGCTTGCAGCTATAACAACAGATATCAGTGCATTTCCAACGGCAGTATGGTATCCGGATTGTACAATATTAAATCCGTTTAGTAAAAAACTCAAAGCATATAGTTTTGCTCCTCCCACCGCCATTTCCAGAATTTTTTCATTACCTTCCAAAAAAACGGAAATCAAATTTTTGCTAAACAGATTCAAAATAAAAACAAGAACCACGCCCATCAAAAAATTAATGCTTATGGCGGCAAAAAATGTTCTGTGCACTCTTTCCATCTTTCCGGCTCCATAATTGCAACTGACAATGGAACTGATCCCGTCCGAAACTCCGAACATAATCAGCGTTGCAAAATTGCCGATATAATTTATAATCGTAAAAGCTGCAACTCCATCTTCCCCCGCCAGATCCATAAAGGCTCTGTTAAACAAAAACAGAATAACTGCTGTGGAAAGGCTGATGATTCCTTCTGAAGAGCCATTATAAGCAGAATCTTTAAAATAATTCCAGTTACATTTTCCTTCAAAAACATTCACTACACTCTTCTTTGACAATACCGGCTTTATTACGAAAAGCAACCCCATCAAATACGAAAACCCCGTTGCCAGTGCCGCGCCTCTCACACCCATTTTTAAAATCTTGACGGCCAGAAAATCCATTCCTATATTTGCCATTAAAGAAAAGACCGTAGCAATCAAATATAAATGTGGTTTTTCCAACAATCTGTCTGTAAATCCAAACAAAAGCATGAAAGAAATTGCCGGTGCAAAAATAGCAATGACAAAAATATACTGTCCTGTACCTTTCACCAAAACTTCATTAGCTCCCAACATATATGCTATATTTTTATAAAAAATAATTCCTGCAAACATGAGGATAAGGGATATGATCAGCAATGCCACAACCGAACTTCTAAAGATATCCTTTGCCTTTTCCGGTTTATTTTCTCCTAATGTCCTTCCTAGAAAGCTTAATGTTCCTGTACAAACGATCATTGTACATCCGATAATGATCTGTAAATAAGGGTTGGCAATATTAACGCTTGCCATAGCATCGGAGCCTGCAAAATTTCCCAAAAAAATCCCGTCTACCATTCCCTGTGCCCCGGCAATTACCATTGCTATAATAGATGGGATGACAAAATGAACAAATAAATAGTGTCTGCTGATTAAGCAGCTATCTGTAACTTCCAACTCTTACATCTG
>CALFLL010000044.1 GCA_937880845.1 uncultured Drancourtella sp.
CGCATGAGCGAATGGTCCTATTTCTTTGAGGGACTTATTTCACAGCCCCTTTTTTTGATTAGTTATTTTGGATCAAGTAAAATTTCAACCTGTTCACAGAAGTCCTTCGGAGCTTCTAATTGAGGTAAAAATTTTGTATGCTGTATTGGAATAATCTCAATAGAAGGAAGAAGTTTTTGGTATTGTTTTGCGTGTTCATAATACAGCGGATTGCCTGCACCGTTCAGGATAAAAATACTATGTGTAAATTCCGGGAGAAAAGGACAAAGATTCGCTTTTGTATAATGTCCTTTTATGCTGGCAAACAAATAACGGGAATGAAGTTTGTCACTGTGAGAAGCTTCATGATACGTTTTGAGCACCCGTTCGTCAATCTTAGAAACGTCATAATAATATTCTGATTCAAAATGAAAAGATAAACTTTTCTTTGAAAATAAAATATTGTAAAGTAATGTTCCGATTAAAGGCATATTAATAAAACAGCGTAGTAATCTTGTGCGTTTAGTTGGAATTTTTGCCTGTTCCCCTAAGCTATCCGGATTGACAAATAGCATTTTGTCGATGATATCTTTGTCTGCCACGCAGGTCATAACAGCCAGAGGAGCAGAACTTCCGGTGGCAATGAGATCTGCCGGTTCTTTGATGACATTTTTGATAAAATCTGTGATCATTTGCACATAAAGAAAATTAGTATAGGTTAATATCGGCTTGTCAGAAGCACCACAGCCAAGTAAATCTATGGCATAAACCGTATGATTTTTTGATAATGTGTCAATGGTATGAGACCATTCAAAGGAACAGCTTTCCGGAGAAAGATCATGGATTAAAAGAAGCGGTTTCCCGGTTCCTGACTTTTCATAATGGATTTTTCCGAATCTCCATTCATAATAATTTCCGGTGTCTTTATGCAGCAAATTGTCAATAGTAGAAAGATAATAAATACATTTGTTGATTGCATGTATGGTAACTGCTGACAAAGCTGTCAATATAGTAAATGCACGAAGCTTTTTTTTCATAATAAACGCCAACTTTCATTTTAGATTCTTACTTATTATTATACTACATGGATGTATGCAAGAAAAGAAAAGAATGTATTAAATTTTCGACAAGAACAGTGTTTCACGTGAAACATTATTAAACAAAATAAAAAGTCATAAAAATATTAAAATTTTTAACATTAATTTTAATGTTTCACATGAAACATTTTATAGATAATGAAATAAAAAAATGTTATAATAAAGCCTATGAAAGAAAGGTGAAGGATAAAATGGGTAAAATAATCGCAGTTGCCAACCAGAAAGGTGGGGTGGGGAAGACAACGACTTCTATCAATCTATCATCATGCCTGGCGGCAAAAGGGAAAAAAGTATTAGCGATTGATATGGATCCACAGGGGAATATGACAAGTGGATTAGGTGTGGACAAAAATGACGTAGAGTATACTGTCTATGATCTGATCATAGGAAAAGCAGGAATAGAACAGGTTTTGTGCGAAAATGTGTTGGAAAATCTTGACGTGCTTCCTGCCAACATTGATTTGTCTGCGGCAGAAATAGAAATGATAGGAACAGAGAATAAAGAATATATTCTAAAAGAAGAGGTTGCTAAAATCGAAGAAAACTATGAATATATCATTATTGATTGTCCACCATCCTTAAATATGCTTACGATCAATGCAATGACAACAGCAAACAGCGTTCTTGTTCCGATTCAGTGTGAGTACTATGCATTGGAAGGATTGAGCCAGCTTATTCATACGATTGAACTTGTTCAGGAAAGATTGAACGGAAATCTGGAGATAGAAGGAGTCGTTTTTACAATGTACGATGCCAGAACCAATCTTTCCCTGCAAGTGGTGGAAAATGTAAAAGATAATCTGGATCAGACGATTTATAAAACAATCATTCCAAGAAATATCCGGCTGGCTGAAGCACCAAGTTACGGAATGCCGATTAATTTATATGCTCCGAGATCATCCGGAGCTGAAAGTTATATGCTGCTGGCGGATGAAGTGATTCGTAAAGGAGAAAAAGCATGACAGTAAAAAGAAATGGATTAGGAAAAGGGCTTGGGAAAGGGCTTGACAGTTTAATACCGGATAATAGAACATCAAGACAAAAAAACGAATCTACAAAAGAAAAGAAGAAAGAACCTGCAGTTGCCGGCGAAACATTGGTAAAAATCAATATGATAGAACCAAATACAAAGCAACCAAGGAAAAAATTTGAAGAAGATGCAATCTTGGAACTTTCAGAATCTATTAAACAATATGGAGTTTTGCAACCGCTTCTTGTACAGAAAAAAGAAGGATATTATGAAATTATTGCAGGAGAAAGAAGATGGCGTGCCGCCAAGAAAGCAGGCATAAAAGAAGTGCCTGTGATTATCAGAGATTATTCACAGCAAGAGGCGGTGGAGATTGCTTTGGTTGAAAATATCCAGAGAGAAAATTTGAATCCTATTGAAGAAGCTATGGCATATAAAACATTGATGAAAGAGTTTTCACTGAAGCAGGATGAAATAGCAGAAAGAGTTGCAAAAAGCAGAACAGCCATTACCAATTCCATGAGGCTTTTAAAACTGGATGAACGTGTTCAGGAAATGGTTGTAGAAGACATGATTTCCTCCGGTCATGCAAGGGCATTGTTGGCAGTGGAAGATGGAGAACAGCAGTTCATTCTTGCAAATAAAATTTTTGATGAAAAATTAAGTGTGCGGGATGTGGAACATCTTATCAAAGAGATGAAAAATCCTAAAAGACCAAAAGAAAAGAAAAAAATGGAAAATGACTTTATCTACCATGATCTGGAAGAAAAAATGAAAAGTATCATAGGAACAAAAGTCAATGTAAACAGAAAATCAAATGGCAAAGGAAAAATCGAAATAGAGTACTATTCTGATGAAGAACTGGAAAGAATATTTGAAATGATCATGAGTATAAAAAAAGGAGACAGATAGGATGCAGAGTAAAATATTAAGTGGCATTGGAATAGATCCCGCATATATTCTGCTCGTGATCATGATCCTGATTATCGTACTGTTTGTTATGCTGGTCAGCGTGAACATGAAATATAACAGATTAAAGAGAAGCTATATGCTTTTTATGCGTGGAAAAGACGGGAAATCTCTGGAAGATAGTATTGCAAAACATCTTGACGAGATGGAAAATATTGAAAAATTGTCAGAAGAAAATCAAAGTGAATTAAAAAATATAAAAGAAAAATTAAGCGGAAGCTTTCAGAAAGCGGCACTTGTCAGATATGATGCTTTTAATGAAATGGGCGGAAAACTCAGCTTTGCATTTACCGTATTGGATGGGAAAGATAATGGATGGATTTTAAATGCAATGCACAGTAGAGAAGGCTGCTATATTTATGTAAAAGAAGTCGTTCATGGAGAAAGCTATATGGAACTTGCGGAAGAAGAAGCAGAATCTCTCGAACGGGCAATGTACCAGGAGACATACGATTTAGAAAAAACAAATTAAAAGCAATGAGAAGAAAGAAGAGGTAGGAAAATGTTAGACATTAAATTTGTGAGAAACAACCCTGAGTTAGTAAAAGAAAATATCAGAAAGAAATTCCAGGATGAAAAACTTCCGCTTGTAGATGAAGTGTTGGAACTGGATCAGAGAAACAGAGAAATCAAACAGGAAGTAGAAGCACTTCGTGCAGATAAAAACAAAATATCCAAACAGATTGGTGCATGTATGGCACAGGGGAAAAAAGAAGAAGCAGAAGAACTTAAAAAGCAGGTAGAGGCAAATGCAGGAAGAACAGCTGCATTATCTGCAGAAGAAAAAGAAGTGGAAGAAAAGTTGAAAAAGATAATGATGGTAATCCCGAACATCATTGATCCATCTGTTCCGATTGGAAAAGATGACAGTGAAAATGTGGAACTGGAACGTTTTGGGGAACCGGTGGTTCCGGATTTTGAAGTTCCGTATCATACGGAAATCATGGAAAGATTTAACGGGATTGATCTTGAAAGTGCAGGAAAAGTTGCAGGAAACGGATTCTATTATCTTATGGGAGATATTGCAAGACTTCACTCGGCAGTTGTTTCCTATGCAAGAGATTTCATGATCAATTGTGGATTTACTTACTGCATCCCTCCGTTTATGATCCGCAGCAATGTGGTTACAGGTGTTATGAGTTTTGCGGAAATGGATGCGATGATGTATAAAATCGAAGGAGAAGACCTGTATCTTATTGGGACAAGTGAACACTCTATGATTGGTAAATTTATCGATACAATGCTTCCGGAAGAAACACTTCCGCGTACATTGACAAGTTATTCTCCTTGCTTTAGAAAAGAAAAAGGTGCTCACGGAATCGAAGAACGAGGGGTTTACAGAATCCATCAGTTTGAAAAACAGGAAATGATTGTTGTATGTAAACCGGAAGAAAGTATGGAATGGTACGAAAAATTGTGGAAAAACACAGTGGATTTCTTCCGTACTCTGGATATCCCGGTTCGTACACTGGAATGTTGTTCCGGAGATCTGGCAGATCTTAAAGTAAAATCCTGTGACGTAGAAGCATGGTCACCAAGACAGAAAAAGTATTTTGAAGTTGGAAGCTGCTCCAATCTTGGAGATGCTCAGGCAAGGAGACTTGGAATCCGTGTAAAAGGAAAAGATGGTAAATATTTTGCACATACATTAAATAATACAGTAGTTGCACCACCGAGAATGCTGATCGCGTTCCTGGAAAATAATCTGCAGGCAGACGGATCTGTAAAAATTCCGGAAGCACTTCAGCCGTATATGGGTGGAATGAAGGAAATCAGATAATGCACAAATATATGAAAGCGATTGGCTTCGGAGAGCAAATCTCCGAAGCCAAAATGAAAAGGCTGGAAGAAGATATCATGGAAAATTTCACATCACATGAACGAAGGATTTTTGATCCGGATACAGATTACAGTGAATACAGGAAAGAAGTAGGAGAAAGACTCCAGCTTGCCATGTATGGAATGACCGATCTTGATGAGAAGTTTGAAAAAGATTATACGATACCAATCTTTATAGGAAAAGGTATCACGTCCTATGCGGATATTATTGTAGAGAGAAGAATTGACAGAGAAGCTTACATTGGGGTATGCGAGGATGCCAAAGTTGACGTATCACTTATGTTTTATCTGCAAAATCCGATGGAATACATCAGAGAAAAGCAGGCAGGAAACCTCAAAAAAAAGGGAACCAGCGTGACATTGTGCGGATTGGCAGAAGCAGGAACGGTAATCCTTCCGGTTATAAAAAATGAAAGAGATAAAAAACAGCAAAAAGAAGCTTTTTGGAACCGTATGATGCTTTTGAGTGCGGCAAGAAAAGGAGATTCGGATGCAATAGAAACTCTGACGCTAAATGACATGGAACTGTATCAGAGTGTATCAAAAAGAATAGTAAAAGAAGATATCTTCAGTATCATAGATACTTATTTTATGCCATATGGGGTAGAATGTGATTTGTATTCTGTAATGGGAGAAATTATGGATATGGATATGATCGTGAATTCGCTTACAGATCAAAAAATTCTTATCTTAACTTTAAATGTAAATGAAATGATTTTTGATGTCTGTGTTCCACGTGAAACAATTCTTGGAGAGCCGGCAATCGGACGGAGATTTCGGGCAAACATATGGATGCAGGGGAAAATTAATTTTTCATAACCACTTCACAACATTTCTTGTTTATGATATAATAAGGAATGTTGTGAAATAAAATTTATACTGTGTTCCATTAGTTAAATGGATATAACGGATCCCTCCTAAGGAGGAACTAAGGTTATCACTTCTGGAAAAAACTTTCGAGTTCAAATCCAGTTAAGAAGGGTAAAAATTGACACAAAGGTGTTACCCTAAAAGGGGAGTGCTTTGATGTCACCAACATGAAAAATAATAGTAATTAACAGCTTGAAAAAAGCTGATAATTAAATAAAGGTTGCCATTACCAAAAAGCCGGAAAATCGCGTGTTTTCAAGGGAAAATGGCATTTTGTCTCGTTAGTTAAATGGATATAACATGGTCCTCCTAAGGAGGAACCAAGGTTATCACTTCCTGAAAAAACTTTTGGGTTCAAAT
>CALFLL010000045.1 GCA_937880845.1 uncultured Drancourtella sp.
CAGATGTAAGAGTTGGAAGTTACAGATAGCTGCTTAATCAGCAGACACTAAGTAAAACAAAATAAGGAAATGTATAAAAACAACCGTGTGGCCAGATAAGCCATACGGTTGTTTTTTGAGAATAACCGATATTTAGTTGTTTTTTTCCAAATTTTTGTTTGCAGTAGAAAGCATCAGTTTAATTCGATTTAACTGATTTACTTCGCTGGCACCCGGGTCGTAATCAATGGCTACGATATTGGATTCAGGGTGAAGACGACGTAGTTCTTTGATAACGCCTTTACCAACGACATGATTCGGAAGGCAGGCGAAAGGCTGTGTACAGACAATATTTTTTGCACCTGACTCGATCAGTTCCAACATCTCTCCTGTAAGGAACCAACCTTCCCCTGTCTGGTTTCCGAGAGAAACAATTTCTTTTGCCATGGAAGCAAGATGTTCGATCTTGGAAGGTGGTGTAAAGCGTTCGCTTTTTTCGTAAGCTTCTACTGCCGGACGACGGAACCATTCCAGTACTTTGATGCCAAGATTTGCAAGTCTGGCAGAAGACTTTTTCATACCGAGATGGGTATGTTTAAAATTGGAATTGTAAAAGCAGTATAAAAGGAAATCCAAAAGATCCGGTACGACTGCTTCCGCACCTTCATGTTCCAATAATTCCACAAGATAATTGTTTGCTGCCGGAAGGAATTTTACGAGAATCTCACCGACAACACCGACGCGAGGTTTCTTTTCGTCTGTAATCGGCAGTGTGTCAAAATCATGGATGATTTGACGACAAAGCTGTTTAAAACGTCTTCTGGAAGGATAACCTTCTGAAACAAATTGACGGCACACGGCAGCCCATTTTTCATAAAGAGCATTTGCAGACCCTTTTTCTGCTTCGTAAGGTCGGATACGATAAAGACATCGCATGAAAACATCTCCTAGTACGGCTGCATAGACACCTCTTAAGGCGAGCATTGGTGTGATCTTAAATCCAGGATTTTTTTCCAAACCGCTCAGATTGATGGAAATAACCGGGATATGAGCATAACCGGCCTTCTTTAAAGCTCTTCGTATAAATCCGATATAGTTGGAAGCACGACACCCACCGCCTGTCTGAGAAATAATAACCGCAAGTTTATCTGTATCATATTTTCCGGAAAGTACGGCATCCATGATCTGTCCGACTACCATAAGGGATGGATAACATGCATCGTTGTTTACATATTTTAATCCTACATTGACAGCCTGTTTGTTATCGTTTGGAAGAACTTCAATATGATAACCGGATGCCCGGAAAGCAGGTTCAATCAAATCAAAGTGGATTGGTGACATCTGAGGGCAGAGGATGGTATAATTTTTTTTCATTTCCTTTGTAAAAGGAATTTTGGTAATGGCAGTGCTATGGATCTCACGCGTTTCTCTTTTTGCATCTCTTACACGGATAGCGGCAAGAAGAGAGCGGATTCTGATACGGGCTGCTCCCAGGTTGTTGACTTCGTCAATTTTCAGAGAAGTATAAATCTTTCCAGATCCGGTTAAAATGTCAGCCACTTCATCAGTTGTAACGGCGTCCAGTCCGCATCCAAAAGAGTTTAACTGGATTAAATCAAGATTTTCAACAGTTTTCACATAGTTTGCCGCGGCATAAAGCCGAGAATGATACATCCATTGATCCATAACATTTAGCGGACGTTCTACCGGATTTAAATGAGAAATAGAATCTTCTGTCAGTACTGCAATCCCGTAGGAAGTGATCAACTCGGGAATACCATGATTTACTTCCGGATCGTAGTGATAAGGTCTTCCGGCGAGAACGATTCCGTGGCGTCCGGTTTCTTTCAAATAAGCAAGGGTTTCTTCCCCTTTTTTTCGGATATCCTGACGGCAAGCTTCAAGTTCTTCCCAGCCTTTGTGTACTGCTTTGCGCACATTTTCTTGGGCAATTCCGAATTTCGGACACAATTCCTGAATCAGTCTTTCAACAAGGATCTCTTCATTTGTTAAAGCAAGAAACGGATTCATAAAATCAATTTCTCCCCGGACAATCTCGTCCATATTGTTTTTGATGTTTTCCGAATAGGAAGTAACGATCGGACAGTTATAATGGTTGTTTGCGTCCGGGAACTCATTGCGTTCATATGGAATACAAGGATAGAAAATCCGATCCACCCCCTGCTGAATGAGCCACTGTACATGTCCATGAGCCAGTTTGGCAGGATAACATTCAGATTCACTTGGAATGGACTCGATTCCTAATTCATAAATCTTACGTGTGGACGGTGGAGACAGTACAACCGAAAATCCAAGTTCTGTAAAAATCGTAAACCAAAGAGGATAGTTTTCATACATGTTCAATACACGAGGGATTCCAATCGTTCCGTATTTTGCCTCTTCCTTTTTGAGTGGATTATAACCAAAAAAGCGTTTGTTTTTATATGCAAACAGATTGGGAATATCTGTATTGTGTTTTTCTTTTCCAAGACCCCGTTCACAACGGTTTCCGGTAATGAATCGTCTTCCTCCGGTAAATTTATTAATGGTCAGACGGCAGTGGTTTGCACAACCCTGACATTTTGCCATGGAAGTTTCATAGGTGAGGCAATCAATTTCATCGACGGAAAGCATTGTTGTCTGTTTACAGTCGCATTCATGATAACGTTCTCTGGCAATCAATGCGGCACCAAATGCTCCCATAATACCTGCTATATCGGGACGGATGGCATGACAGTTGGCGATTTTTTCAAAACTGCGAAGAACCGCATTGTTATAAAAAGTACCACCCTGAACGACTATGTTTTGTCCGAGTTCAGAAGCATCGGATACTTTGATTACTTTAAATAATGCATTTTTAATAACGGAATAAGCAAGACCGGCAGAAATGTCTGCAACGGAAGCACCTTCTTTCTGAGCCTGTTTTACTTTGGAATTCATAAATACGGTACAGCGGGTTCCAAGATCGATCGGATGTTTAGCAAATAATGCTTCATGTGCAAAATCTTCTACGGAATAGTTCAGCGATTTTGCGAATGTTTCAATGAAAGAGCCACATCCGGAAGAACAGGCTTCGTTTAGTTGTACACTATCTACAGTATGGTTCTTGATTTTGATACATTTCATATCCTGTCCGCCGATATCAAGAATACAATCTACATCCGGTTCAAAAAAGGAAGCGGCATAGTAATGAGAAACCGTTTCTACTTCCCCTTCATCAAGAAGAAACGCTGCTTTCATTAAAGCTTCACCATAGCCTGTAGAACAGGAATAGGCGATATGGGCTTCCTCAGGAAGTTTAGAATAGATATCCTTTAATGCGGTGATAGTAGTAGCAAGAGGATCCCCATCATTTCCGTGATAAAAGGAATAAAGAAGGGTTCCGTCTTCTCCGACAAGAGCTGCTTTGGTGGTTGTTGATCCTGCATCGATTCCAAGATATACGTTTCCTTTATAAGTGGAAAGGTCTTTTACCGGAACCTGATGTTTTTCATGCCGTTTTTTGAATTCGGAATAATCGGCATCCGAGGCAAAAAGCGGTTCCAAACGTTCTACTTCAAAATCCATTTCAATATGTCCTTCCAGTCGTTGCTGAAGTTCGATAACAGAGATGTTGAGGTCTTTTTTTGAATTTAAAGCAGAACCTACAGCTGCAAATAGATGAGAGTTTGCCGGAGCGATCGTATGCTCATCGTCTAGGTTGAGTGTACGAATGAAAGCATGACGAAGCTCTGACAGAAAGTGAAGAGGACCTCCGAGAAAAGCGACGTGTCCACGAATCGGCTTTCCGCATGCCAGTCCACTGATGGTCTGGTTTACAACAGCCTGAAAAATAGAAGCTGCAAGATCTTCTTTTGCGGCTCCGTCATTGATAAGAGGCTGGATATCTGTTTTGGCAAATACTCCGCATCTAGCGGCAATGTCATATAATGCCGTATAATTTTTGGCATATTCATTTAGTCCGGTGGCATCTGTCTGAAGAAGAGAGGCCATCTGGTCGATAAAGGAACCGGTACCTCCGGCACAGATTCCGTTCATCCGCTGTTCTACATTGCCGTTTTCAAAATAAATAATCTTGGCGTCTTCTCCGCCAAGTTCGATCGCAACATCGGTCTGCGGTGCATAATCCTGCAGAGCAGTAGAAACGGCAATAACTTCCTGTACAAAAGGAATACCAAGATGTTTGGCGAGTGTAAGACCGCCGCTTCCGGTAATCACAGGGGATACATGTATGGCTCCAAGCTGATGGATAGCTCTTCCAAGCAGATCGGAAAGTGTTTCCTGAATATTTGCAAAATGTCTTTCATAATCAGAAAACAGTAGATCATGCTGCTCGTTCAAAACAGCAATCTTGACGGTGGTAGAACCAATATCGATACCAAGTGTCAATAAATCGTTTTGGATCATATGTAATACTCCTTTTCTATCTGTACAATGATATGGTAAAATATATCTACCTATTATATATGGATTTTCACAATATCGTCTATTATACGACAAAATGAGTCAAGATACAATATGAAATCTTGTTAAGGAAATGAGAATTTATTGTAAAGTCAAAGAAGCAGATTGACAAATAAAGGTTCTAAGGATACAATGAGTACCGTAAATGAAAGGAGAAAGACTATGAACTGGATTAGTAAGTTAGAGCGAAAATTTGGAAGATTCGCCATACCGAATCTGATGTATTATATTATCATTTTATACGGAATCGGATTTGTCCTGAACTATTTGAATCCACTTTTTTATGTTCAGTATTTATCACTGGATGCATCTGCCATCTTACATGGACAGATTTGGAGGATTGTTACATTTTTGATACAGCCTCCCTCTAACAATCTCTTTTTTCTGATCATTGCACTCTATTTTTATTATATGATAGGTAAGGCTCTGGAACAGACATGGGGAGCATTTCGTTTTAATCTGTATCTCCTTTCAGGGGTTGTGTTTCATGTGATCGCGGCAGTGGTTGTTTATTTAGTTACAGGAAATGTTTATCTTTTAGACACCACATATTTAAACCTATCACTGTTTTTTGCATTTGCGGCAGTATATCCGGATATGGAATTCTTGCTTTTTTTCATTCTTCCGGTCAAAGCAAAATGGTTGGCCTGGATAGATGGGGCGTTTTTTGTCTGGACCGTTGTGCAGGCATTTTTGCCGGCGTATGGGGGAGTGTACGGAGGTTATAAAGCAAGTGCGTTTGCAGCGGCGATTTCTGTTTTGAATTTTATCCTTTTTTACATTTCGTCCAGAAATTTTGCCAAATATTCTCCAAGACAGCAGAAACGAAGAAGAGAATTTAAAAAACAGATGAATGCACGCCCGGAAAATCATTATGCGGCACAAGCTGACGGAAGAGTACCAAGGCATCGTTGCGCTGTGTGTGGAAGAACAGAGTTGGATCATCCGGAATTGGAATTTCGATATTGCTCCAAATGTAATGGAAATTACGAATATTGTCAGGATCATTTATTTACACATGAACATGTGAAATAGAAACAATTATATTAGCATTTTAGGTAAAAGGAGGAAAAAAATGAAAAAGACCAAAATTGTCTGTACAATGGGACCAAACTTAAATGATGAGAATATTATGAGAAGTTTAATCAAAAATGGTATGGATGTTGCCAGATTTAATTTCTCTCATGGTGATTATGAAGAACATAAGCACAGAATGGATCTTTTAAAGAGAATCCGGGAAGAAGAACATAAACCGATCGCAATGCTTTTGGATACAAAAGGACCGGAAATCCGTACAGGAGTGTTGAAAGACGGAAAGAAAGTGATGCTTCAGGAAGGAAAAGAATTTATTCTTACATCTGACGATATTATAGGAGATGACTCTCGCGTATCCATCACATATAAGGGATTGACAGCAGATGTAGTTCCGGGGAAAAGAATACTGATTGATGACGGATTGATTGAACTGGAAGTAAAGGCAATCGAAAATAATGATATTATCTGTAAGATTCAAAACGGCGGAGAACTTGGAGAAAGAAAAGGAATCAATGTTCCGAATGTACCTGTACGTCTTCCGGCCATTACAGAAAAAGACAAAGAAGACATTAAATTCGGAGTAGAGCAGGGAGTGGATTTCATTGCGGCGTCTTTTGTAAGAAATGCAGAATGTATCCTCGAAATCAGAAGTTGGCTCAGTGAATGTGGAGCACCGCATGTACCGATTATTGCCAAGATAGAAAATGCAGAAGGAATCCGTAATATTGATGAAATCATTCGCTGTGCAGACGGAATCATGGTAGCCAGAGGAGATATGGGAGTTGAAATCCCGGCTCAGGAAGTTCCGTATATTCAGAAAGAAATCATCAAAAAGTGTAATGACAATTTCAAATCCGTTATTACGGCTACACAGATGTTGGATTCCATGATGCGAAATCCGCGTCCGACACGTGCAGAAGTAACAGATGTTGCCAATGCGGTATATGACGGAACCGATGCTGTGATGCTTTCAGGAGAAACAGCGCAGGGGAAATATCCGGTGGAAGCTTTGAAAATGATGGTACAGATCGTAGAAAATACAGAAAGCCATCTTGATTATGATGTAATGCTTTCTAAAGCACGTAAACATAGAACGAAAGGAATCTCAAGTGCTATCGGTTATTCTACGGTTGCAACAGCGGATAATGTGATGGCAAAATGTATCATTACGCCTACCATGTCCGGAGCAACAGCCAAAGTAGTATCAAAGTTCAAACCGAAATGCTGTGTTTTGGGGGTTAGTCCGGATGAATCTACTTTAAGAAGAATGCAGATTTACTGGGGTGTATATCCAATGAAATCCATTCCGTTGAAATCAATGGAAGATGTTTGCACAAACGCTTTAGAAATGGTAAAAGCAAAGCAATATGTGGAAACAGGAGATGTAGTTGTACTTACGGCAGGACTTCCTTCTACAATGGGAGCGTATTCTCATTCTAGCAATGGAAGGAGCAATATGATGCGTATTGCAGTAATTGAATAAAAGAAAAAATAAAAAGCGGTATGCTTTTTTCTAAGTCGGTGTCATTAAGTTAAAACTATTAAAAGGAAGAGAATTTCGTTATTTTCAAGGAAGATTCTCTTCCTTTTTTGCGTGGAAATAATATGAGGCGATTAATGTTATAACCGGTTGAAACAATTCTGATTTTACTTGACTTCTGTTTTTAAAAAGATTATAGTAGCACTATAAAATACTACTAAGGAGAACGTCGTATGGGAACAGAACAATTTACAGAACATTTAATGAATTTTCACTTAACAAGGCAAGAAGCTTCTGTTTATGAATGTCTTCTTGAAAATGGAAAAATGACGGGATATGAAGTGGCAAAATTAACAGGAGCATCCCGTTCCAATGTGTATATGGCGTTGACTTCTCTTTGCGAAAAAGGAGCAGCCAATCTGGTACAGGAATTGACAGGTAAAAAATATTTGGCCGTTTCAATCCAGGAATTTTGTGAAAACAGGATTGATCAATTAAAAAAAGAAGAAGACTGGCTTGTTTTACACGCACCAAGTGCAAGGACAGAAGAAGAGGGATACATTACGATTACAGGCGAGGAAAATATTGAAAATAAAGCAAAAAAGCTTCTGCAGTCAACAAAAGAACGGGTATATGTTTCAGCGGGAAAAGAGTTTTTGGATGTGATTTTGCCGGAACTTGAAAAAATTTCGGATGAAGGGAAAAAAGTAGTGGTTCTTACAGATTGTACAGATTATCAAGGACCAGGTAAGATATATAAGGCATTGGAAAAGAAAAAACAGATTGGAATGATTACGGATTCTCGGTATGTACTAAGCGGAGAATTCGGGGCGAGAACAAAAAATACATGTCTGTATACAGGACAGCAGAACTTTGCAGAAGTATTTAAGGACGCGATGGCCAATGAGATAAAATTGATCGAATTTACGAAAGGAGAAGGAAAATGATAGGAAAAATACCATTTATTACAAAAGAAAAACTAGATGAGATCATAAAAGAATTTCCCACTCCGTTTCACTTATATGATGAAGCTGGAATCAGAAAAAATGCACAGGCCTTAAAAGAGGCTTTTTCATGGAATAAAGGGTATAAAGAATATTTTGCGGTTAAAGCTACGCCGAATCCGTTTTTGATCCGTATATTACAGGACTATGGCTGTGGGTGCGATTGTTCTTCCTATACAGAATTGATGCTTTCAGAAGCAATGGGAATATGCGGGGAAGATATCATGTTTTCTTCTAATGACACTCCGACAGAAGAGTTTCGGTTGGCGGACAAGCTTGGTGCTATCATAAATCTTGACGATATTACTCATATTGATTTTCTGGAACAGGCTATCGGGCACATTCCGGAAACAATCAGCTGTCGTTACAATCCGGGAGGACTTTTTAAGATCAGTAATGATATTATGGATAATCCGGGGGATGCGAAATATGGGATGACGACGGAGCAGCTTTTTGAGGCATTCAAGATATTAAAAGCGAAAGGTGCAAAAGAGTTTGGTATCCATGCTTTTCTTGCAAGCAATACCGTGACAAACGAATATTACCCGATGCTTGCGAAAATACTTTTTGAAATAGCAGTGAAATTAAAGAAAGAAACAGGAGTCCATATTAAATTTATCAATCTTTCCGGAGGAATCGGAATCCCATATAAGCCGGAAGAAACACCAAATGACATCAAAGTGATCGGAGAAGGAGTACGCAAGATGTATGAAGAAGTGCTTACACCGGTCGGAATGGATGATGTTGCCATTTATACAGAACTCGGGCGGTTTATGATGGGACCGTATGGATGCCTTGTGACGAAAGCAATCCATGAGAAACATACTCATAAAGAGTATATCGGAGTAGATGCTTGTGCAGTGAATCTGATGAGACCGGCCATGTACGGAGCGTATCATCATATTACGGTGAGTGGAAAGGAAACGGAACCAAAGGACCATAAATATGACATAGTCGGCTCTTTATGTGAAAATAATGATAAATTTGCCATAGACAGAATGTTGCCAAAGATTGATATAGGAGATATACTGGTCATTCATGATACCGGAGCTCATGGATTTTCTATGGGATACAATTATAACGGAAAGCTAAGATCGGCAGAAGTGCTTCTTGGAGAAGACGGTACGGCAAAACTTATCCGTCGTGCAGAAACACCGAAAGATTACTTCGCTACATTTGACTGTTTTGAGATAGGAAAAAAATTACAAGAAGAATCTTAAAAAAATGAAAATAGTTCTTGCAAAACAAAAAATGCTATGATATAATAAATCTCGACTTGTGAAAGTCGAGAGAGCCGGCGTGTCGGAATGGCAGACGAGGCAGACTCAAAATCTGTTGTGGGCAACCACGTGCGGGTTCAAGTCCCGCCGCCGGCAGTTTGGACAAGTGGAAAGCGATATGAAAATAGCGGAAATCCTCAGTAAAATCAAGGGTTTCCGCTATTTTCTTTTGGAAAGAGATAGGAAAGGGATATAACATTTTTTGCCCGTTTTCTTCCCCCTTTTTGCCCCTTGTTTTTCTACGGCCTTTAAATGATATTTAATCGCTTTATCTGCTGGTTATCATTCTCTACCAACCGTTTAGTTGTATGCAGGTAGATTTCTCTTGTAACCTGACTGTTTTCATGTCCGAGCCTTCTGGATATCGTATCAATGCTCACGCCATTTGATTGCCTGCAAAAGGGCAGGAGTGGCAAGGGGAACGCAGCTTACAAACATGATGAAAGAATTCATAGAAGAAGTAAACAAAGAAGAATGAAGAATGGCTTTCGCCCGAAAGCCTGATAAAAATAGAGGGATGGGCTAGAAACAGTCTTACAGAAGAGCGGAGAGCAAAGAATATGGGGATTTCTATTTCTACACTTAATAATTGGAAAAATAAGTATGTGTATACTTTGGATACCTTAAAAAGAGGGAAGAAAGTAGTTGACCGTCAGGTTGAAAATGCATTACTAAAAAGAGTATTGGGAAGTATATTGAAACAACAAGATAAACGGGCATTAGATGAATTTGAACGCCAAGCAGGTATCCTAGGAAAAAGCGTAACGGACCCGAAGAAAGAAGCGAGTGTAATAGTGAATGCGTCGTTTAAAAATGCTACGTTCTCAGACCGAATCTGGATGTATCAGGGAATGTTGAAATCAGAATTGGACAAACTCTTACAGACAGGATTGATACAGGGGCAGAATCCTCGTGTATTGGCTCGGCATCTGAAAGAGCGTTTTGGAGTAAGCCAGTATAATGCAGAAAGACTAATGAGGACAGAGATGGCGAGGGTTCAAACGGAATCGGCTAAAAGGTCTATGGAAGAAAATGAGTTTGAAGAATATGAATTCATGGCTGAGGGTACTGCACTGTAGATGTGCTGTAACTCCGTATATGGACAGAAAAGCATTTGAAAATTGGATAGAAGAAATATTGTAAAATCTATTTCAAAGCATAGTGGTTTCTCTGAGATATACATATCGAAAGTGTATGATCATGTGTTTGTGAATGAATACGAATTATATGGTGGAATGAAGCGTTTTGAACCAGATTATTACATGGCAAAGTCTTTTAGACGATTTCGAGAGGGAAAAGATATACAAGAACACGATATTATCCTTCTTAAGCATGAGCATCTGGAATATGGTCTAATGAATAAGCTAGGGCTTTCATATGACGAGGCACACAATTTGGCTCAGAGTAAATACGATTATGCGTATGCTCTTGATGAATTTAAGAAGAAAAATAATTTGTAGAAAGGGAGTGAGAGCATGGTAAGAATTGAAAAGGAAGAATTAACTGACCATATGGTTAGATACAGATATTTTCCAGAAAAATCAGAAAAGAGCGGTATTGTAGCATTAAATAGAGATACGGGAGAGAGAATCCTTGAAAAACTTCTTGAAGGATATGGAAATAATTATGCCGCACATGCACTCAGAAGACTAGAGAAATACCAGAGGAACGGAGAGTTCCCTGAAAGAGATATCGTTGTATGGTATTGACACTACCAGTCAGAAATGGCCGGTGGTATTTTTATAAACAGGAGTGGTGTGATTGATTGCGGTAGAAGTCCGAAAGGATAGGATTATTTTTTTCGGTCATGCACAATACGAAGCATTAGGAAAAGATATTGTGTGTGCCGGAGTTACTGCTTTAATAACAACATTAATAGATTCATCTCAGAATTGACGAACGATAAAATTCAATACGAAATTATGCTTGGATGGACCGATATACATTTTAGGGATCTATCAGAAAAATCAAAAAGAACTTTGGATTAGATAATTACTCTTGACCTGGATAAATGCAGGAAAATTACGACCATGGAAGTAATTCAGAAGGTTGGACGTGCGATTGCAGTCAACGAGAGTGACAATCAGCTCATCAAAAAAGTGAAGAAATCTGTCAAAACTTCCCTCTACAATATACTAAAAGTCGCCGGCATTATATTTTATATAGGAAGAAGAGATAGCGAAACTACAGGAAATGTGGTATTCGCTATTTTTTTGATGTATATTTTTTAACGAAAAATGGATAAAATCAAAAAACAGCAATTTTTACAAAAACTGAACGCTGGTCTTGTTAATAATTTTGAAAAATAAACATTGAAAAACTGACAACTTAATAATATAATGAAGTAGTCAGATTGAGAAGCATATTGATCGTTTTTAAAACGAAGATATGTAATAAGGCGAAGATTTGGGGGCAATATGAATATGGATAATAATTCAAAGTTTGACAAAGTACTAAGTTCAAAGGATATTTTTGTGATCGCTTTCGGGGCTATGATCGGCTGGGGATGGATCGTAATGGCAGGAGAGTGGATTGATTATGGAGGTTCTGCAGGGGCAATGCTTGCGTTTCTCCTTGGAGGAATCATGGTTGTATTTGTTGGTCTGGTTTATGCAGAACTGACTTCTGCTATACCGGAATGTGGAGGGGCTCATGCATTTAGTTTGCGAGCATTTGGAAAAAACGGATCTTTCATCTGTACATGGGCTTTGGTTCTTGGATATGTGGGTGTCGTTGCGTTTGAATCCTGTGCATTTCCGACGGTGATTAAATACATCGCACCAAATTTGGTAACAAAAGGATACCTATACACCATTGGCGGATTTGATATTTATGCATCTTGGCTTGCGATTGCGGTTATCACGGCCATCGTTATTACAGCTGTTAATTATTCGGGTTCTAAATCAGCGGCAGAATTGCAGACAATCCTTACAGTCATCATTGCACTTGTTGGTATCGCACTGATTGCAGGTGCGGTTGCGACAGGTGATATGGAAAACATGCAGCCATTATTTAATAGTGACGGTGCCGTAGGCGGTGTATTTAAGGTGGCAGTTATGACACCATTTATGCTTGTAGGATTTGATGTGATTCCACAGGCAGCAGAAGAAATCAATGTGCCGGTTAAAAAAATCGGAAAGATTATCATTCTTTCCATTGCCATGGCAGTTGCATGGTATGTGTTGATCGTGTTTGCGGTATCCATTGTTTTATCAAATGGTGAATTGATGTCATCTGAACTTGCAACGGCAGATGCAATGAAAAAAGCATTTTTTAACAGTGATATCGCATCTACCATTTGTATCATCGGCGGGATCATGGGAATCATTACAAGCTGGAATTCTTTCTTTATTGGAGGTTCCAGAGCAATTTATTCTCTTGCAGAGTCAAAAATGATTCCACAGTCTCTTGCTAAACTGGATCCTAAAACAAAAACACCGGTCAATGCAGTACTGCTGATCGGAGCGATTGCAGTAGCGGCTCCGTTCTTTGGTCAGTCCATGATGACATGGATCACAGATGCAGGAAGTTTTGCGATTTGTGTCGCTTATGTTATGGTTTCCCTTTCTTTTATTGCATTAAGAATCAAAGAACCGGATATGAACCGTCCGTACAAAATCCGATACGGTAAATTGGTAGGTTTTGCTTCTGTATTTACGACAACGGTAATGTGTCTTTTATATATGATGCCGGGACAGTCCCAGCTGAAAAAAGAAGAATGGGTGATTGTAGGAGGATGGATTGTCCTTGGAGTCGGATTTTATCTCTATTCAAGAGTAAAATACGATGAGAAAACTTCCCGTTCCGTATATGAAGGTTAAAGATGATCCTTGTGAAAGGAACGTTCCTGTTTTTATGGGGACGTTCTTTTTGATTGGCGAAAATAAAAAGATGCGAAAAGATACTTGCAACAAAAAGAGATGTAGGTTATCATGAAACAATGAAAGCACGAGGCTTATCTCAAGGATACAGGCTCGCTTTTTTTATGATAGAGAAAGAAAAGACAATGCGGAGGAAAAAGATGGGAATAGTAGAATTATTTTTTATTGCAGTAGGACTTGCAATGGATGCTTTTGCAGTTTCGGTGTGTAAAGGGTTATCGGCAGGAAAGGCGAAGCCAAAATATATTTTGTGTGTGGGATGTTATTTCGGAGGATTTCAGGCGCTGATGCCGGCTGTCGGATATTTTGTCGGAAGATATTTTCAAGGAATGATCGAAAGCGTAGACCATTGGATCGCATTTGTTCTTCTTCTTGTTATCGGAGGAAATATGATACGCGAATCAAGAAGCCAGGAAGAGTGTGTGGGAGCTAAATTTGATGTCAGAGAAATGACGGCATTGGCAGTCGCAACAAGTATTGATGCCCTTGCAGTGGGAGTTACGTTTGCTTTTCTGAACGTCGATATTGTATCGGCTGTTTTATTTATCGGCTGCGTTACTTTTGTGTTGTCGGCAGTCGGACTCAAGATAGGCACGGTGTTTGGTACCAAATATAAATCAAAAGCAGAATGTTTCGGTGGAATCGTATTAATCTTAATCGGATTTAAAATTTTACTGGAGCATCTTTCCATTATTTAAATATGGGGAAATCACATTGTAAAATCCAATAAAACAAAGTAAAATAGAACATAATGCATCAATTTGAAAAATGGAAAAGGGGGAAACAATATGCAAAAAAGACAGGGAGAGGCAGTGGCCAATATCGGAGTATTGAAACTGGTGTACGCAGGGGTATTGATTGCCATTGGGGTGATCTTGCCTCAGGCATTTCATATTTTTCGGACAAGCTGCCGGAAATACATTTCTTCCGATTCAGATTCCGGTATTTCTTGCCGGAATTCTTCTTGGAGCCAGATATGGCCTGGGAGTAGGAATCATCGTGCCGGTTTTAAGCAGTATGCTGACAGGTATGCCTCCTGTTCCAAAAGTATATTTTATGATTTTTGAATTGGCGGCATATGGGTTAGTGTCTGGAATTTTGGCACAGAAGAAGTATCCGGTATATTTGCGACTGATTCCGGCAATGATAGCAGGAAGAATCATATATGGATGTACTCTTATGGTTGCTGTTTATTTGCTGCATTTTCGTTTTCCTTTTGCCAATGGCGCGGCATTTGTAAGCGGAATTGTTACAGGGCTTCCGGGAATTGCGATCCAGTTGATCGTCATTCCGATATTGTATCGTATTTTAAAACAGGCAGGATTTACTTTTGAAGAGTAACAGATGGTTTTATAATGAAAAAGAATATGGAGAAGAACAATGGAAAATCAACAGTATGAAAATAAAAAGATAGTATTGATAGACGGACACAGCATTTTAAACAGAGCGTTTTACGGTGTGCCGGATCTGACAAACGCACAGGGACTTCATACCAATGCCATATATGGATTTTTAAATATCCTGTTTAAAATACTGGATGAAGAAAAACCGGAATTCTTGACAGTCGCATTTGACGTCCATGCACCTACGTTTCGTCATCAAATGTATGAAGCATATAAGGGAACACGAAAACCGATGGCTGAAGAGTTACGCCAACAGGTTCCGATAGTGAAAGAAGTTCTTCGTGCCATGGGGATAAGGATTGTTGAAAAAGAGGGACTGGAAGCGGACGATCTGATCGGTACATTATCCAGAAAATGTGAAGAACAGGGGATGAATGTTACTGTACTTTCCGGAGACAGAGATCTTCTTCAGCTTGCAACAAAAAAAGTAAAGATACGGATTCCGAAAACAAAACAGGGACGTACGGAAATAGAAGATTATCTGGAAGAGGATGTAAAAGAACACTATCAGGTTACTCCAAAAGAATTTATTGATGTGAAAGCATTGATGGGGGATTCTTCTGACAATATTCCGGGAGTGCCAAGCATCGGGGAAAAAACGGCAACAAAGATCATAGTAGAATATGGAACCATTGAGAATGCATATGAGCATGTAAAAGAAATAAAACCGCCAAGAGCTGCCAAAGCCCTGGAAGAGCATTATGATCTTGCAAAAATGAGTAAGATTTTGGCTACCATTGATATTCATGCAAAATTTCCTTATGAAATCGAAGAGGGAAGAATCGGAAATCTTTATACGGAGGAGGCTTATGACTGCTTTCAGAAACTGCAGTTTAAAAATCTTCTTGGAAGATTTGATATTCAGGCACCGTCAGACACAATCGAAACCTGTTTTGAGGAAGTTTCTGATCCGGAAAAAGCGCAGGTTGTGTTTGAAAAAATAAAAAAGGCAGAAAAGGCGGGAATTGTGTTTGAACGTAACACAGAGAATCTGCTTCCTCTTTTTGCAAATCAGGCAGGATTGACGGCGGTTGGTCTTTGTTTTCTCGAACAGAAAGAAAAGGTATATCGTATCTGTGTCAATGACCGGATCAGCTCCGGATATCTTTTTGAAAAAGTGTCAGAACTGACCAAAGGAAAAATGATTTTATCCATGTTGGATGTGAAAAAAGAAATGAAACATTTGAACGTACAGGATCAGGACACTTTGTTTGACGTACATCTGGCGGCGTATCTTCTTAATCCTCTTGCAAATTCTTATGAAATATACGATATTGCACAGGAATACTTGAATCTTATCATCGATGAGAAATTCCCGGAAGAAAAGAAGACATGTTACGGTGCCTATGCAATGTATAAAGCAGAAGAGGTGTTAAGGGAAAAGCTGCAGGAAGCAGAAATGGAAGACTTGTTTGAAAAAATAGAAATGCCTCTTGTGTTTGCGTTGCATGAGATGGAAACGGCAGGAGTAAAGGTAGAAAAGGAAGCACTTCGAACATACGGAGGAGAACTTGGAAAGAAGATTGAAGAGCTTGAAAAGGAAATTTATGACTTAGCAGGAGAAACTTTTAATATCAATTCTCCAAAACAGTTGGGGGTTGTTTTGTTTGAACATTTACAGCTTCCTCACGGAAAGAAAACAAAATCCGGATTTTCCACGGCAGCCGATATTTTAGAAAAGCTTGCACCGGAATATCCGATCGTTTCTCGTATTTTGGAATACAGGCAGCTTGCAAAATTAAAATCGACCTATGCAGATGGGCTGATCAATTATATTTCCGAAGATGGAAGAATCCATGGAACTTTTAATCAGACAGTGACGGCAACCGGACGGATCAGCAGCACGGAACCGAATCTTCAGAATATTCCGGTGCGGATGGAACTGGGAAGAAGGATTAGAAAAGTTTTTGTTCCTGAAGAAGGATGTGTGTTTATTGATGCGGATTATTCACAGATTGAACTTCGGATTTTGGCACATTGTTCCGGCGATGAGGCTTTGATACAGGCATATCGGGAAGCACAGGATATTCACAGAATGACCGCGTCACAGGTATTCCATACGCCGTTTGGAGAGGTAACGGATTTACAGAGAAGAAATGCCAAGGCAGTCAATTTCGGTATTGTATACGGAATCAGCTCTTTTGGATTAAGTCAGGATCTTAGTATTACAAGAAAAGAGGCCGGAGAATATATTGACAGATATTTTGAAACGTACCCAGGAGTAAAGGCTTATTTGGACGGCGAAGTGGCGTTTGCCAAAGAGAATGGGTATGTGTCAACAATGTTCGGAAGAAGACGTCCGGTTCCGGAACTTTCTTCAAGTAATTTTATGCAACGAAATTTTGGTGAACGAGTAGCAATGAATTCGCCAATCCAGGGAGCAGCGGCAGATATTATGAAAATTGCCATGATTCGGGTGAACAGAAGACTGAAGGAAGAGCAGTTAGGATCAAGGATTGTTCTTCAGGTTCACGATGAACTTCTGGTAGAAACAAGGAAAGAAGAAAAAGAAGTCGTAAAAGGGATTTTAAAAGAAGAAATGGAACATGCAGCACAACTGAGAGTTCCGCTGATCGCGGATATGCAGGAAGGCATGAACTGGTATGAGGCAAAATAAAAGATGAAGATAATAGGAATCACCGGCGGCGTGGGTGCCGGAAAAAGTACAATTTTAAATTATATGAGAGATGCTCATGGAGCTGCGATTTGCGAGGCAGATAAAGTAGCTCATGAACTGGAAAATCCGGGAGAAAACTGCTATGAGCAGATCATAACACATTTTGGAGAGGAGATTCTTTCCGAGAACGGTGAAATCGATCGAAAGAAGCTTGGCAATATTGTGTTTCGGGAAAAAGAAAAGTTAACGCTTTTAAACCGTATCGTGCACCCGCAGGTGAAAGAATATATAAAGAAAAAAATAAAAACGGAAAAAGAAAAAAAGACGGCACTTTTTGTTGTGGAAGCTGCACTTTTAATCGAAGATCACTATGATGAAATCTGTGATGAATTATGGTATATTCATGCTTCGGATGAAGTAAGAAAAAGGCGATTGAAAGCATCTCGTGGATATTCGGATGAGAAAATAGACGGAATCATGAGAAACCAAAAATCGGAAGAAGAATTTAGAAAATATTGCCGGGTTGTTATTGACAACAGTGGGGAAGTAAAAGATACTTGCAGACAGGTAGAAAAAGCGTTAGAATCTTAGCAGACAAAGAGAACGGAGACGAAAGAACATGAGAATTTGCAGTATTGCCAGCGGCAGCAGTGGAAACTGTATTTATGTCGGCAGCGAACATACGAATTTCCTTGTGGATACGGGAATCAGCAAAAAGCGAATAGAAGAAGGATTAAAGGATTTGGATGTAAAAGGGGAAGAACTGGATGGAATTTTTATTACGCATGAGCATGTAGATCATATCCAGGGACTTGGCGTTTTTAGCAGAAAATACGGAATTCCCATATATGCTACAAAAGGAACAATCAGAGGAATCCAAAATTATAGCGGCCTAGGGAAAATGCCGGATGGACTGCTACATGAAATCAAAGCAGATGAAGATTTTTCTTTGAAAGATTTAACGGTACGGCCATTTCATATTTCTCACGATGCCAATGAGCCGACGGGATTTCGTTTTAAAGACGGGAAAAAATCTATGGCTGTGGCAACGGATCTTGGGATTTATGATGAATATACAGTGGAGAACTTAAAAAATCTTGATGCTGTTTTATTAGAGGCCAATCACGACGTACATATGTTGGAAGTCGGAACGTATCCATATTATTTGAAACAACGTGTATTGGGGAAGAAAGGGCATTTGTCCAATGAGTTGTCAGGAAGGCTTCTTTGCGATATTCTGCATGATAATCTGAAATGTGTTATTTTGGGCCATTTGAGCAAGGAAAACAATTATGCAGAATTGGCCTATGAAACAGTAAAGCTTGAAGTGACTTTAGGAGATAACCCTTATAAAGGTGAAGATATCCCAATTATGGTAGCAGACAGAAATTGCCGATCTTCAGTTGTGGCGGTATAGAAGAAAAAGCGATATAGTTTGGAAAGGAAGAAAAAGAAAATGGGAAAAGTTGCGGTTTTAACAGACAGTAACAGCGGAATTACACAGGAAGAAGCAAAGACACTTGGAGTGGGAGTGCTTCCGATGCCGTTTTTTATAGATAATGTAGAATATTTTGAAGGAATAACATTGTCCCAGGAAGAGTTTTACAAAAAGATGGAAGAAGGCAGCGATATCAAAACATCACAGCCGTCTCCTGGAAGTGTTACGGAGTTGTGGGATGCATACTTGAAAGAATATGATGAAATTGTTTACATTCCCATGTCCAGCAGTTTGAGCAGTTCCTGCGAGACAGCCATCATGCTGGCGGAAGACTATGACGGACGGGTTCAGGTAGTAAACAATCAACGCATTTCCGTAACTCAGAAGCGGTCTGTTCAGGATGCACTGATGCTGGCGGAAGAAGGAAAGTCAGCAGAAGAAATCAAGAAAATCCTGGAAAAAAATGCAAAAGAATCCGGCATCTATATTACGGTAGATACTTTAAAATACCTGAAAAAAGGCGGAAGAATCACTCCGGCGGCGGCAGCCATTGGAACGGTACTGAATTTAAAACCGGTTCTTCAGATACAGGGAGGAAAGCTAGATGCCTATGCAAAAGTCCGGGGATGGAAGCAGGCAAAGAAAACCATGTTGGATGCAGTAGGCAAAGATTTGCTGCATCGTTTCGGAAATCAGAGAGTCTATCTTGAGGCAGCATATACCTGCTCAGAAGAAGAAGCTCAGAAATGGAAAGAAGAGATTGAAGATTATTTCCCGCAATATAAAGTGGAAATGAACAAGCTTGCCTTAAGCATCGCCTGTCATGTGGGCCCGGGAACTATGGCGGTTGCCTGTACAAAATATGTAGAATATTAAAAAGAATGAAAAGACCCTCAGTGCGGATGCTGGACAAACATCTGCCTGAGGGCTTTTATCATATCAGACAATAACAAGAGGATGTGTATATTCGTTACAGAACGGCGTTTTAAACTTATCGGTAATAACGGATTCGTATAAATTAGAGGAAGTGACGTCAAGATGAAGCATTTGCTGCCCGTGTTCTGACAAAGAATCCATGTCGGTCAGTTTAGGAATCAAAGGAATGGAAGAATTCTGCTTAATCTGCGATAAAAGCTGCTTGTCTTTTTTGGAAAAACCAAGCATACGGGCATAGTGGACAAGACCGTAAAACTCCAAATCCTCCATGTGAGATTTTTTGATTCCCAGTATTATATGTAAAAGTGCACGGCTGATACGGGTATAAGTCACTTCTTTTGTTTTTAACAAGTCACAGAACTGGTCAAAATTCAGAAAATCGTTCAGGTGTTTCATGATACGGTTGGAAAGCTCCTCTGAAACATCAGCATATCTGGTCAATGTGCCACGCGTTTCTTGCATCAGACGATATTTCAGCAACAAAGAGAAATCATTGCTGTATACTGGATAGCGGCTTAAATGGGTACGTTCCAGAAGAGAAATACATTCTTTTGGAACATGATCTTCCAAACGGGCCAAAACAGAAGAAAGTTTTGGTTCGTCATAAAGAACTTCCTCATTTGTATGAAAAGAATTTCCGGCATACAAAAGAAGACGACGGATTGCTGTTGCGGAGCTGTATTTTCCGCTTTCTTCCAATTCGGAATCGTGATAAGAGGAATCTTTCCTTAAGATGGTCAAAGGTTTGATGGAACTTTTTAACTGGAGAAGAGCCTTGATATATTCGATTCCAAGGGTATTGTTAGGACTGGAAAGTACACAGGCAAGAGAAGGATCCTCCAGATAGGAACATAAAGCCTCTTGACGTGCGGCAGGAAAAGAATTCCCGCGGCGCAAAGAAGCCTGAAGCAGTTTGCGGTATTCATAAGGTTCGTCAGCAAGAACAGAAGCGATATGAAACAGAGTTTCAATATCACCACATTCACTTCCAAAACAAAGAAAATCAACACAGCCAAGATGATCCAGAAGAGAAACGGCTCCTTTGGCAAAATATTCGGCACTTCCGGTGGCATAGCAGACCGGAAGTTCCAGAACAAGAGAAGCACCTGCTTTCAGAGCTACTTTGGCACGAAGATGCTTAGGCATAATGGCAGGAACACCTCGCTGTACAAAATTTCCACTCATGATGACTATTACCGCATCTGCACCGGTAATCTCTTTTGCTTTTTTTATGTGATATTCATGTCCGTTGTGAAACGGATTATATTCTGCGATTAAACCAACTATTTTCATAAATTTCTTGTATATCCTCCTTGTTATGATTATACTATAAAAAGGATAGGTATGCAAAAGAAAGTATACTGTAAATGAGGAGGGGAAGCATGGAAAAACAAGAAGAGATTCTTGGGATGCTGGATGAACGGCGATTCAAAGAGCTGAAAGAAGAATTAAGCAATATGTATCCTGTGGATATCGCAGCGATTCTCGAAGAAGTTGATGAACGGCAGATTATTTTGATTTTCAGGCTCCTCGGGAAAGAAGAGGCTGCGGAAACTTTTACGTATATGAGCAGCGAAACAAGAGAATTCCTCATAAATGCACTGACGGATTCCGAGTTGGAAGAAGTGATGGAAGAAATGTATCTTGATGATACGGTAGATGTGTTGGAGGAAATGCCTGCTAATGTGGTGGATCGACTTCTGATGGTCACGGACGAGGAAACAAGAAAGCAGATCAATACGATTTTGCAATATCCGGAAGACAGTGCAGGTAGCGTAATGAATGTCGATTATGTAAGTTTCCGAAAGGAAATGACGGTAGAGGACGCGATTCTGAAGATCCGGCAGGTGGGAATCAACAGAGAAACAATCTATACCTGTTATGTGACAGAACAGAAGAAACTGATTGGTTGGGTAGATATCAAAGATCTTCTCACTTCCAGTGAAAGCAGAACGATCGAAGAAATCATGGATACCAATATTTTGTATGCACATACACATGACGACCAGGAATATGTGGCTACCATGATCAAAAAATATGGTCTTGTAGCCATTCCCATCGTAGACAATGAGATGTGTATGGTAGGGATTGTCACAGTAGACGATGCCATGCTTGTCCTGCAGGATGAGGCAACGGAAGATATCAGCAAAATGGCAGGTGTTAATCCGACAGATGATTCTTATTTTGGAACGAGCGTATGGAAACATGCACTGCACAGGATTCCGTGGCTCTTGTTTTTGATGTTGTCTGCTACGGTCAGCGGACTTTTACTGGCATACTACGAGAATGCCATGGCAGCTATGCCCATCCTGATCACCCTGATTCCGATGCTGATGGGGACAGGAGGAAACTGCGGCTCCCAAAGTTCTACTCTGATGATTCGTGGACTTGCAGTAGGGGAAATCCGTTTTAAAGATATTTTTAAAGTCATTTTTAAAGAACTAAGGATTGCCTTGATTGTTGGTGTTGTTCTTGCCTTTGCAAACGGAATCCGCATCTATGTGATGTATCATGATATCAAACTTGGAATCGTTATCGGTGTGACAATCATCGCCATCGTCTGTATGGCGAAAGTGGTAGGATGTACCCTTCCGCTTGTGGCAAAGAGGATGGGACTGGATCCCGCATTAATGGCTACACCACTTATTTCTACGCTTCTTGATACGGGAACCATCCTTGTCTATTTTGCGATCGTTACATTAATGTTTAATATATAAAATGAGAAATTGAGAAAAAGGGAAATTGTTTTAAAAAAGAGACAGAATATGTCTTGTATACAATTTCCCTTTACGTTATAATAACAATATGTGAGAAAAAATGGAAAGGAGTCTTTAAATCATGGGATTTATTGATGAAATCAAAGCAAAAGCGAAGGCTGATCTTAAAACCATCGTTCTTCCGGAAACAGAAGATGCAAGAACATATGAAGCAGCCGAAGCAATCTTAAAAGAAGGAACAGCAAAGCTAGTTCTGATCGGAAGCGAAGAAGAAATCGCAAAAAATAAAGGAAATTTTGATATCACGGGAGCTACTATTGTTGATCCTGCAAAAAGTGAAAAGACGGAAAGTTATATTGCAAAATTAGTAGAATTAAGACAGAAAAAAGGGATGACAGAAGAACAGGCAAGAGAACTTCTTCTGACAAACTACCCATACTACGGAGTTATGATGGTAAAAATGGGTGATGCAGACGGAATGGTTTCCGGAGCATGTCATTCTACAGCCGACACACTTCGCCCATGTCTGCAGATTCTTAAAACAAAACCGGGAACAAAACTTGTATCTGCTTTCTTTATCATGGTAGTACCGGATTGTGAAATGGGAGAAAACGGAACATTCGTATTTGGTGACTGTGGATTGAACCAGAATCCTACACCGGAAGAACTTGCTGCAATCGCAATCTCTTCCGCGGAAAGTTTTAAACAGCTTGTAGGAGCGGAACCAAGAGTTGCTATGTTATCTCATTCCACAATGGGAAGTGCAAAACACGATGACGTAACAAAAGTTACAGAAGCGGTAAAGATCGCAAAAGCAGAAGCACCGGATTTGATGTTGGACGGAGAACTTCAGCTTGATGCTGCCATTGTTCCGTCTGTAGGGGCATCAAAAGCTCCGAACAGCCCGGTGGCAGGAAAAGCAAATGTCCTCATTTTCCCTGACCTTGATGCAGGAAACATCGGATACAAACTGGTACAGAGACTGGCAAAAGCAGAAGCTTACGGTCCGATGACACAGGGAATTGCAGCACCTGTAAATGACCTCTCCAGAGGATGTAGTGCAAAAGATATCGAAGGCGTAGTTGCTATTACGGCAGTTCAGTGCCAGGGAAAATAGAAAGGAAGAAAATACAATGAAAATTTTAGTTATTAACTGTGGAAGTTCCTCATTAAAATATCAGCTGATTGATATGGAAAACGAAAGTGTTCTTGCAAAAGGACTTTGTGAAAGAATCGGCATCGAAGGTTCTAAATTAACACACAAACCGACAGGAAAAGAAAATTATGTAGTAGAAAAACCGATGAAAGACCATGAAGTGGCAGTGCAACTAGTTATGGATGCATTGGTAAATCCTGAACACGGAGTGATTGAAAACACAGATGAAATCACAGCAATCGGGCATCGTGTACTCCATGCAGGCACAATCTATAGTGATGCAACACTGATCAACGATGATGTAAAGAAAGTTATCCGTGACTGTTTCGATTTAGGACCTCTTCACAATCCTGCAAACTTGATCGGAATCGAAGCATGTGAAGCAGCAATGCCTGGAAAACCAAACGTAGCAGTATTTGATACAGCATTTGGTATGAAGATGCCTGCAAAAGCAGCAATGTATGCAATTCCATATGAATATTATGAAAAATACAGCGTAAGAAGATACGGTTTCCATGGTACAAGCCATACATTTGTATCCGGAGAAACATTAAAGAAACTTGGAAAAGATGATGCGAAAGTTATCGTTTGTCATCTTGGAAACGGAGCAAGTATTTCTGCATCCATCGGCGGAAAATGTGTAGATACAAGTATGGGACTTACACCTCTTGAAGGACTTATTATGGGAACAAGAAGCGGTGATGTTGATCCGGCTGTCCTTCAATTCATCTGCAATCACGAAAATATTGATGTTAACGAAATGCTCAATATCTTAAATAAAAAATCAGGTATCCTTGGAATGAGCGGAGTATCATCCGACTTCCGTGATGTAAGAAAAGCGGCAGAAGAAGAAAATAATGAACGTGCAGCGATTGCTTTGGACGCATACAGATATCGTGTGGCAAAATACATCGGTTCCTACACAGCAGCGATGAACGGCGTAGATGCCATCACATTTACAGCAGGTGTCGGCGAAAACGATGTTAAGATGAGAGCGGAAATCTGTGAATATCTTGGATACCTCGGAGTTGAACTGGATGCAGAAAAGAATAAAGAAGCATTCGGAAAAGAAATGGAAATTTCCACTCCGAACTCAAAGGTAAAAGTATTCGTTATCCCAACAAATGAAGAACTTGCAATCGCACGTGAAACAAAAGCTCTGATTTAAAAAAAGTGTTGACAAAATCATTTAACATGTTATAATAGTCAAGGTACGAATAGGAGTAACATAATATGTTGATTAACCTATCAGACGTTTTATCTGAACAGCATAAACCAATTGATGTATCTGTGCCGTTGGAATTGGAAGCTGTAAAACTTCCGGGCGGTCCGTATACATTTAAGGAAAAAGAACCGGTAGAGCTTCATATTGAATATATGAAGGAAAAAGAAATCCGTATTGTGGGAAGCACACATCTTACTGTTGTGATTCCGTGTGACAGATGCTTGGAGCCGGTAGACGTGCCGTTTTCTATCAAATTTGATAAAAATGCGATGACTGGCCTGTCAGATGCTGAACAGACAGACGAAGAATCAGATTATATTGACGGATATCATCTTGACGTCGACAAATTACTCTATAATGAGATTTTGATAGGATGGCCGACAAAAGTCCTGTGTAAGGACGACTGCAAAGGAATTTGCAGCGTATGTGGTCAGAACCTAAATGAGGGCACTTGCGATTGTGATGATCCTGGTCTTGACCCGAGAATGTCAGTTATCCGCGATGTGTTTAAGAATTTTAAGGAGGTGTAACGATGTCAATTTGTCCAAAAAATAAAACTTCTAAAGCAAGACGTGACAAAAGAAGAGCAAACTGGAAAATGAGTGCTCCGAACCTTGTTAAATGTAGCAAATGCGGCGCTTTAATGATGCCTCACAGAGTTTGTAAAGCTTGTGGAAGCTACAACAAAAAAGAAATTATCGAAGTAGCTGAATAATGAAATGCTAAGAACAAAGAGAGTTTACGATTGTAAGCTCTCTTTTTTTGATAAAAATTGTCAAAAGACCTGATGGTTTTTATCAAAATTGTGTGATAAAATAAAAAAGAAATGAATCAGAAAAGAGGAATTTGACTATGTGGGATATTGAAAAAGCGATTCTTGTTACAAATAATGACCGTGTTTTTGAAAAATATAAAGATCAGATAAAGGTATATCTTGTGGAGTCTTACAGAGAAGTTCTCCTGAAGGTGCGGGATCTTGTCTATGACAGACATGTGCTCCTTACCCATCCGCAGGCTTCTAGCCTGAAACCGAATCAGACGCCGTATCGTTCCGTTGCAGTTTATCCGAAAGGTACAGAAGATAATACGAAAGATATTATGTTGATCGAGAAGTGTATTGAAACCTTTGAACAATGGCAAAAGATTGCTGCCACACCGCAAAACTATGAGAAAAAAGTGGCGGAAGACTTTAAGACTATAGATTTGTCTATGATCGATAATATCATTCCGAGAATTTGTTAACGGAAAGCGGGATATTATATGCAAAAGAAAGACAGTTATTTTAAAGGTCTTACAAGACGGGATTACATTGCTGTTACAAATGATATCATTCATAAAGAGGGATTACAGGCAATTTCCATCCGGAGGATCGCAAAAGAAATGGGGTGTTCTTCTGCGAGTCTGTACCGGCATTTTGAGAGTCGAGACGAACTTTTGTATTATGCCGAATTGGGAGAAATGAACGATTATATCAGAAGTCTGAACAAGGAGGAAAAGCACTGGAAAAATGTCTGGGACATTTATGTAGGAGTATGGTATTGCTATTCTTTGGAGGCGTTTCGAAAGCCGGAAGCCTATAATTTGTTGTTTTTTACCTATGACAACAACAAACTGCGTGAATCCATCAGAGAATATTATTCCATGTTTCCGGAAACCATCGGTTCTTCCAACAGGATGTTCCACAATATGCTCCAGACATCAGATTTTATGGGGCGGGATTTTGCCATGTGCAGAAACTGTATCCGTGCAAATGCCATTTTGTATGAAGATGCGGTCAGCTTAAACCGGATGGTCTGTATGCTGTTTAAAGGGTACTTTAAGACAGTATATGATGAAGGGATTTTGGAAGAGGAAATAGAAGAAAGAGTATGGTAGTTTGTCAAAGATATTGAATGTATTATACGTCAGTTGGCATTAGATTTAAAAGGTTATACACATTACAGAGACAAGTAAAAGATGCTGCGAATAGCGGCATCTTTTACTTTTGTGCATAATAAATAAAAAGAAATCTGAAATAAATGGGAAAAATAGAGAAAAAATCGAAAAGTAATGTGCAAAATAAATAAAATATAGAAAAAATAAATAAACATATTGAAAAAAATAAGAAAAAACCATATAATATGCATAAAGAAGAAACGGAAAAAGATAACTTGATTTTATTTTTTTTAAATCAAAGTTATCGCGATTACAAAAAGGAGGGATTGTCTATGAAACTGGAATTGGGGAAAATCAAAATCAATGATATCCAATTTGCAGACAAAACGTATGTGAAAGACCATGTTCTTTATGTGAACAAAGAGGAAGTGGAAACACTGGTTCTGGAAGATGACAAACTGATTGGATGTAGTCTTGATATTGCCCGTCCGGGTGACAGCACAAGAATCACACCTGTAAAAGATGTGATTGAACCAAGGGTAAAAGTATCTGGGGGATCTATTTTTCCTGGAGTAATCGGAAAAGTTACACCGCCGGTAGGAGAGGGACGTACACATGCACTGGACGGATGCTGTGTTGTAACGGTAGGACGTATCGTTGGATTCCAGGAAGGTGTTATCGATATGAGCGGACCGGCAGCTGATTACTGCCCATTTTCCAAAACGGTAAATCTTTGTGTAGTGATTGAACCAAAAGAAGGACTGGAAACTCATGTATATGAAAAAGCGGGACGTATGGCCGGATTAAAGGTTGCCACATATCTTGGTGAAGCGGCAAGAAATCTGGAACCGGATACACTGGAAACATTTGAAACAAAACCTGTTTTTGAACAGGCTGCCATGTATCCTGATCTTCCAAAAGTTGGATATGTACATATGCTGCAGTCACAGGGACTTCTTCATGATACCTATTATTATGGAGTAGATGCAAAGCAAATGGTTCCGACTTTTATGTATCCGACAGAAATTATGGACGGTGCAATCGTATCCGGAAACTGTGTCGCACCTTGTGATAAGGTTACAACGTATCATCATTTCCACAATCCGGTTATTGAAGACTGTTACAAACATCACGGAAAAGATATCAACTTTATGGGTGTTATCCTTACCAATGAAAACGTATTCCTTGCAGATAAAGAAAGACATTCTGACATGGTTGCAAAACTGGCGGAGTGGATGGGACTGGATGGTGTTCTTATTACAGAAGAAGGGTATGGAAATCCGGATACAGACCTTATGATGAATTGCAAGAAGGTAGAAAAGAAAGGAGTAAAAGTGGTACTTATTACAGACGAATTTCCTGGAAAAGATGGAAAATCCCAGTCACTTGCAGATACTTGTGATGAGGCGGACGCACTTTCATCCTGTGGACAGGGAAATGCAACCTTACACTTCCCGGTTATGGATAAAGTAATCGGTACAATGGATTACATTGAAAACCAGATCGGAGGATGGGCAGGATGTGTAAATGAAGACGGTTCTTTTGAAGCAGAACTTCAGATCATCATTGCATCAACCATCGCAAACGGATTTAACTGTCTGGCGGCTAAAGGTTACTAAAATCGTAAAGGGGGAAGCATACTATGGCAAAATATAAAATTGTTCATTATATAAATCAGTTTTTTGCCGGAATCGGCGGAGAAGAGAAAGCAGATCATAAGCCGGAAGTAAGAGAAGAGGCAGTAGGACCTGGGGTGGTACTGGCTTCTGAACTTGGTGATGAGTTCGAAATTGCGGCAACCATCATCTGTGGCGATAACTATTTCGGTGAAAATCTGGATGAAGCAACAGATACCATTATTGATATGGTAAAGAAATATGAACCGGATATTTTTGTAGCAGGACCTGCCTTTAATGCAGGACGTTACGGAGTAGCCTGCGGTACGATCTGTAAAGCTGTGGAAGAACGTCTGAATATTCCGGTTCTGACAGCAGCATACGAAGAAAACCCAGGTGTAGATATGTTCCGTAAAGATGTGATCATTGTGAAAACAGGAGATTCTGCGGCAACAATGAAAAAAGTCCTTCCATACATGGTAAACCTTATAAAGAAGATGGTTTCCGGAGAAGCAATTTTGGGACCGAAAGAAGAACATTATCATGAAAGAGGAATCCGTGTAAATTATTTTGCGGAAGAAAGAGGATCGGAACGTGCCATCAAGATGCTTGTAAAGAAGATGAAAGGCGAACCGTTTGAAACGGATCTTCCGATGCCGAAATTCGACAGAGTTGCCCCGGCAGATCCGATCCAAGATATCAAGCACGCAAAACTTGCGGTTGTCACATCAGGAGGAATCGTTCCGGTCGGAAACCCGGATCATATTGAATCTTCCAATGCAACCAAATTCGGAGTTTATTCCATCGAAGGTATGGATCAGATGACACCGGATAAATTTACCACTATCCATGGAGGATATGACCGGCAGTTTGTTATGGAAAATCCAAACCTTGTTGTTCCTCTTGATGTGTTAAGAGAAATGGAAAAAGACGGTGAGTTCGGAGAACTGGTAAACTATTTCTGTACAACGACAGGAACAGGAACAGCAACAGGATCCGCTGCAAAGTTCGGTGATGAGATTGGAAAAATGCTCAAAGAAAAAGAACACGTTGACGGCGTCATCCTTGTGAGCACATGAGGTACCTGTACACGTTGCGGTGCAACGATGGTAAAAGGAATCGAAAAATATGGTATTCCTGTAGTACATATGGCAACAGTTGTCCCGATTTCTCTGACGATTGGAGCAAACAGGATCATTCCTGGTGTTGGTATCCCGTATCCTCTTGGAGATCCTACACAGGGAGAGGTGGATTCGAAGAAGATTCGTAAGAAAATGGTTCGGCGTGCATTAAAAGCACTTCAGACACCGGTCGAAAAACAGACGGTATTTGAAGATGACAATTTCTAATGCAAAACAATGGCGGGTACGGTGCATTCTGTACGGTACCCGTTCCTTCTTTATAAATGGATGGGAGGAAACTCTATGGGTAAAGAAAAGGAAGCGGTTAACTGGAAAAGAGTGTTGATTTTAGCAGGGGCTGTCATTGCCTTTACAATCGGTTCTGGATTTGCCACCGGACAGGAGATCATTCAGTATTATACGGCATATGGCGTGCAGTCTATTTTAGTAATTCTTGTATTTGCGGTAGCGTTTTTGTATTATAATTTCAACTTCGCAAAAGCAGGTGCAGAGCAGAAATTTGAACGTGGAAATGATGTATATAAATATTTCTGCGGAAAATATGTAGGTACATTTTGTGATTATTATTCTACAGTTTTTTGTTATATGTCATTTTGGGTCATGGTCGGAGGAGCTGCCTCTACGTTAAATCAGGAATATAACCTTCCAACATGGGTTGGAGCGGTTGTCCTTACGGTTCTTGCAATCATTACGGTAGTAGGAGGCCTAAATTCCCTTGTAGATGCAATCGGTGTGGTAGGTCCGATTATCGTTGTGTTATGTATCTTCATTGGTCTTGTGACTTGTATTATTGACGGAGGAAATATTCCGGAAGGACTGGAAGTAATCCGTACAGGTGCATACGAAGGAGCAAAAGCCGGAGAAACCATTAAAAATGCAGGACCAAACTGGCTGATTTCCGGTCTGTCTTACGCAGGATTTGTACTTCTTTGGTTTGCAAGCTTTACGGCTGCACTTGGATCCAAGAATAAGAAAAAAGATCTTAATTATGGTATCGTAGGCGGAACAGTTGCTGTATGTGTTGCTATCGGATTGATCTGCTTTGCACAGATTGCCAATATTAATACGATTCTTCCGGATGGAAGTGCACATGTATGGAATGCAGATATTCCGAACCTGATTCTGGCAATGAAGATTTGGAAACCATTCTCAGCTATTTTTGCAATTGTTGTATTTGCAGGTATTTATACGACAGCGGTACCGTTGTTATATAACCCGGCAGCCAGATTCGCAAAAGAAGGTACACCGAAATTTAAAATGTTGACAATCGTACTTGGTGTGATCGGACTGCTTGTTGGTCTGTTCCTTCCGTTTAGAGTACTGGTCAATATCATTTATGTTTTAAATGGGTATGTCGGAGCGGTATTAATCCTGTTTATGATAAAGAAAAATATTTGTGATTTTCTCGCGAAAAAGAAAAAGGCATAAGCTAGAAATGACTATTTAAAAGTGAAGAATTCTGAAAAAGCAGTAATTTTAAAAAATTACTGCTTTTTTGCGGATATGATGATAAGATGTATTTATAAAAATACAATAATGGAAGAGAGAGAAGGGAATATGGATTACAACAGAATTGTAGAAGGGATTCTCGATATAGGAGAAGCAATGTTAAAAAGCGGAGCCGAAAATTTCAGGCTGGAAGACGGGCTTTACCGTATGTTGAAAAGCTATGGATTCACAAGATATGATGTGTTTGTGATTCCAAGCAACATTCAGGTGACGGTGAAGACACCGGAGGGAGAATTTATTACCCAGATACGTCATATTGAATCATGGGAAATGGATGGTGACAGACTGGATTATCTGAATAATCTTTCGCGGTATGTCTGCGAACACAAACCGGATGAACAGAAATTAAAAGAGAAATTTCAGGAAGTTATGAACAGAAAACAGCAGCATCCTGCTGTCCGGTATCTTGCGGGCGTGATGGGAGGAACAGGATTTGCGGTTTTTTTTGGAAGTAACTTTCAGGATGCAGTCCTGGCAGTCCTTGTTTCGCTTATGATTGTTTTTGTTGGGAATTGGCTCAGCAAACGGGAAGGAAATCTTCTGATCTATAATCTCATACTGGCATTTCTGGCAGAAGTCATTATCATAGAAGCTGCCAAATACGGGATTGTACAACATCCGGACAGAATCATGATCGGAATTGTGATGCTTCTTATCAGTGCTCTTGGTACAACTAACGGGATCAGGGAACTGTTGCAAAGGGATTTTATATCCGGATCTATCAATATCATGAATTCCCTTTTGGGAGCAGCGGGGATTGCTTTTGGAATCGCACTTGCCATGCTGTTTTTGGAAAGTCTTCCAAAAGAAGAGGGATTTATTTTGAATGCCAGCGTTCCTATCCAGCTTATTTCCTGTACGATTGCCTGTACAGGATTTGCCATGTGGTTTAAAGTAAGAGGAAAACAGGTATTATATTCCAGCGTAGGAGCTTTTTTCACATGGGGGATATATGTTGTTGTTTTTGAAATCAAACCAAGTAATTTTGTCGCTACGCTAGCGGCGGCAGTATTTGTAGGACTGTATGCATTTATCATGTCCAGGATCAATAAAGCACCATCTACGATTTTCCTTACGGCTTCCGTATTTCCATTGATACCAGGGCCGAATCTGTATTATATGATGTATGGTGGAGTAAGCAATGATATGAATATGGCAATAGAAGAAGCGATTGTTCTTTTTACAACGTGCCTTGCCATTGCTCTTGGATTTAATATCGTAGATGTTGTATCCAGGAGTGTTATGAATATGCGGAGAAAAGGACAGCAGACAGGAAGGGATTCATAAACAGTATGATAAAATCAGAAAAGCATTGATTTTTATAACAATGTTTAGTAGAATTACTGTTAGAATGCTAGGAGGTAGAAGCATGACAGAATATACAAAAGTAGCACTGGATGCGATGGGAGGAGATTATGCTCCTGTCGAAATGATTAAAGGTGCTATAGATGCGGTAAATAAACGTAAGGATATCAAAGTGGCCTTGGTAGGAAAAGAGGCTGTCATCAAAGAAGAATTAGGAAAGTATACTTACGACAAAGATCAGGTTGAAATTGTCAATGCAGAGGAAGTCATTGAAACTGCAGAGCCGCCGGTCAACGCAATCAGAAAAAAGAAAGATTCATCTATTGTAGTAGCGATGAATATGGTGAAACGAGGAGAAGCGGATGCACTTGTTTCGGCAGGAAGTTCCGGAGCAATCCTTGTAGGCGGCCAAGTGATCGTAGGCAGGATCAAGGGAGTGGAAAGACCACCTCTTGCACCGCTTTTACCGACCAAAAAGGGATTTTCCCTTCTGATTGACTGTGGGGCAAATGTAGACGCAAGAGCTTCCCATCTTGTTCAGTTTGCAAAGATGGGCTCCATTTACATGGAACATGTGATGGGAGTAAAAAATCCCAAGGTGGCGATTGTCAATATCGGTGCCGAGGAAGAAAAAGGAAATGCTCTTGTAAAAGAAACATTTCCTCTTTTAAAGGCATGTAAAGACATTCATTTTATTGGAAGTATCGAAGCAAGAAATATTCCGTATGGGGACGCAGATGTGATTGTTTGTGAGGCATTTGCAGGAAATATCATCCTGAAACTTTACGAAGGAGTCGGCGGGGTTCTTGTGGACAAAATAAAAGAAGGTATGATGCAGAGCTTGCGTTCCAAAATCGGAGCACTGCTTGTGAAGCCTGCTCTGAAAACAACGTTAAAGAGTTTTGATGCAAGTGAATACGGCGGTGCTCCGTTGCTTGGATTAAACGGGCTTGTAGTTAAGACTCACGGAAGTTCCAAAGCAAGAGAAGTAAGCAACTCGATCATACAATGCGTTACATTTAAAAATCAGAAGATCAATGAGAAAATCAGAGAATGCATTCAAAAAGAGGAAGAATAAAAACATATAAGGAAGGTATGTAACTATGGAATTTGAAAAATTGCAGGGGATTATCGCAGATGTATTAAATGTTGAAGCATCTGACATTACAATGGACACAAAATTTGTAGATGATTTAGGAGCAGATTCTTTGGATATTTTCCAGATTATCATGGGTATCGAAGAAGAATTTGATATTGAGATCGATAATGATGATGCAGAAAAAATCGTAACGGTCGGAGATGCGGTAGAGCAGATCAGAACAGCAACAAATAACTAGAGAATAGATACGGAAAAGCCCATGTGGGCTTTTTCGTGTTAATTGGGGGATTTATGCAGAAATTAAAAAAGTTGGAAGAAAAGATAGGGTATCGTTTTAAAGATAAGACGTTGCTTGAACATGCTATGCGACACAGTTCCTATGTCAATGAAAAACATATGGAAAAGCAGGAATGCAACGAGCGGCTAGAATTTTTGGGAGATGCGGTTTTGGAATTGATATCCAGCGAATTCCTGTTTTTTGCCCATGCAACCATGCCGGAAGGAGAATTAACAAAGAAAAGAGCGAGTATGGTATGCGAGCCGGCTCTTGCATTTTGTGCAAAAGATATCCGGCTTGGAGAATTCCTTTTGCTGGGAAAAGGAGAAGAAGCGACAGGAGGAAGAAAGCGGGAGTCTGTGACATCCGATGCAATGGAAGCACTGATCGGAGCGATTTATCTGGATGGTGGTTTTGCTAGTGCAAAAGAGTTCATACATCGTTTTATTCTGAATGATCTGGAAAATAAAAAACTCTTTTATGATAGCAAGACTATCTTGCAAGAGATGATACAGGGTTCTACAGATGAGCAGGTTTCTTATGAACTTTTGGAAGAAACCGGACCGGATCATAACAAGAGTTTTTGCACTGCCGTAAAAATAGGAAATGTGATTTACGGTAAAGGAGAAGGAAAGACAAAAAAAGCATCCGAACAGGAGGCTGCCTATCAGGCTATCCTGAAATTACAGAGCAGACAATAGGTGACATATGTATTTAAAGAGTATAGAAGTACAGGGCTTTAAATCATTCGCAAATAAGATCGTGTTTCAATTTCATAACGGTATTACCGGGATTGTAGGGCCAAACGGAAGCGGAAAAAGTAATGTTGCAGATGCCGTGCGATGGGTTTTGGGAGAACAAAGGGCAAAACAGCTCCGTGGCGGAAATATGCAGGATGTTATCTTTTCAGGTACAGAAAACAGAAAACCGTTGAGTTATGCCTCTGTAGGAATCACATTGGATAACTCTGATCATAAACTTCCGATTGATTTTGAGGAAGTAACGGTTACAAGAAAAATTTATCGTTCCGGAGAGTCAGAGTATTTGATCAACGGAAGTGCATGCCGGTTGAAAGACATTAATGAACTGTTTTATGACACAGGAATCGGGAAAGAGGGATATTCCATTATCGGCCAGGGGCAGATTGACAAGATTTTAAGCGGAAAACCGGAGGAGAGAAGAGAACTTTTTGATGAAGCGGCAGGAATCGTGAAGTTTAAGCGGAGAAAAAATACTTCTTTGAAAAAGCTGGAGGAAGAACAGCAGAATCTTGTCCGTGTGACAGATATCCTTTCCGAACTGGAAAAGCAGTATACTCCGTTGAAAAAGCAGGCTGAAACAGCGAAAGAATATTTAAAGTACCGTGAGGAATTAAAAAAAGCAGAGATCAATGTCTTCCTAAAGGAATCGGATCAGATGCGGCTTGCAATACAGGAAACAGATTACAATCTGGAACAAAGCCAGAATGAACTTTCTGACGCAAAAGGTCAGTACGAGGCCATGAAAGAAGAATATGCAGAAGTAGAAAAGCATATGGATGAGTTGGAAAAGCAAGTGGATCAGGCCAGAAGACAGTTAAATGAAACAGGACTTTTAAAGCAGCAATTTGAAAGCAGCATCGCACTTTTGGAAGAACAGATTAAAAGTGTGAAGACAACAGATGCCCATTACATTCAAAGAAAGCAGACTATAGAGCGGGAACTGGAGCAAAAAAAGACGGAGCTTTCCGGTTTTTCAAAAGAACAGGAAGAATTATCTATTCAAGTGAGAGAAAAACACCAAAAGGAAACAGAAGAAAAGACACGTTTGACTTTGCTTCAGGAAGAGATGGCAAGAATCAGCTTTTCCATTGAGGAAAAGCGTAATGAAGTGATGAAAATCTTGGCAAACCGTGCTTCTACCAAAGCACAGATTCAGCATTTTGATACGATGCAGGAACAGATTCGGGTACAAAAGACGGAACTGGTAAAACAGCTTTTGACGATTACTCAGAAAACGGAAGTATATAAAGTGGATTACAGAAAATATGAGGAAGAATTGAGAGAAATTTCCGAAGCAATTCTTGCTCGTACCGAGAACATCCAAAAGTATGAAAAGGGAATCCAAAATCTTCAAAAGGATATTTCTGAGAAAAATCAGCAGTTTCAGATTGGACAGAGTTCTTATCACAGAGAACGGTCAAGACTTGAATCTTTAAAAAATATTACAGAACGATATGATGGGTACGGCAACAGTATCCGTCGCGTGATGGAACAAAAGAAAAATGAGCCGGGAATTCTCGGAGTCGTGGCAGATTTGATCAAGGTTCGTCAAAAGTATGAAACTGCCATTGAAACGGCACTGGGAGGCAATATCCAGAATATTGTCACACAGGATGAAGAAACGGCAAAACGGATGATTACATATTTGAAAAAGAATAAATTCGGACGGGCGACGTTTCTTCCACTTACAAGTGTAAAAAGCACAGGATTCCAGAAAACGGAAATCTTAAAGGAACAAGGGGTTATCGGTCTTGCCCATACTCTGGTGGAAACAGATGACCGATATCGGAACCTGGCAGAGAGCCTTTTAGGCCGGACGGTTGTGGTAGAACATATCGATATTGGAATCCGTCTTGCAAAAAAATATCATCAGACGATTCGAATGGTAACTTTGGAAGGAGAACTTTTAAATCCGGGCGGATCTATGACAGGTGGTGCATTTAAAAATGCAAGTAACCTTTTGGGAAGAAGAAGGGAAATAGAAGAGTTAGAAGATGCCGTGCTTCTCTTAAAGAGAGAAATGGAAGATATGCAGAGGATGCTGGATGAAAGCAGAAAGAAACGTGCAGATTTTTATTCCGGAATAGATGAACAAAAAGAAGAACTTCGGAATTTCTATGTAAGACAAAATACAGCTAAAATGAATCTGAAACAAGTGCAGAGCAGGCAGCAATCCATTATAGACAGAAAATCTGCTTTGATTAAGGAAAGTGAAGCATTTGAGCAACAGATTCAGGAAATGAAGGAAAACCAGCAGTCTATTAAGATTGAACTGGATCTTTCGGAAGAACTGGAAAAGAAGCTGAATCAGCAGGCAGAAGATCAGCAGAAACAATTAGAACAGAAAAAAGAAGAAGAACAAGTCCTGCAGCAGGATGCAGAGAAAGCACATCTTGCATATGCGGAGCTAGGGCAAAAAGAAGTTTTTCTGGAAGAAAACAAAAATCGAATTATCCAGGAATGTGAAAAGTTAAAAAAAGAACTGGGACTTCTGAAAGATAATAGAGAAAATACAACAGAAATCATCTGCCAGAAAGAAACAGAAATTAAAAATGCAAAAGACAAAATTTTAAATGCAGGACAACTGATGACTGAAATAGAAAAATCTATACAGGCATTTATCGGGAAAAGAGAAGCCCTTTCCAAAAAGCATAAAGAATTTCTTGGAAAGCGGGATGCCTTGTCAGAACATATTTCTGCTTTGGATAAGGAATGTTTCCGTTTGAACGGGAAGAGGGAAAATTTGGAAGAAAATCTGGAAAAGCAGATGAATTATATGTGGGAAGAGTATGAAGTTACATATAACAACGCCCTTACGTACAAAATGGAAAAGCGGGAAGACGTTTCCGTGATAAAAAAAGAAGTTCAAAGATTAAAGTCCGAGATTCGAGGTCTTGGTAATGTAAACGTAAATGCCATCGAAGATTTTAAAAATCTGGAAGAGCGGTATGAATTTTTAAAGGGTCAGTATGAAGATCTGGTTGAGGCAGAAGCTACATTAAAACAGATTATTGAAGAACTGGATCATGCAATGCGAAAGCAGTTTGAGGAACAGTTTGCAAAAATCAAATCAGAATTTAACCAGGTATTTAAACAACTGTTTGGCGGTGGAAAGGGAACTTTGGAACTGATGGAAGAGGAAGACATTTTGGAAGCAGGAATTCGTATCATCGCACAGCCGCCGGGGAAAAAACTTCAGAATATGATGCAGCTTTCCGGTGGAGAAAAGGCATTGACGGCTATTGCACTTTTGTTTGCAATCCAAAATCTGAAGCCGTCTCCGTTTTGTCTTCTGGATGAGATAGAGGCTGCTTTGGATGATTCCAATGTAACAAGGTTTGCCAGATATCTTCATAAGCTGACCAAGAATACACAGTTTATTGTGATCACTCACCGAAGAGGTACCATGACTGCAGCTGACCGACTGTACGGGATTACAATGCAGGAAAAAGGAGTATCTACTCTTGTTTCCGTTAATCTTTTAGAACATGGATTAGAGAAATAGTTTAGGAGGAGAATATATGGCAGAAGAAAAGAAAGGGTTTTTTAAACGACTAGTTTCCGGTTTGACAAAGACAAGGCAAAATATTGTTTCCGGACTGGACAGCTTGTTTAGCGGTTTTTCAAAAATCGATGAAGATTTTTATGAAGAACTGGAAGAAATTCTTATTATGGGGGATCTTGGAGTTAAAGCAACTTACTCCATTCTTGATAATTTAAGAGAAAAAGTGAAAGAAAATCACATTAAGGAACCGGTTGACTGCAGACAGTTTCTAATTGACAGTATCAAAGAACAGATGCAGATCGGGGAAACCGCGTATGAATTTGAAAACCATAAATCGGTTGTTCTGGTCATCGGAGTCAACGGAGTGGGAAAAACAACGACTATCGGAAAACTTGCGGGAAAATTCCGAAAGGATGGAAAGAAAGTCGTGATTGCAGCGGCAGATACGTTCCGTGCGGCAGCAGGAGAACAGCTGAAAGAATGGGCGGATCGTGCAAATGCCGATTTTATCGGAGGGCAGGAAGGAGCAGATCCGGCGGCAATTGTATATGATGCAGTTGCTGCTGCGAAAGCGAGAAAAGCAGATATCATGTTGTGTGATACGGCGGGCCGTCTTCATAATAAAAAGAATTTGATGGAAGAGCTTCGGAAGATCAATCGTGTCATTGAAAGAGAATATCCGGAAGCTCACAAAGAAACTCTGGTTGTGCTCGACGGCACTACGGGTCAGAATGCCCTGGCTCAGGCAAAACAGTTTGCAGAAGTAGCAGAGATTACAGGAATCGTATTGACAAAAATGGATGGAACCGCAAAAGGCGGAATTGCTGTGGCGATTCAGTCGGAACTTGGCATTCCAGTAAAATATATCGGAGTCGGGGAAAGTATTGATGACCTGCAGAAGTTTGATTCCGATGATTTTGTCAATGCTTTATTTACGACGGAAGTACAGAAAGAAAATTAGAATAGAAAGATATGAAAAGGGGGAATAGGATTGGAACGTAAACTCCCTGAAAGAGGAGAAAGTTACAGGCACTTTCTCGGTAAGCAGTACCAAATTTTGGAGATTGCAAGGCACGCAGAAACTTTGGAAGAGCTTATCATCTGTAAAGATGTTGGAAATGACGGAGAAGTTTTTGCAGTACCGCTTCCTATGTTTATGGCAAAAGTAGATAAAACAAAATATCCGGATTCAAGTCAGGAATATTGTTTTGAAACAGAAGCAAAGGAACAAGGTAAAAGGAATGACTTCTTGATATGTTTCTTGGATGCAGACACAGATGAAGAACGCCTGAATTTAATCCAGAAACATCAGGCAGAATTAGATGAAGGGATGATAGATGCTCTTTCACAGAGTCTTGACTTTGTGTTGAGGAGTAAAAATCTGGATATGAAGATTCTGGAACTTCAGAAATATTTAAAAATGCGTATCAAATATGAACGAAGAAGATAAAAAAGAAGCATGGCTTTTATGGCCGTGCTTTTTGTACGTTATCAGATTGAAGTATTGACATATATATTATAATTATATACAATTATACAAACTTATATTGTAAAAGAAAGATTTGATATACTGAGAATTAAGAAAGGGATGGTTACAATGACGAAAATCAAAATGCAGACACCGCTTGTTGAGATGGACGGAGATGAAATGACAAGAATTCTGTGGCGAATGATCAAAGAGCATCTGATATGTCCGTTTGTCGACTTAAAGACGGAGTACTATGACCTGGGACTGGAACATAGAAACGCAACAAACGATCAGGTTACCATCGACAGTGCAAAGGCTACAAAAAAATATAAAGTAGCCGTAAAATGTGCAACAATCACTCCAAATGCAGCGAGGGTAAAAGAGTATGATTTAAAAGAAATGTGGAAAAGTCCAAATGGAACAATCAGAGCAATTCTGGATGGGACTGTTTTCAGAACTCCGATTCTTGTAAAAGGAATCGAACCTTGTGTAAAAAACTGGAAAAAACCGATTACTATTGCAAGACATGCGTATGGAGATGTATATAAAGGAGTAGAAATGAAAGTTTCGGGAAAAGGAAAGGCGGAACTTGTATTTACAGAGGAAGACGGAACCATAAAAAAAGAACCGATCCATGTATTTGACGGGGCGGGTATCCTCCAGGGAATGCACAATACCAATGATTCTATTGAAAAATTTGCAAGAAGCTGTTTTAGCTATGCACTGGATACAAAACAGGATTTATGGTTCGCGACCAAAGATACGATTTCCAAAAAGTATGACCATACTTTTAAGGATATTTTTCAGGAAATTTTTGAAGCTGAATTTAAAGAAGAGTTTGAACGGGCGGGGATTGCGTATTTCTATACTCTGATTGATGATGCGGTGGCACGGGTAATGAAATCAGAAGGTGGATATATCTGGGCATGTAAAAACTATGACGGAGATGTGATGAGTGATATGATTTCATCTGCTTTTGGTTCTCTTGCCATGATGACTTCCGTGCTTGTATCTCCGGACGGATGCTATGAATACGAAGCGGCTCACGGAACTGTACAAAGACATTATTACAGGCATTTAAACGGAGAAGAAACTTCAACAAACTCTGTGGCTACGATTTTTGCATGGAGCGGAGCTCTCCGGAAAAGAGGAGAGCTGGATGAGAATAAGGAACTTCAAGATTTTGCCGACAAATTGGAAAAAGCAACGATTGATACGATCGAAAGTGGTGAAATGACGAAAGATTTGGCACTTATCACAACATCGGAACATCCGAAGGTGTTAAATAGTGAGGAGTTTATCAAAGCAATCGCAAGGAGAATAGAATAAAAAAAGAAACGTGGCCGGCCATTTATGGTAAGCCACGTTTTTAATAGAAGGCTATTCAGCTAGTTCTTCCCATTTTTCATACAGTTCTTCTAATTCGGAAGCGATAGAAGCCTGCTCTTTTGCCAGTTCCTGACAACGGACAGAGTTGGAATAAACATCTTCCCGGGTCATCAGTTCGTCAATTTCCGAATTCCTTGTTTCAAGTTTTTCGATTCGTTCCTCTGTTTTTTTCAGATCATTTTGACGTTTTCGTTCTTTTGCCTGAGCTTCTTTTTGGGCTTTCCAGTCGAGTTTGGAAGAAGATTCGGAAACTTGGGATTGGGTATCTGCATCCGGTTGGGAAACGGGTTCGGTATACGTTGCGGTAAGAGTTTCCTTCTTTTCCATATAATAATCGTAATTTCCGATATAGTTTACAAATTTATGATTTACAAGTTCCAGAATCCTTGTCGCCGTTTCGTTAATGAAATAACGGTCATGAGAAACGTAAAGTACGGTTCCCGTATAGTCGTTCAGTGCTTTTTCCAGTATTTCTTTGGAAGTTACATCCAGATGGTTAGTCGGCTCGTCAAGGATGAGGAAGTTTGCCTCAGAGAGCATCAGTTTGGCAAGAGAAACACGCCCCCGTTCTCCGCCGCTTAAATCGCCGATCAGTTTATAGACGTCATCCCCGGTAAAAAGAAATGCTGCCAGCATATTTCGGATTTGAGTGTTTGTAAGAGTCGGATAATCATCTGAAATTTCATCAAATACAGTCTTATCTGCATGAAGAACATGGTGTTCCTGATCATAGTAACCAATGGTTACATTGGAACCCAGAGTAAAAGTTCCGCTGTCAGACGGAATCACCTGATTTAATATTTTAAGTAAAGTTGTTTTCCCCGTTCCGTTATCACCGATCACTGCAACGTGTTCCCCACGTTTGATTTCAAAACTCACATCCCGGAAAAGAACCTGTCCCGGAAACGCTTTGCTGAGATTTTCTACGGAAAGAACATCATTTCCGCTGATGACAGATGGTTCTAGTTTCAGATGAATATCAGTATTCAGCTCCACCGGTTTTTCCACCCGCTCCATTTTGGAGAGCATTTTTTCACGGCTTTCGGCACGCTTGATAGATTTTTCGCGGTTGAAAGAACGGAGTTTTTCAATGACGGCTTCCTGATGTTTGATTTCCTGTTGCTGATTTAAATATTCCTTTAACTTTGCCTCCCGGATCATTCGTTTTTTGTAGGAGTAGTCCTGATAATTTCCCATATAGGTCATGATCTCACCGGCCTCGACTTCGATGACTTTTGTGACAACGCGGTTCAAAAAGTAACGGTCATGTGATACGATCAGTACTGCACCCGGATAGTTTAAAAGATAAGTTTCCAGCCAGGAGATAGAATTCAGGTCCAGATGATTGGTAGGCTCGTCCAAAAGCAGTACATCCGGTTTGGTCAAAAGAAGTTTGCTAAGAGAAACTCTTGTTTTCTGTCCACCTGAGAGGGCAGAAACCGGTTTTTGAAATTCCTCCTCCGTGAAACCAAGTCCCTTTAAGACACCGGTAATCTCACTTTCGTATGCATATCCGTTTTCCCTTTCAAAGCGGGAAGTAAGGTTATGATATGTAGAGAGCCGGCTTTCAAGTTCGCTGCCGTATAAGGTCTTAAGTTCCAGTTCGATGGCACGGATCTGATTTTCCAGTTCGACCAGATATTGTTTTGCGGTTTTGACTTCTTCGTAAATGGTTTTGGAACTGTCAGTCATGGGATGCTGTGAAAGGTAACCAATCTGTTTTCCTCTTGTAAGCACAATGTCACCGCCATCAGCAGGAATTTCTCTGATGAGCATTTTTAAAATGGTAGATTTGCCGGCTCCGTTCATTCCCACCAAAGCCGCCTTTTCGTGTTCTTCTATATGGAAGGAGCCATGTTTGACGATGACCTGGTCCCCAAATGATTTTTCCAGGTTATGACATGCAAGTATCATAATTTCCTCCTTAAATATTAAGTAAAGTATCGTATTTATTATAACGGAAACTGAGCAAAATACAACTGAATTGTCATGAAAAGTTTGACTTTGACAAAACTATTGAATATAATAAAAGTATTGAAAACAGACAGGAAGGTGCTAATAGTGGAAGGAAGAGGAATTTCACAGGCAGTAATACGAAGGCTGCCACGGTATTACAGATATTTAGGAGAATTGCTGGAAGATGGAGTAGAACGTATTTCTTCAAACGATCTGAGTAAACGTATGAAAGTAACTGCTTCACAGATTCGTCAGGATCTTAACAATTTCGGCGGATTTGGACAGCAGGGATATGGCTATAATGTGAAGTTCCTGCATACGGAGATAGGAAAAATATTGGGCGTAGACAGAAAGCATAACATGATCATCGTCGGAGCAGGAAATCTTGGGCAGGCTCTGGCAAATTATGCGGCTTTTGAGAGAAGCGGTTTTGTGACCAAAGGACTGTTTGATATTAATCCGACACTTGCAGGAGTCACTGTACGCGGAATAGAGATTCATATGTTAGATGAGGTAAAGAGTTTTATCAAAGAAAATGATATTGAGATTGCAGTTTTGACAATTCCAAAGGCAAAAGCTGTTGCGGTAGCAAATATGTTGGCAGAAAGCGGGATACGGGCAATTTGGAATTTTGCACATACGGACTTGAATCTTCCGGAGCATATTGTAGTTGAAAATGTACATTTGTCAGAAAGCTTGATGCGTCTTTCGTATAATGTACTCAGATACGAAGAAAAACATCATCCAAATCGATAATCCAGTGAATGGGACGTGCAGAAATTTCAAGATGGAATCTGCACGTCTTTCTTATGTGCAAGAATAATAAGGAAAGGCGGAAAACATATGAAAGAGATTATAGACGGAACACTTATGAGAGAAGCGGACCGGCATACGATAGAAGAAATGGGAATCCCTTCTCTTGTATTAATGGAACGTGCAGCGTTAAAGACGGTGGAAACCATGGAACAGGAAAATGTATGCATGGAGAAAATGTTGGTAGTATGCGGAAGCGGAAATAACGGAGGAGACGGATTTGCTGTTGCACGTCTTCTTTTGATTAAGGGAAAATCCGTTTCTGCAGTTTTGGTTGGTAATCCAGAGCATTGTACGGAAGAAACAAGAAAGCAGATGGAGATTTTTCAAAATTACGGAGGAAAGGTTGAAACAGAACTTCCGGAACAGGAATTTACGGCTGTAATTGATGCCGTATTTGGGATCGGGCTTTCAAGGGAAGTTTCCGGAAAATACGCTGAGATACTGAAAAAAATGAATTCATATAAAGCGAAAAAGATAGCGGTTGATATTCCTTCCGGGATTCACAGTACGACAGGAGAAGTGATGGGAACAGCATTTCAGGCAGATCTGACCGTTACGTTTGCTTATGCAAAAACAGGAATGATTTTATATCCCGGAGCCTCTTATGCAGGAAAAGTCGTTGTATCTGATATCGGGATTTATCTTGGAAATGAAAAAAAGGAACAGAGGTATGTTACTTATGAGAGAGATGATGTAAAAAGACTTTGCCCCAAGAGAAAAGAAGATGCTAATAAGGGAACATATGGGAAAGTACTGATGATTACCGGAAGCAACGGAATGTCCGGTGCAGCTTATCTTTCGGCAAAAGCGGCATATCAGATGGGGGCCGGACTTGTACAGATTTATACTTCGCTGTCTAATCGGGTGATTCTGCAGACACAGCTTCCGGAAGCAATTGTATCTTGTTATGATGAAAATGCAGAATATCCGTTAAAACAACTGGAAGAGAAGCTTGACTGGGCAGATTTGATTTGTATCGGATGCGGAATTGGGATGTCTGAAACCGCAGGAGAACTTTTAAAGATTACATTGAATTATTTGGGAAGACATGACAAAAAATGTGTGGTGGATGCAGATGGTCTGAATCTGCTCTCGCGAATGGAAAGAAAAGAAAAAGAAGAACTTTTAAAGGCTGCCGAAGACAGTCTGATCATTACGCCTCATGTGAAAGAATTTTCAAGAATTCTTGGTAAAACGACAGAAGAAACGAAAAAAAACAGGATTTTACTTGCACAACAGTATGTGGAAAATTATAATATTATATTAACAGCAAAGGATGCAAGAACAATAGTAACGTGTAAAGGGGAAATTCCTTATTTAAATACAACGGGAAATTCTGCCATGGCAAAGGCCGGATCGGGAGATGTTCTGGCCGGCATCATAACGGGGTGTCTTGCACTTGGAATGAGGCGTTTTGAAGCAGCGTCTTTTGGAGTTTTCGTCCATGGACTTTGCGGAGATGAAGCGGCAAGAAAAAAAGGCAGTCACAGTGTGCTTGCCGAAGATTTGATTGCGGCAGTTCCGACCGTGTTGGGGGGAAGTAAATAAAGGAAGGAAAGACAGAATGAAAAATTACAGCAGAGTGTGTGCAAAAATTGATTTGAATCGTATTGAATATAATATAGAAAAAATAAAAGAGCATATCGCCCCGGGAACAAAAATGATTCTCGTGGTAAAAGCTGACGGATATGGACATGGGGCAGTGCGGATTGCCAGGACAACCGAAACAATGGATTGCGTATGGGGATATGCTACGGCAACTTTGGACGAGGCAGTCCTTTTAAGAAGAGCAGGAATAACAAAACCACTGCTAGTTCTTGGATGTACCTTTCCCGACCAGTATGAGCAGCTGATTGATCATGACATACGAATGACCGTTTATACAAAAGAAGCGGCAGAAGAAATTTCAAAATTAGCCGTTTCCAAAAAGAAACAGGTATATGTGCATATTAAGCTTGATACCGGTATGTCCCGTCTTGGATTTCAGACAGGGGAAGAATCTGTAAAGAAGATTGAAGAAATTTCAAAGTTTTCGAATTTGAAGATTGAGGGAGTGTTTACACATTTTGCAAAAGCGGATGAAGAGGACAAAACCTTTACATTGAAACAGCTTGAAAAATACCGGTGGATGTTGGAGAGATTAAAGGAAAGAAAAATCGAACCGAAATATCGGCACTGCTCCAACAGTGCAGGAATCATTGATCTGCCATGTGCCAACATGGATCTTGTGAGAGCAGGAATTGCACTATATGGGCTTTATCCATCCACAGAGGTACAGAAAAATGCATTGGATCTGAAACCGGCACTTACTCTTATCAGTCATGTGGTCCATACTAAATGGATCGAAAAAGGGGATGCCGTAAGTTATGGAGGATATTTTATTGCACAGAAAAAAACAAAAGTAGCGACAATCCCGGTAGGCTATGCAGATGGTTATCCAAGAGGACTTTCTGATAAAGGATATGTTTTGATACATGGGAAAAAAGCTCCAATCCTGGGAAGAGTTTGCATGGATCAGTTTATGGTCGATGTGACAGATATTGCGGATGTGAAGTTCCTCGATCAGGTTACGCTGATCGGAAAAGACGGGGAACAAGAGATAACGATTGAAGAACTTGGAAATCTGGCTGACAGATTTAATTATGAATTTTTGTGTAATCTAGATAAAAGAATCCCAAGGGAATACATCAAAGATGGACAAATAATAGAGCAGATGGACTATTTTGCATAAACAGAAATCCGGACTTTTGGAATACTTCAAGTGGGAAATGGAAATACTCACAATATCTTGAATAAATGGAGTGTGAAAAAAGTGCAGGTTCATCGAGGAGACATCTTTTATGCAGATTTAAGTCCGGTTGTGGGTTCCGAGCAAGGAGGTATCCGTCCGGTTCTTGTAATACAAAATGAAATGGGAAACAGACACAGTCCAACTGTAATATGTGCGGCCATTACATCAAGGATGAATAAGTCAAAGCTTCCGACTCATGTAGAAATTGATGCAAGACGTTGTGGAATTGTAAAAAATTCCGTAGTACTTCTGGAACAGATCCGGACGATTGATAAGCAAAGACTGAAAGAAAATATATGCCATCTGGATAAAGAAATGATGAAAAAAGTGGATGATGCTTTGCGTGTCAGCATTGCGCTTTCTACATAAAAAGGAGAAGATATGAATCAGCGTGAAATGATTGAAAACGACGTTCTTGCCATGCTAAAAAGAGGAGAAGAGGACGGACAAATAAAAGAAAATGAATATAAAATGATAAGAAATGTATTTTCTTTCATGGAAAAGGATGCAAAAGAGATTATGACTCACCGGAAGAACATTGTTGCACTGGATGGGGAACAGTCCTTGGAAGAGGTCGTTCGCTTTGCGTCAGAGGCAAACAATTCCAGATTTCCGGTTTATAAAGACGATATTGATAATATTACGGGGATTATTCATATTAGAGATATGATGAAGTGTTATCTAAAACCTGAATTGAGAAAATGCAAAATCAACGAACTGACTGACTGGCTCATGCCGGCAAGTTTTATCCCGGAAACAAGAAAGATCAACCTGCTTTTCATGCAGATGAAAGCAAAGCAGGTACATATGGCGATTGTCATTGATGAGTATGGCCAGACGGCAGGTCTTGTGGCAATGGAGGATATTATAGAAGAGATCATGGGAAGCATCCGTGACGAATTTGATGAAGAAGAGGAAATGATCAAATCTGTGGCAGACGGAACATATCTTGTAGACGGATTATGTGAACTATCTGAACTTTCCGATATGCTTGGGATTGTATTTGAAGATGAGGATGAGGACACGGAATATGAAACGCTAAACGGGTTTTTAATCGTAAAACTGGAGAGAATCCCGGCAGAAAACGAAAAATGCAGCATCGAATATGAAGGATACCTGTTTGAGGTACTGGAAGTGGACAATAACATCATTCAAAAGGTAAGAATTGCTAAAATCTGAACTTGTCATGGAAATCAAAGAATGATAAAATAAATAAATGGATTTTCATTGTGAGGATTACATTATACATAAAGAGAGGTAAATAAAAATGTCAGGACATTCAAAATTTGCAAACATTAAACATAAAAAGGAAAAAAATGATGCGGCGAAAGGAAAAATCTTTACAAAGATCGGACGTGAAATCGCAGTTGCAGTAAAAGAAGGAGGCGGAGCAGATCCGGCAAATAACAGCAGACTTCGTGATGTGATCGCAAAAGCAAAAGCAAATAACATGCCAAATGACAACATTGAAAGAAGCATCAAAAAAGCAGCAGGTGATGCAGATGCCAATAACTACGAAAGAGTAGTATATGAAGGATACGGTCCAAACGGTACAGCGATCATTGTAGAGGCGTTGACAGACAATAAAAACCGTACTGCTTCCAATGTCAGAAGTGCATTTACAAAAGGAAACGGAAATATCGGAACGCCGGGATGTGTATCTTTTATGTTTGATAAGAAAGGACAGATTCTGATTGACAAAGAAGAATGTGAAATGGATGCGGATGAGCTCATGATGATGGCTTTGGATGCAGGAGCAGAAGATTTTGCGGAAGAAGAAGACAGCTTTGAAATCCTTACCAATCCAGATGAATTCTCTCAAGTAAGAGAAAAACTGGAAGAAGCCGGTATCCCTATGATAGAAGCTGATGTCACAATGATCCCGCAGACGTATGTACAGCTTACGGATGAAACAGATTTAAAAAATATTCAGAAAACGCTTGATCTTCTTGAAGATGATGACGACGTTCAGGAAGTATACCATAACTGGGAAGAATAGAGAATTCAAATATACTGTGAGGAGGAAATCCTATGCAGGAAAAACAGAAAGAAAATATGATTTCCATGTTTAAAGAGGCGATGGAACTGTCAAAACGATTTGACAGAAATACATACGAAAAATCATTTCGAGGCATGTTTGAAAAAAGAAAGAACGCTCTGGAAAAAATGGTGTCACTTATCCGGGAAACAAAGGAGGAAAACCAAGAAGAGCTTATTCAGACTGTCGGAAGCATGATTCCGGAGTATGTGGATTCGCAGCTACGAAAGCTTCCTTCCAAAAGAAAACGGGAGCAGGCGGCGATGGATTATAATCTCGCTTTTGCGACGTATCTGATCCCGCTTTTTCTTTACAGCCATGACAAGGAACTGGAGCAGATAGCAGACGTTATGATTCAAAAATGGAACAGGATGAGTGCTGTTACAACAAAAGTCAGAAAGGCTACTTTTGAAGATATCAACGGCGGATTCAAGCGGCGTCTTTGTTATGTCACAACGGCGGTTTGTCAGTCTTTACATAAATCGGATGACTGTTATGAGCTTTGTATGCTTAGAAATTACCGGGATGAATATCTGGCAGCCAGACCGGGTGGAAAGGAAATCATAAGAGAATATTATAACATTGCTCCTACTATCGTAAAACGAATTAACCGCAAGGAAGAGTCGCGGCAGATTTATCAGGAAATATGGGAAAGGTATCTCAAACCATGCATTGCTTTGATTGAAAAAGAAGAGAAAGAAAAATGTCGGGAAGTATATACGAAAATGGTGCGTGATTTAGAAAAAAAATATCTTTATTCATGATTATTATACAGGAGGGAAAGGCATGAGTGAAAATTTTAGACCAGAAACAAAATGTATTCAGTCAGGTTGGAAACCGAAAACAGGGGAACCGAGAATTCTCCCGATTTATCAAAGTACGACTTTTAAATATGACACAAGCGAACAGATGGGACGTCTGTTTGACCTGGAAGACAATGGTTATTTTTATACAAGGCTTCAGAATCCGACAAACGATGCCGTGGCACAGAAAATCTGTGATTTGGAAGGCGGGTATGCGGCCATGCTTACTTCCTCCGGGCAGGCAGCCAATTTTTATGCCATCATGAATATCGCGGAAAAAGGAGATCATATCGTATGTTCTTCCGCAGTATACGGAGGTACATATAATCTGTATGCTCATACTATTGCCAAGATGGGTGTAGAGGCTACGTTTATCGATCCGGATTGCACGGAAGAAGAATTAAATGGAGCTTTCCGTGAAAACACAAAAGCAGTTGTAGGAGAAACTATTGCAAATCCGGCTCTTACAGTGCTAGATATCGAAAAGTTTGCCAAAGCGGCACATGATCACGGCGTTCCGTTGATTATTGACAATACATTTGCCACACCGATCAACTGTAGGCCGTTTGAATGGGGAGCAGATATCGTAACACATTCTACTACTAAATACATGGATGGACATGCTATGACGGTAGGTGGTGCCATTGTCGACAGCGGAAATTTTGACTGGGAAGCACATGCGGAAAAATTTCCTGGTCTGACACAGCCGGATGAAACATATCATGGTATTGTGTACACGAAAAAGTTTGGAAAAGGTGCCTATATCACAAAGGCAACCTCACAACTCATGCGTGATCTTGGCTCTATCCAGTCTCCTCAGAATGCATTTCTTTTAAATGTCGGACTGGAAACCCTTCATTTAAGGGTGCCGCGCCATTGTGAAAATGCCAAAAAGGTTGCTTCTTATCTGCAGAATCATGAAAAAGTAGCATGGGTAAACTGTGCGATGCTGGAAGACAACAAATATTATGAACGTGCCAGGAAATATATGCCGAATGGCACATGCGGTGTGATCACATTTGGCTTAAAAGGCGGAAGAGATGCCTCTGTAAAAATGATGGACAATCTGAAACTGGCGGCTATTGTAACGCATGTTGCAGATGCAAGGACATGTGTCCTTCATCCGGCCAGCCATACGCACCGTCAGATGAACGAGCAGGAACTTCTGGAAGCAGGAGTGCAGCCGGATCTGATCCGTTTCAGTGTAGGAATTGAAAATGCAGATGATATTATCGAAGATCTGGAACAGGCACTTGCACTTGTTTAACTATTTGAATATTTAAACAGATACCTCCACATAATAAACAAAAATGTGGAGGTGTTTTATTAATGGGAAATGTGGAAAATCAAGAACAGGAAACGGAACAGATCAAAGAAACGGGAGGTCTGGAAATTCAAGAAGAAACAGGAGGATACCGGATTTATCTTCTGACCATCATCGGCGAGATTGAAGGACATGAGGCTGTTTCCGGCAATACGAAAGCAACAAAGTACGAACATATTCTTCCGAAACTGGCCGAAATCGAGTCAGGAGACGAAGTGGAAGGGGTTCTGATCCTGCTGAATACACTTGGTGGAGATGTGGAGGCAGGACTGGCTATTGCCGAGATGATCGCCTCCTTAAGTAAACCGACAGTTTCTCTTGTACTTGGAGGAAGCCATTCCATCGGAGGGCCACTTGCGGTTTCTGCGGACTATTCTTTTATCGTACCAAGCGGTACCATGGTTGTCCATCCGGTCAGGACAAGCGGGATGTTTATCGGAGTGATCCAAAGTTATCGCAATATGGAACGTACACAGGATCGCATTACGAAATTTATTTCCGATCATTCAAAAATTACACAAAAACGTCTGGAAGAGTTGATGCTGGATTCTTCACAGCTCGTGAAAGATGTGGGAACGCTTCTGGAAGGGGAAGAAGCGGTAAAAGAAGGAATCATAGATGAAGTAGGAGGAATAAGAGAAGCTTTTTTAAAACTGCATGACCTAATCGACAAGGAGCGGGAAGCAAAAAATAGATAATGACATCATATTTTAAAAATGCTATAATGAAGAAGATATAGAAAGGAATACGTGTGAGTAAAGAAAGGGTTAGGAGGTTGTTTCATGGCTTCACGTACAACAAAAAAAAAGAAGACAGCAACTAAAAAGCCAAGAACAAAAACAAGCCGGGGAAAACGAAAGACAAAGGCTCAGATGGAGAAAGAAAGCCGGGTAAGAGAAGAGATTATCGTAATTGCGACTCTTACAGTTTCTGTTCTCCTTTTACTGAGTAATTTTGGAGCTATAGGGTGGGTGGGAAGAAAGGCTGCAGGACTTATGGAAGGTCTTTTTGGCCAGCTTTCTTATCTTTTCCCATTCTGCCTTTTCGGAGGAGTCGGATTTGGAATATCCAATAAAGGAAATAAACAGGCTTATCGAAAGATTGCAGAAGGTGCGGTATTAGCCGTTTTTATCTGTATTTTATTGGAAATGATCGGCGGGGCAGGAGGCATCATAGGAGCTGGGATTGCCAAACTTATGGTTCCGATAGTCGGAAGAATGGGGACATATGTGATCCTTGTAGCAGGAATATTAATTCTTCTTGTACTGCTTACGCAGAAATCTTTCCTTGGAAGCCTTAAAAACGGAAGTGAAAAGGCATACAAAAAGGCAAAAGAAGGACGAAAACGTTATAAAGAAAAACAGGCATCCAAACCTCCAAAGCAGGCAAAACGTCGTGAGAAAAAAGTAGAAGGAGTTTCTTTTGACACGACAATGGAGGGGAAAAATCCGGAAATGCAGGAACTGCATTTCCGGGAAGAAGCAGAAAACAGTATCCGGGATACATCTGAGGCGGAAAAAGCAAAAGAACAAGAACTGGTAATTACAAGAACTGAAGCAGAAACGGAACATATGGAAGATGTATCTCAGATCGTGCCGGATCTGTCTGATATGCAGGATGAGGGAATCGTGGAAATTTCGGATGCTGTTCTGGAATTTCCTAAGGAAGAGAGCTCCGGGAAAAAGACAGAACAGGAACTTCCTTCTATGGAAACTCAGATAAATAAAAGCATTTCAAAGCCGGTCAGGGAATACAAGACACCGCCTGTAAATCTTCTGACAAAGGGAAAAAAGGGCGGTGGAGATTCTGACAGCCATTTAAGAGAGACGGCAGCAAAATTGCAGCAGACTCTGAAAACATTCGGAGTGAATGTAACAGTTACCAATGTAAGCTGCGGGCCGGCTGTTACAAGATATGAGGTACAACCTGAGATGGGGGTGAAAGTAAGTAAGATCGTGGGGCTTGCAGATGATCTGAAGTTAAATCTTGCTGCTGCGGATATTCGTATCGAAGCTCCTATTCCGGGAAAGGCAGCAGTAGGGATCGAGGTGCCGAATAAGGATAATTCGGCTGTCCTTTTAAGAGATCTTCTGGAATCTCAGGAATTTATTACGGCTAAATCCAAGATCAGTTTTGCGGTTGGAAAGGATATCAGCGGGAAGACCGTGGTGGCAGATATTGCAAAAATGCCGCATCTTCTTGTGGCAGGTGCTACCGGATCAGGAAAATCCGTCTGCATCAATACATTGATCATGAGTATTCTTTACAAAGCATCTCCAGAAGAGGTCAAGCTGATCATGATTGATCCGAAAGTTGTAGAATTGAGCGTGTATAACGGAATCCCGCATCTTCTTATCCCTGTTGTGACGGATCCGAAAAAAGCAGCAGGGGCTTTGAACTGGGCAGTAACAGAAATGATGAAGCGGTATCAGCTTTTTGCTCAGTATAATGTGAGAGATATGACCGGGTTTAACGAAAAAGCAGAAAAAGCCGGCGAGGACGAAAAAATGGAGAAGATGCCGCAGATCGTGATCATTGTAGACGAACTTGCGGATCTTATGATGGTAGCACCGGGAGATGTGGAAGAATCAATCTGCCGCCTTGCTCAGCTTGCAAGGGCAGCAGGAATCCATCTTGTCCTTGCTACACAAAGACCGTCCGTGAATGTCATCACCGGTCTGATCAAGGCAAATATGCCTTCACGGATTGCTTTTTCCGTGTCGTCCGGAGTGGACTCCAGGACGATCATCGATATGAACGGAGCAGAAAAACTGCTTGGGAAAGGCGATATGCTGTTTTATCCCGCCGGATATCAAAAGCCGGTCAGAGTACAGGGGTCTTTTGTTTCCGATAAGGAGGTACAGGCTGTTGTGCAGTATCTGCTGAAAAACAGCGAGGGAGCTTCATATGATGAAAATGTTGAATCCCACATGGCGAACATTGCAGGAAATACCGCAAACGGCACAGGAAGTGCGGGAGGAGATGACAGGGATGTATATTTTAAAGATGCCGGATATTTCATTATCGAAAAAGACAAGGCGTCTATCGGTATGCTTCAAAGAGTCTTTAAAATCGGGTTTAACAGGGCTGCCAGAATCATGGATCAGTTATATGAAGCCGGTGTTGTAGGAGAGGAAGAAGGTACCAAACCAAGAAAGGTTCTGATGTCAAAAGAACAGTTTGAACAGTACATAGAAGAACATGTCTAAGTGTGGAGAAACGGAGGAAGAGAAATGAAAACAGATATTCAAATCGCACAGGAAGCAAAGCTGGAACATATTAAAGATGTGGCTGCATCTATCGGGATCGAAGAAGAGGATCTGGAATTTTACGGAAAATATAAAGCAAAATTATCTTCCGAAATGTGGGAAAAGATTAAAGACCGACCGGATGGAAAGCTTGTCCTTGTAACAGCCATTAACCCGACTCCTGCAGGAGAAGGGAAAACGACTGTAACGGTCGGACTTGGAGAAGCATTGGCAAAAATGAATAAAAAAGCTCTGATCGCCCTCCGCGAGCCATCTTTAGGTCCATGTTTTGGTATTAAAGGAGGAGCAGCGGGAGGCGGATATGCCCAGGTTGTTCCGATGGAAGATTTGAATCTTCATTTTACGGGAGATTTCCATGCCATTACATCCGCAAACAATTTGTTGGCTGCATTGCTTGACAATCATATTCAACAGGGAAATAAGCTCGGTATTGATCCACGGCAGGTTGTATGGAAACGTTGCGTGGATATGAATGACCGCGTTCTCAGAAATGTTGTGGTGGGTCTTGGAAACAAGACGGACGGAATGGTAAGAGAAGATCATTTTGTTATTACGGTAGCTTCTGAAATTATGGCAATCCTTTGCCTTGCAAATGATCTTGCAGATTTGAAAGAACGACTGGGAAAAATTATCGTAGCATATAATTTTGCAGGAGATCCTGTAACAGCTGACGATCTGGAGGCAACGGGTGCAATGGCGGCACTTTTAAAGGATGCCATTAAACCGAATATGATCCAGACACTAGAACATACACCGGCTTTGGTGCATGGCGGACCATTTGCAAATATTGCTCATGGATGTAACAGTGTGCAGGCTACCAAAATGGCATTGAAGATGAGTGATATCACTATTACAGAAGCAGGATTCGGTGCTGATCTGGGTGCTGAAAAGTTTATGGATATTAAATGCCGTATGAGTGGTCTGAAACCGGATGCGGTCGTTCTGGTTGCAACAATCCGTGCGTTAAAATATAACGGAGGAGTTCCGAAGAACGAACTCAATGAAGAAAATCTGGATGCATTAAAGAAGGGAATCGTAAATCTGGAAAAACACATTGAAAACCTTCATAAATTCGGAGTTCCGGTTATTGTAACGTTGAATTCTTTTGTGGCAGATACGGAGGCGGAAAAAGAGTATGTAAAGAAATTCTGCGAAGAGAGAGGATGTGAATTTGCTCTTGCCGATGTATGGGCAAAAGGTGGTGAAGGCGGAAAAGAACTGGCTGAGAAGGTTCTTCAGACACTGGAAGAAAAGGAAAGTGACTTCCATACATTATATGACGACAGCCTTTCCCTGAAAGAAAAAATAGAAACGATTGCAAAAGAAATTTACGGAGCCGACGGTGTACAATATGAAAAAGCGGCAGAAAAGCAGTTGGCTAAGATTGAAGCAATGGGATTCGCAAATCTTCCGGTATGTATGGCAAAAACACAATATTCCTTATCTGATGATCAAAATTTATTAGGAAGACCAAGCGGATTTGATATTCATGTAAGAGAGGCATATGTAAGTGCAGGTGCAGGATTTGTTGTTGTTTTGACAGGTGCAGTTATGACAATGCCAGGACTTCCGAAGGTACCGGCTGCCAATAACATTGATGTGACAGATGACGGAAAGATTACCGGATTGTTTTAAAATATACGGTAACAAGACAAGATAACTTCAGATCAGGAGGAGTGACTATGGCAGTATTAATTGACGGAAAAGCAATTTCTGCTCAGATAAAAGAAGAACTTAAGGCTGAAGTGGCGGTGATGAAGGCACGGGGAAATACCCCATGCCTTGCTGTCGTTTTAGTGGGAAGCGATCCGGCATCAGAAATTTATGTCAGAAATAAAAAAAAGGCGTGTGAATATATAGGAATTGAATCCAGAGTCTATGAACTTCCCGAAGATACAAAGGAAGAAGAGTTAGGAAAACTTATTCGTGATTTGAATGAGGATGAAAACGTGGATGGTATATTGGTGCAGACCCCGCTTCCAAAAACACTTGATGAAGAAAAAATCACCGGTATGATTCATCCGGATAAGGATGTGGATGGATTTCTTTGTGAAAATATCGGGGCATTATGCCTTGGAACAAAAGGGTTTGTTTCCTGCACTCCGGCAGGAGTGATTGAGCTGATTAAGCGTTCCGGTTTTTCTATTGAGGGAAAAGAATGTGTTGTAGTCGGAAGAAGCAACAATGTGGGAAAACCGATGGCGATGCTTTTGCTAAGAGAAAACGGGACGGTTACTGTTGCACATTCAAAAACAAAGAATTTAGAGGAAATCACAAAGCGTGCAGATATCCTCGTAGTGGCTGCCGGAAAAGAAAAATTGATTACTGCGGATTATGTAAAAGAAGGAGCTGTGGTGATTGATATCGGAATGCACAGAACTCAAAATGGAAAATTATATGGGGATGTCGATTTTGAAACGGTAAAAGAAAAAGCGGGTGCGATCACACCGGTGCCGGGAGGTGTGGGGCCGATGACGGTCGCAATGCTGATGCACAATTGTGTGGAAGCAGCCCGATATAAGAGGAGAGAATAAACAGGTATGCATGATATGTACAGTCAGAAAAACAGGTTGACGGAAGAAGAAAGAATGCGGCAAAGAAGGCGTAGGGCAAAACAGGAAAGAATACGGAGATTGAGAAGACTTCGGCGTATTCTCATTGCTAGTATGGTTTTAATTTTGGCAGCATTAATCGTGAGTGGAGTGCTGATTTACAGAAATACATATACAGGAATAGTGAACCGTGGGGAAAAAGCAATCCGTCAAGGAAATGACGGGACAGCGGAAAAACTGTTTAAAAAAGCCATTGATAAAAAAGGAGAAGGGGAAGCTGCATATCTTGAACTGGCAAAACTGTACGAAAAGAATAATGAAGAAAAAAAGGCAGATAAGCTTTTTGAAAATGCAATATCCAACTATCCGGATGCCATTGATGTATATAAGGCGGCTGTAAAATTTTATGAAACTTCAGGCCGGGAAGAAAAAATAGCACCGATCATGAATCAATGTACCAATGAGGTGATCCTAAGTGAGCTGAGTGAGTATGTAGCAAAGGTTCCTGTCTTTAGCCTGGAAGAAGATAAGGTGTATGATGATGTACAAGAACTTACCTTAAGTTCAGAAGAAGAAGGGACAATCTACTATACGACAGACGGTTCCGAAGCTACGACAGACAGCACAGAATATAAAGAACCGATTCAGATCAGCAAAGAAGGAAAAACGACGGTCAGAGCAATTTTTGTAAATAAAAAAGGAATTCCGAGTATGGAAATAACCAAAACATTTACGATTGCTTTTCCGGTAGCAGATGCACCTGCAGTTTCCCCGGCAGCGGGTGAATTTACAAAAGCAATCCAGGTGGAGATCCAGGTTCCGAAAGGATATACGGCATATTACACGACAGACGGAAGTGAACCGACAGAAAAGTCTGCCAAATATACAGGACCGGTAACGTTAAATAAAAACGTTATGCTGAAGGCTGTTTTGATTGACGGAAAAGGTAAGAAAAGCGAAATCACTACCAGAAGATATGAATTTTCAGCCGAATAAATAAAAATAAAAAAAATAAGTGATAACTCTTGCGAAAAAGAAATACCGGGAGTATACTGATGATAGTTAAAAAAATATCAATAATAAAAGGAGAGACAGATATGAGTAGATTTTGTTTGCCAAGAGATATTTATCACGGAAAAGGATGCCTTGAAGAATTGAAAAATCTCAAAGGTAAAAAGGCTGTTTTAGTAGTGGGTGGAGGTTCCATGAAACGTCAGGGATTTCTTGATAAAGCAGTTTCTTATTTGAAGGAAGCAGGAATGGAAGTTGAACTTTTTGAAGGAGTAGAACCTGATCCTTCTGTTGAAACGGTTATGAAAGGTGCAGAAGTCATGAGAACCTTTGAACCTGACTGGATCGTAGCAATGGGTGGCGGATCACCGATCGATGCCGCAAAAGCAATGTGGGCATTTTATGAATATCCGGATACTACATTTGAAGATTTATGCACACCGTTTAATTTTCCGGAATTAAGGCAGAAAGCAAAATTTGCAGCAATTCCGTCCACCTCCGGAACAGCTACGGAAGTAACAGCATTTTCCGTTATTACAAATTATGAAACAGGTGTGAAATATCCATTGGCTGACTTTAATATTACGCCGGATATTGCCATTGTAGATCCGGATCTTGTAGAAGGATTGCCTGTAAAACAGGTTGCTTATACAGGTATGGATGCATTGACACATGCCATCGAGGCATATGTGTCTACATTAAACGGACCGTTTACAGATCCTCTTGCATTGCAGGCTATTGAAATGGTATTGGATTATCTTCCGGCATCTTATCATTGCGATATGAACGCAAGAGAACAGATGCATTATGCACAGTGTCTGGCGGGAATGGCCTTTTCCAATGCACTTCTTGGTATTGTACATTCTATGGCACACAAAACAGGAGCGGCATTCTCCACAGGACATATTCCGCATGGATGTGCAAATGCAATTTACCTTCCGTATGTCATCAAATATAATGCAAAAGATCCGGTAGCTGCAAAACGTTATGCCGAAATTGCACGTAGAATGGGACTTCCGGGAACATCAGAAAAAGCACTTATTAACAGTCTTATTGCGAAGATTGATGAATTTAATGCGAAGTTGAACATTCCGAAAACATTAAAAGAGTTCGGAGTCAATGAAGAAGAATTTAAAAAGAAATTATCATCCATCGCCGAACTGGCAGTAGGAGATGCATGTACGGGATCCAATCCAAGAAACATCACACCGGCTGAAATGGAAAAATTGTTAACATGTACATATTACGGAACAGAAGTTGATTTTTAACTTGGCAAAAGAAGAAAAATCAATTTAATTACATATATGACAGGAGTAGACAACAAAAGAGACGGTCAAGCCGTCTTTTTTGTTGGAAAAAGACAAAAGTTTCTTAGATTTGGCTTGATATTTTTGCGACAATATTTTATGATATTAAAAGTATAACAATTAGGAGGCATGAGAGATGTACAAAATTTTAAGAGCTGAAGAACTCGCAGATAAGATTTTTCTCATGGATGTTGAAGCACCTCGCGTAGCAAAACATTGTGAACCGGGGCAGTTTGTTATTGTAAAGATGGACGAAAAGGGAGAAAGAATCCCTCTTACCATCTGTGACTATAACAGAGAAAAAGGAACGATTACGATCGTATTCCAGATTGTCGGAGCATCCACTATGAAAATGGCAGAATTAAAAGAAGGAGACTATTTCCGCGACTTTACAGGTCCGTTAGGATGTGCTTCTGAATTTATTCATGAAGATCTGGAAGTATTAAAGAATAAAAAGATGTTATTTGTAGCCGGAGGTGTTGGTGCTGCACCTGTATATCCTCAGGTAAAATGGCTTCACGAACATGGAATTGCTGCTGATGTTATTGTTGGATCCAAAACAAAAGATCTGTTGATTCTGGAAGAAGAAATGAAAGCAGTAGCAGGAAATCTGTATGTATGTACAGATGACGGAAGCTATGGACATAGCGGAATGGTTACATCCATGATCGAAAAGCTCGTAAAGGAAGAAGGAAAAACATACGATGTATGTGTTGCCATCGGACCGATGATCATGATGAAATTTACATGTCTGATGACAAAAGAACTTGGTATTCCGACTATCGTCAGCATGAACCCGATCATGGTTGACGGAACAGGTATGTGCGGTGCCTGCCGTCTGCATGTAGGCGATGAAATCAAGTTTGCATGTGTTGACGGACCGGAATTTGACGGCCATCTTGTAGATTTTGACGAAGCAATGAAGAGACAGCAGATGTACAAGACACAGGAAGGAAGAGCAATGTTGAAGTTACAGGAAGGCAATACACATCATGGCGGATGTGGAAATTGTGGAGGTGACAACTAAAATGGGAGACGTATTAAAGAAAGTACCGGTCCGCGAACAGGATCCAAAGGTAAGAGCTACCAATTTTGAAGAAGTATGTTTAGGATATAATGCAGAAGAAGCAATGGAAGAAGCTTCCCGTTGTATCAACTGCAAAAATGCAAAATGTATTCAGGGATGTCCGGTATCCATCGATATTCCGACATTTATCAAAGAAGTAAAAGAGGGAGACTTTGAAGGTGCATACAGAACAATCGGTCTTTCTTCCGCACTTCCTGCTATCTGCGGACGTGTATGTCCTCAGGAATCTCAATGTGAAGGAAAATGTATCCGTGGTATCAAAGGTGAACCGATTTCTATTGGTAAACTGGAACGTTTTGTTGCAGATTATGCATTGGAAAATGATATTAAACCGGCAGCCGCAAAAGAACATAACGGACATAAAGTTGCGGTGATCGGTTCCGGTCCTGCAGGTCTTACATGTGCGGGAGACCTTGCAAAACTTGGATATGACGTGACTGTATTTGAAGCACTTCATGAATTGGGAGGAGTACTTGTTTATGGTATTCCGGAATTCCGTCTGCCAAAACAGAAAGTCGTAGCAAAAGAAATCGAAAAAGTAAAAGAACTTGGTGTTAAATTCGAAACAAACGTTGTTATCGGTAAATCCACAACAATTGATATGCTTATCGAAGAAGAAGGATTTGAAGCAGTTTTCATTGGTTCCGGTGCAGGACTTCCGAAATTCATGGGTATCCCGGGAGAAACAGCAAACGGTGTATTCTCCGCAAACGAATACCTGACAAGAAGCAACCTGATGAAAGCATTTGATGAAAATTATGATACACCGATTGCAGCAGGTAAGAAAGTTGCTGTTATCGGAGGCGGTAACGTTGCAATGGATGCCGCAAGAACAGCACTTCGTCTGGGAGCGGAAGTACATATCGTTTACAGAAGAAGTGAAGAAGAACTTCCGGCCCGTGTGGAAGAAGTTCACCATGCAAAAGAAGAAGGAATTATCTTTGATCTTCTGACAAATCCGGTTGAGATCATAACAGAAGATGGATGGGTTAAAGGTATGAAATGCGTGAAGATGGAACTTGGTGAACCGGATGCTTCCGGACGAAGAAGACCGGTTGAAATCGAAGGTTCCGAATTTGAAATGGACGTAGATACCGTTATCATGTCACTTGGAACATCTCCAAACCCACTGATCTCTTCCACGACGGAAGGTCTGGAAGTAAACAAATGGAAATGTATCGTTGCAGACGAAGAATTCGGAAAAACATCTAAAGAAGGTGTTTATGCCGGAGGAGATGCAGTTACAGGTGCTGCTACTGTTATTCTTGCTATGGGAGCAGGTAAGGCAGGAGCAAAAGGAATTCATGAATACCTGAAAGATAAATAAACAGTAGTTTCAAAGGATGTATTCAAAAAGGATACATCCTTTTTTCTTGGAATGAAGGGTGGAATAAGGTATAATAGAAAACAGTACTTTATGGAATTAAGAAAACAGGAAGGTGAAAAATGGAAAATAAAAAGACGCAGGAAGGAAGATTGTTTTTAGAAGAGGTAGAAAAAAAGCTGAGAAAAAAGATTACAGAAATGGATCAGGCAATTCTGGAAGGACAAAAAGACATCGAAAGTATGCATGAATACTACTGGGAAAATTATACGGAGATGGATCAGTATGGATATGAGGACTACGATAATCAGCAGGCACTTCTTCAGCGCGTCAATGCAAATCAGGACAAACAAAAACTGAGGCACAGGTATAGGAAGATGGCAGATGCTCCGTTTTTTGGACGAGTGGACTTTATTTATGAAGGAGAAGAAAAGCCGGAACAGTTTTATATAGGTATCGGGAATTTTTCCGAGAGGACGGGAATGGTGCCGCTTATTTATGACTGGAGAGCACCGGTAAGCGGTCTGTTTTATGACTATGATAAAGGTCCTGCTTCGTATGAGGCACCTGCAGGCGTTTTAAAAGGGGAGATTTCTTCCAAGTGGCAGTACAAGATCCGTCAGGGGAAAATGATTTATGAATTTGAAAGCGACGTCAAAATCGACGACGAGATCCTGAAACAGGAACTTGGAAGCAATGGAGATGTACAGCTTAAAAATATTGTAAGAACGATCCAAAAAGAACAAAATACGATTATAAGGAATACGAAGGATAAGATTGTGGTCATTCAGGGAGCGGCAGGAAGCGGGAAAACTTCTGTTGCTCTTCACAGGATTGCCTATTTGCTGTATCATGACAGAAAAAACCTAAAATCATCCAATGTTCTTGTTTTGTCTCCAAATGGCGTGTTCTCGGATTATATTTCACATATTCTTCCGGAATTAGGTGAAGAAAATATCCGGGAAATGAGTTTTGATCTGTTTGCATATCAGGAATTAAAAGGAATTGTTCCGGATTGCGAAGACCGGTATCATCAGTTGGAACGGGAAATGAAATTTCCGGACCAGGAAGCAAAAAGGAGAGTTCAGTTTAAACAGTCACCGGATTTTATCGGGATAATGGAAGGGTTTCTTGCACGGCTGGAAGATGATTTGATGAATCTGGTCAGCATTTCTTTGCGTGGAATGGAAAAAACAGAAGAGGAACTGATCCGTCTGTTTTATTTTAAATTTCAGGACATTCCGCTTCTTGCAAGAATGGATGCCGTAATGGACTATTTTGTCGATGAGTATGAAACATTGTATGACTGTTCGCTTTCGGAAGAAACATTGGAAGCTTTAAGAGAGAAATTTGATGCTATGTATATCACCAAGGATATTTATCGAATTTACAGCCGACTTTTACAGGAAAACGGATATCCGGCCCTTCCTGATGTTTTATACGAAAAAAGGTATCTGGAATACGAAGATGTATTTCCGATATTGTACTTAAAATATCGTCTTTATGGAAAAAACATACAAAAATCAATTCGGCATCTCGTAATCGATGAAATGCAGGATTATTCTTATCTTCAGTATGTGATCCTGGGACATCTGTTTTCCTGTCCAATGACAATTCTTGGGGACAGGGCACAGACGATAGATGAAACCATGCAGGATGTTACCCGGTTCTTGCCGCGGATTTTCGGAAAAGAAATCCGGATCATTGAAATGAAAAAAAGCTATCGAAATACGATGGAGATTGCAGAATATGCAAACGGAATCAATGGAATTTCGGATGTGGAACTGCTAGAGCGGCATGGAAAAGAAGTAGAAGAAGCAAAGCTGGATTCAGAGGATATGGCTATTGAGATGATTTTGGAACATTTGAATCTGGGGGAAGACGGATATGAAACAGCGGCGGTCCTTACCATGACGGAAGAGCAGGCAAAAGAGATTTACAGCCTTATGAAATTAAAAATGAAGCAGCTGCATTATATCGACAGAGACAGTTCCAGATTTTGTAAAGGGTTGACGGTTACAACATTTTATATGGCAAAAGGGTTGGAGTTTGACCAGGTGTTTGCAGTTTTTGGAGAACAAGGGAAAAATCTTTCCGGTCAGGCAAAATACATAGCTGCCACACGAGCATTACATGAGCTTTATATGTATAAGATTTAAAAGGATATGAAGAGGGAAAACAAATGAAGAAGAGATATCAGTACATTGATGTTTTGAATATTTTAGCATGTCTGTGTGTGATTTTTATGCATTGTAATGGAATTGTACATTCATTTTCGGATACAAGAGCATGGAAAGAAAGTATGTTGGTGGAAACGCTGGCCTATTGGGCGGTTCCGGTATTTTTTATGATTTCGGGAGCAACTCTTCTTGGATACAGGGAAAAATATGCGACCAAAATCTTTTTCCAGAAAAGAATAGGCAAGACTGTAATTCCGTTTATCATCTGGATTCTAATCAATCTGATTTTTAAAATGGTAACGGGATTGATGAAGTTTGAATGGAGTTTTTCTAACGTAGTCAATATGTTTAATAATACGACTACGGAAGGTGTTTACTGGTTTTTTATACCTTTATTTATGTGCTATCTTTCCATTCCGGTAATATCATTGATTAAAAATAATAGTAGGATTTTGTTGTATATGGTAGGAGTGGGATTTTTGATTTATTCTGTGTATCCAGTAGTTTGCACGATTTTAAAAATTCCTCAAAATGGATCTGTAATCTTTCCGGCAGCAGGAGGATATCTTCTTTTTGTTATTTTAGGATATCTGCTTGCCACAAATGAGTTGTCAAAAAAGCAAAGATGGATTCTTTATGGGCTTGGAATCCTTGGTATAGGGATCCGATATGGAACAACCGTTGTCTGGTCGGTAAGGAGTGGATCCTTGATTAAAACTTTCTGGGGATATTTGAATTTCCCATCTGTGTTTTTGGCCGTAGCGGTATTTGTGGCTTTTAAATACATTCCGTGGGAAAAAATATTTGGAAAGGAAAAGAACAGAAAGGTTATTTCCATTCTTGCGGGAACAGGATTTGGAGTATATCTGATGCATATGATCATTTATAGGATTTTAGAGAGGATTACCATGTTGGATCCTACTTCTTATGTATGGAGATTTTTCATGCCGTTTGTGATTTATGGCATTTGTGTGGCAGCCGTACTTATTTTGAAAAAAATACCGATATTAAAACATATTGTTCCATAAAAAGTGCGAGATAGAAAGGAAACAGGAATGAAAATTACGATTATTACCGTCGGAAAGATCAAGGAGAAATACCTGAAAGATGCCATTGCAGAATACAGCAAAAGACTGAGCCGTTACTGTAAACTGGAGATTGTAGAGGTGGCAGATGAAAAAACACCGGATCATGCAAGTGAAACGGTGGAAAACCAGATTCGCCAAAAGGAAGGGGAACGGATTCAAAAGTATTTAAAGGAAGACGCCTATGTGATCGCACTGGCGATTAACGGACAGATGCTTTCATCCGAGAAATTTGCGGAAAAGATCAATCAACTTGGCATACAGGGAGTCAGCCATATCCAGTTTCTTATCGGAGGTTCCATTGGGCTAGATGAAGCAGTCTTAAAAAGAGCGGATTGTCATTTGAGTTTTTCAAAAATGACGTTTCCGCATCAGCTTATGAGAGTGATTTTGCTAGAACAGATTTACAGAGGGTATCGTATTATTTCTCATGAACCGTATCATAAATAAAAAATAAATATATACAAGAGGCAGAATATAAGATATAATGATAGAAATTTTATATACCATCAGAAAAAAGAAGGGGGAATTCTATGGAAAAGTTAAAAATGAAACAGGGATTGTCGATTACATTAACGCTGTTTGCCATATTTTTCGGCGCAGGAAATATGATCTTCCCACCTGCTATGGGACAGCTGGCTGGGACAAATTACATTCAGGCCCTGGCAGGATTTATTTTATCCGATGCAGGTATCGCAATTCTTGGAATGATCGCTGTTGTTTTGGTAGGAACGGAAATCACTGATCTTGGAAATCTGGTAGGAAAAAGATTTTCGGTTTTTCTGGCAGTCTGCGTATATCTTTTGATCGGTCCGCTGTTTGCACTTCCAAGAACAGGAAGTGTTTCTTTTGAGCTGGCTATCCGTCCGTACCTGTCAGAACATCAGGTATGGTGGGTTTCCCTGATCGTAACGGGAATTTTCTTCTTCCTTACATGGTATCTGAGCAGTAACCCGAGTAAGGTTGTAGATGTAGTAGGAAAATATCTGACACCGGTTCTGCTGATTTGTATCACGTTGATTTTTCTGGCATGTGTTTTTTTAGATAAATCTAATGGAACGGTGGAGTTCGGAAAAATTCCGGCACCGCAGGGTGCATATGTTGATATTCCGTTTTTCCAGGGAATGCTGGAAGGATATAATGCATTAGATGGCCCGGCAGGTCTTGTGTTTGCAATTATCATTATCAATGCGGTAAGGGGATTCGGAATACGCAAAGAGAAGAATATTGTAAAATATACGGTGTTTTGCGGGATCGGAGCAGGTGCGATCCTGGCGGTTGTTTACTTTATGCTGACATACGTGGGGGTCGTAACACTGACGGAATTTAAAAATGGCGGTGTACTTCTGCATGCAGTGGCAAGTGATCTTCTTGGCGTGGCAGGCGGAATCGTACTTGGACTTGCTGTATTTTTTGCATGTCTTACGACATCCATAGGGCTTACTACTTCTTTTGCAGATTATTTCCACAAACTGCTTCCAAAAGTTTCTTACAAAAAACTGATCACCATCGTCTGTCTTTTCAGTTTTGTGATCAGTAATGTGGGACTGGATGTTTTGATTGCTGTTTCACTTCCGGTATTGATGATTGTATATCCGGTAACGATCGTATTGGTCGTACTGTCTTTCTTCAAAAAATATATCGGAAACAAAACAATGGTCTATATTCTCGCAATGATTTTTGCTTTTGTTGTATCATTTGTGGATGGCATGGAAAGCGCAGGTATTTCTATGGGAGCCGTAGCAGATGCATTGAGTCATCTGCCGTTTTATCAGTTAAAACTTGGATGGGTTGTTCCGGCAGTTGCAGGAGCGCTTTTAGGAGCATTGCCTTTCTGGAGAAAAAAAGAAGAGTAAAGAGAAAAGCACGTCATATGATATTGCTGTGCTTTTTACAGTAATATGGAAAAGAGGAAGATGATGGGAAATATAATTGAGATCACAGATTTAAAAGCACCGGAACTTGATATGTATGCAAGGTATACAGAAGCACAGCTGTTAAATCGGGATAAACCGGAAGAAGGGATTTTTATTGCAGAAAGTCCGATCGTAATCGAGCGTGCATTGAATGCAGGATATAGACCGATTTCCTTCCTTATGGAAAAGAAACATGTAGAAGGAGCAGGAAAAGAACTGATCAGCCGTTGTGTGGATATTCCCGTATATGTGGCAGAATTTGATACCCTGACAGAACTGACAGGGTTTAAGTTGACAAGGGGAATGTTATGTGCCATGCACCGCCTGACGTTACCTTCTATGGAAGAAATCTGCAAGGGGGCATCAAGAATCGCGGTGTTGGAAGATGTGATGAATCCTACCAATATCGGGGCGATTTTTCGATCAGCAGCGGCCTTAAATGTGGATGCTGTTTTGTTGACACCGGCATGCAGTAATCCATTATACCGACGTGCCATCCGTGTGAGTATGGGAACTGTGTTCCAGATTCCATGGACGTTTCTGAATCAGGAGGGAGAATGGACGGAAATGTTACATCAACAGGGATTTGAAATTGCAGCAATGGCATTGCGGGAAGATTCCATCGGGATTGATGATTCCAAGGTTATGGAAGCCAAAAAGCTTGCCATTGTTCTTGGAAGTGAGGGGGACGGGTTATCGGATTCTACCATTTTGGACTGTGATTATACCGTACGTATTCCCATGTCCCATGGAGTAGATTCTTTAAATGTTGCAGCAGCCAGTGCGGTTGCTTTCTGGCAGATGTGTGCGAAAAAGAAATAATGCAGTTTGTTTCACAGAGAAAAGGAGAAAGTATGAAACAAAGTAAGATAAAGAAAATTTCTGTGATAGGTTATAGCGGATGCGGAAAGTCTACCCTTTCCGGATATCTTTCCAAAAGATATAAGATTCCGGTTTTGTATTTGGATAAAATTCATTGGCTGCCGGGGTGGAAAGAACAAAAAAGAGAAGAAGAAATAAAAAAAGTAAAAAGCTTTTTGGAGCAAAATGATGCATGGGTCATTGACGGAAATTATCTGGGAATTCTTTATGAACGGCGCATGGAAGAGTCGGACAGAATCATTTTATTGGAATTGAACCGTTTTGAATGTCTGCTGCGTATTGTGAAACGATATCTTCAATGGAAGGGGAAAACGAGGCATTCCATGACGAAAGGATGTCCGGAAAAGATTGATTTTGGTTTTTTGTACTGGGTGCTGTATGCAGGACGTACAAAAGAAAAAAGACAACGGTATCAAGTACTTCAAAGACAATATCCCCAAAAGGTCTTGCGAATCAGAAACCGGCGTGAATTAGATGCACTGTACAGGGAGTGGAAACTAAGATATAATAAAGATAATCATTGAAGTTTGTAAAGGGAGGGGATACACATGGACGATGTAATGGTTGCCCTGCTGCAGATTTTGCCCGGAAAAACGATGGAAGAGAATCTACAGAAAGGTATTTGCTTCTGCAAAAAAGCAAAAGATATGGGTGCAGATATAGCCCTGTTTCCGGAAATGTGGAGCACCGGATATCAGATTTCCGAAACAGAAGAGGAACTGCTGGCAAATGCAATACCGGAAGATAGTTCATTTGTCTGTACATTCGGAAATCTTGCAAAAGAACTGGATATGGCCATAGGAATTACTTTTTTGGAAAAATACGGACAGAAAGCAAGGAACAGTATGTCTTTGTTTGATCGTTTCGGAGAAAAGGTTTTTACTTATGCAAAAGTGCATACATGTGATTTTGGAGATGAGTGCAGACTGATGCCGGGTGATGATTTTTCTGTTGGAATGTTGCACACACGAAAAGGAGATGTAAAGGTCGGAGGGATGATCTGTTACGACAGAGAGTTCCCGGAAAGTGCAAGGATTTTGATGTTAAAAGGAGCAGAACTGATTCTTGTACCCAATGCATGTCCGATGGAAATCAATCGTCTGTCACAGCTCAGAGCAAGAGCATTTGAAAATATGACAGGTATCGCAACCGTTAATTATCCAATCGGTAAAGAAGATTGTAACGGTCATTCGTCTGCTTTTGACGGGATCGCATACAGACAGGGAGAAACAGGCTTCCGGGATATGCTTGTGACAGAAGCAGGAGAAAGAGAAGGCATTTATCCGGCTTTCTTTCCTATGGACGAATTAAGGACATATCGGAAAACGGAGGTACATGGGAATGCATACCGTCATCCACGGAAATACGGCATCCTGATTTCAGAACAGATTGATGAACCGTTTATAAGGGAAGACTATCGGAAATAAAGCAGAATCAATAGTTGACAAATCAATTAAGCGATGTTATAATTTCTCCCCGATACTTATAAGAAAATAATTGTATGAAAGAGGGGTGTCTTTATGACATTTTATCAGGAATTACAACTGAATCAAGGAGGATCCAAAAATCTGATTAGACATTCGACGGATCCAAAAGAAAAAATACGCCATATGGCGGTTTATGTATTTAAGATTTTACTAACACTGGCTTTTTGCATGGCCTTTGTTATTTCATATAGTAAAATCTTTGGAGATGAAAACAGCATTGTGGGAGTTGTGGTATTGCTTTGCGTGATGGTATTTCGGTATGCGGATTTCGGATTTCATGCCAAACATTCGATTTCTGCCATGGTGATGATTTTTCTTATCCTGGCATTCGGACCAAGACTGGCAAACAGTACAGGAGCGGCGGCAGGATTGTTGATCAACGGTATCTGCATTTTTGTACTTATGTTTTTGGGATGTCATAATGTGGTTTTGGCCAATCATTCTACACTTGTGCTGGGTTATCTTCTTCTTTACGGGTATGATGTTTCCGGGACATTATATGTATGGAGACTGGCAGGAATTGTGTTGGGGGCAGCACTGACAGGTATCGTATATTACAGAAATCATCGAAAAAAGCAATATAAAAGAGAGATGAAAAGTCTGTTTGAGGAATTCAGACTGGATTCAACAAGAACACGTTGGCAAATGACGGTTACCCTTGGAGTTGCATCCGCTCTTTTTATCGGAGAGGTGCTCAACATTCCAAGATCAATGTGGATAGGAATTGCAGCCATGTCTGTTATTGTACCGTTTCAAACTGATTTGAAAGAGAGGGTGAAAGGACGAATACCGGGAAATATAGCAGGAGGAATTTTGTTTCTTGTTATTTGCACCGTTCTTCCTGAGTCTGCGTATTCGTATATCGGAATCATAGGAGGAATCGGAGTTGGATTCTCTGCGACGTATCGTTGGCAAGCAGTGTTTAATTCACTGGGAGCAATGGCGGTTGCGGTTACTTTTCTGGGAATTCCGGGAGCTGTTTTTTTCAGGATTTTCAACAATGTTTTCGGAGCCGTATATGGTCAGATTTTCAGAAATCTATGTGATACCGTAATCAATCGGATTATGGAAGCAAAAAACAGGAAGCTTTGCATGGAAAGCTAAAAAATCACTTGTTTCAGAAAGACGGGGAAAGAAACATGGAAGAACGGATTGATAAACTATTTCGGTTTATCGGGGAAATTGATAAAGAAAAACAAATTGGTAGGCAGACCTATCTTTCAGATGGAAAAAGAAAGGAAAATGATGCAGAACATGCGTGGCATATGGCAATCATGACACTTCTGCTAAGTGAATATGCCAATGAGGAAATAGATGTTTTAAAGACAATTTCCATGCTTTTGATCCATGATATCGTGGAGATTGATGCAGGAGATACTTATGCCTACGACGAAGAAGCGAAGAAGACACAGAAAGAAAGAGAAGCAAAAGCGGCAGAGAGGATTTTCGGGCTGCTTCCAAAAGAGCAAGGGGAAAAATTAAAGAGGCTTTGGATGGAATTTGAGGCCTGTGAAACGGCGGAAGCAAAATTTGCCCGCACCATGGACAATATACAGCCGATCATGCTGAATGCCGCAACAGGTGGAAAGGCATGGGAAGAGCACAAAGTTACTCTTAGGCAGATTTTAAAACGTAATGAGAGGACAAAAGAAGGATCAGGGGTTTTGTGGCAATATGCTTTTCGAAACTGGATCAGCCCTAATGTAGAAAACGGAAAAATCAAAAAATAAGAAAGGGGAAAGAAAATGAATAAAAAAGCAATGCATAAGTTAAGTTATGGTGTGTTTGTGATAACTGCAAGACAAGGTGAAAAAGATAACGGATGTATTACCAATACGGCAGTACAAGTTTCCATGTCACCGGCTCGGATTTCACTTGCGGTAAACAAAGAAAATTATACACATGATATGATTCTTGCAACAAAACAATTTAATGTATCTGTACTTTCTGAAAAAGCAGGATTTGATATTTTCCGGAATTTTGGATTTCAAAGCGGAAGAGATGTAGACAAATTTGAAGACTTTAAAGATGTAGAAAGAGCACAAAACGGAATCTATTATATTACCGAAGGCACCAATGCATGGATGTCTGCAAAAGTAGTACAGACCGTTGATATTGGAACTCATACTTTGTTTTTGGCAGAAGTAGAAGATGGAGATGTTTTATCTGAAGAACCTTCTGCGACTTACGCATATTATCAGGAGCATATAAAGCCAAAACCGGAGAAAGTAAAAGTAAAAGGCTGGAGATGCAAAATCTGCGGTTATATTTATGAAGGAGAAGAATTGCCGGCAGATTTTATCTGTCCAATCTGCAAGCATGGAGCAGATGATTTTGAAAAAATGGAATAGAGGGTTAAATGCATGATAAAAAAAGTTTAGTTCACTTTTACTGTCCATTGAAAAGGATCAGGAAGAGAACCCCATTGAATACCGGTCAAAGTATCATATAATTTTTGAGTTAATATTCCGGTCCTAAAATTATTGATTTTTAAAACCTCTCCTTTGTAATTCAATTCACCGATAGGGGAGATGACGGCAGCTGTTCCGGTTCCGAAAGCTTCTTTTAGACGGCCGTCTTTTCCTGCTTTCATTAATTCATCAATTGACAAGTGACGTTCTTTTACTTTATAGCCCCAAGAGGTTAAAAGACGGATGACGGAGTCGCGGGTAACACCTGGAAGAACGGTACCATTACAAGGAGCGGTTATGATTTCGTCATCTATTTTAAACATGACGTTCATGGTCCCCACTTCTTCGATATATTTTCGTTCTATGCCATCAAGCCACAAAACTTGTGTATATCCAAGATTTTCGGCTTTCATTTGAGCTGCGATACTGGCGGCATAATTTCCGCCGCATTTGGCAAATCCGGTTCCTCCTTTCGTAGCACGGACATATTCATCCTCCACATAGATTTTTACCGGGTTCATTCCTTCAGGATAATAAGATCCCACCGGAGATAAAATGATGACAAATTGATAAGAACTACTTGGATGAACGCCTACGGAAGGTTCAGATGCAAACATAAAAGGACGAATGTATAAAGAGGTTTCGGGAGCGGACGGAATCCAGTCTGCTTGATAGGAAACAAGAGCTTTTACTGCTTCTACAAACATATCTTCCGGCATGGTTGCCATACAAAGACGCCTGTTGGATGCTGCAAAACGTTTGGCATTCATATCGGGACGGAACAGAAGAATTCTCCCATCTTTTGTTTTGTAAGCCTTTAAACCTTCAAAAGTTTCCTGAGCGTAGTGTAATACCATAGCGGACGGATCCAATGAAATGGGACCGTAAGGCTTGATTGTCGCATCGTGCCAGCCTTGTTGCTGATCCCAATCCATAGTAAACATATAATCTGTAAAATATTTGCCAAATCCAAGAGGTTTGGACCAGTCAGGCTTTTCTTTTAGATGTTTTGAAGATATGTATTTAATTTTCATTCTATTCATCCCCCTTTTTTGAAATAGATGTTTTATATTATAACTGATTTTTTAGATTAATCAATATATTTTGTGAGAAATGATTAAAATAAAAAATATTTAAACAAAATAAAAAAATATATTGACAATACAAAAAACATGGTTTAATATAGCGACAACACATAAATATTCAAATGCGTTGAGCAAGACAATATCTTATATTATCGCCTCAAAGAGAGTGTTGCATTTGGTGAAAGCAAGACAGGCAAGAGATATAAGATTCTCACTTGTGAGCAGTCAGCTGAAAGCAGGAAATGCAATTAGGTGAAACCGGAGTTCCCCGTTATCGGAAACACATTCAGCGGATGTGTGTAAGAGGCATGAAAATGCAAGCTAAGTGGTACCGCGGAAATATAGGTTTTCGTCTTAGATGTATCTTTGATACGACTATGATGAAAACCTTTTTTTGTGATTGAATATTTAAGTGAAGGATACCGTTAGATCAAAAAACAGGAGGGATGTATATGAATGGATTAATTTTACTTGGAATGACGTGTGTAATCTTTGTTATTGCGTATCTTTTTTACGGACACTATTTGGTGAAAACATGGGGAATTGATGAGAAGGCGAAAACACCTGCCTGTGAAAAAGAGGATGGTGTTGACTATGTTCCAAGCAACAAATGGGAAGTATTTGCTCATCAGTTTTCTTCCATTGCCGGAGCAGGACCGGTGACCGGACCTGTTATGGCCATGATGTTTGGATGGCTTCCTGCATTTTTGTGGATTGTGATAGGCGGTATTTTCTTTGGTGCGGTACAGGATTTCGGAGCCTTGTATGCATCGGTAAAATCAAAAGGAAAATCTATAGGCCGGATTATAGAAGATTATATCGGAAAGACCGGGAAAAAACTGTTTTTTCTGTTTTGCTGGTTGTTTACTTTGCTTGTTATTGCGGCTTTTGCTGATATGGTTGCAGGAACATTCAACGGATTTGCAGAGGATGGGAGTACTTTACAACCGAATGGTGCGGCATCTTCCATTTCCATTCTTTATGTGTTTGTTGCAATGATGTTTGGACTGTTTTTGAGAAAGACAAAAATCGGAGGATGGAAACAGGCGATGATCGGAGTTGTTTTGATTCTTGCCATGTTGGCACTCGGAATTGCTTTTCCGGTTTATTTTAGAAAGGAAACATGGATCTATTTGGTGTTTGTGTATATTTTCTTTGCCAGCGTGACCCCGATGTGGCTGTTAAAACAACCAAGAGACTATCTTACGACATTTTTATTTGTCGGGATGATCGCAGCAGCGCTTATTGGTGTATTTGTAAGCAATCCAATGATTGAAACACCGGCATTTACGGGATTTGTAACAGAAAATGGCTCTTATCTGTTTCCGACATTATTCGTTACCATTGCATGTGGGGCCGTAAGTGGATTTCATTCACTTGTGTCAAGTGAAACGAGCAGTAAACAGATCAGAAATGAAAAGGATATGCTGCAAGTTGGATACGGAAGTATGTTGCTGGAGTCATTGTTGGCTGTACTTGTTATTGTAATTGTAGGATCTTTGACAAGCCTTTCTTCCCAAGGAATTTTGGATGGAACGTTATCAGACATGGCACTTTCCGATGGAGCCACACCGTTTACAAAATTTTCGGTTGGAGTAACAGGTCTGGTAAGTAAACTGGGATTGCCGCAGGAATGGGGATTATGCATTATGACCATGTTTGTTTCGGCTTTGGCATTAACATCCCTGGATGCAGTTGCAAGGATCGGAAGATTATCTTTTCAGGAATTGTTCGAGGTAGAAGAAGGAAAGCGTGTGTCCACGTTTGCCTGTGTGTTGACAAACAAATATTTCGCCACGGCAGTTACACTAACAGGAGGATATTTACTTAGTCTTGGAGGATACAATAATATCTGGCCACTTTTTGGATCGGCAAATCAGTTACTGGCAGCCATGGTTCTGATAGCTTTGTCTGTGTTTTTAAAAGTTACAGGAAGGAAGGGAATGATGTTATATGTACCGATGGGATTTATGTTGCTTGTAACAATGACTTCTCTGGGTATTTCTATTTATACAATTTGTATGAAGTTGTTCGTTACAGGAGGATTTGTATTCCTTACAGACGGGCTGCAGTTGTTTTTTGCAGTGATGCTTGTTGCATTGGGATTGATGATCGCGTTTTGCTCAGGCAAAAGATTACTGGGAAAGAATGAAAAGTTAAACCGGGTTCTTCCATCTTCTGCGGAGTAAGCTATAAAAGACCGGCGTTTTATGGAAATGCTCTCTAAAACGCCGGTCTTTAAAGTAATTAATTTTGCAGGTATTCCAGATTTGTCGTTTTTCTAGTAAAGATGATTCCTATGATCATAGTCACTGTTTCAGCGGCCGGAAAAGCAAGCCAAATTCCATTTACGCCAAGAAATGGCGGGAGAATGTATACAAAAGCGATGACAAGGATACATCCTCGCAGCAGACAGATGACAAGGGAATAACGCGCCTGCACCACTGCCTGAAAATAGCATACAAATACCATATTGATGCCAAGGATGATAAAACCTGTAAAATAAATTCGAATTGCGGAAGAAGAAAGGGCAAGGATTTCCTTATCCGGATTCAGGAAAATATAAGTAAAGAAATCCGGGATGATCAAACCGATTAAAAGAGGGATTGCACAGGCAATCAGGGAAGCCTTAAATGCAAGAGAACGCACTTCATGTGTACGTTTGAAAAGTCCTGCACCGTAGTTTGTGGAAATAATCGGTTGTGCCGCCTGGTTGATTCCTTTACAAAGCCCGATGACTACAAGGGCAGTATTGCAAATAATGCCATATACACTGACCCCGGTATTTCCGGTGTATTTTAAAAGCTGAAGATTGAATATAAAAATAGTAAGACCCGATGAAACTTCAATCAGAAAACTTGCAAATCCGTTTACAAAAATTTCTTTAAAAAAGGAAAGGCGAATATGACGTAAAGTAAAACGAAGCTTATTCTTGCCTGAAAAGAAATGAAAGATCAGGATGACTACCGTAAGGCAAGAACCAATCACCGTAGCCAGAGCCGCTCCTTTCATTCCCATCTGCATTGGAAAGACAAACAAATAATCCAGAACGATATTTGTCACTCCACCGGCAATTACTGCATTCATTGCAAGTTTTGGTGCACCGTCATTTCGGATAAAAGTCTGGAGATAGGCTGATAAAAAGTAAGCTCCCATTCCCCATATAATATAAGGAATATAATCCATGATATACGGCATGGTTTCACTCGTAGCTCCGAGCATCCATGCAAGCGGTTCCATAAAAACAGTACAAAGGATAAGACAGATTGCCCATGCAATTAGATTTAAAAGAAAAGAGGCGGTAAAATACGCGTTCGCTTCTTCCGTCTTTTGTCTTCCGCGATAAATAGACATCAGAACAGATCCGCCTACTCCAAAAAGAAGACCAAGACCAAAGAAAATATTGTAAATAGGAAGAGCAATGTTAAGTGCAGCCATAGCGGTCGTGCCGATACCTTTTCCGATGATGATCGTATCAGCTAAAATATAGACGGAAGTGACCATCGTACCACAGATGGACGGAGTCAGATATCGTCTGAAAAGAGCCCTGACAGGCTGAGAAATAAAATCTTTTGTATTCATAAAGTTCTCCTCGTGACAGTATGTTCTAAAATAGTGCAATACAACAATAGTATATCATAAAAAGAGAAAAAATTCATCGGATTTATTTAATGATGCAGATTTTGCAAAAAGGGAAGAATTTTTTGTGGTAGCATAAATAGAGAATAAAAACGTCTTGCTTCATATTGGAAGCAGGATGTTTTTATCTGAAAAGAAATTTTATTTTTCAGAGATAAGGTGATTTAAAGAGTCAAAGTGATATCCCATATCTTCCCATTTTGTAAGAAGTTCATCAAGGATTGTGCCGTTGGTATCGGAGGTATTGTGAAGAAGGATGATGGCACCCGGATGGACACGCCCCAGGAGTTTATCGAAAGCTTCTTCTTTGGAAGGTTGCTGGTTTTTGTACCAGTCTACATAGGCAAGACTCCAGAAAAAGGTGTGATATCCCATTTCTTTTGCCATTCGGAGATTTTCTGTATTATATTTTCCTTGAGGAGGACGATAATACTTGTTCATGGCAGTCCCGGTTGTTTTTTGAAAAAGAGTTTCTACACTTTCAAGTTCTTTCCGGAAAGAAATTTCCGTGGAAATCTGAGACATATCCGGGTGATGATAAGTATGATTTCCTACGGTATGCCCTTCTTTTACCATTCGTTTTAAAAGAGAGGGTTCGTCTTTTACAAAATTGCCTACAACAAAAAAGGTAGCCGGTGCTTTGTGTTTTTTTAAGGCATCCAGGATTTTTGCCGTATTTCCATTTTCATACCCACAGTCAAAAGTAAGATAAAGTACTTTGTCTTTTGTATGATCGTTAATATAAAAAGCATGGTATTTCGCAAGGTCATCAGGAGAAGCATTCCCGATGGGAGGTTTTCCTTTTTCCTGAAAGCTAAGTCCCCATCCGGAGGTGGCCTCTGAACTGGCAGTATAACTCTGTATTTTCTGAAAGAACATGCCGATTCCTGTACCGACCAAATAGGAAAGAACAAGAAAAAGGAGGAGAAAAGCCGATTTTTTCAAATGTGTTTTGTTTTTTAACATAAGAATTCCCTCAAAAGATATTTGATTGATTATATGCAGACGGAGAGGAAAATAGAAAAAGTGTATATGGTAAAATCATCTTGCATATATTGCTAGAAAAGCAAGGTGTGAGGTTAATTTTATGGGGAAAAGGAAAAACAGGAAAGATTATCAGAATACACCTCGCGGGGATGCCTTGCGGCAGAAGATTGCGGAAACGGTAAATGCTCCGAAAGATGTTGTTCTTGGAATACCGCTTTTGCATATGACGGGACAGACAGAGCTTTGCATAGAAAATTACAGAGGAATCTTGGAATATACAGATGAACTGATTCGGGTAAAAACAAAATCGGGAATTCTTAAGATTACGGGGCGGTGTCTTCAGATTGAATATTATTTGAATGATGATATGAAAGTCAGAGGACAAATTTGGAAAATCGAGTTTGAAAAGGGGGAGAAACATTGCTGACACGGATATTACGTTGGCTGAAAGGCTGTGTCAGGATACGTATCAGGGGATATTCTCCGGAAAGGTTTTTGAATCTTTGTAGATATCACCATATCCCAGTCTGGGGACTGACACCGAAGAGGAATGCATATGAAATGTATATAACGGTTCAGAGTGTACGTCGTTTAAAACCAATCTTAAAAAAGACCGGAACAAAAATGGAAATTTTAAAAAAACAAGGATTGCCTTTTTTTGTGTTCCGACATAGAAAGAGAAAATTTTTTTGTGTGGGAGGGATTGGCTGCATTTTACTTGTATATATCTTTTCGCTTTTTATTTGGGATATTGATATTTCGGGAAATCATGTCCGGACTGATGAAACTGTACTTTCCTTTTTGAGAAAAAACGGGGTTTCCTGCGGAATGAGGCGTTCTGATGTGGATTGTCAGGATCTTGTGAAAATGATTCGCAAAGAATTTGATGATATTATCTGGGTGTCGGCATCACTTACGGGAAGCAGGATTGAAATCCATATAAAAGAAAACAGTGATTCAAAAGAAATAAAAGAAAAGAAGAAAACGAAAGATGGTACAGATTTGATTGCGGAAAAAGATGGGGTTATTAAGAAAATCGTAACACGAAGCGGAATTCCAAAGGTACATGAGGGCGATAGGGTCAAAAAAGGAGATGTCCTTGTTTCCGGAAGAGTCGATATACAAAATGACAACAAAGAAACGGTAGCATATCAGTATCAGGATTCAGATGCGGATATCCTCATACAGTCAGAAGAAATATATGAAGATACCCTTCCTCTTGAGTATTCGGTAAAGGAATATGACAAGCATATAAAACGTCGTTTTTATATAAAAACAGAAAAGAAAGAGTATGTTTTTGGAGGCAATCTGAAACAAGGAGAAAATACTGAGCTTCATTCGGCCGAAACCAGGCTTGGATTTTCGGACAGTTTTTTACTTCCTGTTTCTGTAGGAATAAAAGAACAAAAAACATATCAAAATAGAAAAAAAATCTATACTCAAAAACAATATCAGGCAATATTAAGTCAACATTTTGAACGATTCTGTAAGGATTTAAGAAAAAAAGGGGTTCAAATTCTCAAGAATGATGTTAAAATATACAAGGATAAAAACAACGCACAGGCAAAAGGAAAATTGATTCTTTTAGAAAAGTGCGGAAAGGAAAGAAAAACAGAACATGTCAATCTTAGAGAGAATCGTGGAAATACCGGCTGAGCATGAAGTAAATATATTTGGCCGGTTAGATGCATATGCAAAAAAAATTGAAAGAACTCTTCATGTAACACTGATCGAAAGAAACGGCGAAGTGAAAATCATGGGAGAAGAGAACAGGACAAGACAGGCGGCGGAAATTTTAGAACAGTTACTTGGATTGTCGATGAGAGGAAATGTGATAACGGAACAAAATGTAGATTATCTGCTCGCATTGTCCATGGAAGAAAGTAAAGGAAGTATTCTTGAAATTGATAAAGATGTGATCGCACATACCATACAGGGGAAGCCGATCAAACCAAAGACTTTTGGACAGAAAAGTTATGTGGATTCCATAAGAAATGATATGGTTGTATTTGGTCTCGGACCGGCAGGAACGGGAAAAACTTATCTGGCTATGGCCATGGCAATCACGGCATTTAAGAATAATGAGGTCGGAAGGATTATTTTAACACGTCCGGCCATTGAGGCAGGCGAAAAACTGGGCTTTCTTCCGGGAGATCTGCAAAGCAAGATAGATCCGTATTTGCGTCCTCTTTATGATGCACTATATCAGATTATGGGAGCAGAGAGTTTTCAGAAAAATTCGGAAAAAGGTCTGATCGAAGTAGCACCTCTTGCCTATATGAGAGGGCGGACTTTGGATAATGCGTTTATTATTCTTGATGAAGCCCAAAATACGACACCTGCCCAGATGAAGATGTTTTTGACACGTATCGGATTTGGATCCAAAGTAGTCATTACCGGAGACGAAACACAAAAAGATCTTCCGTCCGGTCAGACATCGGGACTGGATGTAGCGGTAAAAGTAGTAAAAGGACTGGAAGGCATCAGCATCTGTCATTTGACAAGCAAGGATGTTGTAAGGCATCCTCTTGTTCAGAAAATAGTAAAAGCGTATGAGGCTTACGAAAAAAAAGAAGAAGTTTCAAAAAAAGGAAGAAGAAAAGCCAATTCAAAGCGCAGAGGATAAAGGAGTAAATATGAGTTTATATTTTGAAGAAGAATCAGAAATCAAACTTCCGTTTCCTTGTCGGGAAACGGCTGAAAAGGTAATCGAAGCGGTTTTGGATTATGAAGGATTTCCATATGAAGCCGAAGTAGAACTGCTTCTTACAAATAATGAAGGAATCCACGAACTGAACTTGGAATATAGAGAAATCGACCGTCCTACGGATGTCCTGTCTTTTCCGATGATTGAATATGAAGAGGGAGGAAAGTTTGACTTTCTTGAAGATGATCTGGAATCGTTTGATCCCGAAACAGGAGAGGCGGTTCTTGGAAATATTGTGATTTCAAAAGAAAAAGTGATTTCCCAGGCTGAAGAGTATGGACATTCCCTTTTGAGAGAATATGCTTTTCTTATAGCCCACAGTATGTTACACTTACTTGGATATGACCATATAAAAGAAGAAGACAGAGTTATAATGGAGAAAAAGCAAAGAGAAATTCTGGACAGTCTTGGAATATCCAGATAGCAAGTAAAGCAAAAGAAAAAATCAACTAAGTGGGGTGTTTTATGAAGAAAAAGAAAAGCGGAAATGAATTTCTGGTACAAGGAGGAATCCTTGCAGCAGCAGGTATGATTTCCAGAATCATCGGAATGCTATATCGTATTCCTCTTTTAAATATCATGGGAAGAACCGGTCAGGGATTTTATGAAGTTGCTTATCAGATTTACAGTATCGCATTGATACTGACTTCTTACAGTCTTCCTCTTGCAGTATCAAAACTGGTATCTTCCAGATTATCAAAAGGAGAAGAAAAGAATGCATACCGTATTTTGAAGGCAGCACTTTTGTTTGCGGTTGCCGTAGGAGGAGCGGTAAGTTTTCTTATCTTTTTCGGTGCAGATTTTATTGCGGATGATATTATGAATATGGGAATGAGTTCATATGGGCTGAAGGTATTGGCTCCCGGACTGTTTCTCGTATCTGTGATGGGAGTGCTTAGAGGATATTTCCAGGGACGCGGTTCTATGGTACCGACGGCAATTTCGCAGATTCTGGAGCAGGTTGTCCATGCCATTGTCAGCATTATCGGAGCGGCCATTCTGATGAAATATGGACAGAGTGTGGCAGAAGCAAAAGGAAATAGGCTGTATGGTCCTGCTTTTTCGGCAGCGGGAGCAACACTTGGAGTTATTGTAGGCGGTTTGGTTGCATTGATTTTTCTTGTGCTGATTTTTTATGCATATAAAGCAAATTTGGAAAGAAATCTGAGAAAGGACAAGACTGTAAAACAAGAGTCTTTCAGGTTTATTTTCCGTATTCTGCTTTTGACACTGGCTCCGGTTATTTTAAGCTCTACTGTTTATAATATACAGAATGTGATTGACAGTGCCATGTTTACTTCAATAACTACCATACAGGGATTTACGGAGAAAAAATGTGCGGATCTGTTGGGAAGCCTGGGACAGTATTATACATTATTTAATGTTCCTCTGTTTATGGCAAATGCATTGGGAGCATCTGTGGTGCCGCCTCTTGTACGGGCTTACGAGAATGAAAACTGGGAAGAAGTGCATAAGAAAATTGAACTTGCAATGCGTATGACAATGCTTGTGGCAGTTCCGAGTGCCGTGGCTTTTATCGTTATACCAAAACCGATGCTGGATCTGATCTGGGGTTCCATTGATAATACAGTTGCGGCAAATCTGTTCCGTATCGGTGCTATTTCCATTATTTTTTATTCAGTATCTACTCTTACCAATGCGGTTTTGCAGGGAGTAAACAAAATGATGTCACCGGTAAAGAATGCGACCATATCCCTTATCATCCACATTGTGGCACTGTTTATCATGCTTGTGGTATTCCATTGGAATATTTATGCAGTTGTTGCAAGTAAGGTGATTTTCGGACTTGTGATGTGTATTTTAAACGCTCATAATCTGAAACAGGCGGTAGGATATGTTCAGGAAAAGAAAAAGACCATCGTTCTTCCGTGTATCGCCGCTTGTATCATGGGTGTGATTGTGTTTATTGTACAGTTCGTTACGGCACTTATGATCAACAGTACAGTGTCAACAGTTCTCTCGATTGTGGTTGGTGTGATTGTCTATGTAATCGCATTGCTAGCCATCGGGGGACTAACAGAACAGGAAATCCTGGCATTCCCAAAAGGAAAGACTATTGCGGGAATCCTGAAGAAAACACATTTGTTAAAATAGGAGAAAATATGAAACGTCTTTTAATGATCCATGATCTGTGTTCTGTTGGAAAAGCTGCAATGATGAATATGATTCCTATATTAAATACAATGGAAGTCGAGGTTTGTCCGCTTCCGACTATGCTTTTATCTACTCACACAGGAGGATTCGGCAAGCCGGCGATTTTTCCGGTTCCTGGTGCTTATTTGAAAGAATGTATCCGTCATTATCAAAGAGAACACATTACTTTTGACTGTATTTTTACAGGTTATCTTGGTACAGAAGAGATGGCGGATACTGTAAATGAAATATTGATGCAATATCCGGAGGTTCCGGTCATTATGGATCCCATTATGGGAGATAACGGAAGGTATTACAGCAATTTTGACGATGATTATAAAGAAGCACTTTTGCCTCTGGTAAGAAAAGCGGATATTCTTCTTCCCAATCTGACGGAAGCGGCTCTTCTTTGTGACATTCCGTTTGAAAGGTGCGAAAAGGAAGAAAGCAGGTTGATAGATGCCATGAGAAGAAAGATGAAGGCAGATTTCATCCTTACAGGAGTACCGTCTTTAGAAAGAACGGTAAAAATTGCGGTCTGCTGTAAGGAGCGGACAGAAATAATTACGGAATCAAAAATACCGTATGTTTCGCACGGGACGGGAGATCTTTTTGATGCGGTTTTTACAGGAGCATGGTTACAGGGTGAAAGCTGTGTCGAAAGTGCCAGAAAAGCCCATGAATTTGTCGCACAATGTCTGATGGAAAAGCAAAAAGAAGCAACATCAGAAAGAGCGGGGATTCCTTTTGAAAAGCTTCTCGGCAAGCTTGTATAAAAATAAGAAGAAAGCCAATACTGTATAAAAAAGGAGAGTGCTTCTATGAAAAAATATGGTATTTGGTTTTGTGTATTGTTTTTAGGGTGCATTGCTGTTTTGACGGCTGCTTTTCAGTTCAGTTTCCGGTATTCAAAAGAAAAAGCACAAGAAGAAGCCCGGATTAAACAGGCGGTCATAAAAGAAGAAAAAGAAAAGCAGGAGTATGCGGTTGCTGCCGAAGGAAACGTAAGTAAAGAAGACGAGGTGTTCTACTTGACGGAGTTAAATGGATTTGTGGCTGTATATAAGTCCGACAAAAAGACGATTTACGAATATACGAACATCGAAGTGGAAAATTTGCCGGAAGACGTAAGAAATGAAATCAAAAATGGAAAGGAAATCCGATCTGTTGAAAAACTGTATGGGTTCCTTGAAAATTATTCCAGTTAAAAGGAAGGTACAAGTAAGATGAAAGAAGAAAAGATTCAAAGAATCAATGAATTATATCATAAATCAAAATCCATAGGATTAACCGAAGCGGAGAAAAAAGAGCAGAAGATTTTAAGGCAGGAATATATTGATTCCTTTCGGGAAAACCTGCGGGGACAGTTAAACAATATTTCCATCAAAGAAAAGGATGGTACCATTGTCAATCTTGGAGAAAAATTTGGAAACAAAAAAAGAAATTAGAAAGCGGATCTGTTTTTTGCGTGATATGCTTTCAAATCAGGAAATACATGAAAAAAGCTGTAAGATCACAAAACGTTTGACGGAACATCCCTGTTATAAGCAGGCATCTCAGATTTTGGTTTATCGGAATTTCGGATCGGAAGTCGGGACACGGGAGGTGATTCTGGCAGCTTGGCGGGATGGAAAGAAGACGTATTCTCCCAGGATTTCCGGAAAAAAGATGGAGTTTTTGCAGGTTGGGGAATGGACGGATTATGAGAGCGGATTCCATGGCATTCAGGAGCCGAAAGTAACGTGTCCGTCTTTTGTGGAGGAGCCGGAAGGACAGGTTCTGATCGTGATGCCAGGTACGGTATTCGATAAAGCGAAACATCGTATTGGTTATGGCGGAGGTTATTATGACCGCTACCTGAAAAAACATCCTTCTTATAAGACGGCTGCCATCTGTTTTGAACTGCAGATGATGGAACATATTCCATATGAAAAGCATGATGTCAGTCCGGATGTAATTGTTACAGAAGAAAGAACATATGAATAGAGGAAGATAAAATGCAGACATTACCAAAAGATCCGATCATGCTGTTGAGCACAGTAAACATGAAGCTGCGGGATTTTTATGACAGCCTGGACGAACTGTGCCGGGAAACCGGAGCGGACAAATCCGGAATTGTGCAGACACTACGATCCATTGATTATGAATATGATCCAAACAGGAATCAGTTTATTTAAAAGAAAGAGGGCAAAAGAGAAACCTTTTAAAGGAATCTCTTTTGCCTTTCTTGCTTTCATGAATGAAACGTGTTATAATCTAGATATTTCTAAAGAAGATTACATTCTTGTAATCGTTTCTGAAACAGTTCTGTTTCAGAATATCCACTTATTTTTTAAACTCCATATAGTCAGGAGGTGAGGCCCTTGGGATAGTTGGTGTACGGTTTGTGTAGCCCAAAAACAATAAAGTGCTTCAAAATATGGAGGAAGACATATGAAAAAAAGAAAAATGTTAAAAGTTCTGTCGATCACTGTATTGGCAGGAATGGTAGGTTATGGATCTGTACGTGGAATTTCTGCTTATTTTACCGATACAAAAGGAAAGACAAATACCATAACTGTGGGAAGTGTGACAACAGAATTGGAAGAGCCGGAATGGGATAAGGTGCCTGATAAGGAAAAAAATGATATCACACCGAATCATACCGTAAAAAAAGACCCGAAAGTAACCAATACCGGGACAAATGATGCATATATTTTCCTGGAAGTACAGGTTCCGGTGAAACATATCATTACAGTAGGTGATAACGGAAAAAAACTTCCGGCAGCTGATACGGAACTATTTACTTATCGTGTTAATAAGGAATGGGTACAGATAGAAAATACAAAAATTTCAGATGAGCAGGGAGTGTCGGCACACAGATATGTTTATGCGTACGGTACCAATACCGCATGTAAAGCGTTAAAACCAAAAGAAAGTACACCTGCATTGTTTGACAGCATTACCCTTGTCAATGCGATAGAAGGACAGATTGACGAAACGACTCTGGAGATGGAAATAAAAAGTTATGCCATTCAGACGGAAGATATCGGAAGTTCTCATGCACCGGCAGATGTTTATAAAGTGTATGTAAATCAAAATGAGTAATATGGGAAGAAGGGAGCAGAAATGAAAAAATGGATCAATCCTTCCTGTATCGTGGTGATCATAAGTATCGGCTGCATTGTATTGCTTGGAGGAGGGGTGTTAAAAAGGGTATCGGCTTATCAGTCCCATCAAAACCGACTTGTGAATAAAATTTCAACAGGGGATAATACAAGCCATATTGAAGAAGAATTTACTCCTCCGGAGGAAGTGCAGCCGGATACAGGCTATAAAAAAACCGTGACAGTGAAAAACGATACGGATACAGAGTGTTACGTGAGAGTTTTTGTAGAGGTAAGCGATTTGTCCGTACCTGTGACGATTCAGTTTGATACGACATACTGGACTCAAAAAAATCAAGATGGATATTATTATTATAAGACCCCGCTGAAAAAACAGGAACAAACAAAACCATTGTTTACAAACGTCACGACAGGAAAAACGACAGATAAATTTAAGATCATCGTATATGAAGAAACCGTGCAGGCTTCCGGATTTAAAACTTGGCAGGAAGCATTTGCTTCCATACGATAAAAGGAGGTAAATGGATGAAGAAAAAGAAAAAAGCGTTTTTTGCGGTGCTTCTTGCATCCGTACTCGGAATGTGTGGGATCATGGCAATGGCTGCAGATCATATAAAAGCACTGGATGCGGCAAAGCAAGGAGCAGGAATTACGATTAAACACTATGGGGAGCCGGAAGATTCCGACTATTCTTTTCGTTTGAAACGGACGGATAAGACGACATGTACATGGCGGGATACAAGCGGAATTCAGGGAAAAGCACCGTATCATCAAAAAAATGCAACGATGGAACGATGGGGGCAGATCATTACAAGTGATCAGCAAAAAGGAAAGGTGTCCTGTTATCTGACAAACACAGGAAACTATAAAGGGAAAAATACAAATCTTCGGATTACTTTTACAGACTGGCCGGATTATCGGACAAAGACCGGAGAAAAATATTATCCTGTTGTAGGAGTGGCACTGACAGATGATTTTTATGGCCTGACATTTTCGGATATCTGGTATGAAGCAAAGATGGAAATCCTGGATGACGGGGGAAATCCTGTAAAGGTGGATATGACATACCGGGCGGAAGATCTGGATTACGGGCAGATTTTTGCAGTAAAAAAGCAGGATAAGATTTCTGGAGTCAACATACCGGAAGACAGCAGGGCATATTATGCCAGTCAGAACGGATACCATTATTTTTATGCAGATGCACCTGTCGATTCCAATGAGTATGACAAAGACAGTGTACAGATCCAATATGAAGATGTATTTACCTTTTCTATGCGAGTGGGAGGAGGGGTGGCATTTCCGGAGTCTTTTAATTATTCAGAATATGTTTCTGAGGAGCAGATTGAAAAATATAAGAAATTTAACGAATATATGGTAGGAGAAGGAAATATTGATGAAGTGGATGCGGCTCATGTAACAATCGGATGGATTGCCGGTTCTGCAAAAGGATATGGAAAATTTACGGCACCGACACCGAAAAAATCGGTCAGCAAAGAAAAGATACATGGGGAAGATCCGTATCAGTACACCGTTAATTGGAAAGTACCCGAATGCCAGCCGGCTGATTATTATCCCTATATGAAATTGACAGATGTTTTGCCGGAAGCAGTTGCCTGTGATTCTGTCTGCGTGTATGATGTGGACAATATGAAAGATGTCAGTTCTTATTTCCGGATACAGATAGAAAAGGAGAAAGAGGAAACCATTTCTGTCCAAGTAAAAAATCCGGGGGCAGAATGGATGTATGGAAGGACCTTTGAAGTGCGCATCCAAGTCCACAAACGTCCGGAATATGTGTTTGGAAATAACAATACGGTCACAAATCAGGCAGTTCTTGATGTGGGTGGAAAAGATGGCGTGCAAAAGAGCAACACGGTAAAAAACTCTTTCTATTATCAGATTCTGACAGAGGCTGTCAATGGTTCTATTACCGGATCGGACCTTCAGGTGCAGGCAGGCAGTTCAAAAAAAATCACCTATGCTCCGTTGAAGGGCTACTACCTAAAATCCGTTTCGGTGGATGAAAAGTCTATGGATTTAAAAACATATGAGTTTCAATACGAATTTGCCAAAGTAAATCAGGATCATAAAATCCGGATTGTTTATGCACCGATGCCGGTCCTGACCATTACAAAAGAGGTAAAAGGAAGATGGGATGAATTTGGGACTCCTACATTTTTATTTAAAATTTCCGGAACAGATCATACGGGAACAGGCAGAACATATTATGAATCACTCCTTATACCGGAACAGTTCCAGGAGGACGGAGTCTTCCGGAAATCTTTTGAACTGCATATTCCGGCAGGAAAATGGACGGTTTCGGAAGTGGAGGTATCAAGATACAAACAGACCGGGATTAAAGAGATTGAAAACGGAACCCTATCCGGAAACAAAGTGCAGTTAAATACACAGGATCATGATACTGCAAAAGCAACCTTTTGCAATGAACTGGATAATTATGACAAATTTAGTCACAATGATCTTGTGATCAATGAATTTGGAAGGTAGGTGGAAGATGATGAAACAAAAGTCGGCAGTGATCGCCGGAATCGTTTTGGCAATGATCTGTGGAACAACGGTGTCTGGTGCTGAAAAAGAAACCTCCGTAACTTCCTCTTTTCATACAGGTCAGGTACGAATCAGGTTGGAGCAGTCAGAAAATCTTTACGAAAAGGATTTACAGAATATTCTGCCGGGGAAACCAATCAATATGAATCCGCAAATCCAAAACCTTGGTGAAGACTGCTATGTGCGTGTAAAAATTATGACAGAATCTGAAAAAGAAAAAGAAATCCCGTTTCACTGCTTCCATGGAATCAGTGAAAACTGGGTGATAAAAGGGGAATATCTTTATTATACGAAAGTTTTGGAAGAAGATGAAAAAACAGATATTTTTCAAACATTTGTATTGCCGGATGACTGGAATCAGGATGGAATCGAACATGACATCATTCAGGTCAAAATGCTGGTAGATGCGATTCAGAGCAGAAATTTTACTCCTGATTTTGAAAAGGAAGATCCATGGAGAAATGTGGAGATAAAAGAAGCACAAGAACCAAAAAACGGGTATAGATTCCGGTTGCTCAACCAAAAAACGGGTGTATGTAAGGTGAAGATTGAAGACGAAGAAATGATTGCAGTTTCAGACCCGTTTTTTGAAGAACTTGGACGTATGGTACCGGGGGATATTGCTTCCGGCCAGATTGAAATTTCCAATCATGCAGACGTTCCAAAAAAATTATATGTAAAAATCAGGGCAGATGCCCAAAAAGCACTTCTTGAAAAGGCAAATCTGAAAATCCTGTCTGAAGATGGAACCGTTTTTTATGACGGAGCACTTATCTCCGATATGTTAGATCAATTTCATTTTTTGAAAGAGTACCAAAAAGAAGAAACGGAGCCCCTTACTTTTTTTATTTCCATTCCGGAAGAGTTGGATAATGATTACAGTTTAAAAGATGCAAAAATGACCTGGACATTTCGAACAGAAGAGAAGCAGGATTTGAAACAGGAAGAGGATTCTAAAAAAGAATCTGTAAAAACAGGGGAGCAACATCACAGAGAAGTCCTGTTTATGACCCTTGGCGGAGCAATCGCCCTTCTGGCAGTTTCATATAAAATGTTTAAAAAATACAATGAAAAAATAAAGTAGATGAAAAGAATACGAAAGGTTTTAAAATGGTTTGAAAGAATTTTGATTTTATATTTATTTGCTTATGCACTTTTCTTTTGCATTCCTTCTTTTTGGGGAATTACTTCGGCCGGAGTATTATCCGGATCCATGGAGCCGGATATCCAAACAGGAGATCTTGTGTACTTAAAAGATGCAGGAGCAGAGAAGCTGAAGCCGGGGGATGTGATCGCATTTGAGATACAGAAGGAAAACCTGATCCTTCACAGAATTAAAAAAATCTGTCCGGATGGAAAGATCATAACCCAAGGCGATGCCAATGAAACGGAAGATTTCTATCCGATAGAGAGGAATCAGGTAAAAGGAATACCGGTGTTTTGTATTCCTCACGGGGCAGAACTTTATGACCTGATAAAGGATTTTCATGTGACAGCCTGGATTTTAGGCTATTTTGTTTTCCGTATTTTTATCGGTTTTATCAGGAAAGAAATAAGATGAAGCGTTTGCTTTTTTTTATTTCATATGGTAAGGTAATAATTACGATATCTATATACAAAAATTCAGGGAGATTACAATGAATAAAGAAATAGAACAAATGATCGATGAAATAAACCTTACCAAAGAAGCACCGACAGAAGAGCCGATGCGTCAGTATTATTTTATCAAAAAGTGCAGAACTTATGTAAAGAAGCTGGAAAAGGAGCTTGGAAGAAAGCCTGCTTTCTGTGTTACGACATTCGGATGTCAGATGAATGCCAGAGACTCCGAAAAGCTGACAGGTGTTCTGGAAGAAATCGGATATGTGGAAGAGGCGGCAGAAGAGAAGGCGGATTTTGTTATTTATAACACCTGTACGGTGCGTGAAAACGCAAACCAGAGAGTTTATGGACGTTTGGGTCAGCTGAACCGTGTGAAAAGAAAAAATCCACACATGCTCATCGGGCTTTGCGGATGTATGATGCAGGAACCTCATGTGGTAGAAAAACTGAAAAAAAGTTACTGTTTTGTGGATCTTATTTTTGGAACCCATAATATTTATAAATTTGCGGAGATTTTGGCTACCAGGTTTGAGTCGGAACGTATGGTGATTGATATCTGGAAAGATACGGATCAGATCGTAGAAGATTTGCCAAGTGAGCGAAAATACGCATTTAAATCCGGAGTCAATATTATGTTCGGATGTAACAACTTTTGCAGTTATTGTATCGTCCCGTATGTAAGAGGAAGAGAAAGGAGCAGAAATCCAAAAGATATCGTCAGAGAGATTGAAACGCTTGTTGCAGACGGAGTAAAGGAAGTCATGCTTCTTGGACAAAATGTTAATTCTTACGGGAAGAATCTGGAGACACCAATGTCTTTTGCAGAACTTTTGCAGGAAGTAGAAAAGATAGAAGGGTTGGAACGTATCCGTTTTATGACATCCCATCCTAAGGATTTGTCGGATGAGTTGATCGAAGTGATGAAACACTCCAAAAAGATCTGTCACCACCTGCATCTTCCGGTACAGTCGGGAAGTACAAAGATTCTGCAGAAAATGAATCGCCGCTATACAAAAGAGCAGTATCTGGAACTGGTAAGAAAGATCAAAGAGGCTGTTCCGGGAATTTCTCTTACGACAGACATTATTGTAGGATTTCCGGGTGAAACAGAAGAGGATTTTGAAGAAACACTGGATATTGTAAGAAAAGTGCGCTATGACAGCGCCTTCACTTTCATTTATTCCAAGAGGACCGGAACACCGGCGGCTGCCATGGAAGATCAGGTTCCGGAGGAAGTGGTGAAAGAAAGATTCGACCGTCTTTTAAAAGAGGTGCAGAAAATCGCAGCCGAAGAATGTAAAAAACATGAAGGAACCGTTCAGACCGCTCTTGTAGAACAGGTAAATGAACAGGAACCGACGCTTGTAACGGGAAGATTAAGCAACAATCTTCTGGTGCATTTTCCGGGAACAGAAGAGATGATTGGACAGCTTGTGGATGTAAAACTTCTTACATGTAAAGGATTTTATTACATCGGAGAACAGATGCATAACTAAAGAAAAAACGCCCACACTATGTATGGAATTGTACAAAAGTGAGGGCGTTTTTTTATGAAAAAAATCAGTGAGTATTTATTTTTATGGGCAGTTGGAGGATGCATCTATTATTCCTTTGAAATTGCATTTCGTGGATTCTCCCACTGGACCATGTTTGTGCTTGGAGGAATCTGTCTGGTGTTCTGCACGGCTCAGGGAAAGGCGGGAGGATGGAAAGACCCTCTTGCCATACAGGTGATGCGTTGCATCATATTTGTGACTTCCTGTGAGTTCATCACAGGAATCATTGTAAATAAATGGTTTGGCCTTGGAGTGTGGGATTACAGTGATGTTCCGTTTCAGCTATTTGGCCAGATTTGTCTTCCGTTTATGGCATTGTTTGGAATTTTATGTACCATGGGAATTTATCTGGGAGGATATCTCCTTCATTTTCTTTATGGTGAAAAGAAACCGCACATTCCCATTTGGAGGTAAAAATAAAATTTTTCTTTTTTTGAGAAATGAATAATGCTATAATGGAATATCGGGGTTGAAACAACCTTTTGATTTTGTAGAAAAAGATAAAACATAGATTTTATACAAGAAAAGGAGAAAAAAAGTGGCAGAGTTAACACCGATGATGCAGCAATATATAGAAACCAAAAAAGAATACAAAGACTGCATTTTATTTTATCGTCTGGGAGATTTTTATGAAATGTTCTTTGACGATGCATTGACTGCGTCAAAAGAGCTGGAAATCACCCTGACAGGAAAAAACTGTGGCTTAGAAGAACGGGCACCGATGTGCGGTGTCCCATATCATGCAGTGGACAGCTACTTAAACCGTCTTGTTGAAAAAGGATACAAGGTTGCAATCTGTGAGCAGGTGGAGGATCCAAAACAGGCAAAAGGGATCGTGAAAAGAAAAGTGATTCGAATTGTGACTCCCGGAACAAATTTGAATACACAGGCACTGGACGAAACAAAAAATCATTACATCATGGCAATTTTTTATGATGCCGGAAGATATGGGGTATCTGTGGCGGATGTTTCTACCGGAGATTATTTTTTGACGGAAATTGAAAACGAAACAAAATTATTTGATGAAATTTACAAGTTTTCTCCGTCTGAGATCATCTGCAATGAAGCACTTTATATGAGTGGAGCCGGATTGGATGAATTGAAAAACCGGATGAAGGTTACGATCTCGGCGTTGGATGCCTGGTATTTTGATGAGGACATCTGTAAAAAGACGCTAAAAGAACACTTTAAAACTTCTACATTGGAGAGTCTTGGAATTGCAGATTATGACTGCGGCGTGATCGCGGCAGGTGTGCTTTTGCAGTATTTGATCGAAACGCAGAAAACTTCTCTTTCTCATATAACAAAACTGACAAACTATGTTACCGGAAAATATATGTTGATTGACAGTTCTTCAAGAAGAAATCTGGAACTTTGTGAAACATTACGTGAAAAGCAGAAGAGAGGCTCCCTTTTGTGGGTGCTTGATAAGACCAAGACGGCAATGGGAGCAAGAACACTTCGAAAATATGTAGAGCAGCCGTTGATTGACAAGGCAGAAATCATACGACGGTTGGATGCAGTGGAAGAATTGAAAAACGAGGCCATTTCCAGAGAAGAAATTCGGGAATATCTGACACCGGTATACGATCTGGAAAGACTGGTCGGGAAAATTTCCTATCAGTCGGCAAATCCAAGGGACCTTATTGCCTTTAAAAGTTCTCTTTCCATGCTTCCGCATATCAGATATATTTTAAAGGAAATGAAAGCACCGCTTTTGCAGGAACTTTATGGGCAGATCGATCCACTGGAAGATTTGTGCAGCCTGGTAGAACAGTCCATCTTGGATGAACCTCCTCTTGCCATGAAAGAAGGAGGAATCATTAAAGATGGTTATAGCGAAGAGGTAGATAAACTTCGAAAGGCAAAAACGGATGGAAAAACCTGGTTGGCGGAGTTGGAACAGAAAGAACGCGAAAAAACAGGAATTAAAAATCTGAGGATTAAATACAACAAAGTCTTTGGATACTATCTGGAAGTTACGAATTCTTTTAAAGAAATGGTTCCGGATTACTATATAAGAAAACAGACCCTTGCGAATGCAGAACGGTACAGTATTCCGGAATTGAAGGAACTGGAAGATGTGATTCTTGGAGCAGAAGACAAGCTTTACGCATTGGAGTATGAGCTTTACTGCGGGGTGAGAAACAGGATCGCAGATGAGATTGTACGGATTCAGGAAACAGCCAAAGCAGTGGCAGCCGTTGATACCTTTGCTTCCCTTGCACTGGTAGCAGAGAGAAATCAGTATGTCCGTCCGAAGATCAATGAAAAAGGAACCATTGACATCAAAGACGGAAGGCATCCGGTAGTAGAAAGAATGATACCAAACAATATGTTCATCGCAAACGATACATATCTGGATGACAAAAAAAATCGGGTGGCCATTATCACAGGACCAAATATGGCAGGAAAATCCACTTATATGCGTCAGACAGCACTGATTGTTCTTATGGCGCAGATCGGGTCTTTTGTACCCGCATCTTCCGCGAATATCGGTCTTGTGGACCGTATCTTTACGAGAGTGGGGGCATCCGATGACCTTGCCTCCGGGCAGAGTACGTTCATGGTGGAAATGACGGAAGTTGCCAATATTTTAAGAAATGCCACGAGCAATAGCCTTCTGATTCTTGATGAGATCGGAAGAGGAACCAGTACTTTCGACGGCCTTTCTATTGCGTGGGCAGTGGTGGAACATATTTCCAATGCAAGACTTTTAGGTGCAAAAACACTGTTTGCCACTCATTATCATGAATTGACAGAACTGGAAGGAAAAATCGACAGTGTCAACAATTACTGCATCGCAGTTAAAGAAAAAGGCGATGACATTGTGTTTTTAAGAAAAATCGTGCGTGGGGGTGCGGATCGAAGTTACGGAATCCAGGTAGCAAAGCTTGCAGGGGTTCCGGATACGGTGATCAGCCGTGCAAAAGAAATCTCCGAACAGCTTTCTGATGCGGATATTACAACAAAGGTGCGGGAAATGAGTGTCCAGGGACAGGAAACAAAAGGAAAACAGACGAAAAAAATGGATGTTGTGGATATGGCACAAATGTCATTGTTTGATACGGTAACGGATCATGATGTGATCGAAGAGTTAAAGACAATGGATATCAGCCACATGACACCGATGGACGCAATGAATGCCTTGTATCAGCTTCAGAACAAACTGAATAATCGTTGGTAGAAAGGGTGGAAAAATGGGGAAAATTCAGGTATTGGATCAGGTTACCATTGACAAGATTGCAGCGGGAGAAGTAGTAGAGCGTCCTGCATCGGTCGTAAAAGAGCTGGTGGAAAATGCGGTAGATGCAGGGGCGTCTGCCATTGAAACAGAAATTCAGGATGGCGGGATCTCTTTGATCAGAATCAAAGATAACGGAAGCGGGATTGATAAAGAAGATATCAAAAATGCGTTTCTGAGACACTCTACAAGCAAAATACGGTCTGTGGAGGATCTGACACATATTACCTCTCTTGGATTTCGTGGAGAAGCACTTTCTAGCATTTCGGCAGTTTCTCAGGTGGAGATTATCACCAAAACAAAAGAGGAAGAATTGGGAGTCCGATATGAAATTTCGGGAGGACAGGAAAAGAATCTGGAAGAAACAGGAGCACCTGACGGAACGACTTTTTTTATCAGACAGTTGTTTTATAATGTTCCTGCCAGAAGAAAGTTTTTAAAGACACCGATGACAGAGGCGAGCCATGTCAGCGATCTGATGACAAGACTTGCTCTTTCTCATCCGGATATTTCCTTTCGGTTTTACAATAACGGACAGGAACGGCTCCACACTTCCGGAAACGGAAAGTTAAAGGATGTCATTTACCATGTGTACGGACGGGAAATCGTATCAAATCTTATCGAGGTATATGCCGAAAACAATGAGATTAGACTGACAGGCTACATAGGGAAACCGGAAGTGACAAGAGGGAACAGAAATTTTGAAACCTTTTTCGTAAATAACAGATATATCAAAAGCAGTCTTTTGTCCAAGGCGGTGGAAGATGCCTATAAAGACTTTACCATGCAGCATAAATATCCGTTTGTGGTCCTGCATCTTGAAATCATCGGAGAGGAAATCGATGTCAATGTGCATCCGACAAAAATGGAACTGAGATTTGGGCATCAACAGGAAGTATATCAGTTCCTGTACCAGGTCATTGGGGATGCCCTTCACGGAAAAGAGCTGATTCCGGAAGTGGAAGCACCGGAGCCTGTTGCCATAAAAAAAGAGAAAATATCTGAGTCGGATCTGACAGAGGCAAAGAAACCGAATGCATCTAAGACGGAGAATGACAGGAAAAAAGAAAAACCGGTTTCAGAAGAAAAAAATCTGGATTACTTTATGGAAAAGATGAAAGAACGGGTGAAATCTTATCATGAGCAACATTCCTGTGCAGAAGTAAAAGACAGAAAAGAAGTGTATGAACCTGCCATTCAAAAAAATAAGATCAGGGAGGCGGCTATATATCGGGCAAAGGAAGAGAGAAAGGAAAGGCAGGAAGAAAAAGAGCCGGAACAGCTTTCTTTGTTTGAAGAAAAACTGCTTGATAAGACATCGGTTCCGGATTATCGAATTATCGGTCAGGTATTTGATACCTATTGGATTGTCCAGTTTCACGACAGCATGTACATTATTGACCAACATGCGGCTCATGAAAGAGTGCTATATGAAAAAACATTAAAGGAAATGAAGACAAAAACCTATACGTCCCAGTATATCAGTCCGCCGATTATCCTGGATCTGTCCATGCAGGAAGCAGAACTTCTGCGCAAATACATGGACCGGTTTACAAAAATCGGGTTTGAACTGGAGCCGTTTGGAGGAGACTCCTTTGCAGTACGGGCGGTTCCGGACAATTTGTTCAGTGTCGCAAAAAAAGAACTTTTAATGGAAATGATCGATACGCTGTCAGAAGAAGTTAATTCAAATCTGACTCCCGAAATACTGGACGAAAAAATCGCGTCCATGTCCTGTAAAGCGGCTGTAAAAGGAAATTACAGATTATCTCAAAAAGAGGTGGAGGTTTTACTGGATGAACTGTTGAAACTTGATAATCCATACCATTGTCCTCATGGACGTCCGACGATCATTGCCATGACAAAAAGAGAATTGGAAAAGAAATTTAAGAGAATCATTTAGAATTATGGAAGAGGGAAAAATGGAAAAAAGACCACTTGTAATTTTGACCGGACCGACGGCGGTAGGAAAAACCGCATTGTCCATCCGACTGGCAAAAGCAATCGGAGGAGAAATCATTTCTGCAGATTCCATGCAGGTTTATCGTTATATGGATATCGGTTCGGCAAAGATAAAAACGGAAGAAATGGAAGGAATCAGACATCATCTGATTGATGTGCTGAATCCTGAGGAAGAATTTAATGTTGTCAGATTCCAGACTCTTGCAAAACAGGCGATGGAAGAGATTCATCAAAGAGGAAAGATTCCTGTGGTGGCAGGAGGTACCGGATTTTATATCCAGGCTCTTGTCAATGATATTGATTTTACGAAAAATGACGGGGATGGTTCTTATCGGGAGGAATTGTCAGACTTTGCAAAAGTACATGGAGCAGATGCACTTCATGAACGGCTGAAAGAGGTGGATCCGAAAGCGGCACAGGAAATCCATGCCAACAATGTAAAGCGGGTGATTCGGGCACTGGAATTTTATCAACAGACGGGAAAACGGATTTCCGAACATAATGAAGAGGAACGAAAGAAAACATCTCCGTATCAGTATACGTATTTTGTCCTGAATGATGACAGGCAGAAGCTGTATGAAAGAATCGAAAGACGAGTGGATGCGATGTTGGAAGAGGGATTGGTAGATGAAGTAAGAAAATTGAAAGAAATGGGATGTACCAAGGAAATGGTTTCCATGCAGGGACTGGGGTATAAGGAAATCCTTGCGTATTTAAACGGAGAATGCACCCTGGAAGAAGCAGTATATATCCTGAAACGAGATACAAGACACTTTGCAAAACGTCAGCTTACCTGGTTTAAAAGAGAAAAAGATGTGATCTGGGTTTCAAAACCGGATTTTGGATATAATGAAACAAGCATACTGGAATATTTACTGGAAAATTTAAAGAAAAGGGGAATAATATAAAATGGAACAAAATGTGATGGAAGCTTTTTATGAAAAAGCCGGAATTTCAAAAAAAGTTTATGAATTCGGAACTAAAATCGAAACGGCATTAAAAGACCGTTTTGAAGAAATTGACAAAATCGCAGAGTACAATCAGCTAAAAGTGGTTCATGCCATGCAAAAAGCCCGCGTAAATGCGGAATGTTTCAACTATGTTTCCGGTTACGGATACAATGATTTTGGAAGAGATACTCTGGAAAAAGTGTATGCGAATATTTTCCATACAGAAGATGCACTGGTAAGACCGCAGATTACCTGTGGTACCCATGCCCTTGCCCTTGCCCTTGCGGCAAATCTGCGTCCGGGAGACGAAATGATTTCCGTTGCAGGAAAACCATATGATACATTGGAAGAGGTTATCGGAATCCGTGAGTCCAAAGGTTCTTTAAAAGAATACGGAATTACTTACAAGCAGGTGGATCTTTTGCCGGATGGAAGTTTTGATTTTGAAACCATAGCAGACACGGTAAGACCGGATACGAAACTGGTAACGATCCAGCGCTCCAAAGGCTACCAGACACGTCCTAGCTTTTCTGTGGCTCAGATCGGAGAGGCGATTCGTTTTATCAAAGAGCGTTTTCCAAATGTCATCTGCATGGTAGATAATTGTTACGGTGAGTTTGTGGAATTAGAAGAACCAAGTGATGTGGGAGCAGATATGGTTGTCGGATCACTGATCAAAAATCCGGGCGGCGGACTTGCTCCGATTGGTGGATACATTGCCGGACGAAGCGACCTTATTGAAAATTGTGCATATCGTTTAACTTCTCCGGGACTTGGAAAAGAAGTAGGGGCAACCCTTGGTGTGACGAAAGATTTTTATCAAGGTCTGTTCCTTGCACCGACGGTTGTAAAAGGAGCGGTAAAAGGAGCTATTTTTGCCGCGGGCATTTATGAAAAACTCGGGTTTAAAGTTATACCATCTATGGGTGAAGAACGCCATGATATTATTCAGGCAGTAGAGTTTGGAACACCGGAAGGAGTGATTGCATTTTGCCAGGGAATCCAGGCAGCAGCACCGGTAGACAGTTATGTGACACCGGAACCATGGGCGATGCCGGGATATGACAGCGACGTAATCATGGCGGCAGGTGCCTTTGTGCAGGGATCTTCCATCGAACTTTCGGCAGATGCACCGATCAAACCGCCGTATGCAGTATACTTCCAGGGAGGACTTACATGGGAACATGCCAAATACGGAATTTTAATGACGCTCCAGAAACTGGTGGAAAAAGGAGTCGTTTTATTATAAAGGGGAGAACATATGGAACAGATAATCGTAATCGGAGGGGGAGCATCCGGAATGATGGCGGCTCTTTCTGCCGCACGAAAAGGTGCCAAAGTATTGATCTTAGAGCGGAACAGTAAGATGGGGAAAAAGATTTTGGCAACCGGTAATGGAAAGTGCAATTTTACAAATATCAATCAGAGCCCGGCATGTTATAGGGGAGAACACCCGGAATTTGCATGGGAAGCTGTTTGTTCTTTTCCCGTGTCGGATACAATACGTTTTTTTTTGGAGGCCGGACTGTATTCCAAAAATCGAAACGGATATTTGTACCCTAATTCTGAACAGGCACAGGCGGTCCGGGACATCCTCCAAATGGAGTTGGAGCGTCTGCAGGTCAGAGTGGAAACCGATACGGATGTAAGAGAGATCAAAAAAGAGAAAGAAGGGTTTTTGATTTCGGGAGTCAGACAGATTTTAACCCCTAAAAAGCAAAGCAAAAAAAGGATTGTTTTTGTGAAAACAGGAGAAGAAAAAAAACAGTGGCATACCCGAAAAGTCATCCTGGCAACCGGCGGAATGGCATTCTCTTCCAGCGGTTCGGATGGAACGGGCATAAAGCTGGCAAAAAGGCTTGGACATACCATCGTCCCATGTGTTCCGGCACTGGTACAATTACATTGCAGGGAAACATTTTACAGTCTACTTGCCGGCGTAAGAGTTACAGCTAAAGTAGAACTTCTGATTGACGAAGTAACAGAGGCGATGGACACCGGAGAAATACAGTTCACAAACTATGGGATTTCCGGTATTCCGGTTTTTCAAGTAAGTCGGTATGCGGCGAAAGCATTGGAAACAGGGAAGAAAAAGATTCGTGCAGAGATTGATTTTATGCCTGATTTTACGAAAGAACAGTTGGAAAATTTTCTTGAAAACCGAAAAAAACAACATCCGGAAAAAACAATGAGCGATTATTTTACAGGATTGTTTCACGATAAGATTGCAAACGTGTTATTAGAAAGAGCAGATATCCCGAAAGATTTGCCGGCAGGAAAACTGTCACAGAAACAAAAGGAAAGTCTATGTAAGCAAATTAAAAGTTTTTCTACGGAAATTATCGATACAAACGGATTTGAGCAGGCACAGGTCAGTGCCGGAGGAGTTTCCACAGAAGAGATTGATGTACATACAATGGAATCACGAAAAATACCGGGATTATATTTTGCCGGGGAAGTGATGGATGTGGATGGAATGTGCGGAGGCTATAATCTTCAGTGGGCATGGTCAAGTGGATTTTTAGCAGGAAGTCATGCGGCAGGAAAGGAAGAAAGATGATACGAATCGGGCAGGTAAAATTAAAAACAGGACATTCTAAAGAAGACTTGTATCGAAAAACAGAAAAGATTCTCGGAGTAACAGAAGAAGATATCGAATCTCTGGAAATCCATAAACGTTCCCTGGATGCCAGAAAGAAGCCGGAACTGTTTTTTGTATATACGGTAGATGTTTCTTTAAAATATCCGAAAAAAGAAAAGAAAATTTTAAAAAGAATGGAAAAAAAGAAGGACATCTGTGAAGTACAAAAAGAAGACTATCAATTTCCGAAGAAAAAAGACGGAGACTGCCGGAAGGAAAGGCCTGTTGTTATCGGAAGCGGACCGGCGGGAATGTTTTGTGCATATATGCTGGCTGTAAGCGGATACCGCCCTGTTCTGATTGAACGGGGAGCCATGGTAGAGGAACGGAAAAAAGACGTGGAAGAGTTTTGGAAGACAGGAGTTTTGAATACCGTTTCCAATGTACAGTTCGGAGAAGGAGGGGCCGGTACATTCTCAGACGGGAAACTGAACACCCTTGTAAAAGACCCAAGAGGAATCGGACGCAAGGTGCTGAAAATTTTTACGGAACACGGGGCACCGGAAGAAATCCTGTATGAGAACAAGCCTCATATCGGAACAGATGTCCTGATTGATGTGGTAAAAAATATGAGGCTCTCCATAGAAGATGCAGGAGGTACCTGTCTGTTTCATACAAAAATGACCGGATTGGAAGTGAAAGACGGAATCTTAAAAGGAGTGTGGATTTCCAAAGAAGGAAAGGAAGAACTGTTGAAAACGGATACGGCTGTCCTTGCAATCGGACATAGTGCAAGAGATACTTTTAAAATTCTGTATGAGCAAGGAATCCCAATGGAACCGAAATCTTTTGCAGTGGGTGTCAGGACGGAACATCTTCAGTCCATGATCAATGAGTCCCAGTACGGAACGAAATCCCATCCCCATCTTCCGGCTGCGGCCTATAAGCTGACTGCAAAAGCCGGGAACGGAAGGGGAGTATATACCTTTTGTATGTGTCCGGGCGGTTATGTTGTTAATGCTTCGTCAGAAGAAGGACGGCTTTGTGTGAACGGTATGAGTTATCATGACCGTGGCGGGAAAAATGCAAACAGTGCAGTGATCGTTACCGTGACACCGGAAGATTATAAAGGAGAAGAGGAACTGACGCCGCTTTCCGGTGTGGAATTTCAAAGAAAATTGGAAGAAAAAGCGTATCTTGCAGGAAACGGGAAAATTCCGGTGCAGTGTTTCGGGGATTTTTGCGAAAATAAAATCTCTGATTCTTTTGGAGAAGTACTCCCGCAGATGAAAGGAGCATACTGTTTTGGCGATGTCCGGGGGATTTTTCCGGAAGAAATTGCCGAGTCCATTCAAGAAGGAATATTTCAATTTGATAGAAAAATACACGGTTTTGCAAATAAGGATACCGTCTTATCCGGTGTGGAGGCCAGAACCTCATCACCTCTTCGCATTCTGAGAGATGAAACCATGCAAAGTATAAAGATAAAAGGTCTTTATCCATGTGGAGAAGGTGCGGGATATGCAGGAGGAATCACATCCGCCGCCATGGATGGAATCAAAGTAGCGGAAAGTATTGCATATAGCAAAAGCAAATAACCGTAAATATTATTATCCTAAGATGAATATTATATCATCTTTTTCATTGCTGTATTCGGTTTACTGGTAAATCGATTAGTAACAAAAGTGTCGAAAAACGCCGTGAATACGTTAAGTTTCCTTAAGAAAATTTTAAGAGAGAAAAGCCCTATACACTTTTTTTGAAATGTGATAGAATAAAAACGGTTTGTAAAAGATTTGAGATGAGGAGGATATATAGATGAGAGGAGCAAGAAGCAAAAATGGATGGGCTTTGTTCCTGATGCTTCTGGCAGGTATGGTATTAGGCGGTTTTATCGGTATGCTTGCAGAAGATGTTCCGGCACTTTCCTGGCTTTCTTACGGTCAGACCTTTGGTCTTTCACAGCCAATTGTTCTGGATTTGGGCGTTTTGGTCCTGACATTTGCTTTGACAGTAAAAATCTCTATTGCCAGTATTATCGGTCTGTTGATTTCTATTATCATTTATCGCTTCTTATAATCTATTGAATACGTCATCAGAGTTTACATAAGATATGAATCCGACAATGAAAAAATTACTGAAAGAAGAACGTCCATATGAAAAATGTGGACGTTTTGGCGCGGAAAGCCTTACGGATATCGAGCTTCTTGCAGTTATGCTTCGAAGTGGGACAAAAGGGGAAAATGCTTTGGAAACAGCCAGAAAGATTCTGTACCCGGAAGGAATGCAGGGAGGATTGTCAAAACTTCCTTCCTGTTCGAAAGAAACATTGAAGAAAGTTCCCGGAATCGGTGAGGTAAAAGCCATTCAGATTTTATGTCTTTGTGAAATGGCAAAAAGAATTGCTAAAGAAAAAGCAAAAGAGCCGCTCTGCTTTGACAGACCCGATACGATCGCAAAGTATTATATGGAAGATATGCGTCACTTAAAACAGGAAGAATTAAAACTTCTGATGCTGAATACAAAATCCAGATTGATCGGGGAAACATGCATTACACGGGGCACCGTAAATATGTCGGTGATCTCTCCAAGAGAACTTTTTATTGAGGCACTGTTGAAAAATGCAGTTATGATTATTTTGTTGCACAATCATCCAAGTGGTGACCCACAGCCAAGCAGAGAGGATATCCTTGTGACCAAGAAAATCGCAAAAGCAGGAGAACTGATCGGAGTTACATTGACAGATCATATCATCATTGGGGATCAGAGTTATGTAAGTCTGGCCGAAAAAGGGTGGATATAAATAAAAAAGAAGGGGCTGACAAGAGATGGCGAGGAATATTTATGGCCTGGACCTTGGAACTTATCAGTTAAAGATATACGATAAAAATAAAGACGATATCCGGACGGAAAAAAATGCCATCGCAGTCGAAAATGAGGATACGATTTTTGCTGTGGGAGATACTGCATATGAGATGTATGAGAAAGCACCGCAAAATATCGAAATTGTATTTCCGATGAAGGAAGGCGTGATATCACGATTCAGTGATATGCAATATGTGCTCAGCAGTCTGCTGAAAAATGAGAACGGCATTTTTTCCAGAGGAACCGAATATCTGATTGCTGTTCCGACTGACGTGACAGAGGTGGAAAAAAAAGCATTTTATGATCTTGTCATGTATTCGGCAGCAAAAGCCCGAGAGGTTAATATTGTAGCAAGGGCTGTTGCAGATGCTGTTGGATTTGGGATTGATGTGAGGCAGGCAGATGCCGTTGCGATTGTCAATATCGGCGGTGAAACGACGGATATTTCCGTATTATCCGGAGGAGGAATCGTATTAAACCGCTTGTTGAAAGTAGGAGGAGCCACATTTGACCATGCCATCGTTAACCTGGTACGGCATACTCAGGATTTTGCTATCGGAAGACTGACGGCGGAAATGATCCGTAAGCAAATGGATGTGTTTATGGATAAAAGCGACAAGAGTATAGCCGTGGCCGGAAGAGATTTGGCATTTGGGCGTCCTAAAATCGAAGAGGTTTCCATTCGCACCGTACGTGCTGCGATGAAAGAAGCACTGGATGTCTGTGCGGATTCGATTTTGGCTCTCCTTGAGAGGACGCCGCCGGAAATTCTTTCTTCCATCCGCAGAACGGGAATTTATCTGACGGGTGGTGTGGCAAGAACGAACGGAATTACGGAATATCTGGAAGGAAAAGTCGGACTTGCCTTTCATACGGTAAAAAGTCCGGAACTTTGTGTTGTAAAAGGATTAAAAGAGATGATCCTTTCTTCTGAATTGAGGGAACTGGCATATTCCATGAAAGATGAAAATTATAGGTGGATGAGGTAAGATGAAGACAAAGAAACATAATGGACTGGAAAGTAAATACTGGCTTTTAACGATTGCCATCCTTTGCGTTATATGTATGGGGATTTCTTTTTTTGCGGATGACAAAAGCGGCCCGTTAAGAGTGGTTGCGGATTATACGGTTGTACCAATGCAAAAGGGAATGAATGCGATAGGAGCATGGGTCGGAGATGTGGCTGATAATTTTGCCACATTGAAAGATGTACAAAAGGAAAACAAAACATTAAAAAAACAAAATGCAAACCTTGTAATGGAAAATAATGAACTGCAACAAAAGGCTGTAGAACTGGGACGCTTTTACGATCTTTACAAGATGGATCAAAATACATCCGATTATCCAAAAGTCGGTGCAAGAGTCATTGCCAACAATGGAAACAACTGGTTTTCATCTTTTACCATTGATAAGGGAAGTGAAGATGGGATACGAAAAGATATGAATGTTTTGTCGGGAAGCGGACTTGTCGGGATTGTTACAAAGGTCGGGCCTCATTCGGCAACAGTACGCTCTATCATTGATGAGGTAAATATTTCGGCAATGGTGATGTCTACCTTTGATCAGTGTATCGTAAGCGGTGATCTGAAACTGATCAATGACGGAGTGGTCAAGTTTGAACAGCTTGCCAATAATGACAATGAAGTTGCAGTCGGAGAACAGATTGTAACATCCAACATAAGCAGTAAATACCTTCAGGGGCTTTTAATCGGATATGTGAGTGATGTGAAAGTAGACTCCAATAATCTGACACGCTCCGGGTATATCATTCCGGCAGTAGATTTTAAAAAACTCCAGGAAGTTCTGGTGATTACAACAACAAAACAGGATTTGATAAATAATGGAAACAGCACACAGTCATCTAAAAAATAGGAAGGGGGCAGTTTATGCTGACAGTAAAGAGAAAGGTAATTGAACTGCTTATGATCCTTGTATGTTTTCTTTTGGAAACAACGATCTTCCGACATCTGGAGATTGCATCCATTAAACCGAATCTTATAATCATTCTTGTTGCTTCCTTTGGCTTTATGAAAGGGAAGAAAGAGGGAATGTATGTAGGTGTTATAAGCGGACTTCTGTTAGACATATGTTCCGGGCAGATTATCGGATTTTATACACTTTTGTTTACGGGTGTTGGATATATCAATGGATTTTTCAGACGTCTGTTTAATGATGAAAATGTAAAACTGCCGTTGTTTCTTATTAGCGGAAGCGAGCTGATCTACGGTCTGCTTGTTTATATTTTCCAATTCCTTTTGCAGAGTGATTTTCATTTTCTTTATTATCTGGGACATGTCATTATGCCGGAATTGGTTTATACGGTGTTGATCACGCTGATCATTTATCCAATCATTCTGAAAATAAATCATAAACTTGAAGATGAAGAAAAAAGGAGTGCAAGCAGGTTTGTATAAGATATGGGAACGTATAAAGGAGGGGATCATCCGGATTTTTTCCTCCAGAATGTTTATTGTAATCATTGTTTTCTGTGTACTTTCCGCTATTCTGGTTCAAAGGTTGTTTTATCTTCAGATTGTAAAAGGCGAAAGTTATTTGAATGACTATAAACTGAAGATTCAAAAGACAAAAGAAGTGCAGGGAACAAGAGGAAGGATTCTTGACCGGAACGGTAAAGTCCTGGCTGATAATGTGTTGGCTTATTCCGTAACAATAGAAGATAATGGGGATTATGATTCTACCAAACAGAAAAATAAAGAGTTAAATGCCACGGTTCAGAAAGTAATCGATATTGTCGAGAAAAACGGGGATTCTATCATTAACAGTTTTGGTATTATATTGAATGATAACGGTGAATACACATATACATCGGAAGGAACGGCAAGACTTCGTTTTATCGCTGATGTTTTCGGAAAAGCAACCATTGATGAACTTTCTGAAAAACAGAAAAATTATAATGCAGAAGAATTGATTCATTATCTGTGTACAGATGAAAAATACGGATACGGAATCAATGAAGAAAAATATGAAAAGGCAGATGTATTAAAACTTGTAAATATCCGATATGCAATGAGCCTAAACAAATTTAAAAAATATATTGCCACAACGATCGCTACAAACGTGAGTGAAAAAACAGTGGCGGAAGTAATGGAAAGACAGGATGAATTAACAGGCGTAAATGTAGAAGAAAGTTCTATCCGGCAGTATACAAACAGCAAATATTTTGCATCGATCATCGGATATACAGGTCAGATTTCTCAGGAAGAATATAATGCCTTGTCAAAAGAAGAACAAGAGAAGTATTCTCTTACGGATATCGTAGGAAAAGCAGGAATCGAAAAGTCGATGGACAGTATTCTTCAAGGAGAAAAAGGAGAAGTAAAACTTTATGTTAACAATGTAGGAAAAGTAATCGATACAAAGAAAGTAACCGAACCAAAAGCAGGAAATGATCTGTATTTATCCATTGATTCAGATCTTCAGATTGCTGCCTACAATATTCTGGAACAGGAACTTGCAGGGATTATCTTGTCCAAGATGGTAAATCAGTTGGATTATGATAAGAGTAAAGTGAAAGATTCTGATAATATCGTGATACCGGTCGGAGATGTATATAATGCATTTTTCCAGAATGAAATCATCGATACGGATCATTTCACTCAAAAGGATGCCAAATCCACGGAAAAGAGGGTATTGGAAATTTATTCTAAAGAAGAAGAAGCTGCGATTTCGTCGGTACTTTCCGAAATGAGCGATTCTGATGCATCCGCTTATAAAAATCTTTCAAAGAAGATGAAAGCTTATATGGATTATGTGGTAGATGAATTGCTGACAAAAAAATCAGGTATTCTTGTTAAAGATAAAATCGATACTGGAGATAAAACGTATCTTGCATGGAAAGAAGATGAATCTATCAGCTTGTATCAATATTTAAACTATGCAATTTCACAAAACTGGATCGATACATCGAAGTTAAAGGATTATCTTGGAGATCAGGCCAATTATTCTTCTTCTTCCGAAATCTATCAGGCAATTGTAAAGTATGTCGGAGATCGCTTGAGTAATGACAGTGATTTTGAAAAAGTCATCTACAAATATATGATTAAAACGGGGAAAGTAACAGGACGTCAGGTTTGTATGCTGCTTTATGAGCAGAACATTTTGAAATATGACGAAAAACAGTATAATCAGTTGAAATCAGGAAGAATCAATTCTTATAATTTTATACGTAGTAAAATCCAGAACCTGGAAATCAAACCGGGAGATTTAGGATTGGATCCATGTACGGGATCTGTTGTTATTACTGATACAAAGACAGGGCAGGTACTTGCCATGGTGTCTTATCCGGGATATGATAATAACCGTTTGGCAAATACGATGGATTCTGATTATTATGCCAAATTAAATACCATGACATCCGGACCTCTATACAATAAAGCAACACAGGAAAAGACAGCTCCCGGTTCTACCTATAAACCGCTTGTTGCGGCGGCAGGACTAACGGAAGGCGTAATCTCTACAAACACAACCATTACTTGTACAGGTGTATTTGATAAGATCAAACCAAGCCCGAAGTGTTGGGTATATCCGGGTTCACACGGAAGCTTGAATGTTGCCGGAGGAATTCAACACTCTTGTAACGATTTCTTCTATGAAGTCGGTTACCGGCTGGGGACAGGAGAAAATGGGGAATATAGTGATGAAGACGGAATTAAGAAGTTGCAGACTTATGCAGAACAATTTGGACTCGGGGATACTACCGGAATTGAAATACCAGAATCTTCACCACAGATTTCCGATAGCGATGTTGTCCGTTCTTCCATCGGTCAGGGAACAAATAACTTTACTACGGTAGGACTTGCTCGCTATATCAATGCAGTCGCAAATGAAGGAACTGTGTATGATTTATCTCTGCTTGATAAAGTGACCGATGTAAACGGAAATATGGTAAAAGATTATGAACCAAAGATTAAAAACCAGATAGAGGGTGTTTCATCTTCTACATGGGATGCGATTCACTCCGGAATGAGAAGAGTAGTTACAAGCAGTGCTTATACATTTGGAAGTCTTGGGAAATTTGAACTTTCGGGAAAAACAGGTACTGCACAGCAAAGTACAACTCGTCCAAATCATGGTCTCTTTGTAGGATACGCTCCAAGCAGCGAGCCGGAAATCGCATTTGCAATCCGAATCGCAAACGGATATAATTCCACATATCCTTCCGAAGTAGGAAGAGATATTATGAGGTATTATTACAATCTGGATGAGAAAGATAAAATCGTCACAGGACAGGCTTCTTCACTTGGAAGAGTTGTTTCCGGAGATTAATCTGAAAGACGAGAAGCTACAAAAGAAAACAGGCAGGGAAAGGATTTACCCGTTCCCTGCTTTCGTCAATGAAGATTAAATTTAGGAGGAACAAAAATGGGTGAGATCATCGTTGTTACATCAGGAAAGGGAGGAGTCGGTAAAACGACAACAACCGCAAATACAGGAGCAGGACTTGCAAAACTTGGGAAAAAGGTACTTGTGATAGACACGGATCTTGGATTACGTAATCTGGATGTTGTAATGGGATTGGAAAATCGCATTGTATATAATCTGGTTGATGTGATCGAGGGAAAATGCCGTTTAAAACAAGCCGTGATCAAAGACAAAAGATATGACGGTTTATATCTTCTTCCATCGGCACAGACAAAAGACAAATCGGCCATATCGCCGGAACAAATGAAAAAGCTGACTGCAGAATTGAAAGAAGAGTTTGATTTTGTGTTGTTGGATTGCCCTGCGGGGATTGAACAGGGATTCCAGAATGCGGTAGCCGGTGCAGATAAGGCTATTGTGGTAACGACTCCGGAGGTTTCGGCTATCCGGGATGCAGACCGTATTATCGGACTTCTCGAAGAAAATCAGATTCGAAATCTGGAACTGGTCGTAAACAGGATACGGATTGATATGGTGAAAAAAGGAGATATGATGTCTGTTGATGATGTGACGGAAATCCTTCCGATTCATCTGCTTGGGGCAATTCCGGACGATGAACAGGTAGTAATAGCAACAAATCAAGGGGAACCGGTCATTGATCTGGAATCCCTTTCGGGAAAAGCATATATGAACATTTGCCGCAGATTGACAGGAGAAGAAGTACCGTTTCTCGATATGAATACCAAAGGCGGTCTGCTTTCCAGAATTTCACATATTTTCAAAAAGAATTGATCGAGGAGGCAGAAATGGGTATATTTGATGGAATGGAACGAAAAGCATCTGTCGGAGTTGCAAAAGACAGGTTAAAAAACCTTCTTGTATCCGACAGAATGGATTGTAACCCGAATGTCTGTGAATTGTTTCAAAAAGATTTATTTGCAACAGTTTCAAAATACATTGATACAACACCGGAAACCTTTGATGTTTCAGTCACCCGTTCCCGGATTACTATTACACTGACAGGAGAAAAGCTTTGAAAGTACTAAAATTTACAAAACCTTATCGTTTAAAAGATTATAAATTTACATTGTTGGTTCTTGTACTTGCGTTGACTTCGCTGGGAATTATGGTAATCGGAAGTGCCAAAGAGTCAGTACAAGGAAAACAGATCATCGGATTATTCATCGGATTGGTCGCACTTATCATCGTATCACTGATTGACTATGTGTGGATTTTGAATATGCAATGGGTCGTATATGGAGCAACCATTGTGATGTTGCTTACCGTACGCTTTTTTGGAAATAATGTCAATGGTGCGGTTAGATGGATCGATGTGGGATTTTTCACTTTTCAGCCGTCTGAGTTGGCAAAAATATTAATCGTGTTGTTTTTTGCCAAATTTATCATGCAGCATGAAGATGAAATGAAAAAACCCAAGACAATCATTCAGGCAGTGGCACTGCTTTCGGTTCCGTGTCTTTTGATCTACAAGCAGCCGGACCTTTCTACTACCATTTCCATTGTGCTTGTATTTTGCGTGTTGATGTATGTGGGAGGATTAAGTTATAAATTTATCGGGGTGGTTCTTCTCATTACGGTACCGACAGTCATTATTCTCTTGAGTGTTATCGTTCATTCAGATACGGAGATTTTAAAGGGATATCAGGAAACCCGTATTCTTGCATGGCTTCAACCGGAAAAATATAAAAGTGATGAAGCGTACCAACAGAACAATTCCATTATGGCAATCGGTTCCGGACGTCTGACTGGAAAAGGATTGAATAATAATACAACCACCTCCGTAAAAAACGGAAACTTTATTTTGGAACCTCAGACAGACTTTATCTTTGCGATTGTAGGAGAAGAATTAGGTTTTGTGGGTTGCTGTATTGTGATAGGTCTGTTATTATTAATTGTAATACAATGTCTGTTGATAGGGATGCGGGCACCGGATATAGGGGGCAAACTGATATGTTGCGGAATCGCTTCGCAGATAGGAATACAGAGTTTTATCAATATCAGTGTGGCTACCGGACTATTCCCGAATACAGGTATACCATTACCATTTGTAAGTTATGGGATGTCTTCTCTTGTTAGTATGTATATAGGCATCGGCCTTGTCCTGAATGTGGGATTACAACAGAAAAAATATAAGTAAGGAGTGAAGTGGAATGAATATCGGATTAATCGCACACGATTCAAAAAAAACGCTTATGCAGAATTTCTGCATCGCATATAGAGGAATTCTCAGCAGAAACGAATTATACGCAACAGGAACGACAGGAAGATTGATTGAAGAAGTGACGAATCTGAATGTGCATAAATATCTGGCAGGACCGCTTGGTGGACAGCAGCAGCTTGGTTCACAGATCGCTCAAAATGAAATTGATGCTTTAATCTTTCTGAGAGATCCATTTAACCCAAAGCCACAAGAACCCGATGTAAACGATGTGATCCGTCTCTGTGATATGTATAACATACCGGTGGCCACTAATCTGGCTACGGCAGAATTGATTATTCTGGCTATAGACAGAGGGGATTTGGACTGGAGAGAAATGTATAAATAATCAGGATATAAAGGTGCGGGATATGGAAAAAAAACAACTGGATGACGAAGATTATGCAAGAAAAGAGAGAATTCTGAAGCAAAGAGCAAAGAGGAAGAAAAAACAGCAAAAGAAAAGGAAAAAAACGACTGTTGCAGTGACGGCAGCCATACTGATAGTGGCAGTGACCGGCATGGCCTGTTTTTTAACAAGGGATCATAATGATAAAAATGCGGAAGTGCTGACATACGAGGCCGAACATTATAACAAGTCTGTTTTTCAAACAGAACAACTGTTTGCTTCTGATCTTTGCGTAGCGTCAGAGAATCGGGATAAGATACAGTACAGCGGATCCGATGATGTACATGCAGCAGGCTTGTTTGATCTGGATTCTCAGAGTGTTCTATATGCAGATAACATTCATGAGAGGTTATATCCGGCAAGTACGACGAAAATCATGACAGCTCTTCTTGCACTGGAAAAAGGAAATCTTTCCGATATGGTGACAGTAGGGAAGAATGCGGATGGAGCCAGCTTTCCGTGGGATGCACAGCTGTGCGGATTGAAGGAAGGGGACAGGCTTACCTTGGAAGATTTGCTGTATGGATTGCTTCTGCATTCCGGAAATGATGCCGGAACTGCCATTGCAGAATATATTTCCGGAAGTGAAGAGGCTTTTGTAAAAGAAATGAATCAGAAAGCAAAAGAGCTGATGGCCGTCAATACTCATTATATGAATCCGCATGGACTTCATGATGTGAACCATTACACGACAGCATACGATTTGTATCTGATTTTTAATGAATGCATTAAGAATGAAGAGTTTGTCAAGATCATGGAAACAGACAGTTATACAGCATCTATAAAGGGTGCCGACGGAAGTGTCCGTGAAGAAGTGTGGACACCGACAAACTATTATGCAAAAGGAATCACAAAAGCTCCGGAAGGAGTAACTGTGCTTGGAGGAAAGACCGGAACGACGGGAGAGGCAGGAAACTGTTTGATACTGTTGGATCATGATAAACAGAACCGTTCCTATATTTCGGTTGTGATGGGTGCAGGGACAAAGAATGCACTTTATGAAGATATGAATGCTCTGCTGCAAGGAGCCGCTCGATAGGCTCCGACTTACAGCAGAATGAATGGATTATGATCAGTGTTCAGAAAAACCACGGATCCGTCCAAACAAACTGATCAGGTAGAGTCCGCAGAGCCCGACCAGAGTATAAATGATTCGGGATAAACCTGAGAGGTTGCCAAATAAATAGGCAACGAGGTCAAAGCGGAATACTCCTACTAACAGCCAGTTTAAAGCTCCGATAATAACTAAAGTCAGAGCAATGTTGTCAAACCATTTCATATGATTATCCTCCTTTATCGATTCTTTTTTAGTATCGACAAAAAAAGGAAAATTATACAGACTTTGGGAAAGGATATCAAAAAGGAAAATTGTATGGAAGAAAGATTTTACAGAACATACAGTCATTTTTTAAAAGAAAAATACGGTGAGAAAGTGTACAAGCTTCCTGTGAATCTTCCGGGCACCTGCCCAAACAGGAAAAACGGAACAGGATGTACATTTTGTTCGGAAAAGGGAACCGGCTTTGAAGCAATGAAAGCCTGTGTATCCGTGACAAAGCAGCTAGAAGAAACAAAAGAATATATAACCCGACGGTATCATGCAAAGAAGTACATTGCATATTTTCAAAACTATACGAATACCTATTTCCCGTTTGACGTATTTTGCTCGTATGTTGAAGAGGCATGTAAAGTCAAGGATATCGTTGAAATTTCAATTTCCACCAGGCCGGACTGTATCAACAGCCGTTACCTGGCTTTTTTGAATGAAATTATGGAAAAAACCGGTATAGCCATCACCATTGAACTTGGCCTTCAGACCGTAAATTACCATACATTGCAAAAGATCAATCGGGGACATGGGCTTGCAGAATATATTGATGCGGTTATGAAAATCAAAAAGTATCCTTTTGATATATGTACTCATGTAATTTTGAATCTTCCGTGGGATGATGTGAGTGATGTAAAGGAAACCGCAAAAATCCTTTCTGTTTTGGGGACGGATATCGTCAAGATTCATTCGCTGTATATTGCGAAAGGAACCAAAATGGCAGATCAATATAAAAACGGAGACTTTCGTATTTGTTCGGTTGATGAGTATCTTGACCGACTGATTTTGTTTTTGCAGTATCTCCGACCGGATATAGTGATAGAGCGGATGTTCAGTCGTATTCCGGAAGAAGATGCTCTTTTTTCTAATTGGAATACCAGTTGGTGGAAATTGAAAGATATGGTTCTGGAAAGAATGGAAGAAAAACAGGTGATCCAAGGTGATCACTGTGATTATATGGATGGCTGTGCTTTGAGATTATTAAATTAGGGGGAGCTATTTTGACGGAATACAAAGAACCTACCAAGACTAAAAAGTATCATCGAAAAATGAATATTAATATCGGGCTGCCCCTGTTTGGAGTGATTTTGTTTTATGTGATTGTAAATATCTTGATTTTTACAAGATATAAACAGCCTTCTTATTATGAGGTTCAGCACGGTGTGATTTCAAAAGACATTTCCGGTTCCGGAATTGTAATTCGAACCGAAAAAGTGATACCTGCAGAAGATGACGGATATGTTAATTTTTACCGGTCAGAAGGGACCAAAGTTGCTGCAGATCAGGATGTCTGTGCCGTTTCCGATAAAAAACTGGATTTAAAAACCAGAAAGAAAAAAGCAGAATTTTCGGATATAGAAAAAAATTATTTTTTAACCTCAGTGCAGAATTTTTCAGATCATTATAATAAGGATACCTTTTCGGAAGTATATCGTTTGCAGGACGAAGCAGAAAAAATCTGTCATGATTATACAGAGCAAAATCAGGCTGCCGACATAAAAGCAGCTCTTGAGGAAACAGATCCTGACAGTTATAAAAATTATGTAAGCCAACAGGATGGGATTTTGATATATGGGACAGACGGATATGAGGGACTTCAGCCGGAAGATGTAACAGATTCGATTTTAAATAAAAGCGATTATGTAAAAAAGAAAGTGCCGGAGAATAAAAAAATAAAAAAAGGCGAAGACGCTTACAAATTGATCACACAGGAAGAATGGAGTATGGTGTTAAAGATCGATACACAGACTGCGGAAAGTTTAAAAGACCGGTCAAGCGTCCACGTTCGTTTTATGAAAGATGATACCGAAGCAACAGCAAAACTTCAGTTGGAAGAAAGAAAGAAAAACAAATGGTATGCGTATCTGACATTTGAAAGCGGGATGGTACGTTATGCAGAGGAAAGATATCTTGATATCGAAATTGAACTGGAAAATGTAGAAGGGCTAAAAATCCCGAAATCTGCTGTTGTAAAAAAAGATTGTTATAAAATCCCAAGAGAATACATTGTGGAAATCGGGGAAAAAGGGAAGAAAGGCGTATTGGTATTCGATGGGAAAGATACCAAATCACAACCTGTTACCATTTACGAAGATACAGACGAAAATACGGTGTGTATTTCGACAGAAGATTTACCGAAAGGTACGATGATTAAAATGAAAGATTCCAATAATACGAGGACACTTTCAGACAGTATAAAACAGACAGGAGTATATGAAGCGGGAAACGGATATGCAGTCTTTACTTCTGTCAACATCGTGGCAAAAAATAAGGATTATTATATCGTAAAAGAAGAGAATGACAATAAGTTATCCAACTATGACCGAATCGTGGCAGATGCAGAATCCGTAAAAGAAAATGAAATTCTTGTTCAATAGAAGAAAGGAAGGAAACAAAATGGATGAAATGTATACGGAAGGTATGGTAACAGAAAATCTCCGGGAAGTAGAAGAAAGGATCCAAAAGGCATGTGAAAGAGCAGGGAGAAAGAGAGAAGAAGTAACACTTGTTGCCGTCAGCAAAACAAAACCGATTGAAATGATCCAGGAAGCCTATCGGAATGGAATCCGTGTATTCGGGGAAAATAAAGTTCAGGAACTAGATGAAAAGTTTGAAAAACTTCCAAAAGATATTCAATGGCAGATGATAGGACATCTTCAGAGAAACAAAGTAAAATATATTGTTGACAAAGCAAAGATGATCCATTCGGTGGATTCTTTAAGGCTTGCCGAAACAATTGAAAAAGAGGCAGAAAAAAAACAGGTTACTGTCAATATATTGATAGAGGTCAACATGGCAAAAGAAGAAAGCAAATTTGGTCTTATGCCGGAAGAAGTAATGGGATTTGTCAATAAGCTGAAAACATTTAAACATATAAAAGTATGCGGTTTGATGACAATCGCACCGAATACTGCAAATCCTGAAGAAAATCGACAATATTTTCATGATATGAAGAAATTATCTGTTGACATCGCAGCCAAAAACATTGATAATATCACTATGGGCGTACTTTCTATGGGTATGACCAATGATTATGAAGTAGCGATTGAAGAGGGTGCCACAATGGTGCGTGTCGGTACAGGAATCTTTGGTAAAAGAAATTATGCTTTAGATAAGAACACAAGATAGGAGCGTAACAAGATGGGTGTATTTAACAAGTTTATGGACATCATGAAATTAAATGATAACGAAAGTGATTACGATGATGATGATTTCTTTGATGACGAAGATGATTTAGAAGATTACGAAGAAAAACCAAAAAAGAAATTCTTCGGAAAAGATAAAAAGAACGATGATGAGTATGAAAACGAACATGAAGAAGATGAAATGTTTTCATCCGGAAGATCTGAAACATCAACAAACAGCAAGGTGACACCGATGAGACATGCACATCGCCGTACACCGGCACAGGGGATGGAAGTATGTGTGATCAAGCCAAGTTCTGTGGAAGATTCCAGGGAGATTACAGAAACTCTTCTGAGCGGACGTACAGTGATTCTGAATTTGGAAGGGTTGGATCTGGAAATCGCACAGCGTATTATCGACTTTACATCCGGTGCGACATTTGCCATTGACGGAAATTTGCAGAGAATTTCCAGTTTCATTTTCCTTCTTACTCCGACAAATGTTGGAATTTCCGGAGATCTTCAGGATTTGCTGAATGGTTCTTTTGATGTATCCTCCATCAGCAAGAGATATTAAGATGGAAAAAGATGAAGTTTTACTTCGAAAAAGACTGATTGAATTATCACGGATTGCTTATCAGAGAGGGATTGTTACATTCAGTGATTTTTTAAATCTGAACGAATTAAATATTTTACATACCATTCCAAAAGAAGAGCTGTATACGCAGTATAAAACTTTTGGTGGATATGCATGTGCAGAGCGTCAGATGGTTGCTTTTCTACCTGATGCTCTTTGCTATGAGTATTTCTATCCGTTTGCAGTGCTGAGGATTAGGCCCTTGAATAAGAAGTTTTCAGAAGAGCTAACGCACAGGGATTATCTTGGAGCAATTTTGAATCTTGGGATGGAACGGTGTAAAATAGGAGACATTCTCATTTTGGAGAAAGAAGCCGTTCTGTTTGTGACAGAAGGAATGGCAGAGTTTGTCCTTCAGAATCTGACAAGAATACGCCATACTTCTGTGATGATATTCAAAGAAGAGCAGGGTGGGTTTGAATATGAACCTGCATATGAGAGCATAAAAGGGACGGTTGCATCGATCCGTCTGGATGCTCTTTTGGCACAGGCTTTTTCCTCTTCCAGAAGCAAGCTGACGGGATTGATTGAAGGGAAAAAAGTGTTCGTTAACGGAAAACTCATCGTGAGTAACGGATACCATGTGAAAGAAAATGACCTGATATCCGTGCGGGGATTCGGCAAATTTAAATATTGCGGAGTGATTTCGGAAACAAAGAAAGGCAGATATTATATAGAAATTCAAAAATATATATAATAGAGATGGAGAAGAATATGAAGTCAGAAAAACAAGGCAGAGTCTATATATTGGCAGTTCTCGCAATGGTGATCGCGGTGGCGGCAGATCAGGTGACAAAATATCTGGCAGTTATTTATCTGAAAGATAAACCGCCTTTTGTCATATGGGATCAGGTATTTGAACTGACATACCTTGAAAACAGAGGTGCCGCATTTGGCCTGCTTCAGAACAGGACTATTTTTTTTGTTATAACGGCATGTGTCGTTTTTGCAATTGTAATATTTTTGTATATAAAAATACCAAAAACATCCAAATATCTGCCCCTCAGACTTTGCGGAATTTTTGTTTTTGCAGGTGCGGCCGGAAATTTGATTGACAGAATACGTTTGGGGTATGTAGTGGATTTCTTTTATTTCAAACTGATTGATTTTCCGATTTTTAATGTGGCAGATATATATGTAACGGTGGGATTTGCAGTTCTTGTTGTTTTGATCTTATTTGTATATAAAGAAGAAGAACTGGCTTGTTTTACCAAAAAGAAGAGGTAACGATTACATGAAAGAAAGACAATATACAGCAGAGGAATTTGTCGGAGAAAGAATTGACAAATTCCTCTCTTTAAAGTTAGAGGATGTTTCCCGGTCTTACATACAGAAACTGATTAAGGATTCCATGATCCTGGTGAACGGGAAAACCATAAAATCAAATTATAAGTTAAATGAGAAAGATCAAGTGACGGTTCAAATCCCTGATGCCGTTGAACCGGATATCCTTCCGGAAAATATCCCTCTTGATATCCTTTATGAAGACAAGGATATTCTGGTAGTAAATAAGCCGAAAAACATGGTCGTACATCCGGCAGCGGGGCATTACAGCGGAACCCTTGTCAATGCTTTGTTGTATCATTGTAAAGACAGTCTTTCCGGGATCAATGGTGTTATGCGTCCGGGAATCGTCCATCGGATTGATATGGATACTACAGGTTCTCTTCTGGTCTGTAAGACAGATGAGGCACATCGGTTTTTGGCAGAACAGTTAAAAGAACACTCCATAAAAAGAGAGTACCATGCTATCGTATATGGAAATCTTGCCACAGATGAAGGGGTTATTGATGCCCCGATTGGAAGGCATCCTACAGACCGAAAGAAAATGAGCATCAATTATAAAAACGGAAAGCCGGCAGTCACCCATTATTATGTATTAGAAAGATTTGGGAAATTTACTTATGTAAAATGCAGGCTGGAAACCGGAAGAACGCATCAGATTCGTGTGCACATGGCAAGCATCCATCATCCGTTGCTTGGAGATGAAGTATATGGGGCGGTCAAAAAACAACCGTTTTCCAATCTTTGCGGACAGGTGCTCCATGCCAAGACACTTGGCATTATTCATCCTTCCACGGGAGAATATATGGAATTTGATGCTCCGTTGCCATCTTATTTTGTTGAATTGTTGCAAAAATTAAGAAGTCAACGATAAATTGGTGAAAAGTTATATACTTTTCTTGTTTTTTGCGATATAATAATTGTATAAGTAATGAACCTGACATTAAAGGAGCGTGATTTATATGGCTGAAACAAATACAATTATTACAATCGGAAGAGAATTCGGAAGCGGCGGACATGAAATCGGTACCAGATTATCCGAATGTTTACATATTCCGCTATATGATAAAGAAATGCTGGAGAGAGCATCAAAAGAAAGTGGAATATGTGAGGAGATTCTAAAGGCACATGATGAGAAACCGACCAATAGTTTCCTATATTCCCTTGTAATGGACACTTATTCTGTTGGGTATACATCCGGAGCATATGCGGATATGCCAATTAATCACAAGATTTTTCTTGCTCAATTTGATGCAATCAAAAAGATTGCAGATGAAGGACCGTGTATTTTGATCGGAAGATGTGCAGATTATGCATTGGAAGATTATCCAAATGTATTAAGCGTATTTATCCATGCGGATGTGACAAAAAGGGTAAAGAGGATCAGCCGTATGTATGACCTGACCGACGCAAAAGCAAAAGAACTGATTTTGAAAACAGATAAAAAACGCGGTAGCTATTATAATTATTATACAAATAAAAAATGGTCATCCATACAGAGCTATGATGTTTGCTTAGACAGCGGTGTTTTAGGTATTGATGGTTGTGTAGAGGCGATCATGGAACTTATCAAGATTAAAGAAAAAAATTTCAAACCTGTACTGTAAAGCTGCTTTACAAATAAGAAGGTTTCCCGGAGGTTTCGGGAAACCTTCTTATTTATGCATAAGTTTGATAAATTCATCCATAACACGGGTCTTATATTTGTTTTTACGGTAATAGAAGAAGACTTCTCTTTGAGTATAGTCTCCGCTTAATTTGTAATAGACAAGATTTTCAAAAGAAGGAAGCTGTGCCACAAGAAAATCACCTATAAAAGTAGCACCCAGCTGTGTAGAAGCAGCCATATAGGCTGTTGCCTGCTGATTTAACTCTAAAATGATATCAGGATGAAATCCGGCACGGTTACAGATTTTATCTCCACGTACTCTGGTGTCATTGCCGGGAGTAAGCATGATAAAGGGGATATCTGAAAATTCATGCAAAGGGACAGAAGGAAATTCCGGTTTCCGGTAATCTTTGTTTTTAATTTCTGCATGTGAAAGCTGATAGTCCTTTAGCTTTTTGTTAACGGAAAACTGTTTTGGAACGGCAAGAAGAAGAGATTCCAAACAATACTTTTCTTTATTATAAATCTGATCGTCATAATGATAATTATCGACTACGAAATCAAGAGTATTGTCATTTAGCATTTTTTCCAACTGAGCAGTATTTCCTTCGATCAGTTGAATAGAAACATTGGGAAACATATTTTTAAAAGTGGTGATCAAAGGCGGAAGTACATAGGCAGCAAAGACATTGGTTGCTCCTATGGCGAGATGTCCGGTTTTCAATGTGTTCAGATTATTGATATAATCTTCAAAATCATGTTCTATTTTATAAATTTCCTTGATGGCTTTAATGTAGGCTTCCCCATGTTCCGTAAGCTGCAGAGGGGTGGTACTTCGGTCGAAAATCAGAAATCCAAGCTCATTTTCGACTTTTTTGATCCGCGCACTTAAGGAAGGCTGGCTGATATATAAATTTTGAGCGGCTTTTGAAAAACTTCGTTCTTTATACACTTCGTACACATAATCTTTCCGATGAAACATAATTCCTCCTTATAGTTAAAATGATATAATATATATATTCATATAAGTATTTGAATATATTATACCTGCTGTAGTATGATGAAATCAATAAGAAACAGAACTTTTTAAGGAGAATAGAAAAATGGAAACGATAAAAAGAGCAGATAGGATGAAATATGTACATTCTGATATCAGGGGACCGCTTTTTATGGAAGCAATGGATATGCAAAAAAACGGAATCGATATTTTAAAGCTGAACACCGGAAATCCGGCTACATTTGGATTTAGAACACCGAAAAGTATCCAAGAGGCATTACAAAATCACGAAGAACAAGGCGTGGGTTATTGTGATTTTAAAGGAATGCCGGAAGGAAGAGAAGCTATCTGTGAGTATGAAAAGACAAAAGGAATCGAAGGAATCACGCCGGATGATGTTTTTGTAGGAAACGGCGTCAGTGAAGTTGTATCTTTTGCATTGATGTCTTTATTGAATGACAAAGACGAAGTGCTTGTGCCGTCACCGAGTTATTCCCTCTGGGGAAATACCGTACGTCTGGCAGGAGGAACGCCGGTATTTTATGTTTGTGATGAAAAGGCCGGATGGAACCCGGATATTGCGGACATCCGTTCCAAGATTACAGATAAGACAAAAGCAATCGTGATCATCAATCCGAACAATCCGACAGGCGTACTGTATTCCGAAGATGTATTGATGGAAATTGTACAGGTAGCAAGGGAAAATGGTCTTCTGATTTTTTCCGATGAAATTTATGACAGACTTGTAATGGATGGATTAAAACATGTATCTATTGCATCTCTGGCACCGGATCTTCCGGTTATTACGATGAATGGTCTGTCAAAATCCCATTGTCTTTGCGGTTACAGATGCGGATGGATGGTAATCAGCGGACCAAAAGAAATCACAAAAGAATATCGTCAGGGAATCATTCAGCTTACTTCCATGAGGTTATGTGCCAATGCACTGGCACAGATTGTTATTCCGGCAGCACTTCATGATATGGAAACACCGGCATCCATGGTAAGGCCAGGAGGACGTATTTATGAACAGAGAGAAGCAACAGTAAGGGAATTAGAAAAAATCGAAGGAATTTCTTTCGTAAAAAATGCAGCAGCATTTTATATCTTCCCGAAGTTGGATCATGAGCGGTTCGGAATTACAGATGACAAGAAATTTGCGAGGGATTTATTACATGCTACTCATATTTTATTGATACCGGGAAGTGGCTTTGACTGGGCAACACCGGATCATTTCCGTATTGTTATGCTTCCTGAGGCTGAACAGCTAAGAGATGCCATGAAACGGATCGGAAACTTTTTAGACGGATATAAGCAGAAATAGAAAGTGGACAGGGTTTATAGAGCGGCACAGCGTTTTGCTATGCCGTTCCTTTTTTCTGTTATTTAGCATAAATTCTTGTATCCGGTAATCTTATCAGTTTCAGTTGTATCTTTAAAACCCCAAATAATAATGAATGGAGGAGTTCAAATGGTAAAAGAAATTGTAAATCAAAAATTTGATATGGAACGTGCTTTGTATGGAAGCAAAGACATTTCTGTAAAAGATTGTATATTTGATGGGCCGGCAGACGGTGAAAGTGCGTTTAAAGAGTGTATGAATGTACAGGTAGAACATAGTTTTTTTAATTTGCGTTACCCGTTTTGGCATGATTTGAAATTAAAAATTTATGACTCAGAGATGACAGAATCATGCAGGGCAGCGTTGTGGTATTCAGATCAGGTAGAAATTGTTCATACAAAGCTTCATGGAATTAAAGCAGTGCGTGAATGTAACAATATTATTATACATGGGTGCGATATCATTTCGCCTGAATTTGGATGGTCAACAAAGAAAATGGAAATGAAAGATTCTAAAGTTGAAAGTGAGTACTTTATGATGCGATCCGGTGATTTGAAATTTAAAAATATACATATGAAAGGAAAATATTCATTTCAATATATTACGGATTCAATATTTGAAAACTGTATATTTGATACAAAAGATGCATTTTGGCATGCAAAAAATATAATTGTAAAAGATTGTGTTGTAAAGGGAGAATATCTGGCCTGGTACAGCGAAAATATTACGTTTCAAAACTGTAAAATTATCGGCACTCAGCCATTGTGTTACTGTAAAAATCTAAAACTTATCGATTGCGAAATGATCGATACAGATCTTGCATTTGAACGGTCGGAAGTAGAAGCCAGTATTACGACACCGGTGCTTAGTGTGAAAAATCCATGCAGAGGACATATTTATCTTCCGGCAGTCGGAGAAATTATCCGGGATATCGATGAAGCAAAAGGTGAAGTGTGTATTATTGGAAAATTATAATCAGCCGGAGCGAATAAAGTTTTAACTCCGACTGATTAAAAAATGAAATTGCTGAAGAAGAATCTATTTATAAATTTCTTCTCGGGAAAGACGTGTCGGCCAACCTTCGATATTACCGTTTAAAATAGCGGTGAACATTCTTTGCTTTGCTCCCGGGTGTTCTGTATTTAACTGTTTTACAAGGTCTTTTGCATACTGCCTTTTTGTATGACCGTCTACCGGGCAACGGCTTTTTTCCACCGGAAGATTGTATCTTCTTTGAAATCCGATCACATCAGCTTCATTGACATACATCATTGGACGGATGACCGTCAGTTCCATCCGGTCCAGATAAGATTTTGGGGAAAAAGAGTGAAACCGTCCTTCAAAAATAAGAGAAAGAAGCATGGTTTCGATAATATCATCTTTATGATGGGCATATGCAACTTTGTTACAGCCCAGCTTTTTAACTGCTTCATTTAAAGCCCCTTTTCTCATCTTGGCACATAAAGAACACGGATTGGCTTCTTTTCTTTCATCAAACAAAATTTTTGCAATGTCTGTATCAATCACATAATAAGGAATACTCAGTTCTTTGCAAAGGGCTTCTATTTTTTCTGTATGAAATTTTTCATAACCAAGATTTACGGTTACGGCGATCAGATCAAATTTCTTCGGATAAAATCTTTTTAGTCCGTGTAAGGCATATAAAAGGGTAAGACTGTCTTTTCCCCCGGAAATACCGACGGCAATTTTGTCGCCTTCTTCAATCATCTGGTATTCATCAATAGCTTTTCTTGTGTAACTTAATAATTGTTGTAATTTCATTTGTTATCTCCAATTCTAAAAATTCAAATGATTCGTGATACCGGACATTAATATATCCTATTTATGAGGAAAAAGCAAGGTATTCCTTGCGTATTGAAGGAAAAACAGGTAAGATAGATAAGGTATAAAGGAGTGGGAAAATATGGCTTCAAAAGCATCAAATTGTGAATACTGCAGTAATTATATCTATGATGAAGAATATGGATATTATATCTGTGACGTAAATCTGGACGAAGATGAAATGTACCATTTTATGAAAGGAACATTTCACAACTGTCCGTATTTTCAATATCAGGATGAATATAAGATTGTAAGAAAACAGATGTAAAGGAGAATACGACTATGAAATTTGTAATTCAAAGAGTATTAGAAAGCTCTGTGAAAGTAGACGGAGAAGTAATCGGAAGTATCAGGAAAGGGTTTATGGTACTCATCGGCGTAGGTCAAAATGACACGAAAGAAATTGCCGATAAAATGATTAAAAAGCTGATCGGTATGCGCATTTTTGAAGATGAGAACGGAAAGACAAACCTTTCTCTGGCTGACGTAGACGGAGAGCTTCTGCTCATTTCACAGTTTACTTTATATGCCAACTGTAAGAAGGGAAACCGCCCAAGTTTCATTGAATCCGGTGCCCCTGATATGGCAGAAGAACTGTATGAATACATTATTGCGAAATGCAAAGAACAGGTTCCGGTGGTAGAAAGAGGACGTTTCGGAGCAGATATGAAAGTTTCTCTCGTCAATGACGGGCCATTTACAATCGTGTTAAATTCAGAAGAATTGTAAAAACAAGACATAAAATCCTCAGGCAGAGTGTAATCTTTACCTGAGGATTTTATGTCTTATATCAGTTTAAAAAGCTTTTTACATTCTAAATAACGAATATAAAATTCTTCAAAAAATGCATCCTGAGCATACGGTGTCAGATAGAATGTCTTCAAAAGATATATGGAAACCTGCTTTCGATAAGCTTCATTGGAATCTTTGGAAAGGTGCTCGCTTAAATCTTTTAACAGATAATGCCAGTCACAGATAAACTGTTCATATCGCTTCAAATCCGGTATACCAAGCCATTTTTTCACCTTAATCTTGGAGCGGTTTTCTTTTTTACATTCATGAATTTGAAGAAAATACCGAAAAGAACGGCCTTCATAAAAACGCCCCAATGGAAACATACGGCAAAATCCGGGACGAAACGCATGAATCCTGCAACGGCCGTTTCCATCAAGGAATGTACAGGACTGTGAAGAAACTGTCATTTTCAGATTTGGAAGGATCAGGCCGTCCACAACCTGAAGTTCGATGGCATAGGATAAAAGTTCCTCCATTGTCTGATGTAAGTTTGATGTAAGCTGCCGGATATCATAAGGATCCAGAACAATAGAAGAACCCATACCCCGGCAGCAGGAAGAACAGCCCTGACAGCCGTTACAGTCTGCACGGACCATGTCATTTGCGGTATAGAGGGAACCGTCGGATATCTCGTTTAAATCTACATTACGCTGCATGATTTTTTCTCCTTTGTTTAAGAAATGATTCCGCCGCCAAGAACGATATCTTTATCGTACAATACAACAGCCTGGCCTTTTGTGATGGCTCTTTGCGGTTCATCAAATACAAGGGAAATATGATCGAGATCAAGTACCTGTATCGTGGCCCACTGTTCTTTTTGTTTGTAACGGATTTTTGCTTTGGTACGAAAGGTCTGAGGTGGGATATCCCAGGCAATCCAGTTCATCTGGGAGGCCGTCAGAGTACGTGTATATAAATCTTCGTTTTTTCCAAGAACGATCGTGTTCGTTTCCGGGCAGATTTTACAAACATAAAGGGGATCCGGGGAAGTAACGCCAAGTCCTTTTCTCTGGCCGATGGTATAACGGATGATTCCTTTATGTCTTCCAAGGACATTACCTTGCATATCCACAAAATCTCCCGGCGGATAGGTTTTGTGTGTCTGTATTTCAATCACCTTTGCATAGTCGCCATCCGGAACAAAACAGATATCCTGGCTGTCCGGCTTATCTGCATTGATCAGTTCATGGCTTTCTGCAAGTTTCCGTGTTTCGGTTTTACAAAATTCTCCCAATGGGAAACGTGTGCGGGATAACTGTTCCTGCGTCATGGAGTAAAGGACATAGCTTTGGTCTTTTGTTTCATCAACCGCCTTTTTAAGGAGATAGCGGTCTTCTTTCTTTTCAATTCTTGCATAGTGCCCTGTGACAAGGCAGTCAAAACCAAGCTGCATTGCTCTTTGGTAAAGCTTTTCGAATTTAATATAACGGTTGCAGTCGATACATGGGTTGGGGGTGATTCCGTTTTCGTAAGCTGTTACAAAACGTCCGATCACTTCTTTTTTAAATTCTTCTTTAAAATTAAATACATAAAAAGGAATCCCAAGTCCGTATGCAACCCGTCTTGCGTCCTCCACATCGTCTAAGGAACAGCATGTATTTCGGCAGTCCAGTCCTGCGTCTTCATTCTGATAAAGACGCATATTGATTCCCGTGCATTCATATCCCTGTTCCTTCATCAGGAAGGCAGCAGCACTGGAATCTACGCCGCCGCTCATGGCAATCATAGCTTTTTTCATGTTGTACCTCCGGATTTTTATAGATTTACGGTAGTATAGCATGAAAAAAAGCGGAATGCAACAGGCAATCCCTGCTAATCATGGACTGGTTTTTGATCGGTTCTGGATTTTACTTCCGTAATATTTCCAAAACCGCTTACCTCTATTTCATACCATGTGTTGCCGTTTTGAATGATATAAGTATAGTCATTCCACAAACCTTCGTCATCAATGGATTCCGAAAGAATCTTACCGCCGCCGGATTGTTTTAGGGCAGAACGTCTTGCTTCGGAAGTGTCAACACGAAATGTAAGAAGACCTGCGAATAGGAGCAAAACGATTGCGGCAGCAAGAAAAATGATGATACCGATGATTTTTTTGGTCGATATTGCTTTCACGTTTCCTTCCTCCTCTTCCTTTTCTATAAGATTCATTATATACTTATTATATTAGGAAAAAATGAAAGAAAACTTAAAATTCAAAATATTTTCATAATAGCATGTTATGGTGTTGTAGAATGGAGGGATAGGTATGGCAAATATCATTGCAGTTGTATGGGATTTTGACAGGACTTTGGTAGATGGATATATGCAAGACCCGATTTTTGAATATTATGGGGTAGATTCCTGTAAATTCTGGAAGGAAGTCAACCGATTACCGGATAAATATATGGAGGAACAGGGGGTGTTGGTAAATCCCGATACCATTTATCTGAATCAGTTTATCCATTATGCAAAAGAAGGAAAGTTTAAAGGATTGACAAATGAAAAGTTAAAAGAATTCGGAAAAAAATTAAAGTTTTACCCGGGTGTTCCGGAGATTTTTGAGAAAACAAAAGCATTGATTGAAGATGATCCGGCTTACCAGGCATATGACATAAAAGTCGAACATTACATTGTCAGTACCGGAATGACGCAGATTATAAAAGGTTCCAGTATCATGCCTTATGTGGAGCATGTCTGGGGGTGTGAGTTGATCGAAGGAAAAGATAATGAGGGCGATCCGTGTATTTCCGAAATTGCTTATACGATTGATAATACCAGTAAGACGCGGGCGTTGTTTGAGATCAATAAAGGAGTACATAGCAAAGACGGAAGAGAAGGGGTGAAAGTCAACACAAAAATCCCGGAAGAGTTAAGAAGAGTCCATTTTGTCAATATGATCTATATTGCAGACGGTCCAAGCGATATACCGGCTTTTTCTCTGCTGAACAAAAACAACGGAGCAACCTTTGCAATCTATCCAAAAGGGAACAAAAAGGCCATGAGGCAGGTAGAGCAGATGCGTATGGACGGAAGGATCAATATGTATGCAGAAGCGGACTTCAGAGAAGAAACAACAGCATATATGTGGATTTGCAATAAGATTACTGCGTTTGCCGATCGAATCCGACAGGAAGAAAAAAATAAGATTGCAAAATACGCAGCGGTCGAAACACCAAGACATTTGACAGAAGAAAGAGGCGAGTAAGAATGAAGAAATTTACGAAAAAAGAACTTTTTTCCGTTCCGAATTGTATGGGATATTTCCGAATCCTGTTGATTCCTGTATTCTGTACAATCTATCTGAGGGCGGATTCTCTGCAGGACTATTATTTGGCGGCAGGTGTTTTGCTTGTATCGACCATTACGGACTTTTTAGACGGAAAAGTGGCAAGACATTTTCATATGATTACAGAATTCGGGAAATTTCTCGATCCGGCGGCAGATAAGCTGACCCATGCAGCAGTAGCACTTTGTCTGATGTTCCGGTATGAGCTGATGAAAGCTCTGGTCATTCTGATGGTGGTTAAAGAGGGATTTATGATCGTGATGGGAATCATAAATCTCAGGCATGGGAAGAAATTAAATGGTGCAAAATGGTTTGGAAAAGTCTGCACGGCAACCCTGTTTATCCTTTTGGTTCTTTTGGTATTCTGGCCGCAGATTCCGATGTCTGCAGCCAATATCTTGATTGCCCTGGAAATGATGATCATGCTGGTAACATTGATCCTTTATATACCGGAATTTTATAAGATGCATAAGAATTGGAAAAACGAAGAGGTTTAAAGGGAAACGTCTCCTTTTGCCCTTGCCCGGCGGTCGCGAATGGATTTGATGACAGGCACCATGAAAATCGCAACAATCCCTCCGGCAAATCCGTTATTATAAAGGTTCATGCCACTGTATACGGTTCCTACATTCAATGCAACAGAAGAATGTAAAAATCCGGCAAGGAGTCCGACGAAAACACCAAATTCTCCGGCTACCGGAGCAAGTGTGGTAGAAAACAGCAGGGCAAGCATCGGGGACGGTTCGTTAATGGACCAGTTTTTGGTAAGGCTTGCAATATATACGCCGAACATGATCGGAGCGATATTTCTTAAATGCTTTCCGGTGGAACTGAATCCGACAATGGTAAAAATACCTCCGATGGTCGGGCCGTTTAAATCTCCGCCGACAAGAAGGACAAACAGTACTGCGAACATACCGTTGATCCCCATATTGAACATAACGGCGTATTCCCCTTCCTGCTGCAGATAATCCGTGCCGGAGATTCCTGTGCATTTCAAAATCCGCTTATATGCCGCAAAGATTTCTTTTCCCTGCCTGAGAAGTGCAAATACAATCATAGAAAGGAAAAGAATACAAAGAATCAGAGCAAATTCCAGGTTGTTTCCGGTATGCCAGATCAGCCTGGAAGTAGTGGTGATCCCAAAAGATTTAAAAAGAGAGATGACAACGGTGGCGATGATACCGGAAGCAAATCCTACATTATATAAAGAATATCCTTTATGTGCGTAGTGAACATGGGTAGAAAGAGGAGGAAGAACGAACCCGATTCCAATACCGACAAACAAACATAAAAACAATTTTGGAATGACAGAGAGGTGACCAATCTGCATGATTTGTGTAATGATCGGGGAAAGGCTTGTTCCGTAAAGTCCGATGTACAGATAATTTTTTATGGATGTTTTGTGATACCGTGCGTATAAAAATACTCCAAAAAGAATGGTCCATATGTTTACTACATTTTTCCCGAACAGGGAAAATCCGAAAATCAAGCAGCAAGATGTGATCGTATGTCCGTCTACCTCCATATTCAGAAAATATAAAACAGCAAGCAGAAGAAGTGTGATGAATCCTGCATTCAGAAAGGAAGCACCAATCCCACCAATGACAAAATAATCGGTAATGAGAAAATCCGGTTCCACAATAATACGGATCAATCCGGAGAAAATCTCAGGAAGAGGCTGCATAAAGAGTCCAACAATCATAAAATAGACAGGAATGATTGCCAGTATCAGGTATTTCTGACGATAGGAAAGAGGTTTTTTCATAGAGTATCCTTTCTTTAAATTGAAAATCATATTTCTTTTATTATATCGAAATTACTATAAAATGCCAAGAGAGCATGAAACTCAAAATACAAGAAAAAAGAAGGAGTATATGATGAAAAAAAGAGATATAGAAAACAGAAAAAGGATTGGAATACTATGTGCAAGTGATACGGAATTAGAGCCATTTCTTTCTCATATCCAATCTTTTGAAATAGTAGAAAAAGCAATGTTGAAATTTTATTCAGGATATATAGGAAACAACGATATAGTCGCAGTATATAGCGGTGTATGTAAAGTAAATGCAGCTATTGCGACGCAACTTTTAATCGATATGTTTCATGTAGATTGTATCATCAATGGAGGGACGGCAGGTGGGATGGCTGAAAATGTAAAACTGTTTGATACGGTTGTTTCTGAACGTATGATTTACCATGATGTGTCGGAGGACATTTTAACAGAGTTTCATCCATGGCTGGAAAAAAATTATTTTCAGGCTGACAGCCAACTTTATGATGCCGCCCGGCGGTATAGCAGGGAATCGGACTTTTCGATTTTGTTTGGGACGATGGTTACCGGGGAACAATTTATTGAGGATGAAAAAAGGGAGGAGATTAATCAAAACTATGCTCCGCTTTCTGTAGACATGGAAACGGCCAGTATAGCCCATGTATGTTATGTTAACCAGATTCCATTTTTAAGTGTCCGCACCATTACGGATACGGCTTCACATAAGGGAATAGAAAATTTTGAACAGAACTGTGAGGCAGCTTCTGAACGGTCCGCACAAATCATACTTGGCATATTAAACCAGTTATAGGGATATGAAAGCAGGCAGGAAACATAAAAGTTCCTGCCTGTATCTGTTGTTATTTTAAATAAGAATTTAATATGGTCGCATCTTTTTTTACAACATAGGTACTTCCGCCTTTGTCATGTACGCCGTCTACCATACTGACAAGGAGAATCGGTTTTGAAAGATTTGGATCTGTTGTAAATACACTGAACCATCCGATTTCTTCTCCTTGCGTACCCTGTTCTGATTTTAATTCTGCGGTACCGGTTTTCCCGGCCAGTTCCATATCTGTTCTGTGGGCTGCATAGCCGGAACCTTCCGGACGATTGACGACTGCCTTCAGATCATCTACAAGAATGGAAGTATGTTCCGGTGAAATTGCAGTTTCAATCCATACTTTGGCAGAAGGAGTGTCTTTGTAGATCAGATATGGCTGGATCATATTTCCGTTATTGGAAAATGCGGTATACATGGAAGCAAGGTGAATCGGGTTTACAAGAACCTGTCCCTGTCCGTAACCACTGTCTGCAAGTTGGATCTCTTTTGTAATCTTGCCGTCATTTGCGTATTGTGATTTTGTCAGTTTAATCTCAAACGGAACATCCACATTAAAGCCCAATTTATCAAGACCGGACATAAATTTGTCGGCTCCGATATTCAAGGCAGTTTTTGCAAAAAAGATATTATCGGAATATACAAGGGCATTTTCCAAAGTAACAGGAGAGTAATCTTCGAGGGTAGTGACATAATAATCACCCCAGCTGTTATCCTTTTGCCAGCTCTTTCCGTGATCTTCGTATTCCTTTTGCGGATCAAGCACACCTTCAGAAAGACCGATGGCAGCCGTGAATGGCTTTAAAGTAGAACCGGGAGCCCAGGCCTGACGGAAACGGTTGTACATTGGATTGCTTTCGGAATTGTTTAAAGTATCCCATTCGCTTTGGCTCAGTCCAAGAATAAAGTCATTGTTATTATAAGAAGGGGTACTTACAAGAGCCAACACTTCTCCCGTATATGGATTCATGGCAACGGAAGCACCTTCATCATTTTGAAATTCACTGTAGATCTGAGACTGAAGGGCGGAATCAATGGTAAGCTTGATAGTTTCTCCGTCTTTTTTCTCTGTATATGCAAGGATGGATTTTTGCTCTCCGTTTTCATCTTCAATGACGAGCGTGTAGCCGGTTTTCCCACGCAGTTCTTTTTCGTATAAAGACTCCAGTCCACTTTTTCCGATTACACTTTCGGAAGTGTATCCCTCTCCTTTATGTTTTTCCAAATCTTCAGCCGTTACGGTTCCTACATAGCCGATCAGGTGAGAGGCACTTGCACCGAGAGGATAAGTACGGACCTGTACAGTGGAAAGTTTTACTCCCGCAATAGTAAGAAGTTGGTCTTGAAGAGATGTATCAGAAACAGAGATTCTGGAAAGAGGAACAAAAGAATCTTCCGTTACCCAACTTTGATCAAGGGAAGTCTGAATGGATTCTGCTTCCATTCCAAGAAGCTGTGCAAGTTTTTGGATATCGGCAGAAGAATCTGCATTCATTTTCCCAGGTACAAGCCCCACAGAATAAGCTGGACCGCTTCCTGCAAGAACCTGGTTATTCCGGTCAACAATCTGTCCACGTTGTGCTTCATCGGAGTAAATCCTCACTTTGTCAGATGCCAGAAGATCCGGGAAAATCAGACTATCTTTCCATTGGATCAGCCAGCCTTTTTCTTTGTCTTTTTTAAAAGAAGCTTTGTTGTCAAAAGAAACTTTTCCTGCAAGAGTATCAAAAGAAGCCGTATAAGAAACAGAATCTTTGCTTTTATCGGAAGAATCTTTGATTTTGATCTTCATATTGGAACAGCCGATACCTTCGTATATATTTTGATTTCGGTTTATAAAGTCTTCTTTTGATACAGAATCAGGATTAACAAGGGCATACATTTTTTCGTACTGTTGTTTTTCGATATAGGACATATATTTCTTTAATACATCTTCCGGTTTGGTTTGGGTGCTGCGGGAACGAAAAAACAGAAATGCTCCTGCCACAACCACCATTACAAGTACGATCAGAAAAAGAATCAAAATAGTCTTGCCATTTTTTTGGTTTCTTCTATGCTGTCGGGTTTTTGCCATAATATTCCTCCTTTTTAAATAATTACAACTGTAAGAATTAATTCTATTATAACTCATGAAAAGACAGAATGCACCCGTTTTATAAAATATTTTTTTTGGACATGTTTTGTATAGTCGGGAGAGGTTCTTTCTATAGATTAAATCAATACAGATTTGTTCCTTAGTCGTTACTGATTTCTGTTTCAATAGAAAATTTGTTTTTTATCCTGTCAACAAGCAAACCTGCAATCGGTGTAAATACTTGATATTTTTTCCATATTACATACATCTTTGTTTCGAGAGGTGGGTTTAGTGGACGAAAGGTAAGGAAACTATTTATAGTCGTATCAATCAGATTATCGAAAGATAACATATATCCCAATCCTTCTTTCACAAAAACAGAACCATTATAGGCAAGATTGATTGTACCTGACAAATTTAACATATCTACCTTTTCTCCGCACCACCTTGGAATATCGACCTGCATGGCCTGTGCGGAACAAATAATAGGAAGTCCTGTTAAATCATCTATTTCTATACGTTCTTTGCATGCTAATGGGTCGTCCTTTTTCATGACAAGTCCCCAAATGTTTGTTCCGGGTACTTGGACATAGTTGTACTTTGACAGATTGGGCGGCTCAACAATTATCGCAAAATCTATAAGTCCTTTGTCAAGGCGTTCTACAACCTGTTCTGTATTTCCGCTTGTCAAATGATAACGAAACAGAGGATAGTCTTGTTTAAATTCCTTGATTATACGTGCTAAATATTTAATTTGGTGGGATTCTGCACATCCGATATGTACCTCACCGCCCATAACAGTATCAAGAGCATGAAATTCATTAGTGGTTTTATCAACTATATTCAAAATGTCTTCGGCTCTTTTACGAAGCAACATTCCCTCGTCGGTAAGTGTAAGCCCCGCACTTCTACGACGAAACAATTTTTTGCCGAGTTCTTGTTCTAATTCTTTCATTTGTTTTGATAAAGCCGGTTGTGATACATGGAGTGCTTGAGATGCTTTTGACATATTTCCGATTCTTGCGATTTCTAAAAAATAGCGAAGTACACGAATTTCCATAAGTAAATCTCCTGTTTGAATTATGGTTCACATTATAGCAATCGTGCATTATTCTTGTCAAGAATAACACGATATGAATTATAAGTATTAGACATAATAAATTTTCATAGATATAATAAAAATTCAGGAGGTGTATTATGATAAATTTTAATTTTAATAACCCGACAAATATCTATTTTGGCGTTGGTGTTCTAAACAAACTCGGAAATCTCACAATGCCGGGAAAGAAAGCGATGGTGCTTATTTCAAACGGCAAGTCTACAAAGGAAAACGGTTATCTTGAACGTACTATTGTACAACTTCAAAAAGCAGGAGTGCAGACGGAAATATTCGATAAGATTATGGAAAATCCAATCCGTGAGGTAATTATGGAGGGGGCTGCCTTTGCAAGAGAAAAGAGGTGTGATTTTATCGTGGCACTCGGTGGCGGAGCGGTACTTGACAGTTCTATTGCTATTTCTGCGATGGCAACCAATGATGGGGATCTTTGGGATTATGTTGTCGGTGGTACAGGTAAAGGAAAACCGCTTGTAAATAAAGGACTTCCAATAGTTACCATTACGACTACCTCCGGAACGGGTTCAGAGATAAATTGCTGGGGTGTTATTTCCAACCTTAAAACGAAAGAAAAAATCGGTTTTGGAAATCCTATACTTACCCCCGTTTTGGCAATTATCGATCCTGAGCTTATGGTAACAGTACCGCCGAAGTACACTGCTTTTCAGGGTTTTGATGCATTGTTTCATAATACGGAGGTTATGATGTCAAACGGCGTGAATCTTTTAAGTGAAACGCTTGCTCTTTCAGCCATTGAAAATATTGCAAAGTATCTGCCACGTGCTGTTAAAGACGGAAAAGACATTGAAGCAAGAGAACATATTGCATATGGCAGTACAATAGCAGGCATTACAATGCAGCTTACTTCTACTACAGCTCAGCATAGTATGGAACATGCTATGAGTGCATACCATCATAATCTTCCTCATGGTGCAGGTTTGATTATGATTTCCAAAGCATTTGCAGAATATTTTATTGAAAAACACGCTTGCGATGATCAGTTTATTAAAATGGCAAAAGCTATGGGAATAAAAAATGCCGATAAGCCGGAGGACTTCATTACAGCACTTGTAGAATTACAAAAGGCATGTAAAGTTGCTGATCTGAAAATGAGTGATTACGGTATCGAAAAATCAGAGAGTATGATTTTTGCTATAAATGCCAGGGAAACAATGGGTGGCTTATTCCTTGCCAATCCTTGTGAATTGAATGACGAAGATTGTGCCAGAATTTTTGAAAAATCGTATAGGTAGGTGAAGGACTGATTTTATGAAGAAACAAGAAGCGTTAGAGTGCCTAAAAAACGGACAAATGGCAGCAAGTGGTTCCGAACTACATGAATTTATGTGTCAACTTGCACAAGATGCTATGAAGATTACGGCAGAGTTGAACGGCGGTTATCATGAGGCGGCGGAAATCCGTCGTCTGTTTTCAAAACTAATAGGAAAGCCTGTTCCTGATACTTTTTCAATGTTTCCCCCTTTTTATTCGGAATGTGGAAAGAATATTTTTATAGGGGAAAATGTCTTTATCAACTGTTGTTGTCACTTTCAAGACCATGGTGGTATTTATATTGGAGACGATTCGTTGATTGGCTCGAATGTGGTTATGGCGACTATTAATCATGATCAAGATCCGACAAGTCGAGGAAATAATCATCCTGCCTCTATTCATATTGGAAAAAAGGTATGGATAGGATCACATGCTACGATTTTGCCAGGTGTAACAATCGGAGATAATGCGATTGTTGCCGCAGGAGCAGTGGTTACAAAGGATGTGCCGGCAAACACGATAGTGGGAGGTGTGCCGGCGAAAGTTTTAAAACACATTATCATGGATAAGTAAGGATGATATCATGGATAAGTAAGGATAATCTGTTACAGAATCCTTACTTGTACATGATATTTTTTTGTCTGTCGGTTTTTGTCGGGTATCGCTTTTCAACTTTCAATCGGAATTTTCCGAAAATACAGATTGAAAGGATTGTAGTAATACCGGAATTTAAAAATCACAGTTTTGTGATAATCTTGTTTTTTCAACCTTCCAGTGTATTATTATGGTAAAATTAATATAAATCTGTACGAAGTAGGGGTGAAAAAGTGATAAAGATTTTAGTAGTAGAAGATGATCTGGAGATGAACCAGGGGATTTGTTATATATTGAAAAAAGAAGGATTTTCAACGGTTTCTGTCTGTACCATTGCTGATGCGAGGGAACAGTACAGAGAGAATACGATACAAATGGTCTTGTTGGTCATCCCAATCGTGTTTATGGTGGCTATTTTTATGTTTTAACGATAAATGGAGATTATCCTGATAAGAGTAACAAAGGCTGAACTTCATTAGCTAATACCAGCTTGTAAGTAAGATATTTTTTTTCTTGCCTTTCTGTATTTATATAAAATGTGGTATGATAAAATATTATAAGGGAAAAGGACAAAAATATTAATAAAAGGGGACTGCAAATGACATATATCCCGTATATAAATTGATAAACCCTGTATGAAAGATGGGACATTTAAAAATCGGAGGTGCTGATATGATAGAGATTTCTGCCTGGATAGATCAATTCTTACAAATTTTAACTGAAAATTTTGGAGACCGTGTCTGGTTTGTTGGCCTGCAGGGAAGCTATGCACGTGGGGAGGCAACAGAAACAAGCGATATCGATATGGTCGTAATACTGGATGAGATATCTGCTTTGGATATTCAAACATACAGTACTATGTTGGATACCTTACCATACAGAGAACTTATCTGCGGTTTCCTTTCGGGGAAGAAAGAAATTTTAAATTGGGAACCTTCCGACCTTTTTCAATTTTGCTATGATACTAAACCGATAAAGGGAAGTCTTGAAGAAGTGATGTTATTAATTGATGATATAGCAATTGACAGAGCGATTAAAATCGGTGTATGCAACATCTATCACGGATGTGTACATAACATGCTATATGAAAAGAGTGAAGAAATAATAAGAGGATTGTATAAAGCCGCATCCTTCGTTATACAGGCAATCTGTTTTCGGAAAACAGGAAATTACATTCACTGTCAAAAAGATTTGTTACAGCTGGTTGAGCCTGATGAAAGGATGATTATTGATATATTTTTAAACCTGAAAAACAGTGGATCGGTTGATTTTCAAAAAATGTCGGAAACTCTGTTTGAATGGTCGAAAAAGTGGGTTAACATTAGTGCAAAAAAACAAATCTTTTAAGGGGAATAAATGTAATGCAATATAAAATTTTAATTATTGAAGATGATACGGATATAAATAATATGATCGCTGATACATTAAAAAAAGCTGATTATATATGTACACAGGCTTTTTCCGGTACGGAAGCATTACTGTATCTTGAGCGGGAGAGTTATGCGCTGGCAATCATGGATTTAATGCTTCCGGGACTTTCAGGTGAAGAATTATTGCCGAAATTAAAAGAAACACAGCAGATTCCCGTCATTGTTGTATCGGCAAAAGACAGTCTGGACAGTAAAATAAATCTTTTGACAAGCGGTGCGGAAGATTATCTTACAAAACCTTTCGAGATTGAAGAACTTGTTGCAAGAGTCGGCGTCCAGATTAGACGATTTTCCGAATCAGCGGAGAGAATGAAAAAACAGTTTAAGTATAAAAATCTTGTGTTGGATCAGTCTTCCTTTACGGCGTTTGTAAAGGGAGAAGAAATTGTTCTTACAAAGCAGGAGTTTAAAATTCTTGAGTTGCTGCTTTCACATCCAAATAAGGTTTATTCCAAACAGGATATTTATGATTATGCCTGGGATGATTTCTATATGGGTGAGGATAAAACGATTAATGTGCATATCAGTAATATAAGAAAAAAACTGAAAGCCGTAAGTACAGAGGAATATATTGAAACGGTATGGGGGATTGGATTCCGACTGGCAAAATAACTTTAACTTTTCTTTAACTTTGCTTTGCACTTGATTAGTATTTTCGATGTAAAGTAAAAATGTAAAGCAAAGGAGGCATTGAAATGGAATATTTACTTACTACAAACGGTCTGACAAAACAATATGGCAGACACAAGGCAGTGAATGCCGTTAATCTTCATATTCGTCAAGGTGACATCTACGGACTGATCGGACGTAACGGAGCAGGAAAAACAACGATTTTAAAAATGATAAGCGGACTTGCCGCTCCTACGGAAGGAGAGTTTTCACTTTTTGGAAAAGGCGGAAAAGATGCATATGAGTATATGTCCCGCATCGGAACGCTCATCGAAGCTCCCGGAATTTACCCGAATATGTCTGCTGCGGAAAATATCAAATTAAAATGTCTTGCAATGGGTGTACGAAAAAAAGAAACCATTGAGGAACTTTTAGAAATGGTTGGTTTAGAATATGCAGGTAAAAAGAAAGTGAAGAATTTTTCTTTGGGTATGAAGCAGCGTCTTGGTATCGCATTGGCGCTTGTCGGGGATCCTGACCTTGTTGTTTTAGATGAACCTATTAACGGGTTGGATCCGCAGGGAATTGCAGAAGTAAGGGAAACGTTGCAGAAACTTAATAAGGAAAGAAATATTACTTTTATTATTTCCAGCCATATTCTTGAGGAACTGTCCAAAATGGCAACAAACTATGGAATCATCCATGATGGTGTATTGTTGCAGGAAATGACTCGAGAAGAGTTGCTTGAAAAGTGCAGTGAAAGAATTGAGTTAAAAACAGATGATACTGCAAAAGCATGTACTGTATTAGACGGCATGGGGATAAAGAAATATAAAGTGGTGGACGCTGATACAGTGCAGATTTTTGAACATCTCAGCGAAAGCGGAGATATTACGATGACCCTTGCAGAGCATGGTATAAAAACTATAGGGATCACTGTAAAAAATGAAGCATTGGAAGAGTATTATCTGAATCTGACGGGAGGTGCGGCAAATGTTTAATTTATTTAAAATGGATATGTATCGTCTGCTACATTCCGCATCAACATGGATCATTTTGTTTTTTGTTGTTGTTTTGTCGGTTTTCTGCGTGGTAATGACAAATACCGATATTGAGTTGATGGAAAAGAATCCGGAAACTGTCATGACGGAACAAACAGAGGAACGTATGGTTGGAATTATGGTGGAGCCTGATTCTGAATGGATAACGGGGGACATAGAAGCAGGCAGCGTGATCAGTGCGGAAGTACGGAGCGAAATTCTTGCACTTCTTTGTGTCATTTTTGCCGCCGTGTTTACAAATGCAGAGTATAAAAACGGATTTATAAAAAATATTGTCGGCCAGTTTCCGAAACGATGGAAACTAATCTTGTCTAAATGGCTTGTGATTGCGATTCAGGTATTTGTGATGCTGCTTGTTTTTGTTGTCGTCAATGGAATAACAGGTCTCATCCTTTGGAAAAATCATTTTTACATGGGCTCTGTTTTGACACTGTTACAATTTTTAGGAACGCAATATTTGTTGCATTTGGGTGTTGCATCCGTCATTATGTTTTTAAGTATCCTGACATATAGTACGGCTTTCGGTATGACGACGGGAATTCTTGTCTGTTCCGGACTGCTCGTTCCAATCTATTCCATGATCAACAAGTTTGTTTATGACATCAGACCAGGCTGGGATTTTGATCTGAACAACTATTTGTTAGATGGAAATATCACAATGCTTCAGCTGAGTTCTGAAACTGATATTTTGCTAAGAGCTGTCTTTGTGGGGATTGCATTTATCATGTTTTCTGCCATCTTCGCAATGATCATTATAAAGAAAAGAGATATTCGATAGGAGTTATGTATGCTTGCTTGGACAATCGCCGCTACTGTGACGGCAATCGTTGTAATCAGTGTATTTATTGCTTATCGGCAGCAGGTGAAAAAGATCTGCCGCCGCTTGACTTTTTTAAAGGCACATAAAACAAATATGTGTCTTACTTCCGATTTGCCATTTCGGGAATTAAATAATCTGACCGATGATATCAACGATATATTAGAGATGGCTCGTGATATGCAAAAGCTTTCCAGACAGAAGGAAGAAAGTCTGAAAGAAACCATTACCAATTTATCACATGACATCCGTACACCACTGACATCTATGGATGGCTATTTCCAATTGCTTGCAAGGAGTAGCTCAGAAGAAGAACGCCGGCATTATATTGCGGTGATCCAGAGCCGTATTACTAGTCTGAAAGATATGCTGGAAGAACTTTTCACATATACGAAACTTCAAAACGAAACATTCCGACTGGAACTGAAATCTCTGGATTTTGGAAAAGTAGTTTTTGACACGGTATTCTCATTTTATGATGAATTTCAACGAAAAGGGATTGAACCCAAGATTGATTTTTGTGAAGGTCACCTTCCTGTTATCGGAAATTATGAGGCAATCCGCAGAGCTCTTCAGAATATTATCAAAAATGCTCTGGAACATGGAGAAAAACAAATTGTATTTGAATTGAAGCGGGATGACACTCAGGCTGTGTTTTGTTGTATGAATGATGTTGAGAATCCGGACGGTATTGATATGACACAGATATTTTCCCGGTTTTATAAGGCAGATACTGCCCGTAGCAATACTTCTACAGGACTTGGGCTGTCTATTGCCAAAGGGCTTATTGAGAGGATGAACGGGGTGATAAACGCCAGATTGCAGGAAGATATCTTTATTGTAGAGATTCGGTTTTTAATACAAGATTTAGTAAAATAAACAGACGTGCTGTATAGAAAAATTTACAGCACGTCTGTTTTATTGTATGGCAAATAAAATAAACCACCTGCTAGGCAGGTGGAGAAAATAGC
>CALFLL010000046.1 GCA_937880845.1 uncultured Drancourtella sp.
GGTTTCATGACCCCATCGGTGCCTTTCGCAGAAAGGTGGAAAATAATTATGGAAATTTTAAAAGTTGAAAATTTGTGCAAAACATACGGGAAAGGAAATGCTAAAGTTGATGCATTGAAAAATGTATCATTTTGTTTAGAGAAAGGAGAGTTTGCCGCTGTCGTTGGAGAGTCTGGATCTGGTAAGAGCACACTTCTTAATTGTATTGGTGCTTTAGATAATCCCACTTCCGGTAAAATTTTGATGGATGGACAAAATCTTTTTTCTATGAAAGAAGAAGAAAGGACAATTTTTAGAAGGAGGAATATTGGATTTATATTTCAGTCATTTCAACTTGTTTCTGAATTAAATGTGGAGCAGAATATTATGTTTCCACTACTTCTTGATTATCGTAAACCAGATATTGCAGCAGTAGATGAGATTTTAGAATTACTCCGGTTAAGTGAAAGAAGGAATCATCTGCCTAGCCAATTGTCAGGAGGACAGCAACAAAGAGTTGCGATTGGTCGAGCATTGATTACAAAACCTAAACTTATACTTGCAGATGAGCCGACAGGAAATTTGGATAGTCAAAATAGTAAGGATGTTATTGATTTGCTTATGAAGGCTTCAAGACATTATCAACAAACTATTCTGATGATAACGCATAACAAAAGTTTGACGGCTTCTGTTGATAGAGTACTTCATGTGACAGATGGAATACTTACAGATTTAGGAGGAAATGCAAATGAAACATTATCTTGATCTCGTTTCTATATCGGAAAAAGTCCATCGAAAACGAAACAGGATGTCTACTTTTTGTATTATTCTTGCTGTACTTTTAGTAACTGCTATCTTTGGAATGGCAGATATGTTTGTTCGTAGTCAAATTATGAAAGCGGAAGGCGAGGGTGGAAAATGGCATATAGCAGTATCGGATTTAAATGAAGAAGAAATTAAAGAACTTTCTGCACGTCCGAATGTCCAAACGGTTTCATTCTATGATGTTTTAAACTATACAGGGAATCAAGCATATACATTAAACGGAACGAATGTATTGGTTGCTGGTAGCGATGCAAGTTTTGCAACACAAATATTTCCGAATATGATTGAGGAAGGAAAATTTCCAAAATCAGACCAAGAAGTGTTACTTTCTTTGAATGCAAAAGATTTATTGGAATTAGATATTGGGGATCAAATTGAAATTTTAACTCCTAATGGTAATAGTTACACATATAGAATTTCTGGCTTTTTGGAAAATAGTGCAAACATTATGAGTGAAGATTCGTACGTAGTTTTGATGTCTCAAAAAAATTTTCAGAGATTTTTTGAAAAAGAGGTGAGACAGGAGGCTACAACAAATGGTGGAAATAGGATTTATGTTCAGTTTAAAAATATAAAGGATATTCAGGCTGAGATCGCAGATATAAAATTACAATTTAATCTTCAAAGTGAACAGATTTCAGAAAATACTAAACTTCTTGGTCTTATGGGGCAAAGTACAAGTTCACTTATGTTACAGGTCTATGTTGCAGCAGCGGTTCTCTTCGTTCTGGTTCTAAGTGCGGCTATTATGATGATTACTAGTAGTTTAAATAGTAATGTAGCACAACGAATAGAGTTTTTCGGGTTGATGAGATGTATAGGTGCGACGCATAAACAAGTAAAACGTTTTGTACGTAAAGAAGCTTTGAGATGGTGTCGATTTGCGATACCTATAGGTGTTGGAATCGGTATTGCTATTACTTGGATTTTATGTATAGTTTTACGAGGTCTTAGCCCAATATATTTTGGAGAGATGCCAATTTTTAATATAAGTATACCAAGTATTGCATCTGGAATTTTAATTGGAGTATTGACAGTACTTTTAGCGGCTAAATCTCCAGCGAAAAGAGCTGCAAAGGTTTCTCCTCTGGCAGCGGTTTCGGGTAATGCAAATGATTTGCAGCCTGTGAAAAAGGCGTTAAATATCCAATTATTTAAGATTGACACTGCATTGGGAATCCATCATGCTAAAGCCAGTAGAAAGAATTTCATATTGACTACTATTTCATTTGCTTTTAGTATTATTCTTTTCTTGGCTTTTTCTGTGGCGATTAGTTTTATGAATCATACTTTAACACCCTTGTATCCTTGGACAGCGGATATATCTATTATGAGTAAAGACAAAACTTGCTCTGTAAATCATGAATATATTAATGAACTTGAACAAAACTCATGCGTAAAGGCGGCTTACGGACGAATGTTTATGTATGATATACCAACTATGCCAAATGACTCACAAAAAAAGATTGATCTTTTTTCATATGAAAAAAGACAATTTGATTGGTCTAAAGAATACTTGCAAGCCGGGTCTATAGAGAGGGTTCAAACAGAAATAAATACAGGGCTAATTGTGTATGAGCCACAGAATACGATAAAAGTAGGAGATACTGTAACACTTTATATTGAAGGGAAACCGCAAGAAATAGAAATTGTTGGCATGTTATCAACAAGCCCTTTTAACAATGAAGCAGGTGTAGGAACTATTATCTGCTCAGAGGATACATTCCATCGAGTAACAGGTCAAAATGATTATACAATTATTGATATACAACTTGAGGATCATACTACAGATGCAGAAGTAAATGCACTCCATCGTACTTATGGAGAGGGGTATGTTTTTCAAGACGAACGCATGGATAATAGTAGTACTATTGGAGTCTATTATTGTGTGTGGCTTTTTCTCTATGGTTTTTTGGTGTTGATTGCTTTAATTACTATATTTAATGTTATAAACAGTATTGCTTTAAGTGTATCTGCAAGAACAAAGCAATATGGTATATTTCGAGCTATAGGCCTTAGCACAAAAGAACTTTCCAAAATGGTAAGTTCTGAAGCGTGGACTTATACGCTTTCGGGAAGTATAGTTGGCACTATTTTAGGACTGATAGTCCATCATACACTCTTCGGAATTTTAATAAGCTATAACTGGGGAGACGAATGGACTATACCATGGACAGAGTTGTGCGTTATCATTATTATTCTAGTTCTTTCAGTTGTCTTTGCGGTACGTGGACCTATAAGGAAACTTAGAGATATGTCAATTGTTGATACGATTGTTTCACAATAGTAATATTAAAAAATTAGTTCATAAATAATTTTATAGCGGGTAGACAAGAAAAATATTTTTGTTTACTCGCTTTTTATTACGTGAAAATTTATACTATATGGATGAATATTAGCTGGGATTGGACAGAAAATTTGGAAATAAAATAAATTGTTACATGTATGTTCGATATTTTTACATAAAAACTTTTTTTGGGTTTTTACGTTATATAATAGCATTGTAAGAGATGTTGATTTTAAGAATTTAACATTTTTTATAATATTTAGAAAGGAGATCAATTTGCTATGGAAGAAAAAACAATGCTGACACCTATTAACAATTCAGGTGAAACATTCGAGTCCAATGAAGAACGCGATAATTACATTTTATGTGGACTGAGCGATGTATGCGATGATTGCAATTTCATTTGTGATCCTACATATCACTAAGCAGGTATGTAAAGTAATGGATAGCTAATTCGCGAATACAGGTACTGGGTTCCAGTACCTGTATTTTGAAATAAGCGGGAGGAGATTCATATGGGAATTGCTTATGAAGTAATATCAACATATAGTGGAAAAAAGATTATATATTGTGGAGAATGCAACAAGGTTTTTGAGTATTCGGAAACACTAAAGAAATTTTTGGATGCGTATTGTAGTAATGTACAAGATATGTTTGAAAAATTAGGAAGAGAAATTTCTGAAAATGAAATAAAACAATATCATGATACTTTACAACAATACATAAATGTTCGCAAAGAAAAAAACGAACAATTTTGTGAAAAACAATTAAGAAAAAGCCAGTCTAGCAATCCATATACCACATTATGGCTAAATGTTTCTAACGACTGTAATTTGAGATGTATATATTGTTATGGAGATGGAGGCTGTTTTAATAAAAAGCGGGATTTGATTAAGATAGAAAAAGTTGATGAAATTTTAAAGTTTTGGTTGAAAAAAATCGATTTAAACAAAGGAAAATTAAAAGTCGTTTTCTTTGGTGGAGAACCACTTTTGAACAAAGAGGCTATAAAAAGAGTTGTTCACTATTTAAAAACTGAAATTACAAAAGATATCATAACAGATTTTGAGATAACTACAAATGGAACTATATTGGATGATGAGTTATTAGAAATTTTTGCTACTAATCATTTTCATGTTACTTTAAGTATAGATGGTGGAAAAGAAATTCAAGATATTCAAAGACCATTTACGAATGGAAAAGGAAGTTACTTAAAAGTGACTCAGAATATCCAAAAGATGAGGAAATTAAGAATACCCATTAGTGCTCGTGTAACGGTTACGCATAAAAATGTAAGTCAATTAATGCAATGTTTATGTGATATATGGGACCTTGGAATAAATAATATTTTTTTTGCACCGGTATCTACAGAAAACTCTGATTTGAAGTTAACTAAACAGGATATGAACATCTTGCTTGAACAAATTGAGAAACTTGGAAAATACCAGTATGAAAATATTGTTAATCATAAAAATATTTATTTGACTAATTTGTTTCAGTATGGGAAAATACTCCATCAAAATGCACTTGGAATTTGTTCATTTTATATTCCGGAAGTTTTGAAAGTAGATATAAATGGAAATATTTTTAGATGTCATAGGTTGATTGGAAATGATAAGTTTTTGGCAGGGAATGTTGCAGGTGAAGTAAACAATTTGAAGATAGAAGAACTAGAGGCGGCAGTAAATAAGTGTTCGGAGTGTACTTTGAAATCGTTATGTATACCATGCTGTGAAGCAAATTATTATGCCAATCAGAATGTTAATATTCCTTGTAAGGAATTTTGCCAATTACAAAAGGCGATTATAATAGAGAATATTCGACTATATGTTCAAATAATAGAAACATTACCAGAAACTGCAACCCAAATTTATACAATAAAATAGGGAAATGAGAGGATAGAAATGTATTATATCATTAAAATAAAAAACAAAAAGTATATTTTTTTTCCATTTAGTCTACGATTTTTTAGATATACAGAAGAATTGGAGAAAGAAATAAATAGCAAACAGCATTATGAGATCCAGAAGATATTAAAGGAAGAGCGAGATATACAAGAAAAAATACAGCTGGCTCTACAAACTTATTATCAAGGTAAGCACAAAATAGCTACATCAGAAATTAATACAATTCATGCATGTAATATGATGTGTCGGTATTGTTTTGCAAATGGTGGTAATCATGGGAAAAAGGGAAGTGCTATCCCTAAAACGATTGAAAAAATTTATAGTTTTATTATACAAAATGCATCTAAAAATGAACTAAAAATTACAATTGTAGGAGGAGAACCATTTCTAGATTTTAGTAACTTTAAGAAAGTAGTAGAATATGCAAACAAAATTTCGGATTTAAATAAAAAGCAATTTAAGTTTTCCACGATTTCAAATGGGATTGAACTTGATGAAGAAAGAATATCTTTCCTTAAAAAGAATAAAGTTAATTTGGTTATAAGTTTGGATAGTGGTGAAAAGGATATAAATGACTATTTGCGTCCGATGAGGCAGGGAACGAGCTCATATTTAAAAGTTATGGAAAATATGGAATTCTTTAAGTCTTTAGGACGAATGAATATTAATGTTACTGTTACTCCATATAATTTAAATATTTCAGAAATAGCTAGATTTATGTTTGACAAACTTAATGCTAAAAGTATTCATTTTGGGGAAGTGATCTCTAATGATCCAGGGATGGAGTTTACAAATAACGATATTGAAAAGCTTATGGAAGAGTATAGTGTATTGGCAGATATAATAATTGAAAAATATAATGAAAAGGATTATGTGCATTGCTATCCTTTGACACCGTTAGAAAAAATACATAGACATATCCCAGTAATAAAATCTTGTAGTGCATTAAAAAATAGGTGTGCGTTTTCTCCTGAAGGAAATATATATCCCTGTGATGTTATGATGTACGATGAATATTGCATTGGAAATGTGGACAGAGGATTTGATGAAAAACGGATAAGAGATTTAAGAGAAATGGATAAAGATGATTCTTGGTGTAAAGACTGCTGGGCACGATATTTGTGTGGAGGAGAGTGTTTAGCTTTAAAATCGTGTGATAATAGAGCGCAAAAAGAATTACGTTGTAAATTGAAACGACATATATATAAATTGAGATTATATATATATGACAGTATAAGTAATGATATATCACAAGATGAAATGAAAAAAATATTTGGAGGTATATAAAATGTGTGAAATGCAAATTGCAAATGATAATTTGCTCTTTAAAGAAGAAAATCACTTTTTTGTTTTTAATGGGCATAATGGAGAATTATTGGATGTACCACAGTCATATTATGATTTGATAAGATACTTGAAAATTTTTAATATAAATGACCAGAATGATATTCAGAAATTACAATCTTTTTTTTCAGCTAAATATTCAGTGGAGCAATTGGAAAAAGCAGTTGCAGATATTAGAAATTATTTTTCATCTATGGAAAAGTGTAATGAAGTATATAAGGCGTATGACAAGAAAATAGAAAACACTAATCATCATAATGGACTATGGCTAAATATTTCACATGATTGCAATTTGCGATGCCAGTACTGCTTTGGAAATGGTGGAGATTACGGAAACCAGAGAGTTTTAATGACAAAAGAAGTAGCAAAAAAATGTATTGATATATGGTATAAACAAATTGATGAAAAGTGTACCCTCTTTGAGGTGAATTTTTTTGGTGGTGAGCCCTTACTAAATCAAGAAACATTAATATATTGTGTGAATTATATTAATGGCTTGTTTAAAAATAGAAAGAATAAGGTTAGATATAATATAACTACAAATGGAACTATAGTAGATGAAAGACTTCTGAAACTATTTCAAGAAAATCATTTTAGAGTTAGTATTAGCATTGATGGTATTGAGAAAATACATGATTTGAATAGAAAGTATGTGTCGGGAAAAGGAAGCTTTGAAGATATTACTGCAAATGTAAAAAAATTTAGAAAGTATTTACCCAAAATATCCGCTCAAATTACTTTGACAAAAGAGGGAATTCCATATCTTACAGATGCAGTTATGGAATTGTGGAATATGGGAATTAATATGGTACGTTCAAATTTAGTATTTGATAATACTATTAGATATACATATGATGACTATAAAATATACCATAATGAAATAAAAAGAATATCTGAATTAACATATCAAAATTTAATAAATAATAGACCTTATACATATCAAAATTTGGTAAATAAATTAAAAATTATTCATAACAGAAAGCTTAATGTAAATTGCTTTTTCTGGGGTGGAGGAGCAATGATATTTTCCCCGGAAGGAGAACGATATAGATGCTATCGTTTTATGGAAGATGAGCAGCACAAATTATCCGATAATATTGTGGAACTAAGGGAAAAGAAACCGTATATAGATAAATGCTCAGAGTGTTGGGCACAATTATTATGTGCAGATGGATGTGTCTATGAGAATAGCGTTTATTCTAATGATATAAATGAACCAGCAGAGGAATGGTGTGTAAAGACAAAAATATCGTTAGAAGAGGCATTAAGGTTGTATGCACGTTTAATTGTAAATTCTCCACAGACTCTTGATAGGATAGTAGGAAGGAAAGATTATGATAGAAAATAAGTATTTTGAGTTTCAAGTTCAAAACAAGACATATTTGTATGGCATAGAGTGCGGTAATATTATTGCAGCAGATAACGTCAGTAGAGAAAATAAATCTGCTATATTTAACAATCAGGGGAAAAAGTCAAATATAAGAGAACATGTTCCAATCTCTGAAAAAGAATGGAAATCGGGAAAAGTTTTAAATAAAATGGCTCTTTCTATATCACATGTTTGTAATATGCGTTGTACGTACTGCTTTGCAGATGGAGGAACCTATGGATTAGAGAAAATTATGAGTAAAGCGACAGCAAAAGATGCGATAGATTACTTTTTTGATTATGCAAGTAAGGAAGCTCCCAAATACAATATGCATTTTATGGGAGGCGAGCCTTTGCTGAACTTGGATGTATTTTACTTCTCGATTGATTATATGAATAGTAAAGCGAAAGAGATAGGAATTCCTGTACGCTATACACTCACTACTAATGGAACTATAATGAATGAAAAAATTTTGGATTACATAATTAAAAACAATATACACATTAATTTTAGTATAGATGGAGGCCAAAGAATTCATGACTTAAATAGAAGATTCATTAATACAGAAGGAAGTTTTAATAAAGTTCTAGAGACATTGGATTTTATTAAGAAACATAACTATTATAATATGACAGCACGTATGACCTTAACAAGTCCAGGTTTGGAGAGTCTTGCTGATGATATCGATTTTTTATGGAATCTTGGGTTTTATTATGTATTTTTTGATCTTGTTAAAACGAATCTTAAAGAACTTGCTGTTGATGAAAGAAATATTTCAAAATTAAAGAATGAACTATCAAAATTAGTTGATTCTGAAAAATATTTGGAACGTTTGAGAGAAGGAAGGAATATTAGAAATCTTTCGGACAAAGAATATTTTATTGATAAAAATATTATTCGAAGAGAGTGTACATATTATAATACTAATTTGTTGCAGTTTACACCGGATGGAGATTTGTATAAATGTCCATATACAGTGGGAGATGAGAAACATCAATGTGGAAATATTTATTCTGGGTTAGAATGGGAAAAATATATGGGAAGATTTAAAATACGTGAAACATGCAAATCATGTTGGGCAAAAAGACTTTGCGGAGGTGGATGTGGTATAGATTGGGACAGTGTTCGATGCGAGTATAATAGAATTATCGCGGAATTTGCTTTGAAAAATTACATATTGAAAAAATGTTTTTTGAATATATAGCCAAATTATTAGGTTATGGAGAGGGTTTTGTTAAAAACAGAGTGCTGCTTTAGATAAAGGAGGAGAAAATATGGATTATAGAATTATGTTATTACTTTATACTTACAAGTGTAGTTCGAAATGTGATATTTGTACTTTTTCATGTGGTCCAGAACGATCAGAAAAAATGGATAAGAATTTTGCAAAAGAATTAATTCGACAGGCAAAAGATAACAAATTTTTTCTTGTTGGATTTGCAGGTGGTGAACCATTAGTATTTAAAGATGAAATTATGGAACTTTCTAAATATAGTAGAGAACTTGGAATGCGTACTACTATTACATCGAATTGTTTTTGGGCGACATCCTATGAGGAAGCACTTAGTGTAGTTCAAGAAATGAAGGAATCTGGAGTAAGTCATTTGAAAATAAGCTCCGATGATTTTCATAGCAAATATGTACCTTATGATAACATCAAAAATGTACTTATGGCCTGTAAAAAAATGAATCTTAAAACTGTTATTGGGTGTACATCGCTTAAAAATAGTAAGAGAGCACGTGGCATGCTTGAGCATATCGAAGACTATTCAGTAAATGTTAATATAATTGAACAGACTTGCTATCCTTTGGGAAGAGCAGCCGATATGTTTGATGAGAATGAATATATTTATAATAGGGATTATGGAGATTATTGCAGAGATCAGGGGATTTTAACTGTTACACCAGAAGGAAAGGTATATCCATGCGGCAGTATGTGTGGAATGGTAGAGAGTAGAGAAATTAAGTATTCGGGAAAAGTGGATCTAAGAAATATACTTGAACTAGCTGGGATGAATAAGCATATTCAATTTATTGCAGAACATGGTATAAAACCATATATTAAATATATTAGTGAACATAATATGCCAATCAGAATTCCAGAAAAATATATAGATACATGTGATATGTGTTATAGACTTTTTAGTAGGAAAGAAAACGTCCCTATTTTGGATAATGTAATTAGGAATATTAGTGAATAATAAAATGGAAATTTAAAAGATATGAGTATAGAACTTTTTGAGTATAAAAATAGCTATCCAAGATTTGTAGGTGTAAATGAAAAAAATCAAAGAGAGAAAGTTGATATTAACATAGCTGTATTTACACCAACGGAAGCAGATAGTGGTGAAAGTCATGTAATTGAACATTGCATAGCATCAGAAATATCACATATAGTTGGTAATATCGCGTTTTCTGCATATGTTTTTCATAATATCACATATTATAATATTCAGATTCAAAAAGAAAATATAGGTTTAATTGATAATATAATTGAAATAATAGTTAATCCTAAATTTCTGAAAGAAAAGAGTATATTCAATAGAGAAAGCCATAATATACAATACATAAATGGAGTAAGGCGAATTGGTGGAGTTGTATTAAATGAGGTTTTAAATAAATGCAATAATAAAAAATATGTACTACTAAATAATATTCCGAAATCATTATCAGATCAAGAGTATGTTGAAGGAGTTTCAGGAGGAACTGTAGAGAGGATTTTACACCTTACATATGATCAATGTAAGAATTATTTTCAGAAGTATTACACAAAAGGAAATATGTGTATTTCTATAACGGGAGGTATGCCGGAGGAATTTAGAGAGAGGATATCAAAAAAATATTCTAAGAATAGCAAAGTATTTAATGATAATAAGTTCTTAAAGACATGGAAAGGTAATCAAATTGAATTACGGACAAAAAAGTTTAAAACTACATATTTTACAGAAAGTGATGGCGGAGATTCTATTTATAGTATTAATATAAAGCTATTGTTACCTAAAAATAATCTTGAATATAATTTTTATTATTGTGTTAAAGAAAAAATACAATATCAATGCCAGAAAAAGGGATTGAGAATTCAGGTGGAGTTACGTAATACTATCAGATATGTGTATATAGCTACAATATATAAAAACTACCAATATACAAAAATAATATATCAAGTTTTATATGAAGTATTTAATGAATCAGAGACTTATAGGACCCCGAAAAGCTATATCGAAGGTTTTATATTAGAAAATAATGGTACAGTAAAAGGTGAGGTGGTTATTCGCTTTTTGGCAGAAGCATATTTTGCAAAATTACCAATAAAAAGCTTTTTACAAAAAAAAGACACATGTCTGGATGTGGAAAAACTTATTAAAAATGTTGAAATAGGTGAGCTGGAAGTATTTCCTGTTTCAAAGAATATATTAAGTCAAATATTTAAAAACTATATTGTTTCTCCTAATGCAAACTTTTATCAGCCTCAAGAATTCACTGTAAACTGGGAAAAAATTGAAATTGAAAATATCCCCTATTTATTACCAGCGTATGATATTAAACTGGTGAAAAAGATAAAAGTTAACAATGTTACCATTTACTATTATCAGGATAAAATATCTTGGATAAAAATTTTCTTCAATGTAACAGGAGTTGAAGACTATACTATTTTTTTGCTGGGATCTTATGTGAAAAGAATTAATTGTATGCTGGACACTCGAAAAATGAAATTGTCTCCGTTACCGATATATAATTATTACCAAAGATCTTCTAACACATATATTGTTTTATCTCTTTTGGTAGGAAAATATAATGACATTGACGTTATTGTAAATAAAATTCTAAATTTTAAAATCACAAAAAAAATATTATATAATAGTTTGAATTCAGATATACAAGAAACGGAGGCTCTTATTAAGAAAAATATAGTTAATTTAGTTACCATTCGTGTTTTGGCATATTTTAGAACTTCTGAGTTACATAAAGATTTGCTTTTTGGATTAAGTAGAATTGAATATGCAAAAATAATAAAATCTTTTTTAGAATGTGAAAATAATATAGAAGACTTATCACTTAAAGATATACTTAAAAGAAAAGTGGAAATTATTGGGGCATCATTTCCTTTCCAAGCTAATAACTTAATGAGTAATAAGAAAAGTGAAAAGTATGAATATATAAATATTCAAAAACCGGACATTCCAAAAGATGAAACTATATTTGTAAATGCAGGAGGAGATTGGATTGCGGCAGGTGTAGATATAAAGGAGATAGATAGAAAAACATTATCTAAGTATAAGATACTTTGCGAATTAATTACAAATCTCTATTTTTTAAATTTTTTAAGAGAAAGAAGTGTATATTATGGTGAAATAAATCTAATAGATGATGTTCTGATAGTAATCGTGAATAGTCAAATAGAAGTAGTGGATATAGAAGAAATACAAGAGCAATTAAAAAATTTCGTTAGTAAGAGTTTTGATAATATTATCAATATTTTTCCTATATGGCTAAAAAAGTCATGGAATAAAAAAGATTTTAATCTTGGAAGAGAGCAACAAATACTGAATCAAATTTTTAGAAAAAGTTTAAGAGATCCATTGTTAGGTGAGAATATTACAAGAGAAGAATTACAATTGTTTATGTCCATACTTTCGAAGTATTCTAGTAAAATGAAAAGAGTTATTATAAAGGAGACACCAAAGTATAATTGGTTACCAAGAAAAAATAATCAGGAAGATAATTCATAATGATAAAAGATGTTTTAAATTTGATTGATAAATCTTTAAAAAGTTTCATATTATTTCAGATTCTGTGTGCTGTCTGGGGGATTTTATATACCATTTGTTCTTTGATTTTTCCGACAGCAGTTAGTAAATTAATTGACCAAGTGATTTTAGCTCATGAATATAACAAGACATTATATTATCTTTTTATAATTTTAATCAGTGGATTTTTAATGATAGTGTTTAATTATATTCAGTATATTGAATACTATAAATTTGGACAAAAAGGGAAATTAATTATAAGTAAAAAAATCTTTGACAGAATATTACATGCAAATGGAAAATTTCGAGAGAAATATTCTTCTGGAGATATTTTGAGAATTATTGAACAAGATACGAATCAGATCGAAAATTTTATAGGGCAGGGTATAGGACAAATAGCGGTTAATATAATTGTCGTTGCTGGTGTTATTATTTTAATACTTGTGCAGCAGCCTATTATTGGTTTAATAATGATAATTTTATCTGTTGCCTTTTCTCTAATACAAGCTTTTTTATCGTATATATTGAAACAAGAAGCAAGCGAGTTAAGAGATGATCTGGGGAAAAATTCATCCTTTTCGAATGAAGTCATTTTACATTCTGAACAAGTTGCAACATCGGGATATGTAGAAACTTATTTTCAAGAATATAAATCTAGAAATGAGAAGATATATACCAAAAATATTTCGCAGATGAGTAAAATTTTAATGGGAAGAAATATTGGAATTGCATATAACGTGATTGGAAATCTTATTACTATGGGAATTGGCGTTTGTGAAATTAGGAATGGAAATATGACAGTAGGTAGCTTATTAGCATTTACAATGTATGTGCAAAGATTATATGGTCCTCTAGTGATAATCTCCAATTCGTATTTGAATTTAAAGAAGGCGGTACCGCATATAGAACGAATAAAAAGGTTTCTTGATAGTGCAGAATGTATTATAGATGGCTGTATTAAGCCGGAAACGAAGATGAGAGGCATAATTGCGTTTAAAAATGTTTTTTTCAAATATGATGAAAAGGAGGTGTTAAAAAGGTGCAATCTACAAATTGAGCCTGAAAAGTTAACAGCTATTATAGGGAATAATGGTAGTGGAAAATCAACATTGATTAAATTATTATTAAAAACTTATAATTGTTCTTCTGGAGAAATTCTTGTAGATAATATAGATATTAACAAATATTCGAATAATTATTTTTATAATAATATTAGTGTAATGTTTCAAAATAATTTTTTGATTAGTGGTAAATTAATAGACATAATAAATCCAGGGAAAAAAGAAGTAGATATGAACTATATTTATAGTCTATTTCAGAGAGTTAGATTGGACATAAATAAATTCGAGAGTGGATTAGATACATATATATGTGAAAATAATATAAATGTTTCCGGTGGAGAACTGCAAAAACTTAATATTATCAAAATTTTAATTGAGGATAGACCTTTAGTTATATTAGATGAGCCAACATCAGCTTTAGATAATGATAGCGAGGACGAAATTTGTGAATTGTTCAAAGAACTATTAAGAGGAAGAACAGTTATTATTGTGACACATAGAAAAAGAATATTGGGAATATGCGATAAAATAATTAATTTTAATACAATACAGGAGGAACAAGAATAATGAAAAACAAAAGATTATTTACATCGGAATCGGTAACTGAAGGTCATCCAGATAAAATGTGTGATGCGATTTCAGATGCAATTCTTGATGCATTGATGGAGCAGGATCCGATGAGTCGCGTGGCTTGCGAAGTAGCAGCTACAACAGGTGTAGTACTGGTAATGGGAGAGATTACGACAACAGCATATGTTGATATTCCTAAAATTGTTAGAGAAACAGTCCGAGAGATTGGATATACGAATGCTGAATACGGATTCGATGCAAATACTTGCGCTGTGATCACTGCAATTGATGAACAGTCTCCGGATATTGCAATGGGAGTAGATCAAGCATTTGAAAAAAGAAATGTTACTGGAGAGAGTGAGAATTTATCTTCAGTATTGGGAGCTGGAGATCAGGGCATGATGTTCGGATATGCCACAGATGAAACGCCAGAGTATATGCCGTATTCAATTGTAGTGGCACATAAGTTAGCGAAAAGGTTAGCAGAAGTAAGAAAGGATGGAATACTTCCCTATTTAAGACCGGACGGAAAAACGCAGGTTACAGTGGAATATGATTCGGCAGGAAGGCCTATTCGGATAGATACAGTGGTTATATCCACACAGCATGATCCGGAAGTAACACAGGAACAGATGTATGTAGATATGAAAGAACAGGTACTTGCACCGGTAATCTCTCAAGGAATGATTGATGATAAAACGAAGATTTATGTTAATCCTACAGGAAGATTTGTAATCGGGGGGCCACATGGAGATAGTGGGTTAACAGGACGAAAAATCATCGTAGACACATATGGCGGATATGCCCGGCATGGTGGCGGAGCATTTTCAGGTAAGGACTGTACAAAAGTAGATCGTTCGGCAGCATATGCGGCTCGTTATGTGGCAAAGAATATTGTGGCAGCAGGACTTGCTAATAAGTGTGAAATTCAGCTCTCTTATGCTATAGGTGTGGCTGAACCGATATCTATTATGGTGGATACATTTGAAACAGGTGTAATTTCAGACACACAATTAGTTGAAATAATTCGTCAAAATTTTGAGCTGAGTTCAGTTGGAATAATCGAATCGTTGGATTTACGTCGGCCAATATATAAGCAAACATCAGCATATGGTCATTTTGGAAGAGATGATATTAAATTGCCTTGGGAGAACACAGATAAAATTGAAATACTAAAACAGTATTTACAATAATGGAAAAAGAGATAGTAAAACAATTACATGTACATTCGGAATAATTACATTTATAATTTTTATACATGATTATATGCTATAATTTTATTAAAGAAGAATTTGGAGGTGCAATTATGAGGAAAAAAATTATAGGAGTTATGGGATTAGTTATGGTATTAGGTGCTATTTCACCGCTTTCAGCTTATGCGAATGAAAATGCATGCATAGAAAGTGAGTGGAATACTATTGAAGAAGAAAAATTTGACATTTTGATTGATGAAATTATATCTATCAAAAATGATAATCCTGGATTTACAGATGAACAATTGTTGACCATAATTAATAAACAGATAAGCGAAAGCCGGATGGAAAAGGGCATTATAGATATTTGGAATTCACTTACTGAATCTGAAAAGAAACTTTGCATACGTTATCCATTTGATGCTTTAAAAGTCAATACTGCAAGAAATATCGCAACAGAACAGACGCAAACAAAGTTTGGCTATAGTGGCTTAGGAGACAGAAGTGATGCTTTTAGACATGGTATTTGGAATGCTGAGATGAGCATCTTGATCGGTAGTGAAAAGGCAGAGCTATTTGCCACTGCACATGAAGATAAAGATGTTTCTGGAAATGAATCCGATGGCTTCCCTAAAACAGCTCATAAAGAAATGGATTTACATAATAATGAAGTGGGAAGACAGATGGGAGAAGAACATAGAGAAGTTTCCGAAGATGAATTGGCAGATATAATTTATTCCGACATTTATTCAGAGTCTACTCAATTTGTGTGGTTGCATGAATAATAGAAAAGTAAGACAATCAAGGAAATGACCTTGTTTGTCTTACTTTTTATTTGCGTAATTGAATACCCCTATTATTTGTGTCAGATAATGCTAAAAAGGGTAGCATTATTTTATAACAAATTTAAGGAGTAGAAAAATATGGAGAGCCGAATTAAAATTCTTAGAGAGAAAAGGGGACTTATACAAGCAATTCTGGCAACAGAGCTTGGAATTACGCAGCAGACGCTTAGTAAATATGAAAAAGATGTCAATATTATAAAAATAGATGTTCTTAAAAGACTTGCAGAGTATTTTAATGTTACAACAGATTATTTGTTGGGATTATCTGATGTAAAGCGGGATCTGACAGGGCAGCTCAAAATTAGCGAAACTTTAGATGAGTATTATGATTTGATCGAGGTATATAAAAAACTGGATAGGTATGATCAGGAATTGGTGTGGTCAATTTTACAGATTGTTCGGAAAAATGAAGAAAAAAGAATGGAGGGGACAAAAGATGATAAATGTGGCAATCTGTGATGACGATATCTCAGTGGCAGGACGAATAGAAAGGATGCTTCAGAATATTGCAAAGAGAAATTTTATTGATATAGATACAGAAGTTTTTTGGAATGGGAAACAATTGGTTGAGCTGGTAGAAGACAGAACCTATTTTGATATTATTTTTTTAGACATAGAAATGGGGAAAGAGGATGGGATCACTGTAGCAAGAAGAATCCGGAGAACAGATAGGAAAACTTTGATTGTATATGTTACCAGTCATGAAAACTATATGAAGGAGTCTTTTTCTGTTCGGCCATTTCAATTTTTAGTAAAGCCGGTAAGCGAAAGCCAGATGGAAATCTGTTTTAAAGAAGCATATGAGGAAATAAATAGTGAGGACAGTTATTTCCGGTACAGTTACCAGAGGGTAAGCCATAAGATTCCCATTTGTGACATTCTCTTTTTTGAAAGCAGCAGACGGAAGATCCGGATAATAACAGAAAAAGGGGAGTTCGAACTTTATGGCAAACTTAATGATATTGAGAAGAGTTTAAAGAAAAGCAAAGTGGCATTTTTACGAGTACATCAATCCTTTTTGGTAAACTATAAACATGTAGATGAGCTAGGCTATGACTTTGTTGTGTTAGACAATGGAAAGCAAATATCCATTAGTGAAGACAGGCGGAAGAATATCAGCCAGGAGTACTGTGCTATGGAGGACACCTTTTATGTTGGAAAATAAAGGCATAGCAATAGGAAGTGATATTATACTCATGCTATTTACTATGTCTTTGTTTTTCCTTTATTTTAGTAGTTTTTTTAGAAAAAGAAAAGCAGGAGACAAACGTTTAATTATAGGGGTTATAGTATTAGCGATCTGGCAGTTTTGTATTCCGAGAGTTATCAGCAGACTGCAGATATCATGGAATATAAGCTTGACGATAGGTTTTTCATTATTTGTGGTGGCAAACATATATGAAGGAAATTGGGGGAAGAAAAGCTTTTTTGTGGTTATTTTTGATGCCATCTGGATGCTGGTAGAAACGTTAGTTGGAAATTTTTTACTTCTTTACTATAAACAACTTGCGACTTCCAGGATATTTGGTGCATTTACTTCAAAAATCTGTTTCCTTATAGTGATCCTGGCACTGAGGAAAGTTTTTATGCATGAAGAAGTTAAAGAACTGCCGAGCAGATATGGTATCCTGCTTATGTTTATCCCAGTAGGCAGCATATATATTATGAATGCAGTATTTATTTTATCTTATCATACCCAAAAGAAGAACGCGGAGGTTTATTCCTTTATATCTGTTCTGATCTTACTGTTTGTAAATGTACTAATTGGATATATTTACATTAAGCTTGCAGATGACTTACAGATCAGGAAGATGAATTTGGTCTATGAACAACAGTTAGAACTATGTGAGCGTCATAAAGAAGAAATGGAAATTTCCATACTTCAAGTGAGGGATATCAGGCACAGCATGAGGAATCATTTTATTTCCCTTCTCGCATATGCGGAAAGAGGAGAGTGTAAAAAAATCATCAAGTTTATCAATGATGTGATGGAAGAAGGGCGATTAAAGCCATCAGTAGTTGCGAATACAGGGAACATAGTGATTGATTCTTTGGCAGGGTATTGGCGGAAGATAGCGGAAAAGGAGGGGATAGAGTTCCAGACAGATTTGAAGATACCGATGAAAATGCCATTTAAGGGGGCGGATGTAAGCCTAATCTTAGGGAATCTGCTGGAGAATGCCGTGGAAGCAGCTAGAAAAGTGGAAGATGAAAGATATATCAGAATAAAGTTAAAATATGACAGGAAGAATCTGTTGATATCAGTGGAGAATAGTTATACTGGAGAACTGATAAAGACAAAGGGAGGGGAATTGAAAACTACAAAAAAGGATGCGGATAACCATGGGATCGGACTGGCATCAGTACAAAGGACAGCAAGGAAATACCATGGAAGCGTAGCGGTGGACAGCACGGTATCTAAATGTTTCATCGTAAGGGTAGTGCTGTATGGGAAATAAAGGAAAAGTTACATAAACACTCGATATTTTTACAACAAAATGGAAAACTAAAAGTATTGTGATAAAATAACAATAAACATATGAAAGGAGTTTTAAAGTATGAAATTAAAAAATGTAAAATCTCAGTCAGCAAAAGTATTAGCAAAGGTATCTTTAAAAGTTGGTAAGATGTCGGCAAACAGTGCTTGTGCTTACATTTATCATCAGCCGAAAATGCCAGATGGACTTAGAGAATTAAAGAAAAAATAAATATGAAGTATTTGTCGGAAAAATTAACAGATTATATTGTTAAAGCCGGTGTGATTTCTCAGGAGTCATATGCTCTATACCAATATGGTTTTCAAATTGGAATTGAAATGTTAATTTGTTTTCTAGTTTGTTTTGGTATTGCAATATATATGCATATGATTCCTGAATTTGTAGTGTTTACCGGGAGTTTTATGTTGTTACGAACTTATGCAGGAGGAGTACATTTAAATAGTTTTATTAAATGTTTTCTATGCTCTATCACAGTACAAATATTTGTATTGATTGCTAGCAAACAAGTGATAATTGCGCCTCCGGTTTCTTGGAGCATTATTTTATGTGGATCTATTTTGATATTTAGGATTGCACCAGTAGACAATGTAAATAAAGAATTGGAGAAAGAAGAAAAAATATACTGTAAAAAGATAAGTATGAAAATTTTAATTGGTATAGTTGTTTTTGCTATAGGTTGTTCTTTTTATAATATGGATAATTTTGTATCCTTGACAGCAGTAACACTGCTAGTGGTTCTGATTTCTCAATATATTGGTATAGTAAAATATAAAATAGAAAAGAGTGTGCATGAGCGGAGATGATAATTTTACATTATTTCCGCTTTTTTATATTTACATTATTTTTAAAGGCTAATTAATGTATTGTGATATCAGATATACTTGTGTATAATTGTTAATTTAACGTAACTACCAAATAGCAAGTATCTTGACATTTGGCGGCTACATTGAAAAGGAACTAAGAGGTAGAAAATGATGAGATATTAACATAGACAAAAAAGACCGGTTTCAGGTTTAATTAATGGAATTAGAATGAACTTTCTTGATGATTTGGACACCATTTTAGCTCGTCGATTAAAAGAAATTGGCATACAAAGAAAGGATACTGATGATGCTATTATGGATTATTGACGTTTCATGAGGAGACTCATCTCTGTACAGCCAAGGAGAGTATACAAAGCAAAAGCGTTCAGTTGTTCTGCTGATTATGGTAAAAAATTAAATTATCTGGAAACTTGCATAGAAAAAGGAGAGGATTTAAATTCATTCTTGACAAGAAGTATCAAGAAACTATCACAAGAGGATAGTATGCTCTATGACTGGAATATCTGTCACTTTCACTTAAGTGATCAGTTGGATAGTGGGAAGAAAGATGGTTTTATGGTGTGCTCTTAGTACCTATTGATTGCGTATGTTATGTTAGAAGCAGTATACTTTATTGATGTTGTTTCTCACAATGAGATGTCACAGCATCTTTGGACAAATTCTGCTTATATATATAGAATCAAAGATAATTGGTCGGAACTATTGGAAAAAAATTTGATAAAAGGAGATCCCTTTTCCGAGAAGGGGGAGGAAGCAACCCATTATAAATTGCGGAAAGCACATATATCAACTTTTACAGAGCTAAAGGACGGAAGTTTACAGGGTTTGCTGGGCGGCTATGCATCGGATGGTTCCTCAACAGATGCTGTTCTTCAATCACAGTATATGTATAGGGGCGTAAGTGTCTTGGAAGAATTAATGTCGCCCCAGTTTTGGAATTTAATAGGTCAAGCACTGGAAGTGGTGGAACAATTGAATTCGAATGACAATTCATGTGTTTATCTTATAGGAACTGATGGAAACCGCTTTGTTCTGATAGAATAAGAATTACGGATTATGTTCGTTGTAGATTTTTATAACGATACTTGGCGAACTTCAATGGCATCATTTGAGAATTCTTATATGTTATTTGATGACAAAAAGGGGATTATATTCTCTTTTTTTTAGAAAAATAAGAGAATATAATATTAAGAATGCGAGGAACTAAAAAAGATGATTAGGGAAAATCGTAAAAACTGTATTGAAAAAGTAGGAAAAGATATAAGCAAGACAAAAAAGTACCGCATAACTACCATGAATGGCAAAAAATGATTAGAGATAAGTATGAAGTTTATACAATAGAGCAATTGGAAAAGTTTATAAAATATTTAGAAGTTCGGAAAAGAGATAAGAACAGGTATGGAGAAGTTAGTAATATTATTTCAACTGCTTTAGCGTCTAGTATAGAATAAATTAAATTTCTACTATATATTTTGAGGATAATGTATGGTAAAATAGTGTTATCTAAGAAAGGATGAACACTATGAGAAAAACATATCTTCCTCTGTCAGATGAAGACAGAGATTACCTTAAAGCATTATCCAAAAAGAGAACCATTCAGGCACAAGTTGTGGACCGTGCCAGAATCCTTTTATATAAAGCCGATGGAATGACATTCCAGCAAATTGCTGATAAACTTGCCATTAGTACTGCAACGGTACGCCTTTGTATTTCGAAGTTTCAGAAAGGCGGTTTAGATGCTGCACTGTTTGATGTTCAGCGTCCTGGACGTCCATCGGAAATCACTGATGATGCAAAAGCATGGATGATTCATATTGCGTGTCAGAGACCGACAGAACTCGGTTATGCACAGGAATTGTGGACGTTGACCTCTCTCCACAAATACATTCAGAAACATGCAGAAGAAGCGGGATATCCAAGGCTTTCAACCGTTACCAAACCGTATATCCAGAAATTTCTTAAGGAACAGGATATGAAACCCTTTAAAATCAAATATTACTGTGAAAAACGGGATCCTGATTTTGAATCAAAAATGCATGAGGTTCTGTTGGTTTATAAGCAGATTGAAATGCAGTTTGATGAAAATGGTGATCTCATTGTTCCAGACGATTATAAACTGACGATTACGGTATCGTATGATGAGAAGCCGGGCATTCAGGCAATCTCCAATACGGCACCGGATTTACGCCCGACATCAGAACATGGGGAAGTATATCGTGATGCAGAATACAAACGTCTGGGAACGCTCTCTTTACTGGCTGGCATTGATTTACTCACTGGAGAAGCAATTCCGTTAGTAAGTGAGACCCATAAGAGTTCTGATTTTATTGAGTTTTTAAAGATACTGGACAAAAAATATCCATCACAGGATACCATTCGGATCATCCTGGATAATCATTCTGCACATACTTCCAAAGAAACACGGCGCTTTCTGGATACGATGCCAAAGGGACGTTTTAAATTTGTGTTTACACCAAAACATGGCTCATGGTTAAACATGATTGAAAGCTTCTTCAGCAAGATGACCAGACAGATGCTTCGAGGAATTCGTGTCAATACCAAACAGGAGTTGGAAGAACGAATTTACAAGTACTTTGACGAAGTGAACCGTGAACCCGTGGTTTATCACTGGAAGTATAAAATGGATGAAATCAGTGAAGAGGAAGCAGTATCAATTTAATATAGCAATTATTTAATATTCGTTATACTAGTATTATCTCTACGGCAATAAGTTTTTGCTGCAACCCAAACCTAAGAATAGAAAAAAATGAAAATTTTGTTGCTTTTTTGCTAGTTTAATGTTGTTCATACTTGTGCTTAGTACATTATCTGTTTGGTCTGCACATTGTCTAATATCTCCAGGCAAGCTAGAAAAGGAAATGTATAAGGATTATCAGGATATGGTAAAACAAATTTTAGAAGAGAAAGGTAAGTGGGCAATCATTTGAATAATCCGAGGTGAAATCTATCACCTGTCCAGCGTATGGAAATCATAAATCCATTTTTGTGGGAATAGGAAGTTTGCAAAGAGTAAATCCTATTATTTTTTGCGGAAAAATTACATGAATGTCCGATTTTATTACATGAAAACAAAATAGACGATTTTTTATAGTATGATTTTTAAAGACTTTGTTGGGGATTTAAGAGAGAATGTATCAGACAATTTAATGATACAATTAGAGCTATTAATGCTGGGACTGCTTTAGAGTTAGATAAACCATATTATAGATACATAAAGTTCTTACTAAAATGATAGAAAAATTATTACGTATATTAAGAAGTGGATTAGAGAAAATTCTAATCCACTTTTTTTGATTTTTTTACAGAAAATCCATGAATTTTTAGTTGGTATATAATAGGAGCACCTTGATAATTTCATAGAGTAAATTTAATTCTGTCAAGAATAATAGCAGTGATACATTAATTTCCAGGTGGAAAAGTTTAGAACAAGAGTAATATAAGGAGAATGAAGATGATTAAAACAGCAGTTATCATTTTAGGGATTATATCAATCAGTATGATTGTTTGCATCTTATGCACGTCTGTTATAGCAGGAAAGAGAGCAGATGAAAGTTTGGAAAGATATTTTAAGGAACACAAGAAAGGGTAGAGTTATATGAGAAAAACGGGTGTAGTATCAACGACTGTAAAAGGGGAAGATAATGAATTTTACCATGATATCATATCACTGTTTAAAATATACAGATCTGTGAATTGGAAAATGCAGATAAAAATCAATCAAGTAAAGCAATGCTTTCATACAGAATATGGCACCGATGTAGACGAATTTTTAGATAGTGTTTATCAGGCAGGAATGGACATCAATCTGGATATGGAAGATATGAGGGAAAGGATCGAATCTATCAATCAGGCCAATAAGTATCTGAAACTGATTGATGAGGCGGTAGAGTTAATGAGGAAATATCACCCACAAGGAGAAAAGTATTATTGGGTACTTTATTATACCTATATGTCAGCTTATAGAGCAGAGAATACAGATGAAATTCTGGATAAACTGGAGCCGCATTTTCCACGGATACCAAGAATGCACAGAGCCACTTATTTTAGATGGCGAGATAAGGCTTTTGAGGCGGTCAGTAATATCTTATGGGGATACGAAGCAAAAAATCAGCAAATATTAAAACAGGTAAATCAGAGTTATCAGAAATAGGTAAGTAAAATAGCCAAAAGGCTGGAAAGGAGAAATATGGGAGTTGTTATGAGTATAGATACAGGAAATAAAATGATGAAAACGAACCATTTTATTTTTCATTCGGGAATTAAAAGAAAAGAACAAAAAATTCTTCCTGGAGAAGAAGGGATTTTTTTTAAAGGGATTAACTACTTGGAAAGTAATCAGAGGATTTCCTATTTGGAAGATAAAACCATTGATGACAGGTATTATATTTTGACATTACTCGGAGTAGCCAAGGAACTGGAAAAAGAAGGAATAGAAACTGGTATTTATGAAGGGGGAACCATTCCGATCCAGTTATTAGTTGGACTTCCGCCGGGGGATTACGGAAAACAGATCCGAAAATTCCGGGAATATTTTTGGCGGCAAGGAAAAGCCGTTTATTTTTCCTATAAAGGAAAACCATACAGAATACGCTATGAGAGCGTAAATGTATATATGCAGGGATATTCTGCGTACATTTTGGTAGCAAATCAGCTCTATTTACAAGAACAGCCAAAGGTTCTGCTGATAGATATTGGGGGATTTACAGTAGATTATCTGTTAGTTCGGTATGGAGTAGTAGACAGAACAAGAATTGATTCCCTTCCGGAAGGGATTATTATGCTTTATAAAAGAATTATGGTAGGAATAAGGCAGCGCTTTAATCTTTATCTGGAAGAAGCAGATATCGATAATATTCTTTTTAAAAGGAAAACACCGTATTCAGAATTGGTTGTTCGAAGGACGTTTGAAATTGCAGCAGAATATATGGGAGATTTATTAGGTTCTTTTTTAGAATTTGGTATTGATTTCCGAACAACAGTGACTGTTTTTGTGGGAGGTGGAACGGTTCTTTTAAAGGATATTATTGATGAAGTTTGGAAAAGATATCATTCAACATATTATGTTGTTGATGATCCAAGAGCAAATGTAAAAGGCTTTATCAAACAATATATGGCAGAAAAAGCGGGATATTAAGGGGAGGACGTATGGCAAAACAAAATCCGTACAGATTTTCCTTGGGATTTGATGAAGAGGACCCGGATCATCAGGAAGTTGCAAGAATACTAAACCAGTTAGGGCATAGAAAAGCAAAGTTTGTTGTAAAGGCGGTTCTTGCATATCATCAAAACATAGAAGGGAAATTTTCAAAAGAGCAGGCGGTGATAGACAAGAAGCTGGATATACCAAAGAAAAACAGAGTCGTACAATTACAAGATGAATTTCTTCCAACACTGCAAGAGGAGGATATTCTCATGATACAGAAAAATAAAGAATTACTTCAGGAAATGGAGAAAGAGGAATTAGAGGAAAATAAAAGTTCCTATAAAGAAGAACTTTAGAAAGAGAGGAAAAATGCGGAATAGAGTAGAGTATATTTTAGGAGGAATGACAATTTTACAAGGACTGCTTGTGGGGATGGCATGGAATGGAAAGAAATGGGCATTTCTGCTGTTGACATTATTTTTACTTTTGCAGGAAATGGTTCTTATTCTTCTTTTAGTGAGAAAGAGATATCAAAAAAAGTTTTGCCCGAAATGTGGAATTGAGATTATTATTTGGTATCGGATTTGTCCTAATTGTGGACACATATTCAAACCTGGATGTAAAAAAGAAGATTTAACAGAAATGATTGAAGATGCTTTGGACCAAGAGGAAATTGGAGAGTTTGATCAGTTGGAAAATTCGACAGACAGAATGGAGGAAATAGAAGAGTGCATGATTGAAAGATATATACATAATGAAAAAAATATATAAGTTTATTTATGCTGTCTTTTGATGCAAAAACATAATTAGAGTAGTAAAGGAACATTATGCTGTTAGAAGAATTCTAGCAGCTTTTTTGTAATTATTACTTAAAAGCAAGTAATAGTAACATAGAAGTAAAACTCTCCGCCTGGAAACGGATTATAGATTAAAAACAGATTTCAGGAGGAGATTTATGGATAAACAAAAACGAACTACTATAGATGAATTTAGTGCATACCTACAGAGTGCAGTAAGAAATACCACTATTAACTATATGAACGATAAAAGTAAGATTAAAGAGCATGAGATTACTTTAGAAGAGGATTTGGAAAATGTAGAAGGAAGGGGAATAGAATGGAATGAAATGATGGAAGCACACGATATTTTTTTGGGAAAGATTGATCCGGAAAAATTGTTTGCTCAGGTGACAGACAATAAACTTTTACATATACTGAAAAGTTTTTCGGCATTGCATATAAAGGTTCTCTGTCTGCGAATATTGTACGAAAAGACATTTGATGAAATAGGAATGGCTATAGGAATATCTGGAAAAAAGGCTGAAAATACCTATTACAACGTAATTAAAAAAATTCGCAGGGAATTAGGAGAAGGAAAAGATGCAGGAAAGAGAATTTGAAGAATTATTATGGAAAGCACGAAATAAGGATAAAAAAGCAGTATTTGAAATTATAGAAATGTACCGTCCTTTGTTGTTAAAATACGCAAAAAGTAATGGGAAATTTGATGAGGACTTATACCAGGAATTGGTATGTGCAGTTTTAAAAAGTATTATAAAATTTCCTATGAAAACAGAAGAACACAATAATTTGTACATTAAGTATTGATATACACAAGATATTGTGATATGATGATTGTGTAGTTATTTATGATATCAGTATAGACTGACATCACAAAGGTATAGTCCTATTTTAAATAGGAGAAAAATTTAGGATAGGGATATATCCACAAGAAAAAGAATGGCATTGATTGTTATTGGACAGTCAGTGCCTTTTTTATGTTGAAAAGGAGGAACAAGGATGGTAAAAAGCAAGAAAATCAAAAAAATGATATGGACGCATGGCTGGGTGGTATTTCCAGTTATTACGGGTAGACCACTACACTATTACTGGAAAGGTAACAAATTCCAAACAGAAGTAGTTAAAAAAATTATTGCTTTGGATGCAAATCATATTGTAGTAGAAGGAGAAGAAAAGACCTATTATATACAGTTTTTTGTAGATGAAGCAGAAAGTTTAAAAGCAGCAGCGTAGAAAAAGGGCAGGATCAAGAAGGGGATTAAAAATCTTGTTCCTGCTTTTTCAAAAGAATAAGAAGAGGTGAATAGAATGAGTTGGATATGTTTTCATATAGAAAATGAAAGATTATTAAAAGCTGCAGTTTCAGAAGAAATAAGAGTAGAGTGTGATAAACTTTTCAGGCAAAGGGGATACGAAGAAAGAGGAAGATGGATACCGGAGAAAGAAGTAATTTTGTCTTATATTGTAGAAGGGGTATATTATGCTGCAGTCAGGACAACGGACCGATTTGGTAAAAGTTTTGTATACGCAGCAGTTTTGCCACTTTGCATCCAGAAAGGAATGTATTACAATCTGTTATGCAATGAGCAATATGAAGGGGAACTACCGCAGGAATGTCAGTGCCCAATGGAAATTTTATTACTGCTAAGTTCTACGGATTCTGTTCTCGCTCAAAAATGGAGAAATAACTGTTGGAATTATCATAAGAAAGAACATTATCAGGAATATAAAACGAATGTAAGGAAACAATCATCAGGATATAGAAAAAAAGAAAATTATAAAAGGGATTTTAGGAGAAAGATAACAACGCAGTCATGGTATAAAGCGGCAAATGTATAAGTACCTAATAGAAATAGAAGACTAATCAATTTATTAAAAAAGGGGTACACAGAGTCGGAGCAATGAGGAAATGCTCTCGAATTTCTGGTACTCCTTTTTTTGTGTGTTACATTTTGAACTGGAAATGTAATTACCATAATTATACTATTTCATAGTTCAAAATTAGAGTTCACAAATACACTGGATTTTATATTTATTAAATAGTTGATACAATCTAAATGAACCACTCTTTTTCTATGTAAAATTATTGAGATCCTATAAAATTTGTTTATTGTAAGCCAGGTTCATTGCCAGGTTCATCACCACTTATATCTGCACTTGGACACCAGACAAGTGTATATTTATCATCATGACCGGTTGTGTTGCAATTTGTGCATCTCCAATAGGTTGTTGTTTTTACTTGGCAATATCCAGGGTGTGTTTTTCCGTGGATGCGTGTAGTGTCTGGTGTTCCATTGTTGACGATATTGGTGTGATGGCCAGATGAACATCCTCCTGCTTTTAAGTCAGATGAGCTTGGCTGATATTCAAATGTTACTAATCCAGCCTGTGTAATTGTGCCGTCTGGATTTTTCTCATTAATAATTTTTTGATTTGTAATCACTTCGTTGCATTCATTCTCTTTGGCAGTGTCAGTGTCACTAGCATAAACTGAAAAAGGAATTACACCTAAAGCTGTGACTGTTAATAATAATGTGAGTATTTTTTTCTTCATTATGATACCTCCTAAATAGTTTATTTTAGATTTCAGTATTAAAATATCACAGGTTTGTAAAAACTAGATTCTTTATTCTATTAAAATATTGTTAAATGGATTTTTTGGAATAGATTTTTCAAAAATGTCATTACGATACTTACTGTGTATATGTTTTTATAAGTGATACAAAAATAAGACTGGTTTCCTATAACATTGCGACCTCTCTGAAATTGACATCGGATTCTTAAAGTTTTACAATGATAACGTAAAGTTTTGTGCATGTGAGTATCTACATGGAGGGCCGCAAAACTGAATAATCAGGGAAAAAAGCAATCAGAAATGGTTGCTTTTTTTGTTGCCCTGAAATAAAGAGGAAGGGAGGATGATGTTTGTTTCATAAAAAATTACAAGTGCATATCGTAGAGAAATTGAGGAAACCACAGTTTAAAATGAAGACTGCCTGGATTCCTCAATTTATGTTTATGGGATTTTTCATGATTACCATGCTGGCGTGGTTTACACAGCCAGTATATGCTGCGGACATCTTTTCTATGGCAAAAGACGCTATGCAGAAAGTGTATAACGATGTAGTAGGAATTGCTACTGTTGCAGCAGTTGTGTGTTCAGCAGTGTGTTTGTTTTTGATGAATTTTTCAAAAAGCGGAAAAACAGTGGATGAGTCAAGAACGTGGCTGAAACGCATTGTCATTTGTTGGGCAGTGTTAATGGTACTTGGAGCGATTGTAAACTACATGGAAGTTCTCGTTCCACAGCAGAACTTTACTGGTTAAAAAACACAATATACCGGAGCCCTCCCGGGAAAAGGAGGTTGATGAAGTTAGTTGGGCTGGTTATTAGAATTATTGATTGAAGGAATCCGGGAAATTTGTTCACAGTTTTTAGTAGACATGATGGACCTCATTACCGGAATGTTCACAGATTTACTATCCTGCAATTTGAGTTTATTTGAAGACTTATTTACAGTAGTAAAAGATTTGTATAAAAATGCTATTCTTCCTATGGGGATTGCAATCCTATTGCTGATTTTAATCTGGCAGTTATTCAAAACCATGTTTGGAAGAGGCGGTGTTGCAGCGGAAGATCCGGTGGAGTTGGTCTGCAGGAGCTTTTTATGTTTATTTATGTTGCTCTTTGCCAGACCAGTAGCAAATTATATTTTGGAAGTGGCTGGTACTCCTTATCAGTGGGTAGCAGGAACAGAAATTGAAGTAAAAAGTTTTTCTGATTTTGTATCTTCTCTGGATCAGGCATCGGCAAGTCTTGGAATTGATGGATTGAGCATTTCCATACTATTACTGATTATGCAGTTTGTCGTTGCATGGAATTACTTTAAAATGCTGTTTATCATTGCAGAACGGTATGTTCTGTTGGGCGTTTTTTCCTATACTGCACCTTTGGCATTTTCGACAGGTGGCTCTAAGGCAACGAATAATGTATTAGCATCCTGGAGCAAGATGTTTGGTGGACAAGTTGTTTTAATCATTATGAATGCGTGGTGTATGAAAATGTTTTTAAGCGGGTATGGAAATTTGACCGCAAGCCACTATGGTTTTACAAAGTTTTTTATTGCAACCTTATGTTTGATTGGATTTTCAAAAGTGTGCTTTAAAATGGATTCTTATATGGCTTCACTTGGAATTAATCTTGGAAGAATGTCGAATGGAATGGGCGCTTTTGGGTTAATGATGGCAGCCAGCAGATTATTCTCATTCGGACATAGCAGTCATAGTACAACTGAGAGTATGGAAAATGGAGAACATACAGGAAATAGTGAAGCAATGGGAACTTCTTCCGGAATGGGAGATGGTGCAGGGCCAATACCAATGAGTACTGGAAATCCTATGGATATGGAAGAAATGGGAGAAGATTACGTATCAGGAAATCCGTTGGAAGAGGGGTATGCGGACAATGCAGATGATGGTAAAACAGCAGACACAGTTTCAGATCAGGAAAATATTCTGGACGAAATGGGAATTACTTCACAGCAAGAAGATATGAAAAATCCAGAAGCTAGTACAGAAAATTATGGACTTGGAGAAGGCGGTGAATTGGTAAAAGGAGAAGAAATTGAACCTACACAGGAACAAGGAAATCTTTCTGACCTGAAGGAAAATTCGGTATCAGAAGTTCCTGCTATGGAAGCAGAAAATACTGGAAGCAGTTATGCAGAAGGTATGTTGGATACAGATAGTATTCCAGTAGAATCTGAAAATGGACAAGAGGTACTGACAGAAGCAGATGGAGCTTTAGATTATCCAAGGGAAGAGGAAACAGCTACATCCGTTGGTATGGATCTGGATGGTGGAACCATTGGTGAAAGTGAAATGGATTTGGAAGGGGTCACAAGCGGCAGTGCTGGAAGGGAATATTCTGCACAGGAAGTTTCAGGCGGAATGGAGACTTCTGGATCTGGCATTTTAAACGAAATTGGAGAAAGTGGTGTTTCGACTTCTAAAGGAGAGTCCGTAATTCCAAAGTTTTCAGAGGAAACAAGGGAACATCCAACAGGTGATTATCTCTCCAGTCAAAATGAGTTTGGACAAGGGGCAGAAAGAAGAATTTCAGATGTTCCGACAACAGGGGAAATGGAAACTAGCGATGTTTTAGGACGAGAGATGCTGATACAAGGACAGAATTTAAGAGAAAGTGTTCTCCCAAACGAGGCAGAAAGAAGTTTGAAACTAGAAGATGGGATTCCAGAAATTCCAAAATCCAGACGTGAATTGCGACAGGGATATGATGAGCGTAAAGACTGGTAGGGAGGTGTAAAATGGCAGAAGAAAGGCATGATACATCACCTCTTGACAATACAGCCAATGCTGCTATCCAGACAGCAAAAACAGCAAAGCAGGCAAAACAGGTTGCAGATGGCATAAAAAATGCAAAAAATGCAGCAAAAGGTGCTCAGGCAGCTTACTCTACGGCAACAGCGGCAGGAGGCAGTGTGGCTGGAAGTACCATTGGAACAGCAATTGCAGGACCTCTTGGAACGGTTGTTGGATTTTTAGTGACAAATAAGACGTTCCAAAAAGTAGTTGCAGCAATTATGGCGGCAATTTTACTGTTCCTATTCATCATTGTGAATTTCATTGGTATTCTGTTTTCCTATCTTGGATTTATGGATGCTAATTCTTTTGCAAATGAAGCGCAGTCAAAAGAACTTGCAGCAATAAGAAGCAGGATTGAACAGGTGCTGGAAGTAGAAGCATACCAAACAGAGCTGTTATCTATTATTTCTCAGGAACATGATATGAAGCTGCAGGAAATACAGGCAGATTATCAGGCAAATTATAGAGAACATAAATTGACAATCGTAGATGAATATGAGACAAGATTAAAAGATAACCTATCTTATTATGTGGGGATTTTACTGATGCAAAAGTGGGACAGCACCACGCGAAAATCTTTTCTCGGATATTCTGGTGGTCTGGACATGAACTTGGATACAGATTTGAGCAGTCCATATGATGCCTTTTTTAAGGAAGCGGCAAATACCTATAATGTACCGGTAGCACTTTTGATTGCAATGGGGAAAGTAGAGTCAAACTTTGATCCTAATGTAGTATCTGGTGCAGGTGCAATTGGCATTATGCAGTTAATGCCTGGAACTGCTGCTTCACTGGGAGTAACAGATCCGTATGATCCTAGACAGAATATCATGGGGGGAGCCAAATACGTTGCAGAGCTTATGGAAATGTTTCAGGGATATGAAAATGCTTTGGAATTGGTTATTGCTGGATATAATGCAGGTCCGCAGGCAGTCATCAATGCCGGATATCAGATTCCACCGTATACAGAAACCCAGAACCATGTAAAAAAGGTAATGGGATATATTCAAATACTGGAACAGCCCAGTGGAACGGGAAGTTCCTCTGATACCGAAGGGAGTCCAGAGGAATTGGAAAAGTCATACCAACTGTTAAAAAATGCGGTGACAGAATATGTGCCGCAATTCTTTTCATGGTCTGTAAGCAATACGGGAGAGCAGTCATCTGTAAAAACAGTCTATTATGTGATAACAGAAGCTGGAAAGACAGAGATTACAAAAGAAACTTATCTGACTTTAAAGGAAAGTGGACAGAATGTGCAGATGGAAGAGCAAGAAGTAGGTGAAAAAACGGTGGAATATACATTGGCTTTACTATTGAGTTCACAGTTATCTCAAAACGGAAACAAGTATGAGTATAAGTATGTACTGGATCAGGGGACATTTGAGTTGGTTTTACGGGTTCTTCAGATTATGCAGGATGGAGTTGATGCGCTAAAGGAAGCAATATTTTCCCTATTTTCATGGACGGATTTTGTGACAGGAGGTGGGGTTGATGATTCATTGATTGGAAATATTGATGTTACCGGAGATAAAATCCGATATGATACGGTTGAAAACTGTGTGAAAGAAGTCACTTATTTTAATCAGACAGAAGAACCGTGGGCAAGCCTTCCTTATGGAACAAGCAATGTTGGTGCTGCCGGGTGCGGACCAACTTCTCTGGCGATTGTAATTTCCACTTTTACTGGCCAGAATGTAACACCGGAAATCACGAAAACTTTTGCAGAGCAAAATGGAGAATATGTACCCAATGTAGGCACCAGTCATTCTTTTGTGAAAAATGCGGCAACTCACTGGGGATTGACTTGTGAACGGGTAGGAAAAGACCGTATGGATTATGTGGTGGAATCCTTAAAAGAAGGAAAACTGGTTGTTGAAATCTGTGAAGCTTATACGATTACCGGAGGAAGTAGTGGACACTTTATTGTACTTACCGGAGTGACCACAGATGGACATATCACGATTGCTGATTGTGCAAGCAGAGAAAGAACTGGAAAACTTTATAGCGTAGAAACCATAAAAAGTTATGGAAGGGATTTGTCGGAAGGAGCTTTTTGGATTATTGGAAAGTAGGAACAAAATGAGTAAAAGAATTGTTTTTGTGCTTATATGTACAATTTTTTGGATGATGTTTTCTGTTCCGGTCATGGCGGTATCTATAGTGGAACTTCCCGTTATCACCAAATGGGAAAATGGAAACGGTTATGATGAAAAAGGAAATCGTCTGGAAGATACATGGGCGTATGATTCTGTCCATGAAGCAGGAAGATATGTCCTGTTTGGGAAGAATGGAGAAGTGTTAAAAAAATCAGAGGATTGGAAAAAGAAAGAGCAAATAAGTGAAAACTTTACAGTGACAAACCAAAATACGGGAATCTTGGCAATACGTGCGGAAGTATATGAGGAATTTTCAGGAACCGTGAAGGGGAGTGTAAAGGAGAAAAGCGGAATAGAATATTTGTTTGAACTGTGTGAAGCCAATCAGTATAGTACAAACTTAGAACTGGCACCTGGAGATTATCACTTATCTGTAGATGCAGTGGAGAAGGAGCGTCTGTATAGAGTACTATATGACGAAGCGAAATTTAGTATGCAAGAAGCAGAAGTAAAAATTGAAAACCTTCAGGTAACAGGGGAATGTATTGGAATGGCAACAGACACAGAAGATATGCGATCATCTGCAAATGCGCCACAGACAGAAAAAATGGAAACCGATGGAGTTTCAGAAGAGCTGTTAAAGACTATAGGAAAACTTATTATTCCTGTAGTGATTATTTCCCTTGGGGGATATCTGTTTGTGCGGAAGAAAAAGCAACCATATACATAGGAGGCAGAAAATGTCAGAACGAGAAAAAGTAGATACATATACCATACCGCCTAATTTTGCGGAATCAGGAAAATGGTTTTCCGGAAGAGTAAGTGCGGGGAATGTAGTTGAAGCGGCAGTGATGTCGCTTATTTTATTAAAAATTTTGCTGCAAGTACCGGTGGATGGCAGAACCAAAATTTATCTGGGAATTATATTTATTCTTCCAGTTGTCATTTTTGCTGTGATAGGTGTGCAGGGAGAACGATTGACAGCCTATTTGTTTCATATTTTATGTTTTTTAAAAAATAGAAGAGTTCTTACAACACCAAGCGGGAGGTATCAGTTGGAGAGAAAACGGCGGATAGAAAGAAGAGAGCATAAACGCCGTAAGAAAGGAGGAGATAATCATCAGTCAGGAAATAAAGGAACTGGAAGAACGGTTAAAAGAGGCAAAAAAGGAAGAAAAACGTCAGCAAAAAGAAAAGAAAATTTTGGAGTCGGAACAAAAGAAAGCTGAAAGGCGGCAGTTATTGGAAGAGGAAAGGATACGAAAACAGCAGAAGAAAGAAGAACATCAACTGCAAAAGCAGCTTAATCAAGCAGAGTATCCGAGAAAACCAGTAAGAGAAAATACGCAGTCAGAGATACGGAGAAAGAAAAAATCAGAAGAGTTAGAAGAAAAACAGGATTTTCTTCCAGTTACATGGGCATCCTCTTATCTTCCGATTGAGAAAATAAAAGATGGGATTATTTATACAGCAGATCACCGGTATGTGAAAATTGTAGAAGTCCTGCCGATTAACTTTCTGCTCCGTTCTCCAAGCGAACAGAGAAACGTTGTATTTTCTTTTTTGAGTTATTTAAAGATTGCACCAGTCAAGCTGCAGTTTAAAGTTATTTCCAAAAAGGCCGATATTTCGGAATATTTGGAAAAAATACAGCAGGAGATTGAGGCAGAAGAAGACGAACAGTGCAGGGTCCTTCAAGAAGATTATGCACGTCTCATCCGTTCTATAGGTACCAAAGAAGCGATTACAAGACGATTCTTTCTGATTTTTGAGTTTCAGTCTTATGATGGGAACCGTAAACCAAAAGAAAAAGAAGTGTACCATTATATGCGGACAACAGTGCAGACTGCAAAAAAATATCTGGCGATATGTGGCAATGTAGTATTAGAACACGAAAACGAGTCCCGCTTTTGTGTAGAATTGTTTTATCAGTTGCTGAATAGAAGGACAAGTGTAACCGTTCCTTTTTCAGAACGGATAAAATTGGTTACCCAGTGGTATCAGGAGGAGAATGGAAAAGAGAGTCTTCCCCATATTCCGGTAACCGAATTATTTGCCCCAAAGACATTGAATTTTAAGCACAGGAACTGTGTGGTATTTGATGGGGTATATCATACCTATTTGTATATTCCTTCTGGAAAATACCGGATGCGAGTTCCGGCAGGCTGGATTTCTCTGATTATCAATGCGGGCGAAGGAATTGATGTTGATGTGTTTTTCTTTAAGCAGGATAAAGGAAAAAGTGTGGAGCGTATTGGACGAAGGATACGTCTGAATCGCTCAAGATTAAAAGAAACTTATGACACCAATAGCGATTTTGATGATCTGTCAGAGTCTATACGTGCCGGTTTTTACCTAAAAAAAGGGCTAAGTGGAAATGAAGAACTATATTACATGTCTATGCTGATTACCATTACCGGTTATACAGAAAAGGAAGTGGAGTGGCGTGCGAGGGAAATGGCAAAACTGTTAAATTCACAGGATATCGGAACTGCAAAATGTACATTCTCTGAAGAAAAGGCATTTTTATCGTCCCTTCCACTTTTGAATCTGGACAAAAACTTATACCAGAAATCAAAACGAAATGTTCTGACTTCTGGTGTTGCAGCGTGTTATCCTTTTGTAAGTTATGAAATGTCAGATCGGGACGGGATATTAATGGGAGTGAATAAAGCCAACAATTCCCTTGTAATCGTTGATATTTTTAACAGTGAAATTTACAAAAATGCGAATATTGCGATTCTGGGAACCAGTGGTGCCGGAAAAACATTTTGCCTGCAGCTTATGGCTTTGAGAATGCGTAGGAAAAATATTCAGGTATTTATTATTGCACCGGAAAAAGGACATGAACTAGCAAGGGCATGTAAAAATATAGGTGGGGCATATTTGAAGATTGCCCCAGGTTCCCAATATGGAATCAATATCATGGAGATACGGCCAAGTGATCAAAGTGCAAGGGTAATTTTAGACGGACAGGCTTCAGAGCGTTCAGAACTTGCTATGAAGATTCAGAGCCTGCATATTTTCTTTACTATTTTAATTCCGGATATTACCCATGAAGAGCGTCAGCTCTTGGATGAGGCGTTTATCATTACATATCAGAAGAAAGGGATTACTCATGATAATGCAAGCTTGTGGAATCAGGAACAACCAGGAAAGTATAAAGAAATGCCAATTTTGGGAGATCTTTATCAGGTGCTTTTGGAAAAAGAAGAAACCAGACGTATGGCAAATATTTTAAACCGGCTGGTAAATGGTTCTTCTTCGAACTTTAATCATCAGACAAATATAGATTCTGATAACAAATATATGATACTGGATATTTCAGAAATGCAGAGCGACTTGGGACTTGCTACCTTTACGGCCTTGGATTTTGTATGGTCAAAAGCAAAAGAAGACCGTACAAAAGAAAAGGCTATTTTTATTGATGAATGTTGGGCACTTTTATCAACAAACGAATTGACGGCAAATTATATTCTTGAAATTTTTAAGACGATACGTGGGTATGGAGGCGCTGCGGTATGTGCCAGTCAGGATTTGGAAGACTTTTTCTCTTTAAAAGGCGGAAAGTATGGAAAAGGTGTCTTAAACAACACAAAGACAAAGATTATTCTGAATCTGGAGCATAAGGAGGCAGAAGTCGTAAAAAAGGAATTGGATTTGTCTGAAGCAGAGATGCTTGCTATTACCCGATTTGAGAGAGGAAATGCACTGATTTCCACTAATAATAACAACTTGTTAGTAGAATTTAAGGCAAGCCGGTTAGAAAAAGATTTGATTACAACAGACCGGAAAGACTTAAAGGAACTTAAGGAACGGTTGGAGAAGTACGGGGAAACAGCCTATGAGAAAGGGGGAATGTCCAAATGATTGTAGAGGTATCGTAACCATAAAATGCGTATAGATTACGCAATCAGAAATTCAGGTTGATAGAATACGTAATTTATACGCAATCCTAAAATGGAAAGGAGAAAAATTTTGGAACATGTAACAAATCAAAAACAGGTAGAACGTCAGATACTGGAACTTGTTAAAACTTATAATGTCTTATATAAAAGGCAGATTTATGCTTTTTTTGCAGTAGATGGAAAAGAGAAATTTGTAGGAAAAGCACTGCACACGTTATTGAAAGAACATTTGATTTATATAAACGAAGTCACAAAAACGGTATCCCAACATGAAGATGCCTATCAGTTGCGGGAAAAAGGCACATTAAAAGCATTCTGGGTTCTTCTTTCTTTGATGGAACAGAAAAAAATCGAACGACATTTCTTGGCAGAAAAGGAAGAGTATCCAATTCGTATTATATTTGTGGGGAATGCGGAAATTTACGATATTCTTTATATATCGGAAGCTGAGATCCAACTGGTAAATCAGTTGTTTTCCAGACAGAAACTGGACGGGTGTGGACATGTTGTTATTGTGGAAAATCCGGAGGAAATCCCACAGATAGAAATCCCAAATGTGATAGGTTTTTGTACGGTGCAGGAAGAAGAAGGAGGGGTGGAATATTATAGGAGGGAATAGCGAAAAAGAAGGAATACAAAGACTAAAAGAACAATTGGACGAGGGACAGAAAACGGCAGGATATGTGGAATCCATGCTTGCAGAAGCACGCAATCTATTACAGGCGTATGCCAGGAAGTGCGTCAATATTCATTTTGAGAACTTGAATGATATGGTGCTGGAAGCCGCAAAGAGCTCTGAAATCCTGACAGAAAAGATGCGGAATCTTGTTCTCCAGATGACACTTGATAAGAGAAAATATGAGCAATACCAATCGGATCTGGTATTGATACATGGGATTGAGATTGCGTATGAAGAGAATATTCTAAGTATTTCCCTTCCAGCACTGATACCGCACCGGAAAACAGAGTATACAAATTACATTTATAAACCGTTGTATACAGCTTTTCAACACTGGTGTATCGAACGGGCGGAACAGAATAAAGAGATACCGGAATACAGAGCATGTACCGTCTGCTTTTCTCATATTTATGATTGTAAACGCCCGATATATAGGGTACGAGATCATGACAATATTGAAGAGAAGCATGTGTTAGATGTGATATCTAATTTCTTCCTGACATCGGATAGTGGATGTTATACAAATGTGTATCACGAAACACGGTTGGAAGATGTGGAACGCACAATGATTTATCTGTTGACACCGGAAAAATTTCCGTTGTGGCTTTACGAAAAACAGCAAAATTTGGTATCGAAAAATTGACAGAGAACACATACTGAAATTTCGATAAGATAATATGACGGGTTTTTCCGTAAATTAAAGCAAAAGGAAGTGGAAAAGGCAGGTGGGAAATACCCAGGTATGAGAAGGATAGGGTACAGAGATGGATAAATGGGAGACATTGGAAAGAAAGGAAAAAAAGGGCGATATACTCCTGAAAATGATTGCAATTTCAGGAGAGATGCCGGCGAATTTGCCGGAGAAAATTGTGGGTTCTAAATCCTATACAGCCAGTCTGATTACCGACTTAAAGAAAAAAGGATATCTTCTTTTACGGTATAGAGAAGGACTGCGTGGATATGTTCTGGGAAAGAAAGGGAAAAATTATCTTTTGCAGGATTATCGTCAAGAGGTTGGAAGTTATCTTATAGGGGCAAGCGAGACAAACCATGTGAAATCAGAACTGGAAAAGCGGTTACGCCTGCACCGCATGAGTCAGATATGGGGGTACTTTTTTATGCATGGGAACCTGATTTTTGCAACAGAGAAGCCTAAGATTTTTACACAGGATTGTTACGGGAAAACATCTTTGGGGACCTATTATGGGAGTCAGGAATTAAAGCAGGGGACGGATCAGGTTAAGGGTTCCAGAGCCTGTGGCCTCTACATGAAAAATGAGGAAGTTTTTGTGGTTTACAACAGTATGGGGAATCTGATGAAATGGTCAAAGAAAATGGAAACAGCTATGCGGTGTTGGGTAGAACGCAATTTGCTGAAGACAGGAATTACATGGCAAGGAAAAGCCATTTTGTTCGGAGACTCCATGAATTTATTGAGAAAGATACTCCTTAGCAGTGGTGGTGTGAAACAGGAGCTGTTCCAGACGGATGATGTGTATGAACAATATTATTTTGTCCCGCAAGACAAGGAGGGGGCTTATCTTCAAATAGAGCTGCTTACAGATAAGGAGAGAAGTCATGCCTTTTCCACTTTTTTAGAGACCATACTAGACGAAGTGGAAAGAAACGAGTTCCCGATTTATGCGGGGCTGAAAAAGGGAATTCCTGTTTATTTTGTATATGAACTGGAACTGAGAAAACTTCAAATGGTCAAACAGGATATGGAAAGACGCGGAAGGGGTATGGCAGTATGCTTTGATTATCAACAGGAACTGCTAAAAGATTATTATGGAGAGGGGGTGGAGATAATGGTACTGGATTGTGAAAAGGTAAAGCAGTATCTGTTGGCTATGGAGGCGTAGGCAGGTATGGTTTCTATGGAAGCACTATAGGAGGTGACGGAGACCATGCAGGATCAATTTCGGACTGGAAGTGTGACTGTGGATAGAATGAGCCGCCTACATATTTCAGGAAATATCATACCGGTTACTTGGTATAAAACCATTCGAAAATCAACAGGAAAGCCCAACTTAAATGCAATCATCATTTTGGCGGATATTGTATATTGGTACCGTCCGACAGAAGTGCGTGATGAAATGACAGGAGAACTTGTAGGATTGAAAAAGAAATTCCATGCAGATCTTTTGCAGCGAAGTTATCAGCAGATTGCAGACCAGTTTGGGATTACGAAAAGAGATGCAACAAATGCGGTAGTAGAACTGGAAAAAATGAAAGTGATCAGACGTGTTTTTCGGACACTTCATGTAAATGGGCAGCAAGTGCCAAATGTATTGTTTTTAGATTTGAACGTGGACATATTGGAAGCCCTTACCTATCCTGATCACGAGCAGGGGTATCACTTAAATGGGGGATACCCCTCCCTGAAAAAGGAGACAGGTATCACGGATACCGGGGGAATGGAGTCTCCATTTTGGGAGAGAGAGGTATCCTATATCGGTGAGACAAATACAGAGAATACAAACAGAAAATTCAGTACAGAGAGTTCCTCTTTGTTTCAAATCGAAAAGGAAGTCAGGGAACAGATTTCTTATGGGGCTTTAAAACATGATAATCCCTATAATATGCAGATTGATGAATTGGTAGGTATCCTGGTAGATGTGAAAACCTGTTCTGCAAAAACGATTCGGGTAAATCGGGAAGACAAGCCAGCTGAGATTGTAAAAGCACAATTTCAAAAAATCGGAATGGAGCATATACAGTTTGTTTTAAATTGTATGGAGAAAAACACAACAAAAGTTACGAATATGCGGGCTATGTTGATCACTGCTCTCTATAATTCTGTAAATACGATTTCCAGTTACTATAGCAGTCTCTATAACTACCACAGATCATACGGTGTATTAGAAAAAGGAGAGGAGGAATAGAACGAAAGAGAAAAAAGAACAGGGAGACAGATGCAAGAAAATCGGTTTTGGTGTTCTGCTTGCCACATTAACTGTCTATTTTGGAGGTTTTTTAGAAAGGTTGTCTCATTCAGTTGTAGTACTAAACCCGTTTGTATGCATTTGGAGAGGCTTTACAACAGCAACAGGACTTCAAAGTTCCGTAGTAGCATTTTTATGTATGCTGCTTTTGGGTATGCTCATTATCTGGAGAGGAAAGGAAAAGGATATTTCAGAAACAGATGAACGGAACTTTGATTATTCGGTAAGGGGAACCTATGGTACAGCCGGATATATGAAGCCGGAGGAACAAAAAGAAATTTTAAACGCAGACCAGAACTTACAAGACGTTCTGGGGATTATTTTTGGAAAGGATTTAGAAAATGGAGAATACGTAAGCCTTCCGATAGATTCCAGACTGAATAGGAATCTAGCAGTCTGTGGCAGCCAGGGAAGTATGAAATCAAGAGCATTTGCAAGAAATATGGCATTGCAGTGCGTGCGTCGTGGAGAGTCCATGTATCTTACCGATCCAAAATCAGAGTTGTATGAAGATTTAGCAGGATATTTGCGGGAAGAGGGATATATTGTAAAACAGTTAAATCTGATAGACCTTGTAAACAGTGATGCCTGGGACTGTCTTGCGGAAATTGATGATGGAAGCCTGATAGATGTGTTTGTTGATGTCGTGATCCGGAACACAACTGATAAATTTGACCATTTTTATGATAACGTAGAAATGGATTTGCTGAAAGCGCTGTGCCTGTATGTATATGAAGAATATCCAGTGGGGAAAAAAACATTTCCAGAAGCATATAAACTGCTGCTGAATAAATCGGTAGAAATGCTAGATGCTATCTTTGAACGTCTGCCGACAACACATCCGGCAAGAGGACCATATCAGCTTTTTTCAAAGGCAGAAAAAGTAAAAGGAAATGCGGTATTGGGACTTGGAACCCGTTTGCAGATTATGCAGAATAAACTGGTACAGCAGATAACCAGTCATGCGGATTTTGACCTGACACTTCCGGGAAAACAAAAGTGTGCTTATTTTTGCATTACATCAGATCAGGATTCTACATATGATGTTTTGGCAACACTGTTTACCTCATTTCTTAGCATCAAATTGGTGAGACTGGCAGATCGAATGGAAGATCGGAAACTTCCGGTTCCCATGTGCTTTATCTTAGATGAATTTCCGAACATCGGAGTGATTCCGGATTTTAAAAAGAAATTGGCAACCGCACGAAGCAGGGGAATCGGCATGAGTATTATCTTTCAGAATATCCCCCAGATGATGAACCGATATCCGGAAGGACAATGGGAAGAAATACTTGGCGGTTGTGATATGTCTTTATTTTTAGGGTGCAATGATATGACAACTGCTACTTATTACAGTTCCCGTTCTGGAGAGATTACGGTTTCCGTTGCATCTATGCGAAAAAGCTATTATACTATACGCATGACAGATTATGTGCCGGAATACGCAGAGACTTCTTCCGTAGGAAAAAGAATGCTGCTGCTTCCTGATGAAGTATTACGTTTTCCCATTGATCAGATGCTTTTGATTATCCGGGGACAGAAAGTGCTAAAACTTCGGAAAATGGATTATACGGAACATCCAGATGCAAAACATCTGAAGTTGGAAAAAACAAATGAACATATTCCGAAATGGTATCGGGAAATGGAAGCAGAAAAAAATCAGTTTCAGATATTGGAGCAGGAGAGGGAAGAGGTTGAGCGTTTTGAAAGAAAACAGGCAGAAGAAAGCAGGGAAGAACAGGAATCGGAACCTCTGACATTACAAGGGGAACCGCCGAAAAAGTCTGTAAGGAAAAATGAAAAGCAGACAACTGTATACAAAGTAGAAGATTTGTTTCAAAAAAGTACAGATGGAGATGGAGGTGGAGATTAAGGCTGTATGAATATGGAGAAAAATGCACTGGTAAAATATACTTTTTTAAAATTGCTCTTAAGAGAATTTGGGCTCTACATCAGGGAAACAGAAGTAGAAAAGGCTGACTTGGCAAAACAGTGTGTGGAGATTTATGATACACCGGAAGAATTCTATGAAAAGACAAACTGGGATAAAGACAATCCAGAGCAGAGCAGTTTCCAGTATTTGGAGGAGAATCAAATCTGCCGGAGAATCCAGGGAAAAATCTGGTATTTTTCCCGTATCCGGTGGGAAGAAGGTTTAAAAAAGTTGGAAAATTGAAAAGCGATTGCAAAAATAAGAAATTGCGATAACATTGCAACACAATCGGAATTGACAGGCAAAACAGAATGTTTTATGATGATAGTGTAAATAATCAGGCACAGAAAGCAGCCAGAGGGCTGTTTTTTTGTGCCTTTTTTGATGAAGAAAAGGAGGATGTATATGGCAGAAACGAAAACAACAATCACAGAAGAAGTAAAAAATGAAATTCCAAGAGCAGTAACACAAAATTCAATCCTGACGATTGAAGTCGATGCTTCGATTGAAAGTACACAGGAAAAAGAAGAGGCAAAATGGCATCAATTGTTAAATGCCCAGCGAACCCGGAAAATCCTGACTGGTCCGTTAAGTGGTATTGAGAAACTGGAAAGCGGCTGGACAGTAGCAGTCACTTATTTTAATGGTTACCGGATTTTAATTCCTATGTCTGAAATGATGATTAACTTAAAAGGAGACGGAAGGGAAAACGCGGATACATTGAACCGCCAGGTAAGGATTGCTAATAATATGCTTGGGGCAGATATTGATTTTATTATCAAAGATTTAGATGAGGCTTCCAGAAGCGTAGTGGCATCCCGAAAAGATGCGATGCTGCGGAAACGACAGATTTTCTATTTTACAGAAAATGAAGAGGAGCAGCCAATGGTTTATCCTGGAAGGATTGTGGAGGCCAGAGTCATTGCTGTAGCACCAAAGGCAGTCCGTCTGGAAGTGTTTGGTGTAGAGTGCTCTGTGCGTGCAAGAGACATGGCATGGGAATGGATGCCAGATGCAACAGAAAAATTTCAGGTGGGAGATTTAGTGCTGGTCTGCGTTAACAAAATAGAAATGCCGGATGCTGAGAGTATGACAGTAGCCGTAGATGCGAAGGGAGCAACGGAAAATACCAATAAGGACAACTTAAAGAAATGCCACCGCCAGGGAAAATATTCCGGTATCGTGGTTGATGTTTATAAGGGAACGTACTTTATCCGTTTAGATCTTGGAGTAAATGCTATTGCCCATGAGTGCAACATGGCTTCCCTTCCAGGAAAACGAGATAAAATTGGCCTTGTTGTAACACGAATCAATGAAACTTCTGAGGTGGCAGAGGGAATCATTACAAGGCTGATTAAAAAATATTCTTAAAAATTAAAAAAATTTGGAAAACCTATTGAACCGTGAAAGCCAAATTTTTTATAATGCATGATATAGACTAAAGCAGAAAGGGGAAATTCGATGAAGAAAAAGAAAAATAGAAAGCAACTTCCAGAGGTAATCTGCCCATATTGTGGGAAAAAGGCAGTTTTAAGACCAGCTTCCTATCTATATGGAGAAAAGAGAATTTTCACCCCGGAAACAATGTTTTATGTGTGTAGTGGTTATCCGGACTGCAATGCTTATGTTTCAGCGAACCAGAAAAACCACAGACCGCTTGGAATTATGGCGGATGGGGAACTTCGAAACCTTCGGATACAGACACATCGTGCATTAAGAGAAATTTGGACACAGGGATATATGACAAAAAACAGTACATATCATTGGCTGAGTGGAAAACTGGCACTTCCGGAAAAGGAGACACATGTTGCCATGTTTAGTACTTATCGTTGTAGGGAAACCATACGCTTAGCCAATGAATTGTTAGAAGAGAGAAAAGAGATGGAAAAAAAGAAACAAAAAGGAAAGCCGAAAGGAGAAACAAAATCGCATGATAATGAAAGCCACGGAACACGATATGTATCGGCTTCTGGATTATAAAGAGAAATGTCTGATAAGGGCGGGAAGCTGTTTTGGAATTTCCGGACTTTTGGGATTTTTCCTGCTTTTTAACCATTGCTTTTGGGAGAGTATCTGTGTATTCCTGATTTTAGCAAGTTGGGGATTCTATTTGGTAAAAGAAGCACTGAAAGCGAATGGAAGGATTATGCAGACGAAAGGCTGTTATATGAAATTAGAAGAGGATTGTCTGGTAATTCGTCAGCCATACAAAAATGAGCATTATGAAGTGTGCCGGATTTTTTACAGAGAAATGGAAAAAATCGTAGAGGGAAGCCGCAGGGGGATTCCGGAATTTTATATTGTAATCCGAAAAATGAAAGAGACAGAACAGACGAGTTTTATCCTGCTTGATAAGAAGGAAAGGGAAACACTTGTTTTTCAGGTGCGCTCTTTTGGGTATGACAAAGAAGCGTTCCGGAAATTCTATCTAAAGCTGCGGTGGCTGGTTCCTGGAAAAGTACGGATTATTGGAACAAAAAAACAGACTGTATGGAAACAGAAAGCAAAGAAACATTGGGTCGGGCCGGCATTTGCCGGCTTTCTTTTTTATCTTATACCAAAAGCAGTTCTGTGTCTGCTTTTGTAGTTCCAAAGGTAAGAAAGAGAAATGGAGATGGACATGAAAAAAAGGTGGAGGAAGCAGCGGGAAAGCATGACACAATATATGATCAAAAATTTAGATGGAACAGAAGAAATCCCATTTTTATTTAAAGATAAAATGCTGAAAGCAGGGCTTTTGTCTTTTTTTATTGCTGTAATCGGTACATATATGGGGGTGCAATTTGAGGAAGCGAGTTTTTTGATACTTACCTGGATATTGGCAGTGTTTTCGTTTTATCAGATTTTCAAGTTTCTGAAGATTGGGAAAACAGGAGAATATGAGATTATGGAAGCACAGGTTCTTGCAGTCAAGGGAAAGCATTATCCGGGCAGAATGTATCAGATAGTTGTACAGGATAAAGATGGAAGCCGGATCCGCATTCGGATGCAAAAAGAAAAAAACCTCATGGTTGGAAAAACATACCGGTTCTATTTTGGAAAAGTGGAACGGGTGGAGGGAAAAGCTGCAAAAATAGGGGAACTTATGTATGAGGTTTTTTACGGGGCAGAAGAAATCCCACAGGAAGAACGGTGAAAAAAGTGTGGTTCGAACCCACACTCTTCCTTTCGTGCCGACATGCACGAAATAATAATAAAAAGGAGAGATGACTATGGCAGGAAAAGAAATGAAAGGAACTGTAAAATGGTTTAGTGCAAAGAGAGGATATGGCTTTCTTGTGGATGCAGATGGCATTGATTACTTTGTACATTACAGTGAAATCCAGTTGGAAGGATTTAAAACCTTGAGGAACAATATGGAAGTATCCTTTATGGTTGAAGAAGATGAAAAGGGACGAAGCATTGCAAAGTGTGTTGTTCCAATCTTAGAAGAAACATCGGAAGAAGAATAAACGACTGGAAGGGGGCAGATAAAAATGCTTCTGTCCCCGGTTAAAAAAATTCTGGTAAATATGTGTGGAATTGTGAAAAAAACGTATTTACTACTAAATACATGGATAGAAAGATTGACATATACTATATATTGTGTTAATCTTTAAGTGACTTTATTTTATATGGAAACAGCATATTGCTTTCCATAAGTCAAATTTAGTTCCGGCTATGTTTCCGGAAGAGAACTTTTAACAACCGTTTTAAACGCATAGATAGACAGACACAAAAAGACAATGGCTCTTTTTTGTGTCTTTTTTTGTGCGTGAAAGGAGGAAAACATGCAAAAAAACGGAAAGGAAGGAGAAAAGAATGTGCCAAAGGAAATATGTACAGAAGCTAAGCGAACAGCGAAAAACCAGAAAACTGTTTGAAACGCTCACTTTTTTAGAAAAGCAGATGGAAGATGAGTCTGCCGTTCGGGATGCTGACACGGTACTTGCAGATATTTTAGAGGGCGCCGATTTTGAAATTACCGGAATTGTAACTGACCTTTTAAAAAATTATCAGGGCAGTAAAGACCGTGAGTCAGTGGAAACCTGTTTCGAAGTATTAACAGGGGTAACGATACAAGAGTATCTAAAAAAGTGTATCATCACGATTCTCAGTCAGAAAAAAGGAGAGGTTTCAAATCGAAAAAAGTGTATGCTCTATCAGGGATTGCATTTTTTACCTGTGGGGAAAAGGGTGGAGCAAAAAGGAGAAATTTATCTTTTCCCTAGGAAGATTTCGAACCATGAGAAAGAAATAGACCAATTGCAAGAAGTCAAGGAACAAACAGGCCTTGATATATTTCTTTGTCTGGAAGATTACCGGCTGTACTTCCTACAGGAAAGGAAAGTTTTTGTATATCTGCCAAATGGAAGGAGGCGAACCTATGCAGACAAGTATTCTATGGGAAGGGGGTCTGCCAAGTAAGGAAGAGATGGAGAAAATGAAACAGGAAGGTTATCTGTTTCGTGCTGTAGAAGGTGGATGGAAGATTTGTTTAAAGCTGCATAATACACCTACGGGAACATGGTATGCAGATAACTTCTCAAAATCATTTTTAAAAGAAGTGGAATTGCATCAATATCTGGAAGAGGTTGAAAAACGGGCAACATGGTTTGAGGTTCCAAGTAAAGAATTACGAGTATACGAAGCAGGACAGATACTGGAAAAGCCTGAGAGTAAAGAAGAGCGTATCTGTATGGAAGTATTACGAGATACAAAGAACCATTCCCGTCTTTTATTGAAAACCAATCAGACAGAAGCATACCAACTGGGGAGTTCTGCAATCCCGACTTTAGAAAGCAGGGCCAGAATCAGCGGTGCGGCATTGTCCAGTGTAGAGCCTGCGGTACTTGCGGAAATCCTGAATCAGTGTTTGAAAGTCGCAAAAGGGAAAGCATTGCTCCGTGTTTCAGAAGGAAAGGTTCGGGCAGTGCATTCAGCAGAAAAAAACGGGTATCAGGTATATCCCTTACCGGAGGTTTTTATGCTTGCCAGTGTTTACATACGTGGAGAGTATAAAAAGAGTACCTTTTTAGAAGGGTATGCGGACCAGACTATGGTATCGGCAATCTGGCAGATTGAAGATCATCGGCTGGAAGAAGTGTATGGGGAAATCATGGAAAAGTATGGAAAGCAGGTAAAAGAGAAACTTACAGCTACCATACGCATCACATCTTCCGATGTGGCAGCATCAGGTGCCAATATTTTTTACAGCCTGATGGAGGGACAACGAAAGATTGCATTAGGAACGGATATGCGGATGCGGCACAATAATTCTGTGGAATTTCAACAGTTTACGGAAAATCTGCTTTCAACTTTTGAATGCTATAAAAATGCATTGAAAGGGACGGTGGAAAAACTGTGTGCTATTTCCATTGAGTATCCAGTCAATACCATGATTGGAATTATGACAAAACAAGGGTTTGGGAAAAAGAATGTTGCAGAGATCGTAGACCGCTTTAAAGCAACCTTTGGTGATGCACCCTGCACCGCATACGAAGTGTATTGTGGGATTGGGGAAATTCTTTTCTTGGCACAGAGCAAGGGAATATCCGGCAGAACTATGGTGGAGCTGGAAGAAAAAGTTGCCAAATGCACGAGTATGAAGTGGAGAGAATATGACATTCCCGGAGATCTTGTTTATTAGGGGAAGATCAGAAAAATTAAATTTGGGTTACCGTATATATAGGAGAGAAAAGAATATGGATTATAAAAAAGGAAAGAAAGAACTGGGAATTTATTACGCAAATATGCTGGTTTCCATTGCAGAAGAGATCTCTGCAAAGAACACAGGAAAAGGAAAGACGGGAATACAAGGAATCTTTTCCGCTTTACAAAAGCGTGGGACAGTCCGCAGAAATATGACATATCTGGTCACACACTGGGTTTACAGATTGTCACTGTTTACACCATGGGAAGAGGAAGAACTTTGGTCAGTAGATATGGCAAGAGAAGCGTTCTCCTGTCCTGTGATACTTCCAACATGCAGCAGAAAGAATATTTTCAGAATCCGGAAGATAGAAGGAGAACCAGAAAAACGGCTGGAAGCAATTTTAAGACAGCTAACAGATTCCGATAAAGATCAGTTTATGAAAGCATTTTGGCTGGAACTTGTAACTATGAAGAAAGAGAAACAGCAGGTACTTACAGAATTTTTATTGGAATGGCTGTGGGTAGCATGTGGGAAAGAACAGGCAATGGAAAGAATACGGTATTGGGCATCTTCATACTGTCTTCCATTTGCATAAAAATGAAAAGAAAAGGAGAAAAAGAATATGAGAAATGTACCAGAATGGACGAAAGGAAATGCATTTGCAAAACGTTTTTTTAAGTGGCTTAGGAGAAAGAACAAGCCAGCCCTTTTGACATGGGAGAATGTGTTTACCAAGACTTTCAACAGAGAATTTACCTTTGTGTATATGGGAACAAACCTTGAAAACAGAGCCAGTCATTTATATCAGGGGATGGAATTTGTCGGGATTTTCAATCAAAAGACGTTTGAATTTACAGATGTATCCTACGCCTTGCGTGCTTTGTTAAATATTCCGGAAGGAAAAAATTTCCGGTTCCAGCGTGGATGTATGCGCTGCCTGGAACAGAAGGTTCAGGAATATGCCCAAAAGAAACTGGAGAAAGGAAAAAAGGATATTGTGATCACCGCAGTTGAAAGAGCAGCAGTCGCATGGAAATATCGGGAATTGATTGAAAAGACAGCAGGAGATGTGATTTTTGAAAAAAATTCTGTAACAGACCGATTACTCCCACAACAGGACTTTGCTTTCGATGGAGAAACGTATGTATTTGACAATTGGCTGTACTTTTGCTATTTAAGAAACCGAAAGGCTGTCATCCGCAGGTTTGGAAGATACTGGGCAAAAGAACTGCAGAACAGGGAAGTCATGCGTCAGATTTTTGAAACAGAAGTAAACAACAAAGCAAAGTTTTTGATGAAGAAACAACCGGAGAGGATTGAAAAAATCAGAGCCCTGAGAAAATCGTTGGAGCAGGTGCATCATACCGTAATTGTAGTTGTAAGAGGGAGACAAGGTGTTTTTGAATATTTCCACATCGATGCAGAGGTATTAAAAAATACAACCGGAAAGTACCCACTCAGTCAGGTATCTGGACAAGAAAAGAAACGTCTGAAAGAAAAGTACGGGGCAAATAAGGTATGGGACGTAGAAGAAATCTATCAGGTAGGAGCAAGGGATATCTGGTATTACAATGTCATGGCAGAACAGAAACAGGCTGCTTAATTGAAAGAACAGGAGGACATAGGATGGAAAACAAAGAAACAATGAATTTACAGCAAAAACTAATTGCAATTTCAAACGAAATGCCAAAGCTGTTAAAAAAGCATTATTCAGACGAAGTGGATTATGATTTTGTAAAGATTGATGATATCTTTGAACTTTTAAATCCGGCGTTTACGAAGCACCACATCTGTTTGCAGGAATTAGAAGAGACAGATGCAGCTTACAGTAAAGTAGATGGCAGCTGGATTTATACAGCAAAACTTACATTTTTTATTGTCAATGCGGACTGTTTGGAGGAAAAAGAGCGAGTAAGTATTCAGCTGGTGGGAGACCATCTGGACTCTCCTGCAAAGGCGAAAGGAGCAGCATGGACGTATGGGTTTAAATACTTCTTCCTGTATAAATTCCGTATGAAACAGGAAACGGAAGATCCGGATATGAAGGGGACACCAAATGGACCTGATAAATCAAAGGAAAGGGTGGAATATAAAAAATCCGAAGTGCCGGTAAAGCCACAGAAACCGGAAAAAAAGGCTTCTGATGTAATTGCAGACAGTCCTTTAGCGCAACCGCCGCAGGAAGATAAGAAAAGAAACAAAGATACTATAATACAGGCAGATTTTTTTCCGGATCCTGCAGCTTTTTTAGAAGAAAGTGAAGAGACAGAAACAGCGGAAGATATGAAAGTGCAAGAAACAAAGAGGTTGGAAAAACAATCTTCAGAAGCAGCAGAAGTAGTGCATTATCAGGAAACAGCAGAACAGGAAGTACTGTTAGAGGAAACTCAGCCAGATTCATTGACAAACGAGGGAAAAGGCATTTTAGATTCTTCTTCCATAGAAGATTTAAAAGACGAAAAACCGGAGAGGGAACCAAACGAAAACAATCTGGAAGAAAAATCAAAAGAGGAGAAGAAAGAGCCGAAGGAGTCGGGCTTGCAATCTCATAAGAAAAAGGAAGAGGACGGTTTTGGACAGATGAACCTTTTGGATTTTTCAGCACAACAGACAAAGGAAGCAGAAGTTCAAGAGACAGAAAGCAGTGAAACAAAAGCAGCAGATACAGCTCAGGAGATTACGGAAGAAAAGGAAATGAAAGAGAAATCTTCCGTTTCTGCTCCATCAGAAGATTTTGAAGAGGCGAAAGAAGAAGTTCCCTTTGAAGAAATAGATGAAGAAGACTTTTTCTTGCAGTTACAAAGAGATATGGAAAGTGAAGCGGAGAAGAAACCTCTGACAGTAGAAGAGGCAAAAAAGGTAATTTGTCCGTATGCGTTGTTTGAAGGAAAGTCATTTGGTGAAATGCTTGGGACAGAAGCGGGATATCGGCAGTTACAATGGTTTGCAAACGAATACAGAGGTTCTGATTTTAAAATGAAAGAAGCAGCTCAGCTTTTACTGGAAGACTGTGAACAGAAAGCTGCTTAAAAGATTAACTATTAGGAAGAGGCGTGCTGGCCATGCCTTTTCCGACTTTTGTAAGGGGATATTTCCAGAAAGGTAAAAAGGATATGAAAAAAAGAAAGCGTACAGATTCTTATCCAGTTGCCCCATTCACTATTTTTGATGTCGCAAACATGCTGGATATGGAATTTTTGGAAAACTGCAAAAACGGATATCAGGTAAAGGATGTCCAGAATGCAGCCAATGTTGTCTGTCCATTTTGTGGAGATGCAAGGGGGAAGGCAAGCATCTGTGTCTGTGCAGAAGGGAAAATCATTAATGTTTTCCATTGCTTTGATTGTGGAACTGGTCATAATATGCTGACACTTTATGCAGAACTTTGTCATCTGACGGGAAAGGACCGGTATAAAAAGGCATATCGGGAAATTTATAGAAGAAAGCAGGAAGAACCCGGCAGAAAGAAAAAGACAAGGGAAGCAATGCAGGAAGAAAGCCAGGGGATAAAAAAACAGGCAAGGAAGCAGAAGGAACGCATGGCAGAACCTGTGGATGCAGAACAACGGCATCATGTTTATAAAAAAATGCTCTCTTATCTGAAACTGAAGGAATATCACCGCAAAGATTTGGAAAGAAGAGGGGTGGATGCAGAGATTATCCGGCGCATGGAAGAAAAAGGATATAAAAGTACCAGTAAGGAGGAATCTCAACAGATTGCCAGGAGACTGATAAAGCAGGGATTACGCTTGGAAGGTGTTCCCGGATTTTATATCAATCGGAAAGGAGACTGGGATCTGAATTTCTATGAAGGAAACAGCGGGTATCTTTGTCCTGTTTATACAGTAGACGGATATCTGGCAGGATTCCAGATACGATTGGACAACCCAAAGGGAAAAAATAAATATGTATGGCTTTCCAGTGCAAATCAAAAGAAAGGGTGTGGGATCAGCAGTATTGTAGGGATATCGGGAAAAGCAGAAGGAAATGAGATTTATGTGACCGAAGGAATTTTAAAAGCAGAGATTGCCCATCAGGTATCAGGAAAAACGTTCCTTGGGAATCCGGGAATTGGAAATTGGAGAGATTTGTATGAGGTTTTACAAGCATTAAAAAAGCGTGGTCTCTCCCATGTGGAAGAAGTCTATGACATGGATAAGCAGTTACGGCTTATATGTGACAAAAAGTATAGTGAAATCTGTGAGGAATGTGAAGAGAGAAAGAAAGAGGGCGATCCTTACTTTGAATGCCCGAAAAAAAGAGTAAAACGGGATACCATACGAAAAGGCTGTAATCATACATACCGTATCTGTGAGGAGCTTTCCTTATCCTGTAATCGGAACCAGTGGGATTTAGATCAGGACGGACTGTGGGCAGAACATGAAAAAGGGATTGATGACTGGCTGACAAAGGAAATCAGGAAAAACACAAGATAATTCATTTTTAAAATGTGCAAAAGAGGAATTGCGAAAGCAGTTCCTTTTTTGCATGGTTTAAAGTGCCATGGGAAAGGAGAACAATGTATGATTCGGGACAGACCTTAAGAAGAAATGGGAAACAGGGCAGTTTCCGGTGTGCAGCATATTCCCGAAAATGGAACTGCCCGTCTAAAAAACAATAAAGTGAAAGGAGAGAGCGTTTATTGAAAACAACATGGAAAAAACGATGTACAGCAGGATTTTTAGCTGTTTTATTAGGGTGTTCCTCTCTGCTTGCAGGTGGGAGCAGTGCTTTTGCAGCACCATTAGAACAGACAGATGTAAAAGAAGAAACACAGGCAGAAGACATTACGATTGAGCAGGGAGAAACTTTTGATCCGGCATCCGATTTCACCGGTATTACTGTAAAAGACGGAGAAAAGGTTTCTCTTGTTTTGTCAGCAGATAAAGAAGGAAAGCTGTTTGATGCAGACAGACCTGGAAGGTATGACTGTATTTACCAGGTCCAAAAACCTTCCGGAGATACTTATGAGATTACACGGAAAATCATTGTGAAGGAAGCGGGAAAGGAAGGAGAGAGTCCGCAAAAAGAGAAGAAACAGAAGAAAGAGATAAAAAGTGGGGAGGAAGATGCAGAACCTGATGGTGCCAACATTGATACCAGTGCATTAAAGGAAGAAGAGGGTGTTTTGTTTTCCGTTGTCCCCTCTTCTATGGAACAGGCAAGGGAAAAAGCTTCTTTGGTGCAAGGGGAGAGGATTGTATACCCAAGTGATTTAGGTTCTTACAGTACCTGCTATTTTTACGTCAACGAACGGATTGCATACTGTCTGGAATCAAATCTGCAGTCACCGCCTTCGTCTGATTACGTGGCAGAAATTTATGAGAGCAACTTAAACTTACAGAAAGTTTTGTATTATGGATATGGAGGGCCGGGGGATTTAACCGGAGAATATCTAAAGAATTATAGCAATGATATCAAATATGTCCTGACACATTTAGCAGCAAGTTACTGTTATGGCGGAGAGGAAGTGGCATTTGTGGGCTGCACGCAGGACGGACTGAAACGCTATGGTGTCATGGAATACATCAATTATCTTTGCGGGCAGGAAGCACCGCCAAGTGCTGCCATCAGCCTTTCTTCCACAAACGAAACCGCTTTTTTGGAAGGAGATGTGCAGAAAACAAAAAATATCACATTAAATGGAGACCATAGAAATTATATTACCCTTTCTTTACCGGAAGGTGTGACTTACCATGATACTGCCGGAAAGGAGCAGAAAGGAGGTTCCATTAAGATTTATGGTGGTACGACTTTTTACTTTACTGCAGAAAAAACCGTACATGGTACCTGGAATAGCGGAGATTTAGGCGGACAGGTAGGAGCTCAGTGGAAAACTCTGGTGGTTTCTACCGGTTCCGGCAATCAGGATGTTGGTTATGGGGATTTTTATGAGGAACCAAGTGCTAAGGTTTCATTTTCGATTCAATGGATGGATATTTCCTGGATCGAAGTCATCAAAGAAGATGCAAAAAGCAGTGTAAAACTTGCAGGGGCTGTTTTTGGGATTTATCGGGATCAGGCATGTACAGATTTGATTCTGGAGATGCCGCCAACAGATGAAAAAGGAGCAACTAAAGCGGAGCTGACAAAGACGCAGGATACAGTGTACATCAAGGAAATCACTGCACCGAAAGGGTATAAACTGAATACAACTGCTTACAATGTCAATCTGGAAGTAGCAAAAACACAAACACTGACTGTAAAAAATGAGGAACAAAAAGGGAAGATCATCATCCGAAAGCAGGGAGAAAAGCTGACAGGAGTATCTGGAGAGGCTGGAAATCTGCAATTTACCTATACCAATGCTGCATTTGCAGGGGCAAAGTATAAAATTTATGCAGCAGAAGACATCTACAGCCAGGATAAGCAGACAAAAATCTATCAGGCAGGAGATTTGGCAGCAGAATTGGAGACAAAAGAAGACGGAAGTTGTTCTTCGGATATGCTTCATCTCGGAACCTATAAGGTGGTAGAACAGCAGGCTCCGGATTCCCTGACAATAGGGAAGACAGAGGAAGAGCGTACCCATATGGTAACCCTTTCTTATGCAGGGCAGACAGTAGAAGTGGTTGAGGAAGAAACACAATATGAAAATGCCAGACCAAAGGTATCTGTGGAAGTGCTGAAGAAATCAAGTAATGATGATGCAGCATTGAAGGGGGCAATTTTTGGTCTGTATGCAGATGAAGATGTTACCGGTGCAGATGGTTCCGTGCTGGTTACAAAGGGAAGTTTGATACAGAAAGCGGAGTCCAATGAAAACGGGAAGGCTGCATTTACTGCGGATATCCCAATTGGCTTCCATTATGTAGTAAAGGAAATACAGGCACCACCTCTTTATGTTCAGAGCAGTGATAGTTATGAGTTCTTTTATGAATATAAAAATGATACGACCTACACGTATACCTTTGCACATACCTTTAAAAATAAAGAGGTACGGGGAGCAGTCCATATCAAGAAAATAGACAAAGATACACAGGACTCTGTAAGCCAGGGAGATGGAGATTTAAACGGGGCTGTCTATGGATTGTATGCGGCAGAAGATATTCAACACCCAAATGGAAAGACAGGACTGCTTTATAAAAAGGATCAGTTGGTCGTGCAGGGAACGATCGAAAAAGGTGTTCTGAATTTCAAAGATTTGTATCTTGGAAAATACTATGTACAGGAAATTTCTGCACCTCCTTCCAATGCATATTTGCTGGATCAAACCAAATACCCGGTAGATCTTGCATATGAAGGGCAAGATGTGGAAATTGTGCAGAAAAATGTGACTGTTTTGGAAACTATAAAAAAACAGGCATTCCAGTTAATTAAAATCAGTGATGATGGCAGCCAGACGGAAACAGAATTGCTGGAAGGTGCCGGATTTAAAGTGTACCTGATCAGTGAACTTTCTAAAGTAAAGGATGGTACCTTAAAACCATCGAATGGAACCGAATATGCACCGCAGGATTTTATCGGATATGATTTCAGTAAAGAGGAAACTGCATCTTATTATGAAAATGGAGAAAAGATACAGACAGAAGAAATGTTTACCGACAAAAAAGGGTATCTGTGTTCACCGGAACTTCCATATGGAAAATATGTGTGTATTGAAAGTACCATTCCGGAAAATGTAGAAGGAATTCAGCCGTTTTTGGTGACTATCGATGAAGACAGCAGGGAACCGCAGACATGGCGTGTCTTTAATGACCGTCCGATGCAGTTTTATTTTAAGATCATCAAAAAGGATGCACAGACGGAACTTCCAATTTTAAAGAACAGTGCCCACTATAAAATTTATGATGTGGAGAAGAAGAAATACGTCACTATGAAAGTACGGTATCCGAAGCCAGAAACAATTGACGTTTTTGAAACAAATGAGGAAGGTTATCTGTTGACGCCGGAGCCGCTTAAAATGGGAACTTACCGGATTGAAGAAGTAAAAAGCCCGGAACTGTTTGTACAGACCGGATTTGAACAGGCATTAAAAAATGGAGAAGAAATCCTTCCGTTAAATGAGGTGACAAAGGAAGGAACTTATGAGAAAGCACCAAGGGAATCCATTACGATCAAAGTGGACAGCAATACTGCACATGAGGTGGAAGAGGAAACCGGAAAATATATTGTAGTGGTAGAAGTAAAGAACGATGAAGCGGTAGGAAGCCTGACGATCCAGAAAACAGGAGAAGTGCTTGTTGGTGCTGAAAAAGTAACAGAGCAGATACTGACAAAATTAAAGAATGGTCTGGCAAAGGCAGTAAACCAAGTGTCTAATCTGTTTACCGGAGAAGATGTTATGGAAACAGAAAAAGGATATGAGTTTGCGTATGAAGAACAGGGACTTGCAGGAGCAGAATTCTCTATTTATGCAAGGGAAACTATTTACTCACCAGATGGACAGGTAGACAGTGAGGGTAATCGGATCATACGTTTTGAAAAAGGCGCATTGGTTGGAACGATTGTAACAGATGGAAAAGGAAAAGGGACTTTAAATAATCTTCCGATTGGAAAATTTTATATTAAAGAAACAAAAACGGGAGATTCCTTTGTGCTAGATCCAGCCGAACAGGATTTTGAAATCACCTATAAAGGACAAGAAGTGGCAGTTGACTATGTAACAAAGGAAATCAAGAATCAGCGGCAGAAAGTGGAAATTGAAGTGCTGAAAAAATCGGAAGCCACAAAAGAGCCCCTGGAAGGGGTTTCATTTGGATTGTATGCAGGAGAAGATATTGTAAATGCAGCAGGAAAAGTTGTGGTGAAAAAAGATGAACTGGTAGCAGTTGAAAAAACAGATCAAGAAGGAAAATTGAAGTACTCGGATACCATTCCACACGGGAAATATTATCTGAAGGAACTGGAAGGTCTGCCAGGATATCTACCATACGAAGAGAAGATTGAAATTGATGCTTCTTATACGGATCCGGAATTGGAAGTGATTTCTATACAAAAAGAAGTGGAGAACCAGCCGACGAAAGTTGAAGTTACAAAAACAGACATTACTGGAGAAAAGGAAGTGGAAGGTGCCAGACTACAGATTCAAGATGAAGAAGGAACTGTAGTGGAAGAGTGGACTTCTACAAACGAATCACATATCATTTATGCATTAAAACCGGGTAAGTACATACTTCACGAAGAACAGGCTCCAACAGAAAACGGATATGTGAAAGCAGAAGATGTGGAATTTACTGTAGAGGAAACCGGAGAAATCCAGAAAGTTTCCATGAAAGACGATCATACAAAGATAGACATCACAAAAACGGATATCACCGGAGAACAGGAAATTGAAGGAGCCAAGTTACAGGTACTGGACGAAGAGGGAAATATCATAGAAGAATGGACCTCTACCAAAGAACCTTACCGGATCGAGTATCTACAGCCGGGAAAAACATATATCCTTCATGAAGAAGCTGCACCGGAAGGATTTTTGATTGCAGAAGATGTAGAATTTACTGTAGAGGAAACCGGAGAAGTACAGAAAGTTTCCATGAAAGATGAAGTACCAATGGGGCAGTTAATTATTAAGAAAACAGATGCAGAAGATCAGACACCACTTGCCAATGTGGAATTTGAATTGAAAAACAAAGAGACTGAGGAAGTGGTTGGAAAACTTACTACAGATAAAGATGGAGTTGCAACCAGTGAACTGCTGCCGATTGCCACATACGAAGACGGAAAAGCAGTAGGACCGATTACTTATGTATTATCGGAAACGAAACCGTTGGAAGGATATGAAGAGCATACGGAAACCTATGAAATCACATTTAGTTATGTGGATGCAAAAACGAAGGTTATTGAAGTGGTAAAAGAAATCCAGAATAAGAAACTTCCGCAGACACCGGAAAAACCAGAGGACGTAAAAACCGGGGATAATACCATGCTCCTGCTGCCAATCGGTATTGCAGTAGTAGCGGCCTTTGGTATTGGTATTGTCCTTTGGCGGATCAGACGCACAAAGAGATAAAAAGCATTTGGAGATGATGGAACACTAGACCTGCGGGGTGGTGTAAAGAACATTTCTGGATGCTTTACCAGAAGATTTCGGGGCGGTACCGGACCCCGCAAGTGAAAGGAAAGGTGATGCTGAAGCGAAAGAAAAGAATTTAAAAGTTTTTATAAAAGTGTAAGCGGCAACGAAGCAGAAAAATGCAGGTATCCGACCAGATTGGATACTTATGGCTGTGGCTGTATGCATAATTGTTCCTACTGCTATGCACGCAGCCTTTTGGATTTCCGGGGACTTTGGAACGCAGAAAATCCAAGAGTGGCAGATATCCAGAAAATCCGGAGAAAATTGGAAAAGGTGCCACAGGGAACCATGTTAAGACTTGGAGGCATGACAGATTGCTTTCAGCCGATGGAAAGTCAGGAACAGATTACCTATCAAACCATAGAGCAGTTAAATGAATATGGTATTGGGTATCTGATTGTGACAAAATCCCATCTAGCAGGAGAGGAACGATACCGGAAACTTTATGATCCGAAGCTGGCACATATCCAGATCACCATTACCTGTTTTGATGATAAAAAGGCGCTTGCCTATGAAAAGGCAAGTAGTCCGTCAAAGCGGTTAAGGGCATTGTTAAAATTGCAGGAAGAGGGCTTTGATGTCACATTACGATTAAGCCCTCTGATTGAAGAGTATTTGGATTTTGATTACTTAAATAGGCTGCCGGTAGACAAAGTTTTGGTAAAATTTCTTCGGGTGAATGGGTGGATTAAAAAGTGGTTTCCGGACTTGGATTACCAGAAATATGTTCTGCGTCAGAGTGGGTACTGGCATTTACCGTTGGAAGAAAAAATAAGGATCTTGGAAAAAATTCATCTTCCGTTAACGGTCTGTGAAGATGTCACAGAACATTATGAATATTGGAAGCAGCATATCAATCCAAACCCACTGGATTGCTGCAATTTAAGAAAATAAGAGACATAAGTGTAGGCGGTAGTATATCAATTTTGGTATGCTACCGCTTTTTTACGTTGGAGGTAAGCAGATGAAAAAAGAATACTTTTTACTTGGGATATTAAGCGTGATCTTGCTGGTAGCAGGAGTCTGGATTTATCAGATTATCAGTGAATACCAAAAAGCAGAACAGGAATATGAAAAGTTGCAAGAATATGTAAAAGTAGAGAAGAATACAAGGGATTCGGAAAATACGAAACCAAATGTTGCAGAAGATGATAAGGAAGGAGAAAAGCAGGAAGAAACTGTAACGGTGGATTTTGCTTCTCTGCAGGCAATTAACCCAGATATTGTAGCGTGGCTTCGGATTCCGGGGGTGTTGGAATATCCAGTAGTGAGAGGGGAAGATAATTCCTACTATTTAAACCATACCGTACAAAAAACTTATAACATTGCAGGAAGTATTTTTCTTGATTATCGGAACGAACGGGATTTCTCGGATAGTAAGAATATTATCTATGGCCATAATATGAAAGATGGCAGTATGTTTCATGTGTTGAGAAATTATCAGGACATTGATTTTTTTCAGGAACATACGAATATGGAGGTTTATTTACCAGATGGAAGGAGTTTGAACTACCAGATTACAGCTTGTGAACAAGTGCCGGCAGACAGTGAGATTTATCAGATAGAAAAGGGAAACGCTGAGGAGAAAGAGGAAAATGAAATTATATTATCGACTTGTAGTGCAAGAACAAGTATCAGAATCATTGTAAAAGCCAGTCTAAAGAAAGACTAATCCTGAATAGGACCACAAGATATTTTGAGAAATAAGATTCGAAAAAGGAGGATTTTAGATGTATCTAATCGAAATTGATACAAGAAAATTTGATTTTGAGGGAGTGTCGCATGAGGAATATTTGGAATTTTTCGGATATCAAGGTATACACAAAGTAAAGGAGAATTTATATGCTGTAACAAAATTGGGGCTAGTACTTCCAGCGGTGAAGCTTATTTCAGACAGAAATGATGGGAAAAAGTAAAAAATGTGAGTTCTCGCTATGAAAAATTGTACTAATATTTTACAAAAAAAGTAAAAAAATAGAATCTTTCTTTTATTTTTTGAAAATTATATTTTGTGTAACATTCATATAAAATACAAAAAAATAGTTTTCAAAAGATGAAAAAATTGTTTAAAATGTAATAAAAATATTGTGAAAGGAACTGTTTTGTGTTAAAATAAGACAAACAAATAGAAGTGAAAAACATGGGGGTTCGTAATTCCCGAGACAAGGAGGGGAAGGTTTTGGAATGAAATATAAAAAAGTCATTGCAACATTGCTTGCTGTTGGCTGTATTGGTCTGGTAGGTGGTCTTGGATATTTCCTAGGACAAGCAAATCAAGAAAAAAACGCCGTAAAACAGACGGTTGCCCCAGTCAAAGAAACAGAAACCAAGCAACAGGAATCAAGAAAAATTGCGGTAGTTAATCTGGATGAAGGGACAACAGAAGCAGAAGAAAAAATAAATTATGCTGATAAGATTGTTCAATTCCCTAGTTCTTCGTTTGAATATTCATCATTAGAGGAAGCAAGAACAGGATTAGCAAACGGAAAATATGGTGCATACATAATCATACCAGCCGGATTTTCACAAAATGTTGTTAGTCTTAATACAACACCACAAGCAGCTCAACTTGAATATGCTTTAAATAAAAATCTTTCAGGAGAGTCTCAGTATCATTTGTTATATGATGTGATGAGTTTTGGAAATTCTTTGAATGACAGTTTGAGCTATATGTATTTGAACAATATTCTTTCTGAGTTCCATAAGGCTCAAGATGGTGCTGCTACAGTTATGAATAATGATTTAAAAGATAAAGATGCCATTGAGAGTATACAGTCGCATGATTTGGTACAATTAGTTGAGATTCCGGAATTAAAAAGAGAAGAAAATACAACAGAACCATTAAATGTAGAAGAATATGTAGAGAAAAATACGGCTTTAGCAACTGATCTTGATTCACAGTACAAAAAGTGTGTAGAAGAGGCACAATCACAACTGCAGAATATGCAGACGGAAGGAGGAAGTCTTTCAGAACAGCTTACATCCTTGGCTGAATATACAAAACAGCTAGATGTATTTAAAGATGAAGAGGGAAATTCTGTAGTCGATACTGCAAATAATAAACTGGACGAAGTTTTGAATAAAAAACCAGGAAATACAGTTGGAAACATGCTTGAAGATTTGAAACGGCAGCCGGATATTATAGCAGGTGAATTAGGAAAATCGATAGAGACTTATAATCAGGGATTACCAAATCAGCTGACTGACCGCTTAGCTGAGTTTGCAAAGAAAATTGAAGCAGCAAATCCGGGATTGATTTTAGAGGAAAAAAGTGAAGGGGTTTTTGAATTACATTACGCTACTTCGGATTCACCAAAATTATCTATAACCCTTGCAGATGTTCCCGACTCCGAAGAAAATCAAAAGGCAGATACGACAAAACAGTTATGGAGTGCTATTACCAGTAAACTTGCAGCGGCAGCAAATGAGCAGGAAACTATTGAAATTATAGAGAAAGATCCTGATTTGGGTATAGAAATTCCGAAAGTATATACAACTGCAAAATCGGTGCAGACAGCACTTGCGGAATGTGAGCAAGATCCGAATATGATAGCTATGTGTAATAGTCTTGGGTATTCTTCTATAAGTGCTTTTGTGAGTGATGCAGGAAATGGAAGTTTGGCACTTGACAAAACTCATGAAATTGTGTTTGATGGTGATTTGAATGCTTTTCAGCAGTACATTAATTCCGTGATTGAAAATGTACCGCGAGAGGTGACTGCATTGCAGGAATATAAAGATTATCGATATGATGAAGCAGGGAATATGATTATTGATCCAGGGACAAATCAACCTACTACAATTCAAGAGAGACTGGAGCATTATGGAAAGCAGGTGAAAGCCTTTGAAACAGAACTTGGGAATGAGCAGACAACAAATGGGCAGGAAATAAAAAATGTATTCCAGGATTTTTATGTAGATCCAATGCAGAAGAACCAAGAAAACTTCAATGGTATCCTGCAACAAAAATATGAGGCTGAATCAGTCTATATCCACGAGTTTAATGAAAAGCTGAAGTCATTTGCACCATCTGTACAAGATGAATATATTGCAGAAAATGTAAATGGAATAAAACAGAATAACGGACTGCTTCAGAAGAGTTTGATAGAAAATAATATGTCTTATGTGGATTATGCAAATAAAGTCTATACTACAACGGAAGAAAATATCAATACTCTTCAGAAGGGCATTCAGGATGCAAAAGATGCTTCAAATCAAGCAGTAGAAGATGGATTGAATGTAGCGAAGAATACCAAGACAACCACCAGTAAAGAAAATCAAAATATATTAGCTGACTTTTCAGCAAAGCTTCCATATACAAGATTGGGAAGTATGGAATATACACAGGCTTATCAATTTATCGCTAAGCCAGTAGCTTTAAATGATGTTTCAAAAGAAAAGGAAAAGATAGTGGGCGGAGAAGAAGTAAAAGAATCTTCGGCAAAAGCAGTTTCTGCGAATACAGAAAAGGAAAGTAATATAACATCGTATTTAATTTATATTGTTTTTGCAGTACTTTTAACAGCACTTATTATATTCTTGATTTTGAGATACTTTAGAAATAAAAAACCAGAGCAATAAGCTGTTTGGCAGCATTGCATATAAAAAAAGGAGAAGCATTCAAAGGAGGTACATTATGGCAGATGTAAACAACATTAAATTAAGCCCGGAACAGATGGAGGCAAAGGCAGCAGAATTTAATACCAGATGTGAGGAGTTCAACCAAGTGGTTTCTACGATGAGAAACATGGTAACATCCTTATGTGATGAATGGGCCGGTCACAGCAGCCAGGCATTTTATGACCAGTTCCAATCTTTAGAACCAAGTTTTACAGCTACATCAGATCTTATCACATCAATTGCACAGCAGTTACGTGATGTATCCGCAGCAATGCAGAGCATCGACCAGGAAATCGCAGGGAAAATTGGAGCGATGTAGTAGCAGAGAGCCGTCGGGATTTTCCCGGCGGCTTTTTGAAAATATGAGGAACGTATGTATGGGAAAAATGGATGACACAGGAAAAGCACTTGAAAAAAATATTAATAGCAACATTGAGTTCGATACCTCTGTATTACAGGAAAAGAATGAAACCTATTCTTCCTTAACGGATACTTATGGAATAGATTTGTTTACAGATCAATATGAAGAGAAAATTGAAAAGGTGCATTTAAAAGAATATGATGCCTATCAGGAAATAGAAAAAAAGTTGTTTGAAACAGATTTAGAAAGTGGAAAAGATGAATACGAAAGAATACAGGATCAACTGTTTTTATATACAGGTTCAGAAGTAAAGAAAGAAGAAATTGAAAAAGAAGATAATGCGTTGGGTGTAAATATTGCCATAACAGGTATTATGCTCATACTTTTCTTTTTTATTTTCTTCCTGATTTTTGACAAAAGAAGGAAAAGGAGACGTGAAGATGCAATTAACAATTACACTTACGAGTACTAAATATCAAATCAAGAAAGATATTATGGTCAATTCTGAACAAAAGATTTGTGAAACCTTACAGATTTTAAAGGAAGCAGGTCAAATAAATATAGCTGTTAGTGATGAAGACAAATTAAGATCTATGCGTACAGGAATGTTTGTGTCGAAAGAATTTACTTATGAAGAAGCTGGGATATTCTATGGTGATATATTGCAAATATTATAAAATAAGAAATGGAAAGGGGTAATGAGATATGAATAACATACAAAGCAATACGCAGGTTGCTTCAAGCAGTTCAGATACAATTTCAGCAAATGCAAATAGTTTACAGGAGAAAGAAATATCAAAAGATACAGAGTCAAATATTACTGCCAAAGGAAATTCTATTACGGCATATGAAACAAGCCAGACTCAAAAATCAGCTTATAGATATGCGTTAGAACAAGATGCACAACATATAAAAACTTTAGGTAAGACATTTGAGCAAGTTGATCAGAGTATTGCTAATATATTAACTGCTGGATTGTTAGGTGATTAATATGGAAGATAATGAAAAAAGGCAGTTACAGGATAAAATTGACGACTATAAAAAAGCGATAAGAACATTAGAAGAAAGTAAAGATGAAATCAATTATCAGGATAAAATAATAGAAAATATTTTTTCAGATATGTTTCTTCAATTTAAGCATGATGCAGAATTTTGCAAGAGTATCTCTAAGCTTCAACAATCGGTATGGGAGGCAAAGACATTTAAAGATTCAAAATTTTCAGAAATAGAAAGTGATTTGAAAAGTAATCTAAAAAAACTAGAGAAAGAGCAGGAAAACGAGGAGTGGTAAAAGTATGGGATTAAAACTTTATCCATCAGCTTTAAAAAAACAGGTAAAATCTATCGCTGATAGTTTGAAAGATGATAATGAAAACTTAGTTTGTATCTTGGAGGTAATTGGCCATTTTACAGGAAACCCAAATTTAAAAAGCGAAGCTTGGGATAGTATGAAAGCACATATGGATGATCATGAAACTGTTATTCAGGGATTAATTTGTGCAAACGATATTGTCATTCAAAATAGCGAAACTCTTTGCGTATCTATTGGAGAAGAAAATATAGATGAGGATGAGTTAAATGCACAAATAGTAAGCCTTAAAAATTTAAATAATAGTTTTGAAACTATAACTAAAAATTTAGAATTATGCTTGAATAATGCAATTTTATCAGGAACAGAAAGTTTTAATTATTTTAATTCTATTTCATATTATGAATCTTGTATCCAGGCAAACATACTTAAAATTAATGAGTTGACAGGAAAAATTGAAAAGTTGTATCAAATTGAAGGACAAACAAATTCATTATATTCGGAAAGCAAAGGTTTGTATGAAGCAGTTGAATCAGGTCTTTTGTCTATTCAAACTGCATGGAATGCAAGCACTGGTCAATTTGATGTGTCTAAAATTAATAAAAAATGGCGGAATGTAATCAGAAACGAATGGAAGGAAAGGAAAGAAAATATAGAAAATAAGTATGTAACGCCAAGCATCATAACAGAACTTTTAACAATGAGTTCACTGAATATTGACACATCTAGTACACTGTGGACGACGATTAAAGCTTTAGCAACAAAATGTGATTTAGTAAGAGAGGGTGACTATATCATTGTAAAAGGTACAGTTGGCTTGAGGAAGGATATTGAGGTGTTAAAAGATATTAAAGGCACTAGATATAAAATTAATAGTCCGGCGTATTTTAATGCTCATCTAAATCAATTTTTGCCGAAAAATGAAAGAAATTTTTCAAAAATAATATCAAAAACTACGTCTAATTTGCGGGAAAATGGATTTCCAACGCTAAAAGGAACTGGATTTTTAAAGGAAACTTTTACATTTCAAGAAAAAGACATACTGGGTAATGCAGGACGTGCAGTGGGATACCTTTCTGTTGTTAGTAATATTGGGGAGGAAATGTATGATAATTATTTAGAAGGTGAAACAGAAGTTAGTGAATATATATCTGACGCAGTTGTAGAAGGTGTAGCAGGCATTGGGAGTATGGCTGTTAGTGCAGGATGTGCGAAAGTTGGAGCAGCACTTGGAACGGCTATTCCGATTCCGGTGGTTGGTACAGTAGTTGGTGCAGTAGCTGGTTTTGGGATAGGATATATAGGAGCTAAAGTTTATGATAGTATAGTTACAGAGGATTTAAAAGAAATGGCTAGCGAATTTGTGGAAGAAGGTGCAGAATATATAAAAGATTGTGTTGGTGGGTTTTTCTCAAAAGTAGGTGAGGCAATAGGTACATGGTAAAAAAATGAAAAAGGAGAATTAAAAAATGAAAAAATATAAACCATTGGGTAGCGTAGTATTATTAAAAAATGGAACAAAAAGAGTTATGATTTATGGAAGAAAACAAATTTTAGCTTCTACAGGTGAATTATTTGATTATGTGGCCTGCCTTTATCCAGAAGGAAATATAGGCGCGGAATATACATTCCTTTTTAATGATGACGATATTGAAGAGGTTATTTTTGAAGGATACAGCGATAAAGAAGACTTAGAATTTATTAAAAAGTTTGGAGAAGAAAATGATTAAAAGAATATGGACATTTAAAAGAATTATATTAGCAATAATTATATTTATGTGTACTATAATTTTCGCAATCTCATTGCAAAAAAGTATTATGGGAACAGATAAATTACAAAGAGATTTTAGAGTCGCATTTTTTTTCATTGTTGTGCTTATTTGTTTCCTTTACCTTTTATATAAACTATTAATACCTAAAAGTTTTAGGTGTATGACAGTAGTAAAAAAATATTTATCTTTCAGAGAATTGAAAAATCGAATTAATAATGAATCGTTTTCAAAAGTCGTTATTGACGAGAAGAAATCTGGAAAGATTGAAATATATTATTCCTCTAAATGGATTTATGCTGATGAAGTTTATATACCAAGAAAATTAGTTTTGGATTTGATAGAAGAACGCAAATCTTTATATTCATCATTTGAAAAATTATCAATAGCAACAAAAAATGGAGAAAATATTGTATTTGCCATGATTGATATTGAAGAAGCAGAAAAAATCATAAATTCTTTGCAAGAAATTTTTGAAGAGTTTACATTGGATTTTAATAATATGAGAAAAATTCAAAATAGAATTTTAAGAAAAGAAATAAAGCAAGAATTTTATAAACGGGTTATAAATAAAGAAGACTTTTTGAAAGAAAGCGGTTTATAGAACATGTTAAAATAGGAGGTTTGTGTTTATGATGACAATGAATGAAAAGGACAAAAATGAAATGTTAGGAGCAATTTTAGCTGAAGGAGAAACTTATCAATGCAAATTATGGGGAACTATTATGGCTGATGCGAAGACATATGCAGCTATTGGTGGGATATCACTTATTGCTGGAAGTGGAGCAGCGGCCTTAGGTGCTTTAAGTAATGCTTATTGCTATTTGGGTATGACAGAAAATAATATCAATTTTGTAATTGTGGACTCAGTAAATGTAAGCAAAATTAAAAACAGCATATCTATTCCGAAAAGCAGTATTACAAAAGCAGAAGTGAAAGGTGGTATTCTTCCGGGAAGGAAAGTAGTTTTACTTCATTTTGGAAAAACAAAAATGAAAATTTCATTGATGAATAATGCGATTGGATCAGATATACAGAATCAAAAAGAGAATGTCGAGAAATTTTGTCAGACAGTAGCTCTTATATAATAAAAAAGAAACTTGAAGGTGAGGAAGGTTATGGAAGATACAGTAATAAAAGAAGTTATTAAAAAATCAGAACTTGTAGCAAAAGATGCATATGAATATCAATGGATTACCTATCCGGAATATGGCTTTTTACAGTCACATATAGAGGAAAAGACAGAAGAATTAGAAATTACGTATGATTTAGAAAACCGAAGATCGTTCACGGAGATTCGAAAAGAAGACCTTCCTGATATCCTTTTAGTTTTAGACGATATTGGAAATCTTAAAAAATACCTGGAAAAATATTCTTTTTCTTTGCAGCCCCAAAATCTGTTTTATGATCTTCATGGAAGTGTGAAAGCGAAAAGCAGAGATGTTCTGTCTGCAAGTGCAGACCAGGAGGAACAGTTCTTAAATGCCTATAAAGCAGTTGTCGGATATGCTTTACAGAATAAATATACATTTGAAGATTATTTGCAGGGAGGTATGCAGCTTTTAGGGAAAGAAGGAGTGTTAGGACAGGTACAGTCAGGAACATCAGTAGAGGACATACAAAAGATACTTTGTGAAGAATATGAACGAATTAAGAAAGACCGAAGAGAGAAGAAAGTTCTGATACCAAAAAGCAAAGTGACAACATTAAAAGTAACAGCAGCAATTCTAGGCGTTGTATTGTTGGGAACAGTTGGATACATAGGCAATGACCGCATAGTAAAAGAACCTTATCAAAGAGCCGTTATAGAGCTTAGTGATGCATATGTTCAGTCAGATTATGTTACATGTATAGACTGTATGAGAGATGTCAAGGTGCAGAAGATGACAGCTCCACAGAAATTCATGCTTGCGAATGCATATGTCCGTAGCGAAAATCTTACACAAGAGCAAAAAGATAATATTTTAGCTAAAATGACATTGAATGATACGGAGTCGAAATTAGACTACTGGATTTATCTGGGAAGAAGCGATACAGAACAGGCTGCTGATATTGCACTACGGCTTTCAGATGATCAATTACTTTTATATGCGTATATGAAAGAAAAAGCAATAACAGAAGAAAATACAGAATTAACAGGTGCAGAAAAATCTGATAAGCTGAATGAAATTACAAAGAAAATGGAACCCTTGATGGAAAAATATGAAACGGAAGATTCAAACAATTATGAAGGTACAGCTACAGGGGATACTGAGGGGGATGGAGAATGAAAATGGAAACAGGAAGAATAAGATTATTTCGTCCCGATTACTTTACGATAGGTTCAAGGAAAGCAGATATCGTTTTCCCACAGTGTAAGGTCGATATTATTGTAAAAGGGAAAGAAATTTCCATTCATAAAGAAACGGAAGATGTTTTGCTTATCAATGATAAGGTGATACAGCAAGACAAGATATTTCTGGAAAATGGAGATGTTTTAACAATTGGAGATATTTCTGTCATTTTAGTGGAAAATGTAATTCTTATAGAAGGGAATATTGCTGAAATACATACGCAACTTCCTGTTATGAAAGATTCCAGAGTCCCGTTTGAAGGCTTTCCGAAGTATAAACGTTCTCCAAGAATTATCAAAAGAGTACAGGAAGAAAAAATTCAATTAGAGAAGCCAAAAGAATTGATGGATCGTAAAAAAGGCGGACTTGTTCAGCTGATATTGCCACCTGTGATTATGATTTGCATTACCATTGCAATTAGTGTGATTATGAAGCGTGGATTATTTGTAGTGATGGCGGTTGCCGGTACGGGGATGTCTTTAGTTGTTTCCATTATGCGTTTTTTCAGTGATAAGAAAGAATTAAAAGAAAATAAAATTCTGAGAGAAAAAACCTATAAGCAGTATTTATTGCGGAAACGAAAAGAAATCTATCATGCCTATTGTAAAGAAAAAGAAGCCTATGAATATAATTATCCGTCTGTATCTGAAATCAGGAATATGATTGAAGAATACAGTCCTAGAATTTATGAGCGAAATTATAATGACGAAGATTTTCTGAAAGTATCATTGGGAGTAGAAAAAACACATCCACAGCTTCAAATTCAGCTGAAACTTGATGAATTAAAAACGAAACCAGATATATTGGAAGATGAGGCAAAAGCGATCCAAAGAGAATTTTCTGTTATTGAAAAACCGGTAGTTATCGATTTGAAAAAGGCTCATCTTGGACTGGTAGGAGAAAAAAGTGTGTTACATGAGCAAATAAAGGCACTCATTTGCCAGCTTACGTTCTTTCACAGTTATCATGATTTGGAAATTATTGCAATTTATGATGAAGTTTATCAGGAAGACTTCCAGTGGATGCGCTGGTATCCACATTTTAAGATACATACGGTAAACAGCATTGCGATGATCAATTCAGAAAACAAAAGGGATCAGATTTTAGGAAGTCTATATCAGATCTTGAAAGACAGAAAACAAAAAGAAGAGGAAAGCAAAAAAGAGAGTACTTTTCTACCACACTTTCTCTTTCTGATTGATGAACCAAAATGGATTATGGATCATTCCATCATGGAATATTTGGAAAAGGAAGGGTATAATTTAGGATTTTCTATTATTTATACCTCTCATTTAAGGGCAAATCTGCCGGAAAATATAGGAACTATTGCGATGCTGAAAAACTCAGAAGATGGACTTCTACTGATTGATGAACGGGAAGAAAAACAGGAAAACTTTAGGCTTCACAATATGCAGGGAATTCCTTTAGAGTGGCTTGGAAGAAATCTGGGTGTGCTGGAACACATGCAGGGGATTAGCGCGCAGATACCGAACAGCATTACTTTCTTCCAAATGTATCAGGTGGAACGACCATCACAGCTTCGGATTGAAGAAAGATGGAGAAAAAATAATTCTTCAAAATCACTGGCAGTACCGCTTGGTGCAAGAGCAGCCGGAGATTATGTATATTTGAATCTTCATGAGAAAGCACATGGACCGCATGGTCTGGTTGCAGGTACAACAGGTTCCGGAAAATCAGAAATCTTACAATCGTATATTCTTTCTCTTGCTGTAAATTTTAATCCTTATGAGGTTGCCTTTCTTTTGATTGACTATAAGGGAGGCGGTATGTCTAAGATGTTTACAGCCCTTCCACATTTATTGGGGACGATTACGAACTTGGATGGTTCCCAGAGTATGCGTGCGTTGGCATCTATCAAAAGTGAACTAGCAAGAAGACAAAGTATCTTTAATCAATATGATGTGAACCATATCAATAACTATAATAAGCTATTTAAAAATGGAGAGGCAGAAGAACCTCTTCCACATTTATTCCTGATCAGTGATGAATTTGCTGAATTAAAAAAGGAACAGCCGGAATTCATGTCAGAGCTGGTATCTGCTGCCCGTATTGGACGAAGCCTTGGTGTACACTTGATTTTGGCAACTCAGAAACCTACAGGTGTAGTAGATGATCAGATTTGGTCAAACTCAAAATTTAAGTTGGCACTTAAAGTACAGAACGAAGCAGACAGTAAAGAAATTTTAAAAACGGCAGATGCAGCAAACATTACGCTGCCTGGACGTGCCTATCTGCAAGTGGGTAATAATGAAATCTATGAATTGTTCCAATCTGCATGGAGTGGAGCTGCTTATAATGAAGAGGAACAGAAAGAAAAAGTCGATGACCGGGTTTATGTACTCAATGAAATCGGACAAGGGGAATTGGTAAATCAAGATTTAAGTGATACGAAAGAAAACAACAAAGTAGTAAAAACGCAGTTGGACGCAGTAGTACGCTATATTCACGAGTATTATGAAACACAAGATGTAAAAGAGGTGAAAAAACCTTGGCTTCCACCACTACCGGAACAACTTGTAAGCCCACAGGAACTGATTCGTGCAACCCAAAAAGTATTGAACATGAAAATTGCTATGGGACTTATTGATATTCCGGAAAAACAGGAACAGATTCCATATGATGTTGATTTTATCAAAGATGGGAATTTGCTGTATATTGCTTCAGCAGGATATGGGAAAACCGTCTTTTTGACAACTGCGGTTTTGTCCTTGGCTATGCAGAATAGCGTGCAGGATTTGAATTTTTATATTTTGGATTTCGGAAACAGTGGTCTGATGCCATTAAACAAACTTTCTCATGTGGCAGATTATATTGTATTTGACGACTCGGAAAGATTCCAGAAGTTAATGGGGATTTTGCAGAAAGAAATCAGAGAGAGAAAGAAAAAACTGGCAGATGAAGTAGTACAGAATTTTGAAGTTTACAATCAGGTTTCTGCAGAGAAAATGAAAGCAATTGTTCTTGTGATTGACAATTTTGATGTAGTAAAAGAACTTGGATATGAGGCTGAAGAATTTTTCCAAAAGATTTCCCGGGATGGTTATGGACTTGGAATTTTTGTGATTGCAACTGCTACCAGAAGCAATAGTATGAAATATTCTACCTACAATAATTTTAAAAACAAAGTGGCGGGATATCTGTTTGATGAGTCAGATGTAAATTTAATCGTTGGAAGAAGCACTTATAAACAATCAGAAACAAAAGGACGAGCTCTTTTGAAATATGAGAATATGATAAGTGTAATGCAGCTTTACAGCATGGTCAAGTTTGAAACAGAATTGGAATATAAGGATAAAATTAAAGAATTGATACAGAATATTGATGCTCTGTATCCAGGTGAACAAGCTCCAAGAATTCCGGTTCTTCCAGAAAACTTGTTCTTTGCAGATATGAAAGAATATCCTCATACAGAGCAGGATATTTATGTTGGACTCGAAAAAGAAGCTGTGTGTGCCTGCGGATTCCAGCTTGGAAATACACCATTTACGATTCTTGGTGAAGCAGCAAGAGGTAAGACAAACGTATTGAAGGTCATTCTCGATCAGATGCTAGGAAAAGGAAAAATCTATCTGGTAGACTCCAAAGCTATGGAACTTTATTCCTATAAAACATCAGAAGAAGTTGTTTATATAGAAAATCAGGGAATGGTGCCTCTGCTTATAGATGCCTTAAAGACAGCGATTGCAGAAAGAAATCAAAAAGTCAAGGAAGCATTAGAAATAGATCCGACATTAAATCCAAAAGAAATTTGCCGAAAACTGCAGCCATTTAGCTTGATTGTGGACGATTGGGATAACTTTGTGGAACTGACGAAAACGCAGGCGATGACTTTGGCTCCTATTCTGAATGAGGCAGCAGGTGTTGGTATCAGTATCATTTTGACTGCACATTCCGGAAAGATGAAAGGATTTGACGAAGTGACGAAATTTGCGAAAAACACAACGGAAGGTTTACTTCTTGGAAACCAGGGAACATCGGCAATATTCCCGATTAATTCAGCAAAGGAACTTCCACAGTTTAAAGATGGTTTGTTGTTCCATAATGGAGCTTATGTTAAAGTGCGGGTTCCAAAATATTAGAGGGAATTTTATGGAGATTAAAAATAATTGTCAAATAGTTTTAGATATTGCACAGGAAATCAAAAGTGTAGCAGGTGAGTTACAATTATCAGATGTATCGTGCCAAACAGGCACGATACAGGCAGTCACGAAATGTAATCAATGAAGACTTTGGAAGCAGGAGGAAAATAGTTGATGAAAGAAGAAAAGTTTTTACCATTAGGTTCTGTAATTCTTGTAAAAGGAAGTGTAAAAAAGCTCGTTTTGATTGGAAGGGGTGTTGTAACAATTCTCAAAGGAGAACAAAAATATTTTGATTATGTTGCTTGTACTTATCCAGAAGGCTTGATTGGAGAAAACGTATTGTATCTCAATCATGAGGATATTGAAGAAGTAATTCAAAAAGGTTTTCAAGATGAAGATGATTTTCGAATGCAGAAAAGTTTGAAAGAACATTTGGATGGATTATTAAAAATAGAAAATGAGTCATAAAACTTTTGCTTTCTGGATAGGGAGGAGGTGTGATGCATGGCAAACAAAAATCAAGCTGCTATTTCATCCGCAGAATATGAAATTACTCAAGCAAACTATAGGATTTCAGAGTGCCAAAATGAAATTCAGGGATTAGAAAAGAAAATTGAGCGTTTAGAAGATGCAAAACAGAAACTGCAGACTTATAAACTGAATATAGAAACGGAGAAATTTGACATTACGCAAAAACTTTCATGCAGCAGTTGGAAAGGATCGAATAAAGAAGAATATGAAGGGATTGCTGAGGAACAGCTTAAACCATGTTATCAAACATATTATGATGAAACAGATCGAGCCGTAGATGCGATTATGGAGGAAATCACAAGATTGGAAAATCAGATTTACGATCAAGAAGGCGTGATTGGCTGGCTAAAAAGTCAGATTAACTCTTTAGGAAATTATATTGAAACATTGCTTAATTAAGTAGAGGGGGACTGTCAATGATTGAATTAAATAAATTAACCTATAATTCGAATGTGGCAGCGTTATCTGCAGCCAGCCAAGGTATTAAAAAAAGTAAAGAACAGCCGGAAATTACAGGGGATATGAAAACTTTAGAAGCATTTTTAGAAACCTATCAGACTTTATCGGAATTGTTTGGAAATTATAAAACTTTATTGCAGGAAGATGTGGGAAAACTACAAGATGTCAGTACCTGTATGACTTATGCAGAACAATCGTTAATAAAACCATGACATTTAGCGGTTGCAAAATACAGAATTTGAAAAGAAGCACCCAAGGAGGAGGTGTGTTATGGGATACCATGTGAAAATCGAAGAGTTGTTGGAAGTACAAAATCAGATGATTAGTCAGTTAAGCGAATGGGGGACACAATTAGAGTCCGTTTATCAGGCATTAGAAACGATTGTAGTAACACCCTGTATCCAAGGGGAAACCGGGAAAAGCATACAAAATTATATACAAGAAGTACATATTCCTGTGATTAGATCACTGCAGCAGCTATTAACTGAGTTTCAGGTACGACTTTCAGTATATGCAGAGGGATATTATGGAATTGATTCTTCTTATGAGGCTGAAATTCCACAGGAAATATTGGAGGAACAACAGCAAGCATTGGAGAAGGGACGGGAAGATTTTGAAAATTTACGAGAAGAAATCAATAGTGCTATTTCCAATGTTAGTGATATTGTTTCAGTTGTACAGCCTTCAGGTTTATCTTTAGTACTTTCTTATCAGCTGATGGAAAGTCGTGTTAAAACTTTAAACAGTGACATTGGTGATTATGAGGAAACGCATCAAAACGACACACAGAATATGGACTCGATGATAGAGTCTATAAGGTCTATTTTGATAGCAAAAACAGGAAGTCCTGCTGTATCAGTAACCAATTATCAGGCTGGTTCTATTGCAATGCTGCCAGCATATCAAAGGCTACAGATGGGCTATGAAGCAAGTGGAGATTTTGTAGATCAGAACATAGATCAGTACGAAGCTGCAATGAAAAAGTTTGAAGATAAAATGAATGATAAACTTGCTGATGATAGGAAAGCGGAAGGATTAAAACAGCTTCTTGCAGGCATCGTATCCGCAACAGTGGGAACAGCATTAATCTTAGCAACTGCGGGAACAGCTGCGCCTATTGTGTTTTTTAGTGCAACTGTTGTGGGAGGAACATCTACCTTATATGGATTATCGAACGCAACAGAAGGAATGAATAATATATCTCTTGGCTTTTCCGGGGATGGATTTACAATGGCAGAAAATCCTATCCGTGATACACTGTTTGCAGGAAATCCAGAATTATATTATAATATAGGAAACGCCAGTACTATGATCTCAGCAATGGCATTGCCGATGAGTGGCATTTTAAAAGGGGCAACAGGTGTTGCGAAATTTAAAACTATCGCCGTAGATGGTGGAAGGATATTGATTGGCAATATAGCAGAAGATAAAGCATATGATGCAATCTATCGAAGTACAGACAGCCGTATATTGGCAATGTTGGGAAGCAATGTGGTAGAAGGAGTTCTATCAGGAAAACCAGCGAATAGTTCGGTATCGGAAATTGGAGATATAGCGAGAAAGACAGATATTGAAGAACTGGGGGATGACTTGATAGATTTGCGGAGAAAAGGCTTTGAGGGCGTAAGTGAAGCTGATAAATTAAAATTAAGTTCTTGGAAATACGCTCCAGATGAAGAACTATATTTAAAGTATAAAGATGTATTTGATAACCCTAAGTATTACAATCAAACAACAGGTGAAATAAATTGGCCAGGTCAACATGGAGATAAAAATACAGATGGATTTCTTAATGGTAAATTCGATGAGGTAACTTTAAAACCAGGAGAAAAAATTGATAGATATGGAACTGATTATGGTTCTTTCGCTTCGCCAGAAGGAATATCTTATGGTCAGAGAGCATTAGCACCAGGAACAGATTTAAAACCATATAGTGTATTTGAAGTTCTTAAACCAATGAAGGTAAAGGCGGGTGAGATTGCACCGTGGTTTAATGAAACTGGTGGAGGTATACAATATGTGTTACCAGATATAATAGATGAGTTATTAGATGCGGGAATAATAAGGAGAGTAAAATAAAATGACAATAGTTGAGTTGGAAAAAGAATTAAATAAAATAGGAGTTCCCAAAGAGTTATACTCTTTAATGATAGGTGGGTTTCCTAATGAAAAGTTATGTATTGTTAAGGAAGAAACATGGCAAGTTTATTATAGTGAGAGAGGTCATAAATCTGGATTAAAGGTATTTGATACAGAAACAGAAGCTTGTGAGTTTTTTTTGAGAAAAATGAAACGTTATTCAACCATATAATATTTATCATTATAAAAAGTATAGATGCATATAGAAGGAATATGGATTCTTGGAAGGTTAAATAATTAGGGGAAAATCAGCTGATACCGAATGGAAATTAAGAACAGAAACTAGTAAACAGAATACGTATTATGGCTATTGGATATATGAAGCAGGATCTATTTGTAAAATTTTGCGATTAGATGATGAAGAATTAAAAGAACAACAATATTATCCGTATGATTTAGTGCATTTTAACGAATAAAGGCATTAAACATTTCTTATTTGAATTTTAATGGTAAAACCATATTACAGGAAGATGTGGGAAAACTACAAGATGTCAGTACCTGTATGACTTATGCAGAACAATCGTTAATAAAACCATGACATTTAGCGGTTGCAAAATACAGAATTTGAAAAGAAGCACCCAAGGAGGAGGTGTGTTATGGGATACCATGTGAAAATTGAAGAGTTGTTGGAAGTACAAAGCCAGATGCTAAATCAGTTGAGTGAATGGGGAACACAATTAGAGACGGTTTATCAGGCATTAGAAACGATTGTAGTAACACCATGCATCCAAGGGGAAACCGGGAAAAGCATACAGAATTATATACAAGAAGTACATATTCCTGTGATTGAATCACTACAGCAACTCTTAACTGAGTTTCAGGTACGTCTTTCGGTATATGCAGAGGGATATTATGGAATTGATTCTTCTTATGAGGCTGAGATTCCACAAGAAATATTGGAGGAACAACAGCAAGTATTGGAGAATGGGCGGGAGGACTTTGAAAATTTACGGGAAGAAATTAATAGCGTCATTTCCAGCGTTAGTGATATTGTTTCAGTTGTCCAGCCTTCAGGTTTGTCATTAGTACTTTCTTATCAGTTGCTGGAAAGTCGTGTTAAAACTTTAAACAGTGACATTGGTGATTATGAGGAAACACATCAAAATGATACGCAGAATATGGACTCTATGCTGGAGTCTATAAGATCTATTTTGATAGCAAGAACAGGAAGTCCTGCTGTATCAGTAACTAATTATCAGGCTGGTTCTATTGCAATGCTGCCGTCATATCAAAGGCTGCAGATGGAATATGAAGCAAGTGGAAATTATGTAGCTCAGAATATAGCTCAGTACGAAGCTGCAATGAAAAAGTTTGAAGATAAAATGAACGATAAACTTGCAGATGATAGGAAAGAAGAAGGATTGAAACAGCTTCTTACAGGCATCATATCTGTAACGGTAGGAACAGCACTGATTTTCGCAACTGCGGGTGCGGCTACCCCTATTGTGCTTAGTGCAGCTGTTGTAGGAGGAACATCTACCTTATATGGATTGTCGAATGCAACAGAAGGAATGAACAATATATCCCTAGGTTTTTCCGGTGATGGATTTACAGTGGCAGAAAATCCTATCCGTGATACACTGTTTGCAGGAAATCCGGAATTATATTATACTATAGGAAATGCCAGTACTATGATTTCTGCAATGGCATTACCGATGAGTGGCATCTTAAAAGGAGCAACAGGTGCTACAAAATTTAAAGCTATCGCCGTAGATGGTGGAAGGATATTAATCGGTAATGTAGCAGAAGATAAAGTTTATGATGTAATCTATCAAAGTACAGATAGCCGTATATTGGCAATGTTGGGAAGCAATATGGTAGAAGGAGTTCTATCAGGAAACCCAGTGAATAGTTCAGTATCGGAAATTGGAGATGTGGCGAGAAAGACAGATATTGAAGAACTGGGTAATGACTTGATAGATTTGCGGAGAAAAGGCTTTGAGGGGGTAAGTAACCCCAATGCAAAAGAAATAATTTCTGAGAGGGTGAAGGGATTAGACTTAAGTGAACATCAGTTAACTAATAAGCAGTTAAGCTCCAAGAAAATGTCTGAGATTAAAAGTAAAATAGATAATAGAACAGCAACTAAAGCTGAATATGAAGCGTATGAGTGGAATAAAAGATTTTCAGCAAGAAGACGTGAGGGTGTTAAACAATTCTGGAATCAAGAAAGAGAAAGAATAATAAAAGGTGAAAGTACTACACGTAATTGGACAACAGAACAAATTCAAGATATTTTAAATGGTAGAACACCTAAATATGATGGTAAGCCTATTCAAGGACATCATTCATATAGTGCATCAAAATTTCCTCATTTAGCTGATAAAGGTGAAATAATATATCCAGTTACACCAAATGAACATTTAAAGGGATGGCATGGAGGAAACTTTAAAAATAGTAGACCTGGTGAGCCGATAATAGATATAAATGATTTCTAAGTAGGAGGAAAATAAGTGGATAACATAGGTATTAAAATAAAAAGTAATGATAAAATAGCTAAATGCATTAGTATTATAAGAAAATATACAAACATATCAATAGGGGAAATTAAAGCTAAAATAATAAATAATGAATATGTAATGGTCTGTGGATACACAGATGAAGATGGAATAAAAAGTATAGTAGAAGCTTATAAAGAAGTTACAAGTTTAGGAGTTGATGCGGTAATATATGAGCATGATAGAGTTACTACAATAGATTTTCTAATAAATTTAATAGATATGTATGGTGATATTGAAAGAGATATGCAAGAAATGGATGACTTAATGTATGATGAGGATTAATAGTTACTACAAAATTGTAGGAAAAGTTGAAACTGGTGAAACATGAGATTGAGTCGCAGAGAAAAGGCAGGGAAAATGTTAAAAAATACGATGAACTTTGTTGTATTGAATCTCATTTTTGCTTTTCTGCTGTCGTGCTGCTCTAAAAAGAAAACTAGACAAGAACGGGAAAGCAATGGCATCATTTCCAGTGTTAGTGACATTGTTTCAGTTGCACAGCCTTCAGCTCATCTTTAGTACTTTCTTATCAGTTGATGGAAAGTCGTGTTAAAGCTTTAAACAGCGACATTGGTGATTATGAGCAAACGCATCAAAACGACACACAGAATATGGACTCTATGATGGAGGCTATAAGATCTATTTTGATAGCAAGAACAGGAAGCTCTGCTATATCAGTAACCAATTATCAGGCTGGTTCTATTGCAAGGCTGCCATCATATCAAAGGTTGCAGATGGGCTATGAAAAAGGAATCTGTTCGTTCGGTAATTAAATTTATGGCAAATTCTATACAAAGTGAATTACTTACGAAATGTATGTATAATGATAGGAATTATCCGGAAATAGATTATATAAGAGCTATTTTGAATAGTTTTTTACTGGACTTGTCGTTTGATTTTGGGCAAAAATGTAACATACATTTAAAGGTTCAAAATACTCCCATTATATCATGTGTTTGGAATCATTCTCGTATGATTGACGGATTGATAGGACTGGGAGAGATAAATAAGTCCCTTTAATGGGATTTCGTTTGCATATAATATTCAGACAGTCTTAATAGAACCATTAGGGCTGGTAGTCGTTGATAATGGAAATCATTCTGTGAATGCGGCCATTGTTTATAACGAAGGAGAAATAATTGCAAATACAGTTATTGATATTTCTGAAGCTCTTGAAAGATATAGATTTGACGAAAAATATATGTGAGCGTAGAAACAAATAAAAAAGTAAATATTAAGAATTCAAAAAATAATTCAGAACCATTCACATATACGTTTGGACTTTTGTTTGAAATGGCAAGAGTTTTGAAAAATGCAAAAGATGAAAACGGATATATGTACTATGATGTTGATTAGATGGGAAGGTGATAGTGATGGAGAATACAGAGAACTGGGTAGAAAAATATAAAGAAAGAATGGATAAGAATAAACCTTCTGAAAAATTAGTGGAACAGACTTTAGAACTGATGAAACATCAGATTGAGTTGCAGAGAAAAGATAAGAAAAAATGTTAAAAAATAGAATAAAATTTACAGCATTGACTCTTGTGTTTGCTTTTCTGCTGTCGAGTTGCTCTACAAAGAAGACTGGACAAGAATGGAATAGTTACAATGAAAATAGCGAATGGTCCTATTTTATGCCTAAGGATGTAGATAGAGATATGGTTCCCTTTATATTTCCAGGAAAGTATGTTGTAGATATTGAAATCGAAACTCAAAATGAATTCAAAACCTACATTGAACGATATACAGAATTAGAAACCTGTAAACTTTTGTTTTATGATATAGATAGGGGAACTGTTCAAAAGAAAATGGACTGTAAAAGAATTTTGGAAGAGTATTTTCAGGAATACCAGATTGCAGAAGAACAGATAATGCCATGTTTATATCAGCAAAAAAACTGTGTCTGCGTTATTTTAGAAAAAATCGGGTATCGTAAAAGTTCTGGAGATCCTTTGCCAAAAATCGGAATTATGATTGATGTAGATACTGAAAAAATTATAGGTGAAGTTTCAGAAATGGATTTTGAAAAATATCATTTATTATATAAAAATGAAGAAACAGAATCCATTACAGAAGAATTTTTGATAATAAATAATCTCCCTTCCATGGAGGTTGTATATTATCACGATTTCAACATTTACGCAATGAAAATGCACTTGGCGGATATTTCTTCTGATGCAGAAATTTTTAAGATTTTTCCAGAATTGAAGGAGGTTTCTGCTGAAAAGAATAAAACTATTTGTTTTTATGTAGAAGAGTCTAAAATAGAAAAGATAATGAAGCAATTTCTTCCAAAGGAACAAGAAATAGCATGGCCAAAAGAAAACACGAATGAAATGAAAGTGATACCAAGAGTATAAAGTCTATTGAGTAATAAAATAGGCGTGTGTTATTGAATACTTTTGAAGACGTTACAAAATATTATGTCTTTTGGAAACAGCATATAAATGTAGAGTTATAGGATTGCTGGGATTTAAGTAAATAGGAACATGTGGGTGGCAGTATATTAGTTTTGATATACTGCTGCCTTTTGTATTGGAAGTTCGTAGGTGAAAAAAGAATGCAAAAGAGCCAGAAGATATAAAAACTACACACAAACTACAAACTAAGATGATAGAATAGAATTATTTAGGAGATGATATTATGAAGAAAATTTTGATTGTAGAAGATGATTTGGATATACAAGAAATGATACAATTTTTTTTAGAAGATCAAAACTATCAAGTATGTGTTGCAGAAGATGGTGTAGAAGGGGTGGCAGTTTTTAACAAAGAACATCCAGATATGGTACTTTTGGATATTATGTTACCTAAGATGGATGGATATGCTGTATGTGAAATTATCCGGCAAAACTCAAACGTCCCAATTATTATGATCAGTGCATTAAGTAGCGAAGCAGATCAAATTAAGGGATTTGAATTGCAAATAGATGATTATATCCCGAAACCGATTTCTTTACCACTTATGATAAAAAAAATAGAAGCGATATTTAGAAGATATGATAAAAAAGATGAAACAGAAAATAATGAGATGTGGTATCGTGAAATCTGCCTTATCATTGGTAATTATCGGGTAATTATAAAGGGAGAAAGCATTGATCTGACACAAAAGGAATATGAGATATTAAAAGAACTAATGGAACATCCGGGAGCAGTAATTTCAAGAGAGAGCTTTCTAAATCGGTTATGGAAATATGAATTTTATGGTGATGAACGTGCGGTAGATAATCATATTAAAAATTTAAGAAAGAAATTAGGCGCTTTTGGAAATTATATAGAAACAGTAAGAGGAGTGGGATATCGTCTTGAGAAAGTACATTAAAGAACACTTAACGATCAAAGTGTTTTTAGTAACGATCATGCTATTATTGACATTAAGTGCAGCAATTTATGGAATGATTACTTTTGGTATGTCTAATTTTTATTTGACGGAATTAAATAAAAGCCTTGAGAAAGAATTAGATACCACAATTGAACAAATAAGTAATATGACAAATGAGGAAACTCAGAAGACCTTGGAACGATTTGCGATAGAGTATGGAATATCTATTATTGTGAAAAATCAAGAAGGAGAGGAAATAGGAAATTATGGGGAAATATCTTATTTTTTAGCTCCAGATGCGAATAGTTCCAAGGCACAAAATAGTAAAGGAATTACAAAAAATTATATTGTAAAGTCTAATGAAGGTACAGTTTATAAGCTTCAAATATTTGGAACAAAGGAGTCGGTTAATATAGGACTCAAAGTTCTAAATAGAATTTTACCGTCTTTGGGAGTTATTACGGTGATAGTTTCTATTTTAATTGCCTTATTTTTTGCCCGTTATATTACAAGACCAATTCTAAAGGTAAATGAGGCATCAAAAAGAATGGTAAAATTAGATTTCCGTAAACCATATCCTGAAAAAAGAAGCGATGAGATAGGCATTTTAGGGGAAAACTTAAATCAATTGGCAGAGCACTTAGAAGATACATTACAAGAATTGAAAGAGAAAAATCAAATATTACAAGATGAAATACAAAGAGAACAAGAAATGGAACGGAAACAACTCTCTTTTTTTGCGGCAGTTTCACACGAACTAAAAACCCCCGTTACCATATTGAAAGGTCAAATTCAGGGAATGATTTCAGGAATTGGTGGATATAAGGATCGGGATAAATATTTGAAAAGATCATACGAGGTAGTTTTTTCAATGGAAGGATTAATTCAAGAGATATTAGATGTTTCTCGAATGAAATCTGCAGGCTTCTCACTCAATTTCTCGACTATATTTTTAGACAGTATCGTAAAAGGAATTATACAAGAATGGGAAGATATTGCGACAGATAGAGGTGTGACCTTGCATACAGAAATAGAAGAGAAAACAGAAATTTGTGCGGACAGAGTACTGTTTCAGAAAGTAATTGGTAATTTAATTAGCAATGCCGTAAAGTATACACCGGATAATGGAAATATTTGGTGTAAGGTGTATAAAAATGAAGAAGGTGTAATATTTTCAGTTGAGAATAATGCTGAACATATTTCAGAACAGGAAATCCCAAAACTATTTGATGCATTTTATAGACGAGAAAAATCTAGAAATAGAAAGGCAGGAGGAAGTGGTTTAGGTCTTTATATTGTAAAAATGATTGTAGAATTACATCATTATGAGTGTGAATTTAAAAATACTAATCAAGGGATAGAAGTGAAAATAGTATGTAAAGAATAGAGAAACATCCGTTTGTGATTACAGGCGGATGTTTTTTGGCTCTAAAATAAATGTAGTTGGTACAATCTACACAAAAAACATACAAGAACAACAAGAAAATCATAAAAAACTGCTTTAAACTATACATTACAAAGTTAATAAAAACCACATGAAATTGATAGGAAATATTAGAAGTAAGAATATTTTTGAGAGGAGAAAAAAATGAAAGAACATTTGAAAAAGATCAAAGAGACCATTGATGTGTAAGCGCTTAATTTTTGGGTAACTACAAATTTATCCTTTTTTCATTCATAATGA
>CALFLL010000047.1 GCA_937880845.1 uncultured Drancourtella sp.
CAGATACCGGAAGATGACTCCTTGACCGGACAGAAGAAAAAGATCCGGAAAAAGCAGATCCAGAAACAGATGAGAAAAGAGCAGGCAAAATACGGAAGGCTATCCTTTGATGATGAGGAAAATCAGATGGTAAAAGGTCCGGGGATGAAACCGGGCAGAACCATTGGAAGGTATGCAGTAAGAGATGCAATTTCAAAAGGGGTATCGGATCCAGAAGAAGAGGAACAGGATGTTGCAACGGAAACGGTTCAGTTTGCAGAAAGAGGAACCGAAACAGCGGTAAGAGGTCTGCGCTATGCACAGCTTCGGAGCCAGCGTGCAGATGTAAAGGCAAACCGGAGAGGATATCATCTGGATGAAACCGGAGAAAAGTTAAAATTTGGTATGAGTGACAGCATGGGAAAAGCAGGGGCGGAGGAAACGGTCAAAAGGTCGGAAGAGAAGAAAAGGGTTCTGAACCGCTTTTTCCAGAGAAAACGATATAAGGATGCCTATCGGGCTGCCAGAACAGGAAAAACTGCAGGCAGTGCAGGTGGGGCGGCAACTGTTGCCGGTGTTGAGAATATAACCGTGAAAGCGAAGATCGCATTAAAAGAGATTGTGAAGCGGAATCGGGCTGTATTTTTCGGCGCCGGTATTTTTGTGCTCTTATTTCTGATCGTGGCAGTATCTTTGGGAAGCTGCAGCGCTTCCATACAAGGGGGCGGCTCTGTGATCGAGATCACCACATATCCGGGAACGGATGAAGATATCTATGCGGCTGAGAACTACTATGTTTCTTTGGAAACGGCTTTGAACCAGCAGATCAATGAGATGGAAACCACTCATCCGGACTATGATGAATACCAGTACAACGTAGGCGAGATCGCTCATAATCCGTATCATCTGATCTCCTATCTGACAGCAAAATATGGGGATTGGAAATTTGAAGATATCAAGGATGAATTACAGGCTTTATTTGAAGCACAGTACAGCTTGGATACAGAAAGCAAAACAGAAACCGTGACAGAAACGAAGACGGTACGGGTAGGGGAATCCTTAGGGAACGTAGTTACCAGCGGTTACTGTAATTGTTCGATCTGTTGCGGACAATGGTCAGGCGGTCCTACAGCGAGTGGCGTTTATCCAACCGCAAACCATACGATCGCGGTAGATGCTTCTGATCCATTTGTTCCGATGGGAACAAAGATTGTGATGAATGGCGTGGAATATACCGTAGAGGATACGGGAGCCTTTGCAAGATATGGAGTGCAGTTCGATGTTTACTATGATAATCATAGTGCAGCATCCGCACATGGTCATAAGACCTGGGAAGCGTTTATTGCGGATAGTAACGGAAGCAATGAAGTGACAGTAACGAATACGACAACGAAGAAGATCTTGTATGTTACCTTAGGGAATACAGGATTTGATGCAGTCGCAAGAGCCAATCTGAATGAGGAACAGATGATCCTATACAATGCTTTAAATACCACCTATGGAAACAGAAATTACTTGTGGGATATAGGAAATATCTCTACAGGCTCCGGTTCAGACGGAATGAGTTATGAGATACCGCCGGAAGCATTACAGGATGAAGAATTTGCCCGGATGATCCGGGAAGCTGAGAAATATCTGGGAGTCCCGTATGTATGGGGAGGATATTCTCCTTCTGGATTTGACTGCTCCGGATTTGTATCCTATGTGATCAATCATTGTGGAAACGGATGGAATCTGGGAAGGCAGACCGCAGAGGGATTGCGAAACAGTTGTACGTTTGTTTCTCCGGGAGATGCAAAACCGGGGGATCTGATCTTTTTCCAGGGAACGTACAGTACGCCAGGAGCAAGCCATGTGGGTATCTATGTGGGAAATAACATGATGATCCATTGTGGGGATCCGATCCATTATTCCAATATCGGTACAGCATACTGGCAGCAACATTTTATGTGTTTTGGCAGATTGCCATAAGAAAAGGAGAGTGAAAGATTTGAATAAAAAAATCAAGAAATATATGGAGGAGATCCATAAGACAGAACAGAAGATCGCTGATCTTCAGCAGTATCTCAAAGGACTTCATGCTGCTTTGAAACAGGAAGAAGATAATGAGATGATCAAAAGCATCCGTGGAATGAAATTAGACAGTCATGCCCTGCATGATCTTCTGAATGGAATCCAGGAAGGAACCGTAAAATTTCAGGTCAGCCAGGAGTCTGAGGAAGAAGGAACAGGCTCCTTTGTATTTACAGAAAAGAAAGAGGAGGGACATCCGTATGGTGAAATGGAAAAAACTGAATAAGAAAGTGGCAGGAGTATTGTTAGGCGTTATGGTGCTTTTTTCTGCATCCACAACAGCCTTTGCATATGTGGATCCGTCGGCAGAGACGACAAATACAGAAGCGGCACAGACGGAGACGGTACAGAATAAAGAAACAGAAAAGCCGGCAGATGAGGGGGTTCTGCCGGAAAATAATAAAACAGAGAAGAAAGAAGATGCTTTTACAGAACCGGGAAATGGGGAAGTCCAGGATGATATCCAGAATGGATCCAGTAAAGAATTCCTTACGATCACAACAAAGAATAACAATACCTTTTATCTTGTGATTGACCGTAGTTCTACCTCCCAGAATGTATATCTGTTATCTCAGGTAGATGAAAATGATCTGAAGGAATTTGTGGATCAGGAAAAAGAGCCGGCAACTGTCACACCCACTCCGCAGGTAGTCATCGATGAAAATAAAACCGAAGAAACCGATAAAAAAGAAGAGATAGCAAAGCCAGAAAAAGAGAAGATGCCACAAGCGAATATGGGAGCAATGGCAGCGATCCTTATTCTTGCGTTAGGTGGAGTTGCAGCTTATTACTACTTCAAGATCTATAAGCCAAAGAAAGAGGAAGAAGAGGATTTTGAAGAGGAAGGACTGGAAACAAGTGACGGATTGGAGATCATCAATGAGGATGAATTTGAAGACCGGGAAGAAGAAAATGAATAAAAAATAAAAAAAATGAGTGGAACGCCCTGTATTTTTGGGGCGTTTCCTTTCGTTATATGAAGGAGGTAATAAGTTATGTATTTAGTAATTGCAGAAAAACCAAGCGTGTCCAAAGCGATTGCAGAAGTGATCGGGGCATCAAAAAAAGAAGAAGGGTATCTGGAAGGAAAGGGCTGCATTGTCAGTTGGTGTTTTGGTCATCTTGCAGAATATGTTCCACCGGATTCTTATGATGAAAGGTTCACCAGATGGCTGTATGAGGATCTTCCGATCATCCCAGAAGAATGGAAACTGGCAGTATCCAAAGATAAGAAAGAACAGTTCTATATTTTGAAAAAGCTGCTGAACCGCCCAGATATCGAGTTTGTGGTAAATGCCTGTGACGCCGGACGGGAAGGAGAACTTATCTTTAAGCATGTATATGATCTGTCCAGAAGTAAAAAACCGGTCAAGAGATTATGGATCAGTTCATTGGAAAGTTCTTCGATCTTAGAAGGGATAGAACATCTGAAAGCTGGAGAAACCTATCATAATCTGGCAGAAGCAGCGGTTTGCCGGGCACAGGCAGACTGGCTTGTCGGTATGAATGCGACAAGAGCTTACACAACAAAATATTTTAAAAAGCTGACAGTAGGACGCGTGCAGACGCCGACACTTGCCATGCTTGTCGAAAGACAGAAGCAGATTTCAGGTTTCAAAAAAGAAAAATATTTTAATGTGGTTTTGGATTGTGATGGACTGATCGCAGAGAAGAAGAAAATCTTCGATGTGGAAGAAGCAGAAAGAGTGTGGAAAACCTGTCAGGGCAGTGATGCGATTGTGGAAAAGGTGGAGTCAAAGGAAAAGACGGTAAAACCGCCGAAACTGTATGACCTGACAAGCCTACAGAGAGAGGCGAACCGTATCTATGGAATGACTGCTCAGCAAACATTAAATGCGGCGCAGAGCCTGTATGAGCAGAAGCTGATCACTTATCCGCGTACAGACAGCCAGTATTTGACAAGTGATATGGAAGAAACAGCGAAACAAGTGATCCGTAAGATCCATGAGAAATATCAATTGCTGGGACCGTTTGACCAGCCCAAAACACCGGATGTAAAGAAGGTGCTGAATGACAAGAAAGTATCAGATCATCATGCAATCATTCCTACGGTAGAACTTGCAGAATTTGATTTTTCTAAGCTAAGAGAATGGGAACAGAAGATTTTATTCCTGATCGCAGTACATACCGTAGAAGCAATGGAAGAAGATCATGTATTCATGGAGACAGAGGTGGAAGTGCGATGTCAGGATGAGATTTTTAAAGCAAAAGGGAAAGTGGTCAAGCAGAACGGTTGGAAACTTTTTGAAGAATGCTTCAAGAATGAGGATGGACTTGCTATAGAAAACCCGGCGGATGCAGGGAAGGACAGCATTCCAAAAGTAGAAGCAGATCATAAGTTTTACAACGTATCCGCAGCGAAGACGGAACATTTTACAGCACCACCGAAACCGTATAGTGAGGATACCCTGCTTGCAGCTATGGAGACCGCTGGAAATAAAGAATTTGAGGAAGATACCGAGAAGAAAGGGCTGGGCACTCCGGCAACAAGAGCAGGGATCATAGAAAAACTGATCGCTTCCCAGTATGCGGTACGAAAAGGTAAACAGATACTTCCGACAGAGGACGGAAAAGTATTGATCGATATCTTACCGGATTTCTTGAAGTCTGCCACCATGACAGCGGAATGGGAAAACCAACTGTTAGAGATGGAGCAGGGAAAGATGGCTCCGGGACAGTTTATGACAGGTATCGAAAAACTGCTTTCCATGATGCTGAATCATTGTGACTCCATTCCGGAAGAAGAGACACGAAGGTTCCAGAAAAAAGAGAGCTTGGGAACCTGTCCGGTCTGTGGCGGCCTGGTCTATGAAGGAAAGAAAAATTTCTATTGCGGTAACCGTGAATGTAATTTCTGTCTCTGGAAAGAAAACAAGTATTTACAGAGCATGGAAAAGGATATGGATGCCAGGATGACTGCTGAGCTTCTGAAAAATGGAAGTGTTCATGTGAAGGATCTGTATTCCAGAAAGAAAGATCTGTATTTTGAAGCAGATCTGCATATGGAAACCGATGAAAACGGGAGAGTGACATTTTCATTATCTTTCCCGAAAAGAAAAACAATGAAGAAAAATAAGAGAAAATAGGAGGAATAAAATATGGAATTTAATCAATTTGTTAACGAAGTAAAGGGAGGAATCAAACAGTTTCTTCCGATTGAATATGAAGATGCACAGGTAAGAATTGAAGAGGTAAAGAAATTAAATGAGAATTATCTCGGAATTACGGTCTTAAAAGAAAATCAGGTAATCGCTCCCACTTTTAATCTGAATCAATTGTACAAAATGTATCAGTCAGATCCAGAGATTTCTATGGGAAGCATTTTGAGAAGCATTACGGAACTGGTGCTTGATGTACCGGAGCAGTTTAATCCGAAGAGCATTACAGAATATGAGAATGCAAAGAAGAAGCTGTTCATCCGCGTATCTTCGGCAGAAAAAAATGAAGAAATGCTGCAGAACGTACCTCACCAGATGAGAGAAGATCTGGCAATTACCTATCATCTTGCCATCCGCATTGATGATATTGGGGTGGGTTCTACGACGATCACGAATGATATTTTAAAGCGTTATGGGATCAGTGAGGAACAGCTTCATGCAGATGCTATGGAAAACAGTCCGAATGTCAGACCCATCCATGTGATGGTAATGGGAAGTATGATCGAGCAGCTTATGGGAATGGGACCAGAAACAATTCTGAAAGATGAATCTGTTCAGAGTATTGCAGAAGTTATCTCAAATGGAATGGGAAGTGAGAATCCGATGTTTATTGTAACGAACTCACAGACAGTAGGTGGAGCAGGTGTGATTTTTTATCCGGAAGTAATGGATCAGATCGGGGAAGGCTTTCAGGGAAACTTTTTTATTCTGCCTTCTTCCACTCATGAAACATTAGTCATTCCGGATAATGGAGCATTTGATTACCGGGTTCTGGAGGATATGGTCCAGACGATCAATGAAAATGAAGTCGCTCCGGAAGAACGACTTTCCGATCATGTCTATCATTATGATGTGAAAGACCGGGTATTTGAAAGGGCAGATAAATTTGCAGAGCGTCAGAAAGAAAAGGCAGCCAAGCTTGATAAAAATGAACATACCGGAAAAGAGCAGAAGATGGAGCATCCAAAACCAAAGAAACATGCTATGGAATTATAGAAGTGTAGAGTCCGTATAACAATAAGATGGGAATCCCTCATACACACGGCTGTATGGGGGATTTTTTAAAAGAGAAAGAGAGGAAATGAATGAGTGAAGAATTGACAAAAACTAAATTACTTCCCATACAGGGGAAAGATATGGACAGTATCATGCAAAACCTGGAAACAGGAGTCGCAGAATTATTTACCAGTGAACGGTATCAGGAATATTTGAAAACCATGTCAAAATTCCATAATTATTCTTTTAATAATACGCTGTTGATCGCCATGCAAAGACCGGATGCCACCTTAGTAACAGGATATCGGAACTGGCAGTCTATGGGCAGACAGGTAAAAAAAGGGGAGAAGGGAATTACCATTATCGCACCGGCGCCGATCAAAAGGAAAAAGGAGCAGGCAGTATTGGATCAGGATCAGAAACCGGTGATCGGTCCGGATGGAAAACCAAAGACGGAAGAGGTGGAGGTCACACTTCCTTGTTTCAAGGCGATTACAGTATTTGATATTGAACAGACCACAGGAGAACCGATCCAGACACTTGCTCCTGAAATCCTGACAGCGGCAGTAGAAGATTTTGACTTATTCCTGCAAGCAATCCGGGAAATCTCACCAGTACCGATACGATTCGATGCGATCGAAGGATCTGCAAACGGTTATTATCACAACCTGGATAAAGAAATCGTGATCAAAAAAGACATGAGCCAGAGCCAGACATTAAAAACAGCAATCCATGAAACCGCACATGCAAGACTGCATGACAAGGAGATCATGGAAAGCCAGGGCATTGAAAAGGACCGGCTGACAAAAGAAGTGGAAGCAGAGTCGGTAGCGTATTGTGTGTGCTCTGCCTTTGAACTGGATACGTCAGAATACAGTTTTCCGTATATTGC
>CALFLL010000048.1 GCA_937880845.1 uncultured Drancourtella sp.
ACCTTTCGCATGAGCGAATGGTCCTATTTCTTTGAGGGACTTATTTCACAGCCCCAAAATTTTTATTCTGATGTTTTATAAAATAAATTTAAAGCTTTGTGCAGAATAAGTCAATATCTTTTTCAAAGATACCGAAAATCTGAAAAAATTTCTGACAGCCAGCTTGTTTTGGAAAATAAGCTATTGAAAAAATTACGGAAAGAATTGTACGGATATAAAGTTTTTTGTTTTATCCTTTTACCACAGAACAGCTATTCTGTGGTAAAAGGATAAAATAAGCAGAACGGAGAGAAAAAATGATTGATATTCATGCACATATATTGCCGAATATGGATAATGGGGCAAGAAATTGGAATGATACACTTATGATGGCACAGAAAGGGGCAGAATGTGGCACCGCGGTTGTTGTTGCAACCAGTTATGGAAATCAAAATGGACAAGAGGGAAGAAAGCGAGTACAAATATATCGGAAGCAAATAGAAAAGCTCCGAGAGTTACTCAAAAAAGCCAGAGTTTCTATTGAAGTGATAGAAGGAATGGAAATTCTTGCGGAAAATGATATCGTTAAAAAATTGGAAAGCGGAGAATTGCTTACATTAAACAAAACGTCATATGTACTGCTGGAAGCTCAAAGAGAGGATTCAGCATGGTTTGTGTATCGAATATTAGACAAACTTTTGGAACATGAGTTTATTCCGGTACTGGCACATCCGGAGAGATATGCTTGTGTACAACAGACACCGGCACATTTACAAGAATGGTTTGATATGGGAGTTGTACTGCAGATAGATAAAGGAAGTGTGATGGGAAGTTTTGGGAAAGAGGCCCGTTTGAAAGCAGAATTTATGCTGCAAAGGGGATTAGCGTTGATTGCGGCATCAAATGCCTGCGGAGTTATACACAGAGATATGCGACTTGATCGATTTTATCAATATCTGGAAGAAGAATATGGAACAAAAACAGCAAAAGCACTTTTAGAAGAAAATCCAAAAAGGATATTGAAAAATCAAAAAGTGATCAGGGGAATATGCTGATCTTATCCTAAAATAAAAAGGGAGAGTGCATGAGTGGAGCATGTACCATCCCTTTTTGATAAAAGAGTTATTTTTTTCGCAATATTTCATTAGGCGGATTGATTTCGTTTGCAATGGTATGTTCGGTTAATTCGGACAGCAGCCGTATTTTGGCATTGAGCATTGACCGCATACAGTTTGGAACGTGTTCCTGATGGGCTCTGTGGATGGCAACGCATTCTTTGCAGTTGCCATGATAACGACAGGCTTTTTGACATGGGCAATGGTCTTTGTCTTTGTATTCTTCACGAAAAGCGGAAGCAAATTCCTCTTGAAGTTTTAAGCCTCTGGGACGGTCACCTTCGTGAAACGCTTTCATTGCTTCTTTTTGTTTTTCATTTCCTTCGATTTTCATTTTATCACCTCAATAATTCAGAAAGTTTTTTGTCATAAATCAGATGAAGTTCGTGCAGAGCACGGGTAATTGCCACATATAGAAGTTTGGCGTCACGAGGAGTGTTTGCGTAGTGCTCCGCATCCGGACACCATAAAACAACACAGTCAAATTCCAGTCCTTTTGTAAGGGTAACGGGAAGTAACATAACGCCGTTATGGAATTCGGAATCATCTTCCGTAATATTCAGTATCGATTTTAATTCTTCAGCCTCTTCTTCTGTCCGGCAGATCACGGCAATGGTTTCAAAGTCTTTGGAACGCACCTGTGTAATGACTTCTCTGAGAAGAGCGGGCAGGCTTTGGGTATCTGTGTGGTGAAAGCGGACCGGTTCTCCGTGACGGATGACAGGCTGGATTTTATAACTTCCCTGAGAAGCTTTTTCCAGAACGGTTCCGGCAAAATCAGAGATTTCGATGGTATTTCGATAACTCTTGGAAAGCAGGTAAAAGCTGTCCTGTTCTTTTTCGAAAAGAGCCTGTTTCAACCCTTCCCAGTCATTCATTCCTGTTTCATAACGGATATTCTGGGAAACATCCCCCATGATGGTAAAATAACATTCCGGAAGCAGATGTTTTAGGATATAATAAACAGATTCTCCGAAATCCTGTGCTTCATCAATAAAAATCTGGCTGAATTCGTCAAAGTCTTTTTTCTGAAGAATCCGTCTGTGGATTAAAGCAAGGCAGGCGGCATCATAAATGTCAAAGCATCCGCTTTGGACGGAGGCAACGGTTTTGGAAAAATCAGTTTCAGGATGCTGTGCACAAAATTCCGATAGAAACTGAAGATAGATGCCGGTTTCTGTCCATTTGTGGACAGAAGAATCAAAGTATTTTCGATATTCTTTCAGCTTCTCTTTCCGATATTCCGGGGAATGTTCCGTGCATAAAAATTTAATGCGGGAAGCGAGTCGTTCGTTTAACAGCTTTTCAAACTGGAAAAGCGACAGCTTTGGATTATAAAATCTGGATTCTTTCATATTGGAAGCAGAGAGAATGATTCCGAGTGACGGATCCGTAATATCCTGAATTGATAAGGCGTTTTCAAACCAGTTTTTTAAAAATACATCTAACGCCGTGACGAAATCCAGACGACTTTTTTGCGGAGCCTCCGGCCGGTCTTCGACAATCCGGAACTTTTTTTTCCATGTCTTTCCCATAATATATGGAAAGATCCTGTCCATACGCATCTGACGCACATGATTGACATCCAGTTCCGGAAGTCCGCTGCTGATGTAGTTCAGAAGCATATCATTGCTTCCGATGATACAAAATTCTGACGGCTTGCAAAGAGTTTCGTAGTTATAAAGCAGATAAGAAATTCGATGAAGTGCTACCGTTGTTTTTCCGCTTCCTGCCACACCTTGGACAATGATATTTTTATTCGGAATATCGCGGATAATTTCATTTTGTTCTTTTTGTATGGTGGCAATGATATCGCCAAGAACAGCTTCCTTATTTTGAGAAAGATATTTTACGAGAAGTTCATCATTGGCAGCTACGTCATCATCATAAAATCCGATCAGTTTTCCATCAGAAATATCATAGGTTCTTTTTTTATGAAGGTTGATATCCACATCTTCGGAACCTGGCACACAATAAGAACCTTTACCAAGTTCATTTTCATAGTATACACTGGAAACCGGAGCTCTCCAGTCCACAATGATCACATCTGTCTGGTTGCGGGAAATCCCGTTTTTTCCGATATAGTATTGTTCGGTTGTACCATAAGTCAGGTCATCATAGTCGATACGGCCAAAATATGGCTTTTTTTGTGCTGCCCGGTTTTTGCGAAGAGAATTCTGAACATGTTCCAGAATATTCTGGCTGGCCGTTAACTGTCCATACGAATCTCCTTCGCCTTTTTTCACAGCCTGAAAAAGTGACGTGATTTCCTTTTTGTAAGCCTTTTCTTTAGATTCATACAGCCGGATGTTTTCCCGGATCAGGGAAAGACAAGTTTCCAGATGAAGGAGTTCTTCTTTTTGTTCCTGATTCATAAATTTACCTTCCTTTCTTTTCCGGCCATCCCAAACACTATTTTTTATTATAACAAAAAAATTTGGAAATGTTGAGATTTTTTATGAAAGCATCAGGTATTATAAGTGAAAAGCTTTTCGAAAAGAATTTGGCAGGAGGATAAGGTGGAAACAAAACACAACTTATACGAGCAAGAAAAAAATATGTATGGAAAAAGAATTCTATGGTTGTCATGATAGTTGTTTTCATTCTGATACTGTTATGTTCTGTCGCTGGATTTGCAACGATTGGTGATAGGATTAAGGAAGTCCTGCTTGACCGGAAATCAGGAACGGCAACGGAATTAACAAAAAAGATGGAAAAATATATCAGATTACTATATCCGGCGGAATTAAAAATCCCGCCGTTAAAGCAACTGAGCAATAAAAGCATGATTTTATTTCAATACTTCTTTTGGAGTCATATGATATCTTTTTTTAAAAAGACGATAAAAGTAGGAAAGATTGTGGAAACCACAGGAAAATGCAGTGTCGATTACGGAAGTGTTCCCTTCTTTTAACTGTTGCCATGCTTTTTCCAATCGAATGGTATTGATATATTCCGTACAGGTCATGCCGACATGGAGTTTGAAAAATCGCATAAAATGTGAGTCGCTAAAACAACAGATTTTTGCGAGATTCTCGATGGTAATAGGAGAAGAAAAATTATTGTCAATATAATCCAACACATTTTTCAGCTTTTCACTCTGAGAAAGCAACGAAGTACTTTCGCGGGAAACAGGAAGCTTGTACGGAAGAATCATAAAAAATAACTCAAGTAAGTAAGAGCGTAACAAAAGTTCATACCCTTCCGGCCGGGTACGATAAATCGCACTCAGACGTTCCATCAAATCCCGTAATCTCGGATTCAACGCATGAGATTTCGAAAAAATATAAGGAAAACGAAGATCCCCGGAAGAAAAAGGCAAAAGATAATGAAGACTACAAATATCAGCCGCATTCACCCCAAGAAAATTCATATGAAACACAAACGTTTCCGAACACATTCGATAAGAAGGATAAGAACCTGCCGAATGAAGCACTGCCGGAGGAAGCAAAATAATATCCCCCGCCTCAACCGGATAATCACACAGATCAATATGATACATACACGAGCCGGACTGAATCAACGTCAGTTCGGCTTCCTCATGCCAATGAGCAGGCACCATAGGAAAATCAGAAGACAAAGACACTCCATACCACCTCAAGGGCAAAAGATGGTCCCCGTGCTTACCAATCTCCTTCTTGTCATCCATCAACAAATCAGAAGAAACCAAAAAATCCCACCTCCCTCATCATCATATAAAAGCAGAATAATACAAAATAATGAAATTATAATACAAGAAACAAAAACAAAATGCAAGTATAATACATATTTGGGGACGTGTTCCGATGCAGAAGAACCTGTCCCCTTTGAAGAAAATCAGAAAATTCTAAATTGTAAAAATTATATGTGACAAAGAAACAATATTTTGTATGTAAGGATAAAAGAAGGAGGTAGTATGATGAAGAAAAAATGGTGGCAGGATAAGGTAGTATATCAGATTTATCCAAGAAGTTTTCAGGATAGTAACGGTGATGGAATCGGTGATCTGCCGGGAATTATTTCGAGGTTGGATTATTTGGAGGAACTGGGGGTAGATGCCTTGTGGCTTTCTCCGGTTTGTAAATCTCCTCAGGATGATAATGGGTATGATATTTCCGATTATATGGATATTGATCCGATGTTCGGAACGATTGAAGATATGGAGAAACTGATTAAAGAGGCTGATAAGCGGAATATAAAAATTATTATGGATCTTGTTTTGAACCATTCTTCGGACGAACATAAATGGTTTCAGGAAGCAAAGAAAAGTAAAGATAATCCGTATCATGACTATTATGTATGGAGAGATGGAGAAGAAGGGGTACTTCCGAATGATATGAAAGCTTGTTTCGGCGGTTCTGCATGGGAGTGGGTTCCGGAATTAAAGCAATACTATTTTCATCAGTTTTCCGTAAAACAGCCGGATTTAAACTGGGAAAATCCAAAACTTAGAAGAGAAATCTATGATATGATTTTATGGTGGATGGATAAGGGAATCGGAGGATTCCGACTAGATGTGATCGATCAGATTGCAAAAGAGCCGGATAAAAAGATTACCGGAAATGGACCTAAACTTCATGAATTTTTAAGAGAGTTAAGCAAAGAAACGTTCCAAAAAGGAGACTTAATCACGGTTGGAGAAGCGTGGGGAGCCAATCCGGAAAGGGCAAAATTGTACAGTAATCCGGACGGAAGCGAACTTTCCATGGTGTTTCAGTTTGAACACATGATGTTGGATCAGGAACCTGGAAAAGAAAAATGGGATTTAAGTCCACTTCAGTTTGTGGAATTGAAACAAAATCTGGCAAAGTGGCAAAATGAGCTGTATGAATGTGGATGGAACAGTCTGTTCTGGAATAACCATGATCTTCCGAGAATTGTTTCCAGATGGGGAAATGATGAGAAATACCGTGTAGAATCAGCAAAAATGTTGGCAACCGTTCTTCACGGAATGCAAGGTACTCCATATATTTATCAAGGAGAAGAACTTGGTATGACAAATGTACATTTTGATGACATTAGTCAATACCGAGATATTGAAACATTAAATATGTACAATGAACGTCTGGAAAAAGGCTATGCAAAGGAAGAAATTATGCATTCTATCCACGAAAAAGGAAGAGATAATGCAAGAACTCCGATGCAATGGAATGATAAAAAAAATGCTGGGTTCACGGAAGGCACTCCATGGATACAAGTAAATCCAAACTATAAAGAAATCAACGCAGAGCAAGAGAAAAAAGATCCAAAGTCCATTTTCCATTATTATCAAAAACTCATTCGGTTAAGAAAAGAAAATACGATTTTTACCGAAGGGAAATTCGAACTTCTTTTGGAGAAAGATCCACAGATCTTTGCCTATACAAGAACGAATGAACAAGAAAAAATGTGTGTCATTGCAAACTTCACAGAACAGCCGGCGGAGTGTGAATTACTGGAAAAATGGAAAGAAAAAGAAAAAATCATCAGTAATTATGAAATAGAAAATAATGGCGAAATATTGCGTCCATATGAAACAATGATATATATTGACAGATAATAATAAATCGACTAAACAAGGGGGACGTGTTCCGATGCATCGGAACACGTCCCCCTTGTTGTATTGTATGGCAAATAAAATAAACCACCTGCTAGGCAGGTGGAGAAAATAGCTTT
>CALFLL010000049.1 GCA_937880845.1 uncultured Drancourtella sp.
ATGGGGCAAAAGTCAGTAAAATCAAGTGTTTTCAGTTTGCTCAGCAGACACTAATAATATCAATAACCCCATCATAGTCTTGATAAAGTTAGAAATTGTATCATAATCAGCTTCAATAATTTGATTTCCAGATAAGTTGATTTGATTTTGCATTTCTATAATATCATTTTCGGAATATAGAGGATTTTTTAATGAGATTTTTAATGTTCCTTGCGTCAAATCAGTCTGCAAAACTCCTGTTGATTGATAAAATTCATCTGAAATATACCCCTTATCAACACCTGTATAATCCAAAAACCAACCGCTTAAAATGAAAGTTTTTGCTGTATCGTTATTCTCGCTATTTTCTCTTTGTATTTTCGTTGTTTTCATTACTTGCGCTATCTACAACCGTCATGTCCCGAATCAATGATTACTTCTGCCTCCTCCTCGACTGCTTTCCCACCGGTTATGATACTTTCTATCTTTTGTATTCCAAACACTACCATAAGCATTGCAAAAAAAGCCACGACCCATTTAATTCTTTTTTTCATAAAATCCTTTCTTTTTTCTCTTCATTTCAATATATGATTTTCCCCCCAAAAAAGAAGCATTGCCTTTTACATTTGTAAAAGCCGCAATGCTTCTTTTCGCATTTTTAATTTTTCAAATAAGTCTGTATCTCATCCCAGACTTCCGGTTCTTCAAAACCTAATTTCCATGCGGCGACTCCGGCAAGGTCATGTTCTTTCATCACTTTTAATTTGGCTTTCAAAGATTTTTCATCCTCTAGCCATATCTTGTATGTGTTTCCTTCCTTTGTCCATTCTGCATAGTTTTGTTGTGTTTCTTCGTTCCAGATTGGCGATACTCCTGCTTTTTCCACGGCTTTCTCCGCATCCTGCATTCCGATTGCCTGACTTGTAAGACCTCCGTTAGGTGATTCAATCCATAGCCTTGTAAAAAACGGAAGTCCGTTGATCACCTTTTCTTTCGGTACCTCTTTGAGCGTTTCTTTGATTCCTTCTTCCACAAAACCAATGGAAGAAACAGAACCCGCTTCTTCCGATCCGGCATAATGTTCATCATAACCCATAATGATCACATAATCTGCAACAACGCCCTGTTCTTTACGGTTGTAATGGGCTGTGTATCCTTTTGGTACATAATTATCCACAGAAAGAACCAGTCCACGCTTTCTACATTCTACCGATAATTCCCGGATAAACTGAATATAGTGTTCTGACATTTCTTCTGTGATCTGTTCAAAGTCCACATTGATCCCGTCAAGTCCGCTTTGCTCTGCCTCTTTCATCAGCTGACTTATGATATTGGCACGGCTTTGAGAATTACTTAATACTGCCAGCGTATCTACCTTGTATGTGAAATTATCAATCAGTCCCCATACTTCCATTCCCTGCTGATGAGCATAGTCTACGTAATCGCTGCTTGCAAGAGAAGAAATCGTTCCGTTTGTATCCTTGACGGAAAACCATGTCGGTGATAATGTTGTAAGTCCTTTTGTATTCTTTACAACCGAATCTACATTTTCATTTGCCGCCTGGTTGGTAACCTGATGCCACCCTAAATTGATCTTATAATCTTTATGGATACTTGTATATTCCGGTTCCTTGAATTCAGATGTTCTTGTTTCTTCTTTTGCATCCTCCAACCGGTTCGCTTTCATATAACCGATAAACCCTTCTTTTGTTCGCACTTTCTGCCAATCGCCGGCTGCTTTTTCTACAATAACAACATCATCCGATTTATGAACCTGTGTCAGGATCGGACTTTTTATCCCGCCCAGTACACGTACTTCTGTATCTTTTTTTACTTTGGCATGTTTTTCCGTCTTGTTTGTTACGATTACTACCCGGTCAGGATTTTCATATACATCCAATGTCATATCCGTATACTCTTTTACAAAATCAAGAGCAATATAGGCTGTTTCCCCTGTAAGCTTTACGATTTCATATTCTTTTTTTACCGTACCTTCTTCAGATTCGTATTCCTTTGCTCCTGCCGAAATACGCAGTGTCCGATCCGGCAGCGTATAAAGCAGACTGTTTTGAGCACGGTCCCAATAAAATCTGTCGTTGATATAATCACGAACTGATTCATAATCCAGATAAATCCGGCCATTTTCTTTGATTCCGTTTATATCAGGTATTTCATTGTTGACCACAACCGCCGCTTTATTTTTTCCTGTTATACCAAAATATCCATTCAAATCAGCCTTTGTCTTTGACGGGCCGTATTTTTTCCATCCAAATACTGCCCCTATAGCTATGATCACTAACAACAAGATCAAAATAAGCAACCTTTTCTTTCTCCGTTTTTTACGGCGTTGCATCAATTTTCGGCGCTTTTGTGCCTTCTCATACTGACGACGTTGCGCTCTTCTGTCCTGATCCGGTCTTGGAACCGGCCGCTGACTGCCGAGCCTTCCTTTTTGTGCACCGGAAGTTCCGGATCTTTTTCTGTTTCGTCTTTCGTCCATGTCGTACCTCCTGTATATATGGCTATTATATCAAGATTTTATTTGTACGTCATTAACTATTTTGATTTCTCGGAACCCGCTTTTTACTATATCCGGCATAGAGAGGGTATGCTCGCCGGTTATACACTTTCATTGAGTTCTACAAAACAGACTTCCTGTACCGTCCCGTTGTCATCTGTTATATAATCCCGCATATATGACAATTCTTCTTTTACGGCACATGCAGACACGATCTGAAGAGGACTGGCCGGATGCCCATCCATTTTCATATGGATTCCCCGTCTTTCATATTCTGAAAGTTCTGCAAATAAATCCTGATACCTTTCATTTTCCATGATATCGTACTCTGTCAGCTTTTCCATTTTCCTGCTCTTTCTCTGTATTTTGAAACAAATCCCGAAAAATTATTCATAATGGCTTTGGCATAGAATATCCCATAAAGGAGTGCATTTTCTTTTGTGATATATTATTGGACGATATTCTGTTTGCTGAAGACGAGGCAGTACCCTTTTCTTATTTTTCAAAATTATGAATCATTCAGTATAATTTAATAATTGATAAGTTCCTTTTTTATGATGATTTTGAATTGAAAATAATATGATATGCTCTATTTTGATTCGATATGAAGTGATAAAATAGATATGTCTGCTCAAAATGAGACAAATCAAAGACATTTCGACATATATAAACTATGACCGATATGTTGACTGGTATGATAGATAAAGTACAGCATCCCTCCTTTGATCCGCTTACAAAGCCATCCGGGACTACTGCCTCTTGTCATGAATTATACTACTGTTTTCTGCGAATGCAAGCTTTTTTTAGAATTTTTGTTTACATAACTTTCATTTTTGTTTATACTATTATAGAGTAAGTATCAAAATATTTACGTTAGGAAGTGATGATATGAAGATTGAAAAAATCAACGACAATCAAATACGCTGTACGCTCACTCGTTCTGATTTGGAAGACCGAAATCTGAAGCTCAGTGAACTGGCCTACGGTACCGAAAAAGCAAAATCACTTTTCCATGACATGATGCAGCAGGCTGCTTTTGAATTTGGTTTTGAAGCAGATGATATTCCGCTGATGATTGAGGCAATTCCGTCTTCATCGGATTCCATTGTTCTTATCATTACCAAAGTGGAAGATCCGGAGGAATTAGATACCCGATTTTCTAAATTTGCCCCTTCACCATCAGACCATATCGATACATCGAAAAAATCCTCTCCGGATAAACTGGAGGGTGCCGATGAAGCACTTCAATTTCTGAATAAGTTAAAAGAAAGTGCATCTGAAATCGCATCCAAAATACAAAAAGAAGAGGAACCGGTCAAACAATCGTCCGTCCGCCTTTTCTCTTTTGGTGCACTTACGGCAATCATTGAAGCTGCCGGACTTTTAAAACCGATGTATGACGGTATCAATACACTTTATAAAGACCCTTCGGATGATTTTTTTATCCTTGCCCTGACACAATCCGGACATAGTAAAAACGATTTTAATAAAATCTGCAATATGTTGACCGAATATGGTGCATTGGAAAAAAGTTCCCCTGCTTCACTGGCTTATCTGGAAGAACACTGTGAAACAATCCTTTCCAGAAATGCCCTTCAGAAGCTGGCAGATTTATATTAAGCCATACAGCGTAAAGGGGATGTGAAAAAACTCGATTGAGTTTTTTCACATCTTCATTTTTGCACT
>CALFLL010000050.1 GCA_937880845.1 uncultured Drancourtella sp.
TAGCATACAGACCTTGGAGAGGGTCTATAAACACTACTACTTTATAATACGAGGACATGATATTTATGAAAAAAGAAGGATACTACTCTGTAAGTGAGTTTATGAAACTTGGTCATATCACAAAAAAAACCATCCGCTATTACGACGAACATAACATCTTGAAACCTTCCTATGTCGATCCAAATACAAGAGCCAGATTTTATACGGATGCGGATCTTGGTCGTCTTCAGCAGATTCTTTTGCTGAAGGCTCTTGGTTTTTCCCTTTCCGATATTATGGAAATGACCATCAATGATTCGGATGTCCATTTTATGACTGATTCTTTAAATTTACAGCTGAAGCTTGTAGAAGACCGTATTGAACAGCTTCAGGTAGTAGCTCAGACAATCAGGGAAACGACCTTGCAGCTTGACCGACATCAAAATGTAAACTGGAGTCGTATGTTGACGCTAATCCACGATCTTGGGATGGAAACAAGTATGAAAAATCAGTATCTGAATGCTTCCAATATTTCCTCCCGTATCAATCTGCATTCTCTCTATTCTTATAATAAAGAAGGGTGGTTTCCATGGATTTTTGACCAATGTGGGGTCAATGAGCATACAAACGTCCTTGAGGTAGGATGCGGAGACGGAAGTTTCTGGAATGAAAATAAGGAACAAATACCGAAAAGCCTCGACATTGTTCTTTCCGATATATCTGTCGGGATGTTAAGAGATGCCCGCCGCAGACTGCAAAATGACAATAACCAGTTTCATTTTCAGGTTTTTGACTGTGAAAAGATTCCTTACGCAGATGCTTCCTTTGATCTTGTCATTGCAAACCATGTGTTGTTCTACTGCGAGAATATTTCCGCGGCATGTAGGGAAATCGCCCGTGTATTAAAACCAAACGGCGTTTTCCTTTGTAGTACTTACGGTCAAAATCACATGAAAGAAATTTCGGACCTTGTAACAGAATTTGACGACCGAATCGTATTGTCTGCAGATAAACTTTATGAACGATTCGGAAAGGAAAACGGAACGCAAATCCTAAGCCACAACTTCAGCCGTATTTCATGGAAACAGTATGAAGATTATCTTTTCATCCGTGAAGCCGAGCCATTGATTTCCTATATTCTTTCCTGCCACGGAAATCAGAACCAGTTTATATTGAATCATTACAAAGAATTCCGAATCTATATTCAAAAAAAAATCGGCACCGGATTTCGTATCACCAAAGACGCCGGTATCTTTTTATGCAAAAAATAAAAAAATACTTGAAGATGCCCTTAGGGCATCTGTTATATTATATAATATCAACTCAATCGTTTTTAATTAAAGGAGGATTCAAATGAAAGGAATCATACTTGCAGGCGGATCAGGAACAAGACTGTATCCCCTGACAATGGTAACTTCAAAACAATTACTTCCGATTTATGACAAACCGATGATCTACTATCCTCTGTCTGTTCTTATGAATGCAGGAATCCGGGATATTTTAATCATCTCCACTCCACAGGATACCCCTCGTTTTGAGGAATTATTAGGTGACGGTCATCAGTTCGGAGTACATCTTTCCTATGCCGTGCAGCCAAGTCCGGATGGCCTTGCTCAGGCATTTATCATCGGAGCCGATTTTATCGGTGATGATACGGTTGCCATGGTTCTCGGAGATAACATTTTTGCAGGTCACGGTCTGAAAAAACGCCTGACTGCCGCTGTGGAAAACGCAGAATCCGGAAAAGGGGCTACGGTCTTCGGATACTATGTGGATGACCCGGAACGTTTCGGTATCGTAGAGTTTGACGAAAATGGGAAAGCTATTTCTATTGAAGAAAAACCAGAAAAGCCAAAAAGCAATTACTGTGTAACAGGACTTTATTTCTATGACAACAAGGTTGTAGAATATGCCAAGAACTTAAAGCCAAGTGCCAGAGGCGAATTGGAGATCACGGATTTAAACCGCATCTACCTTGAAAACAACAGTCTGAATGTAGAACTTCTGGGACAGGGATTTACCTGGCTTGACACCGGTACACACGAAAGCCTTGTTGATGCGACAAATTTTGTGAAAACTATTGAAACACACCAGCACCGCAAAATTGCCTGTCTGGAAGAAATCGCCTATTTAAACGGCTGGATTTCCAAAGAAGATGTATTAAAAGTCTATGAAGTGCTGAAAAAAAACCAATACGGACAATATCTGATGGATGTCCTAAACGGAAAATATCTGGATGCACTTCGCTAAGTCATATAAAAGGAGAGGAAAAACATGAACATTATCGTAACCGGAGGAGCCGGATTTATCGGTTCCAACTTCATATTTCATATGCTGAACAAATACCCAGATTACAGAATCATCTGTCTGGACTGTCTGACATACGCCGGAAATTTATCTACACTGGCACCTGTCATGGATAACCCGAATTTCCGTTTTGTAAAAGAAAGCATCACAGACCGTGAGGCTGTTTATAAATTATTTGAAGAAGAACACCCTGATATGGTCGTAAACTTTGCAGCAGAAAGCCATGTAGACCGTTCCATCGAAAATCCACAGGTATTCCTTGATACCAATATCATCGGAACTTCCATCCTGATGGACGCCTGCCGTAAATACGGAATCCAGAGATATCACCAGGTATCCACAGACGAAGTATACGGCGATCTTCCGTTAGACCGCCCGGATCTGTTCTTCACGGAAGAAACCCCGATCCACACAAGCAGCCCGTACAGTTCTTCCAAAGCTGCTGCTGACCTGTTGGTATTGGCATACCACAGAACCTATGGTCTTCCTGTAACCATCAGCCGTTGTTCCAACAATTACGGTCCGTATCATTTCCCGGAAAAACTGATTCCATTGATGATTGCAAATGCATTAAATGATAAACCTCTTCCGGTTTATGGAGAAGGGTTAAATGTCCGCGACTGGCTGTATGTAGAAGATCACTGTAAAGCCATCGACCTGATCATCCATAAAGGAAGAGTCGGAGAAGTCTACAATGTAGGCGGGCACAATGAAATGAGAAACATTGATATCGTAAAGATCATCTGCAAAGCTCTCGGAAAACCGGAAAGCCTCATTACTTATGTAGCCGACCGTAAAGGCCATGATATGAGATATGCCATCGATCCGACAAAAATCCACAATGAACTGGGCTGGCTTCCGGAAACAAAATTCGAAGACGGTATTCAGAAAACAATCCAGTGGTATCTGGATAACAGAGAATGGTGGGAAACCATTATCTCCGGTGAATATCAGAATTATTATGAAAAGATGTATGGAAACAGATAAAGGAAGTGAATAAAATGAAAGTATTTGTAACAGGCGTGGCAGGCCAGCTTGGCCATGACGTTATCAATGAACTTGCCAAACAGACCGAGGCAGGAATGGGTGACTTTTCCTGTATCGGTTCTGACCTTGCCCCGGCTTACAGCGGCATCCAGGATGGTACTGCCGTAACAAAAACCAAGTATGTATCACTTGATATCACAGATGCTGCTGCTGTGGAAAAAACAATGACGGAACTTCTCCCTGACGTTATCATCCACTGCGCCGCATGGACAGCCGTAGATCTTGCAGAAGACGAAGATAAAAAAGAAAAAGTCCGGCAGGTAAATACGGCAGGAACAGAAAACTTTGTAAAAGCCGCAAAAAAACTGGATGCTATGCCGGGTCACAGCTGCAAAATGGTCTATATTTCCACGGACTATGTATTTGACGGACAGGGAACCACTCCATGGGATCCGGACTGCAAAGACTATGCTCCTCTGAATGTTTACGGACAGACAAAGCTGGACGGAGAACTGGCTGTTTCCGAAAATCTGGAAAAATATTTTATTGTCCGCATTGCGTGGGTATTCGGCAAAAACGGGAACAACTTTATCAAGACCATGCTCAACCTTGGCAAAAAGTATGAAAAACTGACAGTCGTAAACGATCAGATCGGGACACCGACCTACACTTATGACCTGGCCAGATTACTGGTTGATATGATAAAAACAGAAAAATACGGTTACTACCATGCAACAAATGAAGGCGGCTATATCAGTTGGTATGATTTTGCAAAAGAAATCTTCCGTCAGGCCTGTGAACTTGGTCATGAGGAATATAGCAAAGAACGTCTGCATGTGCTTCCTGTTACAACGGAAGAATACGGAGTTTCCAAGGCTGCCAGACCGTTTAACAGCCGTCTTGACAAATCCAAGCTTGCTGCAAACGGGTTCCGGCCGCTTCCAACCTGGCAGGATGCCCTCCACCGTTACCTGGAAGATTTTGAATTTTAAGGAGTAAAAGAAAATGGGACAGATTACAGTTGAAAAAAATGTTGGCGGAATCAAAGGACTCTGTGTCATCACGCCGGCAGTCCACGGAGACAGTCGTGGATACTTTATGGAAACTTACAGTCAAAGAGATATGGAGGAAGCCGGATTTACCATGAACTTCGTTCAGGATAATCAATCCTGTTCTACAAAAGGTGTATTAAGAGGTCTCCATTTCCAGAAAGAATTTCCACAAGGAAAACTGGTTCGTGTCATCAAAGGCTCTGTCTTTGATGTAGCCGTAGACTTAAGAAGCAATTCCGAAACTTACGGAAAATGGTTTGGTATTGAGCTGACAGAAGAAAATAAGAAACAGTTCTATATTCCGGAAGGATTCGCTCACGGATTCCTTGTATTATCCGATATTGCCGAATTCTGCTACAAATGTACGGATTTCTATCACCCGGGAGACGAAGGCGGAATGGCATGGAATGATCCTGAAATCGGTATCAAATGGCCGGAAGTAACAGGAACATATAGTGGTAGTGCTTCCGGAGAAGGCTATACCCTCTCTGACGGAACCCCATTAAATCTTAGTGATAAAGACCAGAAATGGCTTGGATTCAAAGATACTTTTAAATTTTAACAGAAATCGGGGACGTGTACCTTTGCAAAGGTACACGTCCCCGATTTCTTATTATTCTACCACTTCTTCTGTTTTTGCTTTAATCCTCTGAAGTGCATTATCTACTGATTTTGGACTTTTTCCAAGCAATTTTGCGATTGTTTTATAATCTGTGCCGAGAAGATGCAGATAGAAGACTTTCTTTTCCAAATCACTTAGTTTTCCTTCCAGATCTTTTAAAATACGGTCTTCGGTTTCTTTGTTGATAAACATCTCTTCCGGATTATGGTTCATATTAGAATCCTGCAAAGCAGAAAGCTCTGTCTCTCTATCTTCTAAGATTTCCTGATGCTCATGCAAAGATATATAAGAATTAAGAGGAAGATGTTTCTTCCTCTGTGATGCCCGGATGGCCGAGTATAACTGTCTTGTCACGCATGTTTGTGCGAAAGTTTCAAAAGATGCTTCCATCCGTTCATCATAATCTTGCACTGCCTTAAATAATCCAATCATCCCCTCCTGGATCAAATCGTCATTATCTCCACCCAGAAGATACATGGCTCTTGCTTTTTTCTTGACCATGGGTTTATATTTTTCCAAGATAAAATCCATGATTTTTCCTTCCCCGGCGCGCAGATTTTCTATCAATTCTTCATCAGTCATTAATTGATACTCTTTCATAACCGATGGTACTCCTTTATCTTACATACTTCTCTGACGGACGATTTCATATGCCAACACACCTGCTGCCACAGAAGCATTCAGGGAATCAATGTCACCTTTCATTGGTATGGAAGCAGTGAAATCACATGCTTCTCTTACCAGACGGGATACGCCTTCCCCTTCATTTCCGATGACAAGTCCGATTGGTCCTTTCATATTGACGCGATACATAACATCTCCGTCCATATCCGCACACACAAACCAAAGACCCTTTTCTTTTAATTCTTCCATTGTTTTTACAAGATTGGTCACTTTGGCAACAGGCGTATAATTTAACGCACCTGCGGATGTTTTTGCCACTGTAGCTGTCAATCCAACTGCACGTCTTTTCGGGATAATCACACCGTGGGCCCCTGCCAGGTTGGCAGTCCGGATAATGGCTCCAAGATTATGCGGGTCTTCAATATTATCCAAAATAAACAAAAACGGATCTTCTCCTCTTTCTTTGGCAAGTGCAAACATATCTTCTATATCCGAATATTCATATGCTGCCGCAAACGCGATCACTCCCTGGTGCTTTCCTGTTTCTGACAGTTGGGAAAGACGGTCTTTCCCAACAAAATTCAAAATGGTGTCATGCTTTTTTGCTTCTCTTATGATTGTGCGAATTGGCCCATCCTGACATCCGTCCAGCACAAACAGTTTATCAATCGGTTTTCCGGAACGAAATGCTTCCAGTACTGCATTTCTTCCTTCAATCAGTAATTCATTTCTATCCTTCTGCTCTCTCATCATTTTCCTCTGCTTTCTTTTTTCCGTCCAGGCCAATCTTAACAAGATCGATCAGTCTGTCATATCGCTTTTCCAAATACAGATATCCGATCAATGCCTCAAACCCTGTTGCTCTTCTGTAATCCGTAATGGACTGATTCTTAGCTGCCGAAACGGAACGTGTATTTCTTCCCCTACGGTAAACCACATGTTCTTCTTCTGTCAGATATTCCTGTATAAAACGCATCATAAAAGACTGTGTAGAAGCTTTTACAAGCTCACTTGTTTCTTTATGCAGCCTGTTCACCTGTTTGTTTCCTTCATTCATGACCAAGGATTTAATAATTAAGTCATACACACAGTCCCCGATGTACGCCAGAGACAAAGAAGAATAACTGCGCACATCCCTTTCTTTCATCTGAAAGACTTCTCTCATATAGGAATCCAGGTCAAATGTTATGCTCTTTTCCATTGTACACCTTCTCTTGTATCTTTCAGGATAATTCCTTTTTCCAAAAGTTCATCTCTGATTTCATCGGCACGTTTAAAATTCTTTTCTTTTCTTGCTTTCTGTCTTTCTTCGATCAGTGCTTCGATATCCGCATCCAACATTTCTTCCTGTTTATCCAGAATCAGTCCGAGAACGTCACCAAGTTTTACAATCAGATCAAACAGATGTGTTATATATGCCTTGGAACTTTCTCCGTCTGCTGTCGTATTGGCAAATTTCACCAATTCAAAAATTGCAGATACTGCATCCGCCGTATTGAAATCATCTTCCATGGATTGTTCAAAGTATGCAACAAATTCTTTTGTTTTGTCAGCGTTTTCTTTTTCCTGCTCTGTCATTTCTTCTGTTTTTACGGCAGACATCAGATGTTTCAGATTTTCGACTGCATTGATGATACGTTCCAATCCGTTCTTGGAAGCTTCCATAAGTTCTGCACTGAAATTAAGCGGACTTCTGTAATGGGCGCTTAACATAAAGAAACGAAGAACCTGAAGATCATACTGTTCTGAAATTTCTCTGACTGTCCGGAAGTTTCCCAATGATTTGGACATTTTTTTATTATCAATATTTAAAAATCCATTATGCAGCCAGTATCTTGCAAATTCTTTTCCGTTGCATGCTTCGGACTGGGCAATCTCGTTTTCGTGATGAGGGAAGATCAGATCCTCCCCGCCTGCGTGGATATCAATCTGTTCTCCCAGATATTTTTTAGCCATCACGGAACATTCAATATGCCAGCCCGGACGTCCGTCGCTCCACGGAGACGGCCAGGATGGTTCGCCTTCTTTTTTCGGTTTCCAAAGAACAAAGTCCAATGCATCTTCCTTTTCATCCTGTCCGGATACAAGAAGTTCACGTCCTCCGGACTGAAGATCATCCAGATTTTTATGGGACAGCTTTCCGTATTCTTTAAATCTTCTTGTACGGAAATAAACCGTTCCGTTTTTTTCGTATGCATATCCTTTTTCAATCAGTTCTTTAATCATTTCAATCATTCCGCCTATTTCCTGTGTCGCAAGCGGATGTGTTGTTGCCGGTTTTACATTCATCGCTTCCATATCTTTCTTACATTCTGCGATATAACGCTCTGCAATCTCATTTGCCGATACCCCTTCTTCGATGGCCTTTTTAATAATCTTATCGTCTACATCTGTGAAGTTGGATACAAAATTCACTTCGTATCCTTTATATTCAAAGTATCTGCGAACCGTATCAAAGATGATCATCGGTCTTGCATTTCCGATATGGATGAAGTTGTAGACCGTCGGACCACATACATACATCTTTACTTTTCCTTCTTCCAATGGTATAAACTCTTCTTTTTGCCGTGTCAGTGTGTTGTATAATTTCATCTTTGTTTCCTCCTTGATCCAAATTGATGTGGTTCCTTCCGGTTTCCTTTTTCATGACAAAAAAGGAACTCCGTCTCTTGCATTTAAGAGACGAAGTTCATCCGCGGTTCCACTCTATTAAAAGAAGCCTTTGCTTCTTTCACTCATTATGCATGTAACGTCTGCCTACGTGTCCTGCTACTTTTCTTTCACAGAACCGGCTCCCGGATGCACTTTGCAGCTGTCGTTCCATCAAACCGCTCTCAGCCTTTGGCGGTTCTTCTCTGTAAAGTATGACAGTGCTACTCTTCCGTTCTCTGCCTTTTGATATCCTTTTATTTGTATAGTGTATGGGATAATTCTTCTTTTGTCAACTCCCATTTTCTGCTATGCAGAAGGATATTCATTGCATAATAAGCGATATGGTTTTTCATCTTCTTCGATTTCCGGAAATCGTCCTACTTCTTCATAGAACCTGTTATCCGTTGTATCATCGTTACACATGGATACTTCTCCAATCAGAACATCCCCCGTTCCTTCTTTCACGTCAAAGTCATGATACTGATGCGGCCACAGTGTGATGCTTTCACCTGGTTTTAATTCCACACCTGTTCCTGCTTTTACATAATATTCACGTCCGTCAGAATGAACCAGTACATCCGTATCATCCAAAGAGCCGTCTCCTTTATCGTTGTAAAGGTGTATGATCAGCGTTCCTCCTCCACGGTTAATGATATCCTCTGATTTCTTCCAGTGAAAATGCATCGGAGAATGTTGTCCTTCTTTTAACATTAAAAGCTTCTCTGCATAAACTTTTTTGTATTTGTCATTATTCTGATTTCCGTTACGAAGGATAATCAACGCAAATCCGACTTCATCCCACTTGCCAAGCCCATAATCCGTAATGTCCCATCCCAGCATATTATCACGGATTTCGTCATATTCACTGCCCTTTTCTTTCCACTCTTTTGGTGTCCAGCTGCAAAACGGCGGCAGTGCAAATCGATACTTTTCAATCAGTTCTTCCATTTCCCTGATACATTGATTAATTTTGGAACGTTTCATAACACACCTCTCCTTTTATTGAATATCATATGCGGACAAAACAGAAAGATGTTTCATTTCTTCCAAGGAAGCCTGATATGGTTTTCCATCTTTTGTAATGTCTTCTTTTTTAATCCTGATTTTCTTTATCGTTCCTCTGGACAAATCAAAACAGTTATCATCTGCCACAAAATCAAACTGCGGACTGTCAAAGAAAATATATTTTCCAAATGTATCTGTCTGTACATTCAGTATAAATTCTGTATCTGTTTCTTCTGTTTCCCACGTAATATTGGGATTCTCAAATGTAAAGTATTTTGGCCTTGTAAACAACAGTGCAGACCGGCTTGTTTCTTCTCCGTTTACATAAAGAATATACTCTACATAATATTTCCTTGCTTCAAAACGATCAGAACCGATCTTACTATAATCTGCTTCTGCACAGGTGTCAGCCGCCAGTTTGTCCACTTTCTTATTTACACTGTTTTCTTCAATCACATTTCCTTTGTTGTCATAAAGTCTGAAGACAATTTTTATATCCACATCCTGAAGCGTTTCGTTGGACACTACAAAGCGAATCTTTCCCCGTTCTTCCAGTGCAGACAAGAGCACAGGAGCATAGAATTTCTTTGCATAATAATGAAGCGGTTTCCAACGCAGATAGTAGTCAAGTCCGGACCAACTTGCCACCGGCCAACAATCATTTATCTGCCAGTACAAAGCTCCCATACATCTTCCCCGGTTACTTCTCCAATGCTCTACACCATAACGTATCGCTTCTGCCTGTAAAATCTGTGACACATACAGTAAGCAGTCAAATCTGGAAGGATATTTAAAGTTGGCGGATAAATAATATAAAATCAGTCCGTTTGCCCCGCCGTTTTTCTGGTGATTTTCCATAACCGGTGAGAAAATATTTTTATCACTTTCTTTTACAAAAGTATTGATGGTTTTTTCTGACGGGAAAGACTGGAACCCAAACTCGGAACAGAAACGGAAATAATATTTCCGGTATTCTGTAAAATGTTTCAGTCTGTGCCATACATCCCAGTAGTGAACATCTCCTCTGTTTTGATCATTTGGATCATCAAAGCTTCCTCCGGAAGATGGAGACGCAAGCCAGTAAAATCTGTCAGGATCTACTTTTCTTACAGTTTGCGGCAGAATCCATTCAAACAGCTTGATATAATCCGCCTTATCCTGGACACGGTTTCCAAATCCCATATCCCAGCCGGACCACCCCCATTCCAGCTCATTATTTCCACACCAGAGTGCGATACTTGTATGATGCCTTAACCTTTTTACATTATCTATTGTTTCCTGTACTACATTTTCCACAAACTCATCGTGCAATCTGTATACACCACATGCAAACAAAAGATCCTGCCATACAATCAGCCCATATTCATCACAAAGATCATAGAAATAATCTTCACAGAAATAACCGCCTCCCCATACACGAATGCAGTTATAGTTTGCCTTTACACACTGTTTGATCAAAGCTTCACTCTTTTCCCTGCTGCACCTTGTATAGAAACAATCTTCCGGAATGTAATTTGCCCCCATGGCAAAAATGGAAATCCCATTAATGCAAAATTCAAAACTTTCGCCCCATTTATCCTTTTCCCGACGTACCGTCAAGGTCCGAAGGCCGATTCTTTTCGATGTCTGATCCAGAATCTCTTCTCCTGCTTTCAAAACAATATTTACTTTGTATAACGGCTGTTTCCCGAAACCATTGCACCACCATAACTGAGGATTTTCAACAAGGATTTCATAGATATCTTTTTCCTTTATGGTTTGATATTCTTTTTTCATACATTTTCCGTCTGGATCTGTGACACAGATTTCCAGTGTAAGATCTGCCTCTTCCAGCTTTCTGGCTTCTACATCCATTTTCAGAAGCACCTGTCCGTTTTCGTGAATCTGATGAATATACACATCCTCTAATTTCCCACGATCATATGTAACGATGCTGATGTTCCTCCAAATTCCAATATCCGGAAGCTTCGGTCCCCAGTCCCATCCGTAATTACAGTGGGCTTTTCGAACCAAGCTAAATCCGTCAACCGTATCGGACGTAGAATAATATGGTTCTTTTTCATGTTGTTCTAATGCATAAGTGATTGCGGACTGAAATTCAATACGAATGCTGTTTTCTCCCGGGTGTACCAGTTTTTTTATGTCTAAACAGTATGTACGGTGCATGTCATTGGTATTTGCAAGATATGTATCATTAATATAAATTCGGGCGATAGTGTCCAGGCCCTCACACCTAAGCCGGACTTCATCTGAATTGCACATCTTTTCATCAAGTAAAAATGTATTAAAAAAAGAAAAATCATTTTTCAGTTCTTCATATACAATCCACTCGTTTTCTCCTACATATGGATCCGGAACCTTTCCATTTTTATAAAGCACGTCCATTACCATGGCAGGCACATCGGTTTGATAACTTTCCTTCATCCCTTTTTGACGGACCGTCCAATTTTTATTTAAGCTTAATTCCATCCTGTTTCCTCCTAACCTTTTACTGCCCCGGCAGTCATTCCTTCGATAATCTTTTTATTTACAAAAATATAGATAATAACAATTGGCAGCATTGCTAACAACAGACCGGCCATCTGCACAGGGTAATTTGTCGAATACTGTCCGTTAAAATTCAAAAGTCCTAATGAAATCGTCTTTAATTCATCGCTCTTTATCAACACCAAAGCAAACGGGAATTCATTCCATGCATCAAGGAAACTCAATATCCCAACTGTAATCAAAGTCGGTTTACATACAGGAAATACAATTCGGAACATTGTGCTAAAGAAAGAGCTTCCATCAATCAGAGCCGCTTCTTCCAGTTCTTTTGGTACGCTTTTTATAAAACCTTCCAGAAGGAAAATGGAAAACGGAAGTCCAAACGCTACATATGGAATAATCAACGTAAACCTGTTATCAAACAATCCCAAGTCTTTATATTGAATAAATACCGGTACTAAAAGTGCATGGATTGGTACAAGCATTCCAAACAAAAATGTCATATAAAGAATCTTGCGTCCCCTAAATTTAAATCTTGCGATAAAATACGCAATTATAAAAGAAAAAATTATGATCAGTGTGCAGGAAACTACTGCATTAAAAAGACTGTTTAAAGAATACAGCCCAAGTTTTCCAAGCTTAAATGCCTCTATAAAATTTTCCAAATGTATCTCTTTTGGCAAAGAAAGAATATTTCTGTTAAACTCTTGATTCGATTTAACGGATGAGTAGAGCATCCATATAATTGGATAAATACACGTGATGGAAAATATCATAACAACAACATTTGCAATCACTTTTTCTATTTTATATTTTACAATTTTGGCTTTTTCCATGTCTAGTCCTCCTTTTTCCCACCGAATATCAGTCTTGTAATGGCAATCAAAATTAAACTGATTATCAAAATTGCAATAGAAATCGCGCTTCCGTAACCGATTTCGTTCATGGTAAAGGATCGCTTATATGCATACAATGCCATAACCATAGATGCATTTCCCGGACCTCCGTTTGTCATAACCTGAATCTGGCTGAATACTTTCATGTTCCCAGAGATACACATAATCAGTGCAGCCATTAATGTTGGTTTGATAAGCGGAAGTGTTATGTAGAACATTTTTTTCGCCCCGGTCGCTCCATCAATTTCTGCCATTTCATATATCTCTTTTCCTATATTGGACATACCCGAATTTAAGATTACCATATACAGTCCTATGAACTGCCATATAATCGGAACGATCAAAGAATATAATACCCTGTTTGGGTCATCTAAATATGGAAAAATCAAGTCATCAAGCCCTACAGCCCTCAAAATTGCGTTTAGGAATCCATAGTTTGAATTATACATCAATGTCCAGATAAATCCAACTACGACTGCCGAAAGCAAGACCGGGAAAAAAATCACTGTTCTATGGAAATTTTTCAATTTCATCATTCTGGAAGATAAAAGGGCTGCCATGATTAAAGCAATTCCAATCTGCCCAATCACACTGATCACAACAATAATCAGATTGTTTTTTAATGCCAGCCTGAATACTTCATCATGAAGAAGCGTTTTGTAATTATCCAGACCAATAAACTTCATAGGTCCGCCTGACCATTCAAAAAAGCTGTATCGAAGCGCATTGATAATCGGCAGAAGAACCGCAAATGCAAACCATATTACAATTGGTGCGATAATCAACAAAAAATATCTTTTTTTCGGATATAGCAATTTATTTGTGTGCATATGTTCCTCCTTTTACGCCAAACGGGAATTCCAGACCGAATTCCCGTTTGTTTATTCTCTCATTTTTATGATAACGATTTTTCGTATTCCGCCTGTACGCGTTTTGCAATTTCTTCCGGAGTTGTCTGTTTGATAAACAGTTCCTGAAGACTTGTATTTAATACATCAACAAGAGACGGTGAAAAATATAAATCAAATACGGTATACTGATCTACCTGTTCAAATAATTCATAATAGTCGATCATCAACGGTTCCAATTTTGATGTGTCATATCCGCTTGTTTTTACACTTGGAATTTTTCCCATTTCATACATGGTATTTGCTGTATCTTCACATAAGTAATCTTTATACCATTCTTTGATAAGTTCCAGTTTTTTTGGATTGTCTTTTACCTTGGAGTTTACAGAAACAGACCATCCGCCTCCTTCTGCTACTTCCAAATCACCTTCCATTTTTGATACCGGAATTTCTGCCACTTTTGTAGCTTTCACGATTTCTTCCGGTGCATCTGAAAGAATGGAAGTTACTCCCCAGTATCCGTCAATAGACATTGCCGCTTTTCCATTAATATAATTTACTCTTGCTTCATTATAATCGATACTGTTTACATCTTCATTGAATGCCCCAAGATCAACCCATTGCTCTAATACTTCCAATGCCTTGATAAAATCAGGATTTGTAAAATCTGCAGATCCATCATATTTTAATAAATTCTTCATCCATGTTTCTCCACAAATACGGCTTGTAAGAAGACTGAAGATACAGGATTCTGCCGGCCATCCTGCAACATTTCCTAGACTTATCGGTATATATCCCTTCTTTTTGATTTTTACAATCGCATCTGCAAATTCATCCAGATTTTTCGGGAATTCATTGATTCCACATTCTTTAAAGATGTCTTCATTGTAATATACAATGGAAGTCAGGCCGCCTGCATCTACAGAAAGGCCATATGTGGAATCATCTACTTTGAACGATGAACTTGCTCCAGGAAGTAATGTTTCGGTCCATTCCGGATCTTCTTTCATCATGTCATCCAAACTCATTACTACTCCGTTTTCTACCCAGTTCTGCGTCCAAGAACCTTTCATTTCAAAAAGATCCGGTAGTTCTTTTCCTGTTGCAAGTATCTGTGCTTTTTCCTGGTATGCATCATGTGGAACGTATTCACACTGGAAATCCACTTCCGGATGATCTTTTAAAAACCGGTCCCAGGAATCATAATAGGTTTTGTTTACCGGATCTTCATCCAGTTTGTCTTTGTTTGCCGTTGTGATAGCAGTGATTACAATTTTGTCACTGTCTTTTTCTTCTTTGCCGGAACATGCCGTCAATGATAAGCACATACTTCCTGCAAGTGCAGCAGACATCACTCTTTTCCATTTCATAACGTATTCCTCCTTTTTTATCACTGGTAAGCCCTTATGCATCGTATTTTACAGGATTTTGTTATCCACATATATCCTAATTTATTCGGATACTATCTGAATTTTTATTCTATCTTTTCTTATTTTTTAATCCCATGGTGGAATTTTCTACACTTTATACCAAAAATCCACACACTTTCTGGGCTTCTCTGTTACAATTTTGGGGGATATGATATACTTTTTTCATATATTTTTAGAGAAAGGACGAAATAAATGAAAAGATTTTACAGTCTACAATATAAATTTTTAATGTATTGCTTAATGATTTCTATTATCCCGGTAATACTAATCGGGTTATTTTGTTACTTTTATTCTTCCAAAATCTTAATAGAAAATATGGAAAGTTCCCATAAACAGAAAATGCATGCTGCCGCTTCAAATATTGATACCATCATGTCTCAGGTTAACGATGTGTCCCACTTGATTTTACAAAACAGAAACCTGAGAAATTATTTTCTGGAGCCAGAAAATTCTCCCGTTCCTTCTTCCATAATGGATTTTCTGACCCCATTTGTCGGGTATGACAGTAATGTTTCTTCCATTTATATAAAGGGAAACGGGAACAAAGAACTTCTTCTTGGTTCTTCCTCTGCGGCTATTTCACTGACGAAAGAATATTCAAAAGAAGTATCGGCTTTAGACGGTTACTACCTTTGGTATTTAAATACGGAATACATGAAATACTCAAACGAACCATATCCATCTGTTCTGTCATTTTCCCGTTTATATAATGATATTAATTCTCCTTCCAGTACTTTGGGAGTTATGACTATTGATATTCCGCTGAATGTATTAGAAAAAACATACTATAACCAACTTTCTTATAAAGGAAGTTCTTTTCTTATTGTAGACAAAAATAATAAAATTCTTCTTTCAAATAATAAAAATTTTATCGGCAAAAATTTTGAAAAAAATTCTCCCGGAAAAATTTCTATCGGTACAAAAGATTATGGAGAAAACTACTTGATGACTCAAGATTTATTAAAACAGACTGATTGGACTTTAATAAACCTGACACCTGTTTCAGAACTGATGTCAGAAAACCAGTTTATTACAACTGTAATTTTATACGCTGTATTGGCTTGTATCCTAATCTGTATTTTACTTTCTGTTTTTATTTCAACAAAGCATCTTGCTCCTCTACGCTCTTTATGTCAACTTATACAGGATGCCGGAGAACAAGATTTTAAAATTTACACCGGGAAAATCGCAAATGATGAAATCGGAATTTTGGTATCAAAATTCAACAGTATGTCAGAACAACTAAATACATTGATCCATCAGGTTTATACCAGTAAATTAAAGCAAAGTGAAGCCGAATTAAACGCTCTTCAAGCTCAGATCAATCCGCATTTTCTTTATAATACATTGGATACGATTTACTGGATGGCACATTTGGAAAAAGCTTTTGATGCGGCCGAAGTCACTAAAGCACTTAGTGATATGTTCCGTTTAAATTTAAATAACGGAAGTACCATTATTTCTTTTTGTGATGAACTGAAGTATTTAAAGAATTATCTGATCATTCAGGAAAAACGACACAAAAACTATGTTACTGTAAATTTAAATATTAACTCTTCACCAGAATTGATGTCTGCCGGCGTAATCAAGTTAATCTTACAACCTTTTGTTGAAAATGCATTTGTACACGGAATTGATTATTCCAGTTCTGATAATCTTATTGAAATTGCGGTTAAATTGGAAAACAACACCGTATACTACTATATCAAGGACAATGGTGTCGGAATATCTGAGTCACTACAAAAAGAATTAAATAACCCAAATACTGCATTTGGATTTGGAATACGAAGTGCAAACAAACGTATCAAGCTTTTATTCGGAGATAAATATGGAATTTACTTAAAAAGCACCCCAAATCACGGGACCATTGTAACCGTAACACAGCCTTATATTTCAGAAAAGGAGAGAGCCTATTATGATAAAAATGCTGGTCGTTGATGATGAATTTTTTATTCGACGCGGAATTATCGATTCTATTTCATGGAAAGAGTATGGAATTGAAATCTGTGGTGAAGCAACAAACGGGGAAGATGCCCTTAATAAATTAGCTCAATTAAATCCGGATATTATTTTAAGTGATATCCGCATGAGTCCGATGAACGGATTAGAATTTATCGAAACCGTAAAAAAGAAATACGGACATATAAAAATCATTATTTTATCCGGTTACGGAGAATTTGAATACGCCAGAAAGGCAATCAGTCTTGGAGTTTCGGAATATCTTTTGAAGCCTGTTGGGGCAGAAGAACTAATCCGGATCGTAACACAAATCCGAGATACTATTTTAAAAGAACGTTCTTCCATGGAAAAGGCTTTATCCATACGTTTAAGTGCATTATCTGCATGGAGCACTCCCAAGGAACAGATTTCTCTTGAATCCTCCTGGTTTTGTGTATTTATATTTTCTGTTGAAAATCCAGATGATTTTGTCTGCTCGCCTTCGGAACACTCTTCTGAAATGGATGCAATCTCTCGGATTACAGAAACTTATTTTACCAAATACGCATTAAACCATATTGTCAAAAAACTGCAGTCCAACCTCTATGTTGTTATGTTAAACTATGGTGATTCTCTTTTCAATATCAGACAGACTGCCGACAAATTTCAGGAGTATCTTTCTTCTCATTATCATATTATGATTACCATTGGTCTTGGACGATCCTATTTTGGATATTCACAACTTAACGCTTCCTATAATGAAGCGTTTGCTGCACTAGCATACAAATACGCCGCACCGCTATACTCGATTTTGTCTTCTGACGAAATACCAAAAGAACTGCTGAAAAAATATATGCATAATATGGAATTAAAGTCTTTTAACAAAGAATCACAGTTTTTACTTTCCTATCTGGATGATTCGACTCAAAAGCTGGAACACTATATAGGCTCCTTGTTTGAACGGATAAAAAAACAGTCTCTGACCATTGAATCTACAAAAACTTTACTATTGAAATTGCTGATTTTGTCTTCTTGTACGATAGACATTACCAACTATTCACGATTAGACTGTAAAAAAATGATTTCATTTTATCATGAAATTCTGGAAACTCAATCTGTTTTTACATTAGAAAAGATTATACGAATTTCCTTGATCATGATCCGTCACCTTCGTGATTCTGCTTATAATCCTGAATATCATAATATGATTCGTATTGTAATTTCTTATATCCAGCATCACTATGCTTCCAATATTTCGTTAAATTCACTTGCAGAAATCGTCCACGTAACACCTAATTATCTAAGCCGTATATTTAAAGAAACGACAGGAGAAAATTTCAAAGAATGGCTTACAAAATTCCGCATTGAAAAATCCAAGCAGTTTCTTGCAGATCCTTCTTTAAAAATTTATGAAGTTGCCAATATGACAGGTTTTTATGATTATAAATATTTTTCTCAGGTTTTTCGAAAATATAACGGTCTAAGTGCCAGTGATTACCGTGCTTCTCTTCTTGCAAAAAACGAACAGAACAATCCACATCCCGAAAATCAATCATGACCACCGGCTAAGCCGGTGGTTTGCTCTGCCCCTATAAGGGGCTTA
>CALFLL010000051.1 GCA_937880845.1 uncultured Drancourtella sp.
AGTGCAAAAATGAAGATGTGAAAAAACTCAATCGAGTTTTTTCACATCCCCTTTATATGATCAAATTCATTTTCCTAAGGATACGTTCATGTATTGTTACACTTGCAGCAATATAAATACGTGTTGTTTCAATGGAAGAATGACCTAAAATATCTGCTAAAAGTCCCAGATTTTTCTCCACTCTATAAAAAGCTCTTGCAAACAAGTGGCGAAGATTATGTGGGAAAATCTTTCTTTTATCAACTCCCGCCAGCTTACCGAGAGCTTTCATTTCATGACAAATATTGCTTCTGTCCATTGGTTTTCCACTTCTTGTACAAAAAATTGCTCCGCATTTAATGCACGCATTTTTCACATATTTTCTCAACTTTATTATCAACTTTTTAGAAAGCAAAATTTCCCTCTCTTTTCCTTTCATATGTATCTGTACACGTCCTGTTTTTAATGCCTGTACCGTAATGAAACGAACCTCACTGACTCTTATCCCTGTGCTTCCTATTGTAAGCAAAAGATGGTAAAGTCGTTCTTTTTTATTTTCTTTTGTAGTTTTTAAAAGTTTCCGATATTCTTTTTCGGAAAGTTCCTTTTCCTCTTTTACAAACGCCTTTTTTTGTACCTTTAAAAATTTTACCCGGTATTGTGACATTCCGGCAAATGCCAAATATGAATTAATAGCAGCCAATTTTGTATTGACCGTCTTGGCACAGAACTTTTCCATCATAAATTCTCTATAACCTAACATTTTTTCTTTTGTAACATCTTCATCCCCAATATAAAGAAAAAGCTCTTTGATCTCTCGTATATATTTTTCTATCGTAGCTTTGCTTTTTTCTTCCTGTAACAAAAATGTTTTATATTCTTCTATTTTTCCTTCATAAACCGATATATTTTTTCCCATACACATTTTCTCCTTTTTCTCCTGAATCTGTCAGCACGAAACAGAAACTTAAAATTTTACTTACAAAAAACCGATACAAAAACTTTTGCCTACATCATTCTTTGCATAAAAAGGATGGTACATGATTCACTCATGCACCACCCTCTTTGCTTCGCTTGTAATAGACGTTTGCTTCTTCCTTTATCGGTGTCCTCAACAGGTTTACTGCTTTCTCTCCGGTTTCTTTCTACCTGTTCGTACTTCTTCCAGAAAGTCGCTCATTTCATCCGACACATAGTCAAAAAGATAGTTTCCTGTCTTCCCTTTTTGTTTTTCCAGATAATTCTCTCTGATTTCGATATTGGCAAGTTCGATTTCTTCTTTCAATCCCTGAGCCGACAGCCTTTTTGCTCCCTGTCCCATAATGATAATCTGTTCCAGACCGTCTGATGTGGCTACCGTTACCTGATATTTTCTTCCGATTTCATGTACCGTTTTTTCAATATACTGGTCTGCCGTTTCCGCTTCTTTTGTATAAACGACAAAGATATTATTATATGTAAGTACTTCTCCCGGATTTCCGGATACTTTATAAGCATCAAATACCAGAATCAATGTATTCTTTTTAAATCCCTGATAATTACAAAGAATATCCATGAGCTTGTTTCTTGCGGCTTCAATATTGACCTTGGCAAGCTCTTTTAATTCTTCCCATGCAAAAATAATATTATAGCCGTCTACCAGAAGATATTCTTTTTCATACTCTTTTTTTGCAGAACGGACAGGAGCAGACGGGGCACTGACCACTTTTTTCCGGAATCCGTATTTTCTTTCTTTTCCGGCACCGTATGTACGTGTGAAAATTTCTTCCAGTTCTTTATCATTTCCCCATGCATCTCCGATTCCGAGATTATACGTCTGCTTTTTCACCTGTACATCTTTCTCTTCTTTTTCTTCTTTCAGACAGCTTTCCAGGTGCATATACTGCTCCACTTGATTCCATTCTACATAAAATCCTGCCCCATGAGCACAGAAAACAGATCCTGTAGGGTGAGCCACGTCTGCTTCCGGATCGTAACCGATTTTTTGAATCACTTCTTCCGCATTGTGGCACGGTTCATATCCTTTTACGGTGCAGGAAAATTTTCCACGTCCTTTTGTGTAGGCGATGACCTCCATCTGGTATCCCTGCATTTCCGACACCGGTGCACTTCCTTTTAAAACAGATATTTCTCCCTCCTGTTCCGGTGCCGATACCGTCCCGTTCATACGCTGAATATCTGTCATGGCTCTTCCTACACATTCTGACGGTACTTCCAGTATAAAATCATAAACCGGCTCAAGCAAAACACTTTTTCCCTTCATAAGTCCCTGACGGATTGCCCTGTATGTCGCCTGACGGAAATCTCCGCCTTCCGTATGTTTCTGATGTGCTCTTCCCGATGCCAAAATCAGTTTTAAATCCGTGATCTCCGATCCTGTCAGCACTCCCGGATGTTTTGCTTCCTGCAAATGGGTTAAAATCAGACGTTGCCAGTTTTTATCCAACACATCCTCACTGCATCTGGTTTCAAAAACAAGACCGCTTCCCCTTTCTCCCGGTTCCAGAAGCAAATGAACCTCCGCATAGTGCCTCAAAGGTTCAAAGTGTCCTACTCCCTCTACCGTATCTTCGATGGTTTCTTTATATACAATACTTCCGGTATCAAACTCCACTTCTACATGGAATCGGTCAAAAATCATGCTTTTGAGGATTTCAATCTGTACTTCTCCCATAACCTGAACATGGATTTCATTCGCCTGTTCTCTCCATACAATATGCAGTTCCGGTACTTCTTCTTCCAGTTCTTTCAATTTCAAAAACATTTGATGAACATCCGTACCATCCGGAAGAAGAATCTGATAAGTAAGGACCGGTTCCAATACAGGCACTTCGGCTTCGGTTTCCGCTCCGATCCCTTCCCCGGACCAGGTCTTGGTCAAACCGGTGACCGCACAGATTGTTCCCGCCGATGCTTCCTCCACCGCCTGAAAGGCCGCCCCGGAATAAATGCGGATCTGATGTACTTTCTCCTGCCACTCTTTCATTTCATTTCCGTCATGATTGTGGTTCGAATTGCTTTCCAGAAGTGTTTTTACTTTTAAAGTTCCCCCTGTAATTTTCATATAGGAAAGCCTTGTCCCCTGGGCATCTCTTCCGATCTTATATACTCTCGCACCAAAAGCATCCGGATAGTCCGGATACTCTGTATATGTTTCGATTCCTTTTAAAAACGATTCGATTCCCTGTAACTTCAACGCCGAGCCAAAGTAACATGGAAAGAGCTTTCTTTCCATAATAATATGCTTTATCCTCTCCGTAAGGATCTCTCCTGTTTCCAGATACTCTTCTAACAGTTCCTCATCACACACCGCGATATTTTCCAAAAAGTCTTCCCGGTTCTGCCCTTCCGAAAAGTCTGTACATCTTCCGTCCAACCTTTCTTTTAATTCCTTAAGAAGCGCCTCTCTTTCGGTCCCCGGCTGATCCATTTTGTTGATAAATAAAAAGACCGGGATATGGTATCTCTGTAAAAGCATCCATAGTGTCCGCACATGGCCCTGCACTCCGTCCGCACCGCTGATGACCAAAATGGCATAATCCAACACCTGAAGTGTTCTCTCCATCTCTGCCGAAAAATCTACATGTCCCGGTGTATCCAGAAGAGTCACCTGTTTTGTCCCAATCTTTACTTCTGCCTGTTTGGAAAAAATCGTGATTCCACGATTTTTTTCTAACTCATATGTGTCCAGAAAAGCATCCTTATGATCCACTCTTCCCAGGTTACGGATGCTTCCTCCCAAATATAAAATACTTTCTGCCAACGTGGTTTTTCCGGCATCCACATGGGCAAGAATCCCTATGACCAGTTTTTTACTTTTCATGTTTTCTGTTTTTCCTATACAAAATTGAAAGTCCTCTTAAAAGGAGGTCATCATCTAAAATTACATCTCTCTTGCAATGGGGTACGATCTTTTTGGCAAGCCCGCCTGTTGCAATCACCGTTACCTTTTCTCCCAGTTCCTCTTTCATCCGGTCAATGATCCCATCAATGGCTGCTGCACTGCTGTAAATAATACCGCTTTTCATACATTCCACGGTATTTTTCCCAATCAGATGATCCGGAGCTTCCAGGCTGATCCCGGAAAGCTGTGCTGCCCTTGCCGTCAAAGAATCCAAAGATACACCGACACCCGGATAGATCATTCCCCCCTGATATCTTCTCTGCTCATCAATCACACTGACCGTTGTCGCCGTCCCCATGTCAAAAATCAACATCGGGGCTTCATACTGATCCAGTCCCGCAACTGCATTTACGACCAAATCTCCACCCAGAGAAGCAGGATTGTCCATTCGGATATTCAATCCTGTTTTAATCCCTGCTCCTACGAGCATCACATCTTTTTTCAAAATCTTTTCTGCAGCCAGTTTGACCGCTTTTGTGGTCTGCGGAACAACAGAGGAAATAATCCCTCCTTCCAATTCTTCTCTGTGAACATGATAGATATCCAGTACGTTTTTAATATCGATGGCATATTCCAGCTCCGTCTTTGTCCGTACAGTAGAAAGCCGTTCAATAAAATGGCATTCATTTCCCTCCATACAACCAAGTACAATGTTTGTATTTCCTATATCAATCGCTAAAATCATCTTATAATCCCAACCTCTCTTTGATATTCTTTTTCATCAGTACTTTTCCGATACAAACAGTCAGAACACCTGCAATGATTGCTTCCGGTACTCCGTTTATTCCGATGATAGATAAAATAAAACCATACACCGCAGATTCCGCCACTCCGTTTACTTTTGCATAAGCATCATGGAAAAATACGAAGATCAAATTCATGACGAGAAGTGTATTTATCATGGAACCTGCCACACCGGATACAAGCAGTCCCGGTATGGATACCTTTTCTTGCTTTGTCCCTTTTTTTATCAGGTTATAGATATAATATGGAACGATTCCGACTAAAATCCTCGGCACAAAACAAATGATGATACTTCCGATCCCTCCGCTAAATTCCCCCAGGGTATAAAAAGGGGTAAATACAAAAGAGGTAACGGTAGGGTTCATGGTATTGTTGATAAAACTTGTCAATCCGAAAACCGCTCCCAAAGCTGCACCTTTTTTCGGCCCAAGAAGAAGAGATCCCAAAATAACAGGAATATGGATAATGGTTGCTCTCGTAAATCCAAGGGGTATATATCCGAGGAAAGGGGTAAACGCCATGATTACGATAATCGCACCAAAAATCGCCACCTGTACCATTCCTCTTACATTGGTCGTGCTACTTCTTCTTGTATTTCCTGCTTTCTGATTCATAATTGCCTCCTTGTTATCATTCTCATTTGAGATACAATACGTTTGGCTTAGAATGCACTTTATTCTGTTTTCATTCTATTCCTAATTGATATATGTTAAAATCCGATTCAAAATTTGTACGGCTGTTTCCTCTTTGGTCATTTTTGGGAGTGAAACTTCCTGATCCTTTGTGATCATCGTGACAATATTTGTATCACCTGCAAATCCTGCTCCTTCTGTTTTCAAATTGTTGGCCACGATCATATCCACATTCTTTTCAATGAGTTTTTTTCTGGAATTTTCCAGCATATGTTCTGTTTCCATGGAAAATCCGCAAAGAAATTGACCTTCCTTTTTATGGGTTCCAAGATACTTTAAAATATCATCCGTTCTTTCCATTTCAACAGACAATTCCCCGTCTTTTTTCTTTACCTTTTCACTACTTACAAATTTCGGGCGATAATCCGCTACCGCTGCCGCCTTGATGATAATGTCCTGAAAAGGTGCATGTTCCGTTACCGCATCAAACATTTCTTTTGCAGTCCCAATCTGTATGATGTTCACAAATTCAGGCTTCTTTATTTCTGTCGGTCCGGTCACCAAAGTTACCTCTGCTCCTCTTTGCATGCATACTTTCGCAATGGCATATCCCATCTTTCCGGTGGAATGGTTGGTAATATAACGGACCGGATCAATCGCTTCCCGGGTCGGTCCTGCCGTTACAAGTACCTTTTTCCCTTCCATATCCTTTTCAAATCGGATTTCCTTTAGGATATATTCCATCAGAAGTTCCGGTTCCGGCATTTTCCCTTGTCCGGTATCTCCACACGCAAGATATCCACATGCAGGATCTACCACCTCATATCCAAATCTCCTCAGTTTGTCCATATTATCCTGTACAATAGGATTTTCAAACATATTGGTGTTCATTGCCGGAACAATGATCTTTTTGCATTTACATGCCATGATAGTCGTTGTCAGCATGTCATCTGCAATCCCGTTTGCGATCTTTCCGATCACATTGGCACTGGCAGGCGCAACCATAACCACATCCGCAAGCTTTGCAAGTGAAACATGCTCTACACTGTACTGAAAGTTTCTGTCAAACGTATCGATCAGACACTTATTTCCCGTCAGTGTTTCAAATGTAATGGGATTAATAAAATTCTCTGCATTTTCTGTCATAAGGACATGTACATTTGCATGAAGTTTCACAAGCGAACTGGCAAGAGATGAAATCTTATACGCCGCAATACTTCCCGTAACCGCAAGTATGACTGTCTTTCCTTTTAACATGTTCTTTCCCCTTTCCACATCATTTCGCTTATTTATGCTCTGTATTATTATAATTTCTATCGAAAAAAAAAGCAAACCGTTTCTTGGTCTGCTTTTTCTTGTCCTGTACTTATTTTGCCAGGTAAATATTGTTTTTCTTCATATAAGATTCAATCTCCGGAATCGTTCTCGGAATATCTTTTGAGAGGTTTTCACATCCGTCTTCTGTAATCAAACAGTTGTCTTCGATACGGAATCCGATTCCCCATTCTTCATGATAAATCCCGATATCCACGCAGAATACCATACCCGGTGCCACAACGTCCGGTGTCTTTATCATGTCATGGCAGTCGTATCCGATATGATGGGCTCCGCCATGCCACATGTATGTTCCGATCTCTTCAAAGTTTTTACATACACCGGCATCTTTTAACCGTTCAAAATTGTATCTTTTTGCCTCTGCATCTACTTCCATCATCTTAAATCCCGGTTTCAGGATACTGAACATATAATCGGAAGTGGCAAGTGCACAGTTATACAGGATTTTCTGTTTTTCCGTAAAAGTACCGTTACACGGCCATCCTCTTGATACGTCATTGACAAGTCCGTTCCATCTTGCGCCAACGTCATTCAAGATCATATCGCCGTCTTTCGCCTGCCCCTGATAACTATAATAATGAATACAGAAGTTATTCTGACCGGATGAAATGATCGGTGGGAACCCGCTTCCTTCTGTACCATACTGTCCCAATACATAGTCAAATTCTGCTTTATATTGATATTCATACATGCCCGGCTTAGAAGCTTTCATCATGGCACGGATTCCTTCTCCCGTGATAGCTTCTGCTTTTCTGATCGCTTCGACTTCGCATGGCTGTTTGATCGTTCTTAATTTTCTGAGAATGGACGTTCCATTTTCCTGCTTCAAATACGGATAAGAGCTCATTGTATATTTCTGAAAATGATGTACGGATGTTTCAATATCTTTTGTTGTATTTTTGTAAGCATCCAGATATAAATTGGTGTATTTTCCGGAAACGGCAAGGTTATGAAAATCGTTGATGAAATCCTTTTCATAACGAAATGTTTCCATTCCGCAGATTTCTGCTGCTTCCTTGTCTTTGATTCTCTTTCCTGTCCATCTCTCTGCCATAAAATCCGGTTCACGAAGATACAGTCTTTCCCATACGTCGCCGCCTTCTGTCTTACCTGCAAGTAAAACAAGTCCCGGTTCCTGAATGCCTGTCAGATACAGGAAGTTACGATTTCCGAAATAATCGTAATTTTCATCTGCCGATTTTCTGATTTCATCGCCGGAGAAAAATACTGCCAGCGACCCATTTTTCATGTCCTGATAAAAACGTTGACGATTTCCGCTATAATACTCTTTCTGCATATTGTATCCCTCTTTTCTTAAAGCAAAAGTATTTTTCCGTTTTTAAACCATATTTTAATATTTTTTCGAAATATTCATATGTTTTATTCTATCACCCACCACAAATTTTTCAAGTCTTGGATATAAATTCATGCCAACAAGCTTCTCATAATCTTATTCTTTAGATAGTATAAATCTCTTTCCTTTCTCCCGGAACACCTTAACAGAAATATAACTTACCGTTTCACCGTTGATTTTTTTCTGTTTAGCTTCCATAACCTGCCCATCAACCTGAACCTGCTTATAGCTTCCATAAAAACCTGCTTCCCACAGGATTTCTTCTCCCTGTGCATTTGTCAAAACAGCTAAAGTATTTCCACGATAAGATAAATGGATTTCCGTTTCCCCAATCATGACATGCTCTACGTCTACCTCTTCCACTTCTTTCGGAAGTCTTGGTGTTGTGGCCAGAAAATGTCCCTGGGCATCCGGTTCCATTCCAAGCATTCCTTCTACAACTTGCGACACAAACGTAAAAGAAATTTCCGGATAATCTCCGTTCGTCCCCTGACTTGGACGTTCATAAGGCATATCTTTGACAGACGTGATATATTTCATCCATCTCCATGCTTCTTCATTTCGATTGTATAAAAACAGCATGTCAGGGATATATGTGTAAGATTCCAGATTGTCCGGTGCCAAAGGAGTCGTCCCGATTCCATCTCCGAGACTTTCCAGAATAAAATCAATGTATTTACTATTTCTTTCTCCAGGTTCTGTAATCATCTTTAAAGGCATAAACCATGTGTTTTCCGTTGCGAAATCACTGTAACGTTCTCCAGTGGTTCCCAACGCACGGACATATTCACTTTCCATGGAGTCTGCTACACTCCATGTATCATTAAAATACTTTTTTAATTCTTTTGCTTTTTCGTACCATCTTTCCGCCTTATCATCTCCACGCTTTTCTAGCATAGCGGCATAAGTCAAAGTTGCCTGATACTGTGAGCCAATCGAATCCCCGGACTCTAAAAGCGGTTCTCCGCTCCGTTCATTATAGCTGCATGTTCCGTCAAAAATACCGCCTCCGGTTCCTTCTGCGACACCATTTCCATTTGTGTCATGCAAAGCAATAAACTCTGTCATGACCTTTGTATAGAAATTCCAAAGATCCTCATCGTATAAATACCTCGAATCCCCGGACCATAAATATTGTCTGTACGCTTTTTCTACCAGTTCAAACTGAACCGGAACCTCTCTGACAAAATAATCATCATATTTAAAATCAATCGTATGTGGAGTTCCGTCAAAATTGAAAGCCCACGGAGTATACCATTTTCTTTCTTTCGTTGCTCCTTTTGCAAAGACTTTAAACATAGAAAAATTTTCTTCATCCAGTCCTGTCATGTGAGCTCCGATCACCTGATGCACAAAATCTCTTGAATAGAATGCCGTCCTGTCAAAATATCCTGCCCAATAAGACGGTATATATTCGTGTATCCCTGTATGATCTCCTTCCGGATTTCCTTCATCTTTATTAGTGATTCCCTTCTTCCCGGTCATGACAAACTGCTGTTGTTTTTCTACTGCCCACCGGAATGTATCTTCAAGGTATGGATTGGAAGAACGAAGCTGTATCTGTCTTATTTGCTTACTATCTTTGTTTGTCTCTGCTTTATTCATAGTTTCTCCTTTATATGTACTGATTTTTCCGGAAATTCTTTTTAATTTAGCTTGACTTTTTTATTCTTCTACTTTCTTTAAGTAAAACAGTCTTGAAAAATAATCCCCCTGGTTTCCTCTTGGAACTGAGAAAAGCCCGGCTGCTCTGTCAGATACACTAAAACCTGCATACATCAGTTCATCTCCGTAATGAGTTCCACAGTCCACTTTCTCTCCAAAACATTCCTGCACAGAATATTTTGCTTTTTCTTCCAGTCCTTTTAAATAAATTCTTTCAAATTTCCCCTGAGCCGGCTGTAATGTACGGAAATATGCCATAAGGCCTTCACTCCTATCTTCGGATACTACCTGCCATGCAGAATTGTTTCCTTCAAACGGACTCTTTAAACGATAAAATACACCTTGTTGGATCAGCTTACGGTTCTGTTTCATAAATGTAATCTGTTCTTTCATCTGTTCCAATTCTTCTTCCGGAAGCTTTGTAATATCAAGTTCGTACCCAAATGTACCAAAATATGCTACATTTCCTCTTGTTTCAAGAGAGGTTGTTCTAAATACCTGATGATTTGGAGAAGCAGAAACATGACTTCCGATGCTGCTGATCGGATATACATAAGATGTCCCATACTGAATTTTGATACGGTCGACCGCATCTGTATTATCCGATGTCCATGCCTGCGGTGCGTAGTACAACATTCCCGGGTCAAATCTTGCTCCGCCGCTTGCACAGGATTCAAACAGGATTTCCGGGAATTCCCGAATCAGTCTTTCATATAAGCTATATACTCCAAGGATATATTTATGTCTTACTTTTCCCTGATAACTCCTTCCGTTTCCATTAGAGAATACTTCTGAAAATGCACGGTTCATATCCCATTTTATATAAGAAACCGGTGCTTCTTTTAAAACTTTTCTCATTTGTTGATAGATGTAATCAACTACTTCATTCTTTGAAAAATCCAATACATACTGATTCCTGCTGTGGCAGTAATTCCGTCTGATATCTGCAAGAAGCCAGTCCGGATGGGCACGGAACAAATCGCTGTCTTTGTTTGTCATTTCCGGTTCAAACCAAAGACCGAATTTCAACCCCATTTCTTCTATCTTTGTTGCAAGTCCTGCAATTCCTTCCGGAAGTTTTTCCGCATTTGGATACCAGTCTCCTAAAGAAGCATTATCCCAGTTTCGTTTTCCGAACCAACCGTCATCCAATACAAATAATTCCACTCCTATGTCTTTTGCTTTCCTTGCAATCTTTAAAATCTTCTCTTCGTTAAAATCAAAATAGGTTGCTTCCCAGTTATTAATCAGGATCGGTCTTACTTTATCGCGCCATGTTCCACGAGCCAGCCTTGTACGGTATAATTCCTGATATACCTGGCTCATTCCGTTCATACCGTCTTCGGAATAAACCATTACCATTTCCGGTGTCTGGAAATGTTCTCCTTTTTGCAGTTCCCATCTAAATTCATTTGGATGGATTCCCATGACAACTCTTGTCACATCAAAATTATCTACTTCTACCTGTGCAAGGAAATCACCGCTGTAAACAAGGCTGAAGCCAAGTACCTCACCACTGAATTCATCAGCATTTTTTCTTTTTAACATGATAAACGGATTAAACTGGTGACTGCTGCATCCACGCATACTGTACACACTTTGTATTCCGTAAGATAGTTCACGGGTATGTGGATGGCGTTCTCTGTTCCATGCTCCTGCAAGTTCCACCATATCATATTCTTTATCCGGTAAATCCAGACATCCACTCATACAATTTAAAAGTGTAATTCCGTTTTTATAATTACATTCAAACCGTACATGTCTTGTGATAACCGGTTTGTTATTGAAAATAGTATAAGATAAGATCATCTGCGTCCGGATCATTTCATCTTCTAATACAATCTCTAATGTATCCGCTTCGCTGTCATCTTCTACATAAACAGCCGGAAGACCTTCGATTTCCTTCTTTCCCGGGAAAATTTCATGTTTTTTATATTTAAAATCTACAACTCTGCTTCCGTCTTCCCTTTCCAGTTCAAAAGCAGGGTATCTGGTATCTCCTGACCCAAAGGTTGGATATTCCTGTTTCAAATGTTCCAAAGAGAAATTGCTTCTTCCTTCAAACGGATATGGTGCCATATCTCTTGTGGCATATTCTATCAAATATCCAAAGTCTTCTTTGTCAGTCAGGTGTTTTCCGTAATAAACATGACCTAGTTGATCATTTTCCAACACTTTAATGATATAACTGATTTTATCATTGTAAAGATGAAATTCTCTTGATGATTCATGAAATTTTATTGACATTTTCTTCTCCTTTTCCACTTACTTCTTATATTTACCAATAAAGGGAATCCATGCCCTGCAAAGATTCCCATTTATTTTTATGTTTAATTATTTAATAGCTCCGCCTGTTCCTTCAATGATATATTTCTGTGCAAATAAGAAAATTAAAATCGGAGGAAGAATCATAATAACAGTGATACACAACATCGGTACAACCGCTTCAGAGTGTACACCCTTAAATGATGCAAGACCTAGTGCCAATGTATATTTACTTCTGTCCTGCAGGAAAATCAATGGTCCTAAATAGTCATTCCATGCAGCCAACATATTTAATACCCCTACCAGAATTAAAGATGGCTTCATGATCGGTACATAGATTTTATAGAAAATCTGGAACGCTGTAGCTCCGTCGATTCTCGCCGCTTCCTCAAAGTCTTTCGGCACTCCCATTAAGAACTGTCTCATAAGGAAAATATAATATGCCGATCCAAACCATGCCGGTACAATCAAAGGTTTCAATGTATTCAGCCATCCAAATGCATTAAATTCCATATACTGAGGGATCATTGTAACATCCCACGGAATCATCATTGTGGAAAGCAGGATCATAAAAAGAATATTCTTCCCTTTGAAATTAAATCTCGCAAATCCATAAGCAACTAAAGATGCAGATACCATGGAACCTAATGCTGAAAGAACTGTTACGATTACAGAGTTTTTCAGGAAAGTTCCAAACGGCTGTGCATTCCATGCATCAACAAAATTATGCCAGTTCCAGTTTTCCGGAAACAATTTTGGCGGATATGCTACCGCTTCTGCCTCTGTTTTAAACGTCGAAAAGAACATATAGATAAAAGGAGCCAAAAAGTAAACTGCAACCAACGTCAAGAGTATATACAGAATTACTTTTGATTTTTTAGACATTTTCATTACTTTTTCCTCCTTTTTTTCTTCTTCCCATCAGAACCGACTTCGTTCTCATAGAATACCCACATAGATGATGACTTAAATACAAGTGCTGTCAAACATAAGATAATAATGAACATTACCCATGCATTAGCACTGGCATATCCAAGTTTATGATGTCTGAAGGCATTGTTGTATGTCATCAATCCATAGAAATATGTTGACTTCATCGGTCCTCCTGCTGTTAAAAGCATAACCAGCGTTACCTGCTGGAAAGAACTGATGATAGATGTGATCAAGTTAAATAACAATGTTGGTGAAATGATCGGCAATGTAATGCTAAAAAACTGTCTTGCCGGACCGGCTCCGTCTAACGCAGCCGCTTCATATACATCTGCCGGAATGCTTTTAATATTAGTATAGAAGATCAGCATCATGGTTCCTACACCAAACGCACTAACAAGCACAACGGCAAGAATTGCCCACGCCGGGTCTACAAGCCATTTCGGTCCTTTAATCCCAATCAAAGAAAGTAAATAGTTTAATACACCGTAATCTCCATTTAATACCCAGCTCCAGATAACGGATGTCGCAACGCCGGAAATAACCGCCGGGATATAAAAGATGGTTCTATAAATCTTAACCCCTTTTAATGGCTGGCTGATAAGCATTGCCAAAAACAGAGCGATACAAATATTTAACGGTACAAAAATGGCCGCATATCGAATACTGATCAATAATGATTTTCCAACCTGTTTATCCTGTGTAAACATTTCAATATAGTTTCCAAGTCCAACAAAGGTATGTTCTCCAACAACCGGCCAGTCAAACATACTGATGATCAAAGAGAAAATCAGTGGTCCAAGTGTAAACACCAAAAATCCGATGATCCATGGAGCGATAAACAAATATGGAGTGATTTTTTTCCACTTATTTTTTTTCATAATTATTCGAACTCCTCATTTATTGAGGGTGTTAGTTTAACACCCTCTTCTTGTTTATTCATGTGCTGACACAACTTCATCCAATGCATCTTTTGGATCCATATAGCTGCTTGGATTGAAGATACTTTCGATTGCAAGTGCAACGTCTGAATCCGTTTCGCTCCAATCATCTACAATAAAGCTTGCCGGCACATAACCCGTACAGTTATCCAAAGCGGTATAAAACGGTGCATATTTTTCGTTTTCTCTCATCTTTTCAGATTCAACAACTGACTTCAGAGCCGGCAATTCTGTTTTAATACGGTATTTGTTCATTTCTTCGCCTGTCCAGTATTTCAAAAATTCCCATGCTTCATCTTTATGCTTACTATCTTTGGAAATAGCAACACCACATGTATTTACAACACTGATGGATTTGTCCTGTCCCTTAAATTTCGGAATCTGAACAATACCATAGTTAAGACCTTCCTCATCAAACTGTTTCATCGGCCATGTTCCGTCTACATACATTGCTGTCTTTCCACCTAACATCTCACTGGAAACATTCTTTTCTGCCGCATATGCAATTCCATCTTTTTCCATATCCTGGAACATTTTGAACACTTCAATGGATTTTTTACTGTTAATGTTTCCATCCATCTTACCATCTTCATCAACAAAAGCCGTTCCATTGCTCCACAAATACATTTCAAATGTATATGGAAGTGTCTTCATTCCAAATGTAAATCCGTTGACACCTTCTACCTTTGATTCAATTTCTTTAGAAGCCTTCTGCAAATCTTCCCATGTCCAGTCATCCGTCGGATAAGCCACACCGGCTTTATCAAAGATATCTTTGTTGTAATATAAGCAAGATGTAACAACACTTACCGGCACACCATAAATTTTTCCATCTTTGGAATTGTACGGCCATAATGCTTCAAAGAAATTATTTTTATAGTCTTCTCCTTCTGCTTCAATGCGTTCATCCAATGGTTCCAAACTGTCAGCATATGTCGGATAATCCCACATAAACATAACATCCGGTGCATCTCCGGCTCCCATACTTGCTGTCATCTTTGTATCGAAGTCAGATCCCCATCCTTCCAATGTTACTTCAATTTTATCCTGGCTCGCATTAAATTTATCGACACATTCTTGTTCATCATCCAATGTTTCCGCGTCATTCCATGATGCAAAACGAAGATGCACTTTTCCGTCTTTGCTTTCCTTACTTTCCTTCTTTTCTCCGTCTGATCCACCACATCCTGCTAATAAAGATGCTGTCATTGCTGCAACAAGTCCAACTGCTGCGATTTTTTTCATTCTCTTCTTCATGATTTTCCTCCTTCATTTTACTTTCCTTTTTTTATTTCAATCCGACCTGCAGTAGTACATGCAATACTCCGGATTCCTTTGAGTACCAATTCTTCTTTCTTCACAATCTTTCCGCAACAATCAATCTGAACAATTTCCACATTTATTTCTTCGTCCGTCTTGATATAAACCACTTCTGATTTTGTTCCGTTCACAATGATTGTGCTTTCTTTTTGTGAATCTATCTTAACTACTCGATCAGTTGAATACAATGCAATGATTTCCGTTTCATCATTTTTGACTCTGACCTCCGGATATAAATTCTGCGGTTCTTTTGCTTCTATCGGGCTGTCCTGTAATAAAGCTTTATACTTTCTCATAAATGCCATATAATTCTGAACCATTGCTTTGTGAGCATCATTCATGTGATCAATCCTTACAGAAAACTGTAATGTTGAAAATAAAGAATCAACAATCTGTAAGGCGGCAACCTCCGGTTTTTCGTCACGATACCATATAATCGGGTCACAATGCACAGCCGTTTCTCCACTTAACAAACGTAAATCTATACTGCATACACGATTTGCCAGACCGGATTCCGGACAGTCTACAACACGTAACATATTTCCATACTTTCTGATTGCAGGTCCGATATAACGTTGTCTGAATTCGATAAGAATTTCTTTGTCAATGGCTTTTAACGCTTCCATCGTTTCACTTAACAACTTGTCCAAAGCAACCTGCAAACATACACAATCCATGTTTTCATTCGCTTTTGGTGTATTTGCTCTTTCATAGAATTCATCGATGAAATCCAGTTTCAAACCGTCTAAGCCCCATTCTTTTACGGCTTTCACATAAATATCTTTTAAGTATGTTCTTACTTCCGGATATCTGATATCCAGAATTCCTGTCTTTTGTTCCTCATCTATTCCAATCAATTTATCATGGAATAGTTTCCACATTTTGGAGTACATTCCCACATAAGGTACACTAAACCAAAGAAGGTATTTCATTCCCATTTTATGAACATTGTCCACGTGCTGTTTCATGTCTTTAATTTTCTTTTCTGCCACTTCCCAGTCACCGCAGTAACCATAACCACGATTTGTATCATCTGTCTGCCATCCGTCATCTACGATTACTGTTTTAAATCCAAGTTCTTTGGCACGTTTACATTCTTCTTCTATTTCTGTATCTGTAATTTCCTGATGGTAAGAATACCAGAAAGAATACATTGGCTCTTTTGCATCTTCCGGTACATATGCCGGTGTAAAACCACAGTTTTTTTCCCACCATAATCCGACTTCTCTGATAGACTGTTCATATCTTACATCTCTAAAATCCTGCAAAATACTCACTTCATATTCTTTTTCATTTGTTGCGCCAAGTCCTATATAAACACAACACTTCATCGTCCCGTCTTCTTCATGGACTCCCAAATTCATTCTTACTTCTTTTAACGTTTCGGAAACTGCAAACGTTCCTCTGTTTTGTCCATCCGTACTGAAGAACGTAATAACCGGAGCTGATACCGCACTCATTGATTTTTCTCCATAACTCCAGTCAGCTTTTAACGTTCTGTCAAATCTGCAAGTTGGATGCCATCTTCCCGCAATATCCTCAATCGGAAAATTCCATTCTACAGTGATCACCGCATCCACTGTATTTTCCGGAATATCCTTTAAACAGATTTTTTTTACTTCACGGCCGTCCGGCAAGGATTCCGAACTCCAACTTAACTTTGCATCAATGTTGCTTGTTACTTTCATTTTTTCCTCCCTGATTTAATAAGTTTTTTTATTTAGTTTCTTTAACGAACTGTCCTTGCCTTGACATTTCTTCAAAATAATTTTATTCTATACTTAATCATTGATTTCACTTTCAAAGGAGGCATCCTATGACATGGAAATAAATGTATATCGAAATGTCGTCGGCTTTCAATGTCTTGACCATATTGAACATCAGACAAACGATTTATATCTGACAAGATGCGGTATCCAAAAATGTGAATCCAATTATTCTTGGGGTCCAAAACTTCGCCCGCAATATCATATGCATTTCATTATGGATGGTTGTGGGTATTTTGAAATCGATCATCAAATTTATCATTTAAAACAAGGACAAATTTTTATGATTCCACCCAATACTGTATCTCGTTATTATGCTGACAGTCAGAATCCTTGGACTTATGCATTCATCAGCTTCCAAGGAAACAAGGCAGCACAATATGCACAACAAGCCGGTTTTAATCACACTCCCTATGTGCGTGACTGTATCATAGAATCCGAAGAATATGTTTCTCTTATCAGAGAAATGTTAGGAACCCATCAGCTAACCATCACAAATGAGCTTCGACGCGTGAGCTTATTGTTTTCTCTTTTTGCCTTATTGACCTCCTCCTATCACACTTCAGATTCTGCATACATACAAAAACATCATGATTATTTACCGGAAACATATTTTGAACACGCTTTACAATATATCCATTTTAATTATAATAAAAATATCCATATTCAAGATATCGCCGACTATATAGGTATCACTCGTTCCTATCTTTTTCATATTTTTAACAAAAAGTTGGAAATGTCTCCCCAAAAATATCTCTTGAACTATCGCATCGAAAAGGCCAAATCTCTTCTTTCTACAACAGATGTCTTTATTAAGGATATAGCTCATAAGGTAGGATACGAAGATTCTCTCGCATTTTCAAAAATGTTCCGAAATATAACCGGATATTCTCCTTCTTCTTACCGAATGTATAAAACCGATTCTAAGAAAAAAGATTGATTTCTCTTGACAACTGTAATTATACGTTTCGAATATAGCTTCATGAATGGAAGAATGACCAATTTATATGTCATAATGTCAAATATTTAAGCAGATTGCCATATAAATCAAAAAAATATTTTTGTTTTTATGGCAATCTGCTTAGTTTATTTTCTGATATGTATTTTTTACATCCTTAATAGCAAATTCATTTTAAAATCTCTATAGCTTTCCACCAGATGTAGCAATTCCTTCAATAAACTGTTTTTGAAATAACAAATATAAAACAATCATCGGAATACATGCTATCATGGAAGCCGCCATTAATTCCGGAAAATTAGAAGAGAACTGACCTTGTAATTTTGCCAAAGCAGCTGCCAAAGGCATAGCACTTTCTTCTGTATTAGCTATTAACGGCCACATCAAATCCTTAAATCCAAACAAAGCTGTAAATATTCCAAGTGCTACCATAGATGATTTCGTAAGAGGCATCATTACATGCAAAAAGGTTTGTCCGATATTACATCCATCCAGTCGTGCTGCTTCTTCCAGTTCTTTCGGCAATCCCATATACGCCTGACGCATTAAAAATGTTCCGAATGCCGTTACCAATCCAGGGAATATCAATGAAAAAATAGTATTTAGCATACCAATCTTACTTACCATTAAATACTGAGGGATGATAAAAATCTGTCCCGGAACCATCATCTGAAACAATACTAATCCAAAACAAAAATTTCTTCCCCTGAATTTTAGTCTGCCAAAAGCATAGCCTGCCATGGTAGCAGTTAAAACCGCACATAAGATTCTCCCGAAAATCATCAATAATGTGTTGATATATAATCTTACAAAATCCATTTTTTCAGCTACACTTACAAAAGAATCGGTTCTCCATTCGGATGGAAAAATTACAAACGGATTCATCTGCATTGCTTCCGAATTTGTCTTAAAGGCTGTTAAAATCATCCACCCAAAAGGCACTAGCATAATAATCGCCCCAATAAAAAGGACTAAATGTTTCACCATTTTTAAGATTTTTTCTTTCTTTTTCATACTGCCCTTCTCTCCTTAATTATAATGCACCCATTTTTTCTGTGTAACCATCTGAATCACAGTCACAATCATTATAATTACCAACAGCAACACTACTATTGCCGATCCATATCCTTTATTGTTTTCAACAAATGCATATCTATAGAATAAATATACTAAAGACTGTGTTTTCGGAAGAGCTTCGCTACTCTTGTCAATCATCATAAAAATAGAATCAAACACCTGGAAGGAAGCAATCACTCTGGTAACAACTACAAAGAACATTGTGGGAGAAATCAACGGAACTGTAATTTTGAAAAACTGCTGTACCGCATTTGCCCCGTCGATCTGGGATGCTTCATAATAATCTTTGGGAATTTCCTGTAATCCTGCCAAAAACAATACCATGTTGTATCCGATTACACTCCATATCCCAACTACAGCAACCGAATATATTGCAATATCCGGATTTGACAACCAAGCCACAGAATTTAAGCCTAATGACTCTAAAATATGGTTCAGCAAACCAAATTCTGAATTGAACAGCCATTTCCAAACCATGGCAACAGCTGCCGGTGCAACTACCATCGGAAGAAAATAGATTGCTCTATATATCGATCTTCCTTTCATTTTTGCATTCAACATTACCGCGATTACCAGTGCAATGGCAATGGAAAACGGGACTTCAACAATCGCATATTTAAATGTATTAATAAGAGCCTGCCACACACTGCCGTCTGCAAACAGTCTTTCATAATTTTCTAAACCTACAAAAATATTCCCTCTTCCAAATGCTCCTGTTTTAAAAAAGCTCTGATATATCGTCTGAAAAATCGGAATAATATTCAAAACAATCAATCCGGCCATTGTCGGCAATATAAATAACCATCCCCACAAAAACTCGGAGCGTTTCTGTTTTGTTGTTTTTTGCTTTTCTTTTATCTTAACCATAGTTTTTCTTCTCCATGCATTTAATATAATAGGGTATCCCGTCAAAGAGATACCCCTTTACTTTACTGCTCTTCTGCTAGGAATCCGTTCATTTCTTTTGCAAAATCCTTGCATACAGATTCCATTGGTTTTTTACCGCTGAATCCATCTACCATTTTATCCAACATAGCCTGGAACCAAACCTGTGTGTTTTTAGAGCTTGGGTATGGCTGTGAATCATTCATAAGATCAATATATGCCTGAAGATTTTTATCTGGATATTTCTCTGTCCATCCTTCTGAAGTTCCTTCGTAAGCAGACATTGTAACTCCTAAATCAGCCTGCTGTTTTTGAGCTTCTTCAGAACCAAGATATTCAATCAACTGCCATGCTTCTTCTGTGTGATCTCCCTGAGCGGATGCTGCCCATCCAAGACCATTTGTAATAGATTTTCTTCCTTCTGGTCCTTTTGGAAGTAATGCCACATCACAGTTTTCTTTAATGTAGTCATTATCCATTAAATCTGTAAGTGCCCAGGAACCCTGGAATGTCATTGCAACTGTACCTGCAGACATTAATGCAGTTGTACTATTTTCAGACATTACACTGTATTCCGGCATAGATCCGTCTTTGATGATATTTTCAATCATCTGCATCGCTTCGATTGTTTTCGGATCATCAAAACCAGATTTTTTCTTATCATCACTTAACACTTTTCCACCATATGCATAAATTGTACTATACCAGGATTCCTGATAAGCATTTGGTGTGATCGCTGTTCCATATTGATTTTTTTCCGGATTCGTTATTTTTTTCGCTGTTTCTCTGAAATCTTCCCATGTCCAGTCTTCTGATGGATATGGAACTCCGGCTTCATCAAACATTGTTTTATTATACCATACTGCACAAGTATCGATATCTTTCGGAATAGCTAACTGTGCTCCGTCTTCATTCTGATATGTCTTTACAATACTTTCCGGATATTTAGACAGATCAATCTTATCACTCTTTTCTATCTTATCAGATAAATCTAAAAGAATGTCATCATACTGTGCATATGTTGCAATCTGATCGGAATGCATCCAAAATACATCCGGCATTTCTCCGCCTGTTGTAGCTGCCTCCAACATTGTCCAGTAATCTTTCCATGGCGTTACCTGAATATCTACTTCAACTCCCGTATCTTCAGTAAACTTGTCCATAATCTCTTTTAATCCCGGTTCCTGATTGCTATCCCAGATTGCTACTGTCAGTTTTCCATCGCTACTACTTTTACCATCTTTATTTTCTTTACTATTTCCACTATCTCCGGAACCACAGGCAGCCATTGATAATGTCATTGCCGCTGCAAGTACCGCAGCTAAAACTTTTTTCAATTTCATAACACGTCCTCCATTCATTATGATTGAATCATGATTCTTTTATCTTTCGGCCTTAACTGTGTTTTATTATACCAATTTCACAAAACTATAAAATGGCATAACGTATTTTCTTTATGCACTTTTGTTTAATTATTTTGTCATTCCATATATTTTTTGTTTATTTTATTCATATTAAGCTTCTATTGCATTTTATCAATCAATGATATATTATGTATTTTGTATAATAAAAGCTCTGTAACATTGTAGAATCAGATTACAACAGATTGGAGTGAAAATATGAAAAGCGAAAGTACATATCATAATGTTGCCGGATTCCGATGTTTGGAACTTGTTGAACGACAGGTAAAGGATTTATGTCTGACACGCTGTGGAATTCAACAATGTCGGTCAACCCATAGTTGGGGACCAAAATCCAGACCTCAATACCATATGCATTTCATTTTAGAAGGAAAAGGATATTTAGAAATCGAAAATCAAACCTATCATTTAAAACGCGGACAGATTTTTCTTATTCCACCAAATATCATCTCACACTACTATGCCGATCTTTCCGATCCCTGGCATTATGCATTTGTCAGCTTTGTCGGATCACAGGCTGAAAAATATATTCATCAGGCAGGATTTTCTGAAAATATTTTTGTCCGGGACTGCTATCTCCCACCTGAACAATATAGTAAATTTATTCATGAAATGTTAGAGGCACATCAGCTTACAATTGCAAATGAACTAAAAAGAACCGGCCTTTTATTTTGCCTTCTTTCTTTATTGACAGACACTTTTCAAACTTCTAACGCTTCGACGCAATATGAATATCCGGGAAGTACTTATTTAGAACATGCTATACAATTTATTCAGTTTAACTATAAACGTAATATACAAGTAAATGACATTGCCAATTATATAGGTATCACACGCTCTTACCTTTTTTCTATTTTTAAGAAAAATCTGAATACATCCCCAAAAGAATATTTACTTCATTATCGAATGAATAAAGCAATGACATTACTAAAAACCACCTCGTTTCCTATTTCTGATATTTCAGAATATGTTGGATATGAAAATCCACTGACTTTTTCAAAAATGTTCAGAAACATCGTAGGTGTATCCCCTTCTCATTATAGAAGAAAGTTTTTAAATAATCATGAAAAAGAAGATTCTGTTTTGCCATCTCTTAAATCTTCTTCCACCAAAAATATTATCCTTCCGCCAAAAGAAAATACCCCCCCCGGGTATTAATCTTCTTATCTTATCTTTATCTATGTCACCATCTTGTAATAAATTCTTCTCTTTTTTATTGCACTCTTAACATCATTATATATTAGATTAAAATTTAAGTAGTGTCTGCTGATTAAGCAGCTATCTGTAACTTCCAACTCTTACATCTGT
>CALFLL010000052.1 GCA_937880845.1 uncultured Drancourtella sp.
ACAGAGGCTTATAGCCTCAGTGAAAACTACCCGTTAGACGGGTAGTCATTATTTTTGACCATACAACGATTTTTTGATATACTATATCAATCGGGAGGTCTGGTTGGCTATGGAATTACGTGTATTAAAATACTTCTTAATTGTTGCGCGCGAGGAAAATATAACAAAAGCGGCAAATCTGTTGCATTTGACTCAGCCAACTTTGTCACGGCAGCTGATGCAACTGGAGGACGAGCTGGGAATCAAACTGTTTCAAAGAAGTAAGCACAGCATAATACTTACGGAAGATGGTCTGCGGCTGAAACGACGGGCGCAGGAACTTGTTGCATTGGCTGAGAAAACAAAAGCGGAATTTTCTCACAAGGCAGAGGAACTGTCTGGAGAAATTGCAATAGGATGTGGCGAAACACAAAATATGTCTTTTCTATCAAATAAGATATATCATTTTCGTAAACAGCATCCACTGGTCAGCTTTCAAATATACAGTGCCACAGCAGACGATGTAAAGGAGCGTATTGAACAGGGGCTTCTTGATATTGGGCTTCTTACAGAACCAGTGGATATTTCCAGATATGATTTTTTGCGCATGAAGAAGAAGGAGCGATGGGGCGTCCTTGTATCTAAAGATTCGCCGCTTTTTGAAAAGGAAACAGCTTTGATTCATGATCTAATCGGAATTCCTCTTTTGCTTCCGGGACGGTTAAGTGTTCAGCACGAACTTTCCTCTTGGTTTGGGGAAAATTTTGAGCAGATAGAAGTGGTGGCAACGTATAATTTAATCACGAATGCAGCGAATATGGTTCGTTATCATGTAGGGACAGCCCTTTGTTTTGACTTGGATTTTCGGTATGACGATCTAAAGTTTCTGCCCCTATCTCCTTCCTTTGAAACAGGTGCTGTTTTGGTGTGGAAGAAGAATCAGATATTTTCTCCCGCTGTTCACGCGTTTCTTGATTTTTTAAGAAATGCAGAATAGACATTTCTTGTCCTTTAATATAGGCATTAGACATAGATTAAAGCGAAGGATAAAATAGTAGGTGTAAGAAAACACCTGCTATTTTTTTATAAGCAGATAGAAAAGGAGTATCATAATGACCATTGATGAGGCAAGTAAGCAGTATCAGATTCCAATGGAAATTTTGAGAGAATATGAAAGCTGGGGGCTTTGTGGTGCAGTCAAGAAAGTAATGGGAACTTGGCAGTATGATGATTCTGACTTGGAAAAACTCAGCCTGATTATGACACTGCATGATATTGGATTTAATACAGAAGAAATTGAAACTTACATGAGACTTTTGCTGGAACAGCAGGGTACAGATAAAGAACGGCTCCAAATGTTAGAGACGAAGCGGACAGAAGCACTGGATGAAATTCATTTTCGGGAGAAGCAACTGGATCGCCTGGATTATCTAAGATATAAAATTCGCAGTCATCAAGGCTAAAAGGAGGAAACATATATGAAAAAAAATATTGGCTCTGCATTAACGCTTTACCCGACACCAGTCGTTGTGGTAGGAACCATGATGGGGCGGAAACCAAATTGGATGCTGGTTGCACATATTGGGCTTATCGGGCATGACAGAATTCTGCTCAGTTGTGCAAAACAGCACTACACAAACCAAGGAATTCGGGAAAACGGAACGCTTTCTGTTAATCTTGTAAATGAAGCTATTTTGCCACAAGCGGATTATGTTGGTAGCGTAAGCGGAAAAGATACGGATAAGTCAGAGGTATTCCCTTATCGAATCAGTGAAGCGGGAGTGCCTCTGATTGAAAATTCACCTCTTGTTTTAGAGTGCAGCTTGGTGGATACCTATGATACGGAAGGCTTTGACAATTTCATTTTGAAAATTCTTAATACCTATGCTGAAGAAACAATTTTGAACAAGCACGGGAAGGTGGATTATCAGAAATTAAATCCAGTGTTGTTTGATATGCCAAACTATGAGTATCTTCGCACAGGAACGGTAATTGGCTCATGCTTGAAGATTGATAAGGAGGTACAGTAATGTCAGAGACTATTTGTTTAAATAATGGAGTATTTATGCCAGTGTTTGGGCTGGGTGTTTTTCAAGTCACAGATAAGATGCAGTGTGAAAAAACGGTATTAGATGCACTTAAAATTGGATACCGAATGATTGATACCGCAGCTTGCTATGGAAACGAACAGGCTGTTGGAACAGCTATCAAAAAAAGTGGTATTCCAAGAGAAGAAGTTTTTATTTCTTCAAAAGTGTGGATTCAGGACGCAGGGTACGAAAAAACAAAAGCATCTTTTGAAAAGACGCTTTCCAATCTTGGCACGGATTATCTGGACTTGTATCTGATTCATATGCCATTTGGCGATTATCATGGGAGCTGGCGGGCAATGGAAGAACTTTATGAAGCAGGAAAAATCCGGGCCATCGGGGTGTGCAATTTCATGGAGGATCGGCTGGTAGATTTAATTTTGAGTCATCGAATTATTCCGGCTGTTAATCAGGTTGAGCTACATCCTTTCTGTCAGCAAAAGAATCTGCTTCGTATTATGGAAAAATACACAATAAAAGCAATGGCATGGGCGCCTTTTGCAGAGGGGCAAAACGGAATCTTTTCAAATAAGCAACTTTCTCGAATTGGAAGTCAGTATGAAATGACTCCAGCACAGGTAATTTTATGTTGGCTCCGGCAGAATAATATTATCGCAATTCCCAAGTCAATCCACAAGGAACGATTGGAAGAAAATTATAGGTCCGCAAACTTCCTGCTGAACAGAAGGGACTTGGAAGCAATCAATAGTATGGATATGAAGAAACCTTTGATTTTGGAGCTTCAAAGTGTAGACGAAGTATATCGTTTACATGGAATAAAATTTGAACAGTAAAGGAGATTTAGAATGATGAAAAAGTTATCCGCAGTATTGATGGCGGGGTTCATGGTATTTTCACTGGCAGCCTGCGGTGCAAATTCTTCTGTACCGGAATCCGAAATTTCTACGATTACTGAGGAATCTGCAAACAGCAGTACAGAAGTATCTGAACCTGCTTCTTCACCAGAAGCAAATTCTGAACAGCAAAGCACAGAAACCAATTCGCTGGTTGTCTATTTTTCATGGTCCGGTAATACTGAATCGGTAGCACAGGAAATTCAGGCGCAGACCGGAGCGGATATTTTTGAAATTATTCCCGTTGAGCCATACAGTGATGACTATAACACTGTGGTAGATCAGGCGCAGGTAGAACAAGATGAACAGGTTCATCCGAAAATCAACGGCACGATTGAAAATATGGATCAGTATGACACCATCTATGTAGGATACCCGAACTGGTGGGGCGATATGCCGATGATTTTATACACTTTCTTCGATACTTATGATTTGTCGGGAAAAACAATTCTTCCATTCTGCACCAGTGGAGGAAGTGGTTTGTCCAATACGGTTTCCGAGATTGCCTCTCTGGAACCAGAAGCAACCGTGTTGGATGGGTTACACATTGGGGACTCAAGCCTTGATAACATTCCTGAAGATGTAGAAACCTGGTTGGCAGACAGCGGAATGTAAATGTGATGTGTGCAGTCGGAGAAAAATATCAAGCTTCTGTAACTGTATGATATTTGTGGAGGAGGATATTAAGAAATGCAATATACGAAATTAGGAACAACAGATATTGAGGTTTCCAAACTATGTGTTGGCTGTATGAGCTTTGGCAAGGCAGGAACCATGCATGACTGGACACTGGATGAACAGCAGAGCGAATCCGTGATTAAACATGCACTGGATCTTGGCATCAATTTTTTTGACACAGCCAATGGCTATTCTGCTGGAACCAGTGAGGAATATCTGGGGCGGGCACTGAAACACAATATTGCCAGAGACAAGGTGGTCATTGCCTCCAAGGTGTACTTCAACGAGGGTCGCCTGTCACGAACGGCGATTCTGCGTGAAATCGACGGGAGTCTGAAACGTCTGGGAACTGATTATCTGGACTTATACATCATCCACCGATTTGACTATGATACTCCCATTGAGGAAACGATGGAGGCGCTGCACGATCTGGTCAAAGCCGGAAAGGTACGCGCTTTGGGAGCCTCGGCCATGTACGGATACCAATTCTACAATATGCAGATGGCGGCAAGGGAGCATGGCTGGACACCGTTTTCCGCCATGGAGAATCACTACAATCTGATTTACCGTGAAGATGAGCGGGAGCTGATCCCCATTTGCAGACAGATGAAAGTCTCTTTGATGCCGTATAGTCCGCTGGCGGCAGGACATCTGGCAAGACCGCAGTGGACATCTAATTCTCTCAGAGGAAAAACCGACCGGGTCGCTGCGGGAAAATATGACCGTATGGAACAGCAGGATCTCCTGATTGTCAAACGGGTACAGGAGCTTTCTGAAAAGCATAACTGTACTATGTCCCAGATTTCCCTTGCGTGGCAGTGGGCAAAAGGGGTAACTTCCCCCATTATCGGGGCGACAAAGGCGCACTATCTGGATGACGCAGCAGGCGCTTTGGAAGTGGACCTCTCTCAGAAAGATATTGCATATCTGGAAGAGTGCTATCTGCCCCATCCAATTGTGGGAGCCATTGACAAAAATCCGGAGCAAGGTGTGATGCTGCTGGATGAGAAAAAATGAAACAAACGAAGGAGGAATCTATAATGCCTCATGTAGATATTACAATGATTCCTGGAAGGGATCAGCAGGCAAAACTTGAAATTGCGAAGAAAGTTCAGAAATTCTTAGCAGAAGAATTGAAGATAGATGAAAACTTTGTATCCGTATCTATTGAAGATGTTCCGAAAGAAAAATGGCAGGAGCACATGAATGGAATGAGAGACAAAGTAATGTATGTGAAACAGGATTAGGAGGGATTTCTATGAATAAGACACTGGTTGTTTATTACTCTCATTCGGGAAATACCAAAAAACTGGCGGGAAAGATTGCAGAGCTTACCGGTGCTGATTTACTGGAATTAGTTCCGGAACAGGCATATCCTCAGGATTATAATACTGTGGTAGAACAAGCCAAACGGGAAATCCAGACTGGATTCTATCCCAAATTAAAAAATAAACTGCCGGAATTGGCGCAGTACGATGTGATTCTGGCAGGAACACCTAATTGGTGGAGTACGATGGCACCGCCGGTGGGAAGCTTCCTGAAAGACTGCAATCTGACCAGAAAGAAGGTCGCCGTGTTTGCAACGCACGGAGGTGGCGGTTTCGGACATATCGAGCGTGACTTCAAAACACTGTGTCCAGGCGCGGAGGTAATGAACGGATATGCTGCTTATGGTAGTTCTTTCCGGGAATCAGATGTAAAAAGCTGGCTGATAAAAGATAAAATTTTATAAAAGGAGAATTTGAAAATGAACAGAGAACAGATCGCAGAACAAAAGAATGAAGTCTGGTTTGGCGGCCGCGCCTTTGGTGATTGTACGTCTGATCCGGAATTTCAGGCAATTGCCCGAAATTTTTTGTGTGGAGAAGTTTTGGAAGAATCCATTCTTTCTGACAAACAAAAGGCGCTTGTGCTGTTGACAGCTCTTACAGCCTGTCAGACCCTTCCATCAATTGCTACTTACACTATGGCAGCTTTGCGAATTGGGGTGACGCCAGAAGAAATTAAAGAAACTCTTTACCAGTGCGCACCTTATATCGGACTGGAAAAGGTGCGGTGCGCCCTTGCGGAAGTAAACCAAGCATTTCAGCAAGCAGGTGTTGCAGAGAAGTTGAAGGAACAGGGTATGGTAACAGAAGAAAACCGTTTTGAGAAGGGACTTGCGGTTCAGCAGGAAATTTTCGGGGCGGATAATATTAACGCCATGCGTGCCGCCGCCCCTAAAGAATTGAAGGTCATGCAGGATTACCTTTCGGCCTATTGTTTTGGTGATTTTTATACCAGAGGTACGCTGGATTTAAAAATGCGCGAACTGATTACATTCTGTGCCATCTGCTGTCTTGGCGGCTGCGAACCACAAGCAAAAGCTCATGTAGGGGCGAATCTCAATGTCGGAAATACCCGTGAAACACTGATTGCCGTCCTGATGCAATGTCTGCCGCTGATTGGTTTTCCTCGCACTTTAAACGCGATTGCCTGTGTGGATGCGGTGACAAAATGATGCGGGATATTTTTGAAAGAGAACACGCGGGAGAATGGATTTCCACAAGTGATCCAGAGTATGACAAAATTCATACCCTCATACGGGAGGCTCAGCGGATTACCGCAGAATTGAATACTGGATACCACGACGAGGAAGAAATCCGTGAAATTTTTTCAAGACTTATCGGTGTAAAGGTTCCGGCTTCATTTCGTATGAATCCTCCTTTTCATACGGACTACGGAAAAGGTATTCGGGTTGGGGAAAACGTATTTTTCAATTTTGGGTGTATATTTATGGATCGAGGTGGAATTTCCATCGGAAATGATGTCCTGATTGGACCGGCGGTTCAGCTGTTGACAATCAACCATCAGGAAAATCCCTTTGAGAGAAGTACCACCCGGTGCAAACCGATTGCTATTGGTGATAGGGTATGGATCGGCGGTGGAGCCATTGTGCTTCCTGGTGTAACAATTAGAGATAATGCGATTATATCCGCAGGAGCAGTTGTGACACATGATGTACCAGAAAACGCAGTCGTGGCGGGAAATCCGGCAAAAGTAATCAAAATGGTGTCAGAATGTCACAATTAACGGCGGAAATCAAAGATTTTTATATTCTGCCACAGAAAGGAGGAAACATGACAAAGCAATTCAGATGGAAGATTTTTGTAGATGTCTGCATGACTTGTGGAATGCTTGCAGCAATGTCTTACCTTCTGATTGGAGAAGAAGCACACGAATGGATTGGAACAGCACTGTTGATTTTCTTTGTTGTTCATCATATTTTGAACTTTAAATGGTATCAGAATCTATTTCAAGGAAGATATTCAATAGTACGGATAGTACAAACCGTCTTGAATTTTTTGCTGCTTGCTACTGTAATAGGACTTGCTGTCAGCAGCGTTATCCTTTCCCGATATGTGTTTGATTTTTTGCCAATCAGAGGACTTTCCTCTTTTGGAAGAATCCTTCATATGGTTTCAGCTTATTGGGGATTTGTACTGATGTCCGCTCATTTAGGGCTGCATTGGGGAATGGTTCTGGGGATGCTGAAGAAAGTAAGCGGGGAAAAGCACAAAAATCGTTTTTTGATATGGGGTTTCCGCCTGCTTGGTTTTATTATTGCTGCTTATGGACTGACAGCCTTTTTGCGATATGACCTGCTGTCCTACATGTTTTTGAGAAAGCAGTTTGTATTCTTTGACGTAAATCAGCCGTTATTCTTATTTCTGCTTGATTATGTGGCAATCATGGGAGCCTTTATTTGGTTGTTTTACACAATCAAACAGATACTTATAAAAATAAGCCTAAAAAGAAAGAGGTGAATGGATATGAAACGACGCTTCCTGCTGTGTTTAATGCTCAGCGTAATCTTTATGATGAGCGGCTGTGCATCATCAGAGTCCGGATTATCAGAACAATCTTCTGCTTCGTCGGAAGAACAACAGACAGAGGAAGAAAGCGTCCACGTCGAAGAAACTTCAAAGGGTAGTCTGCCCGCGCAGAATACAGGGTCTAATATTTTGATTGCCTACTTTACATGGGCGGATAATACGGTTGTGGAAGATCAGGATGCGGCGCTCCAATCTGCATTGGCTCATTATGAAGCAATGGGCGATGCAGATAAATATAATGAGGTCGATGCGGTTTCTTCCGCAAGTATTGTACCACCAGGAAATTCTGCAAGAATTGCCGAATGGATTCAGGAGCAAATCGGCGGCGATTTGTTTTCTATTCAAGTGAATGATCCTTACCCAAGCGATTATGATGAATGTATGGATCGTGCAGCTGATGAAAAAGCGGAGGATGCACATCCCGTTCTAAAAAGCCAAGTGAAGAACATAGCGCAATACGATACCGTGTTTATCGGTTATCCTAACTGGTGGTACACCTGTCCGATGGCAATCCACAGCTTTATTGAAGAAAATGATTTATCTGGAAAAAAGATTGTATTGTTCTGTACGCATGGAACGGGCGGACTTGCAAGTAGCGTAGAGGATATTAAAGAATCTTTACCAGAAAATTGTGAGGTGGAAGAAAATGTGCTGGGAGTTTATCGAGCAGACATAACTTCTGCACAGGATACAGTGGTGGATTGGCTATCCCAAATTGGATATAAAGAAACTAATATAATAGAATCAGAAAATATGGAGGAAAATATGAAACGGGAAATACAAATTAAAGCAGAAAGTGGAGATATTCTTGTTTTTGAGCTGAATGATAGCAGCGCGGCATCAGCTTTTTACGAACAACTGCCATTAACCGTTGATGTCGAAGATTTCAGCACAAACGAAAAAATTTTTTATCCGCCGAAAAAGTTGAATTTGGCTGATACACCAAATGCAGAAATGAAAGTTGGTACTCTTGCTTATTATGCTCCGTGGGGGAATGTTGTCATGTTTTATGACACTTATAGTCCAAACGGCGATTTGTACGAATTAGGGCATATTGTTTCGGGAGCTGATAAAATTAACTCGTTAAGCGGTAAGCTTGAATTGAGTGTTAAAGAGTAAATATTATATGGTGAGGGGGAAGTGTTATTAAAAAAGTCGAAATTATTGCCCGAATTACTGAGGCTAATGGAAATATGATTGAAAATCTGCTGATGGTTTGGCAGGATCACGGACAATGGCATGAATATCCTCTTACCTCACCTGTGCTATCCTATCCGGGACTTGAGATAAGACTGCATCAACGCCGAGTTCTCCGAGACGGAAAAGATATTAAACTTTCCAAGTATGAATATGGTGTTTTGGTCTATCTGGCGCAACATCCTGGGTGGCTATGTAGTAAGGAGCCAATATTTCAGAGTGTTTGGCATGAAGATAGTGATAGTTGTCTGACTGCAATTACAAATACCATCAGTAGAATCCGGCAAAAAATAGAACCAGATAAAGATCACCCTTTTTACATACAGACTGTATCAACCTTGGGATACATTTTTGCAGTAGAGCCTATATAAGTATGGAGACACGAAGCACATACTTTATATGTGCTTTTATATTTCCATAAAATTTTCTTTTAATTTCTTTAGCAAGAGTGCAGCTGCCGGACTGAACATCTGATACTTTCTCCAGATGATATACATGGGAGATTCCAACGCTGGTTCCAACGGTCGAAAACACAAATCACTATCCGCTCCGGTGTAAACCAGCCCTTCAAACCCTAAAACGCAACCGAATCCCTCCCGCACCATAACGGAAGTGTTGAACAGCAAATCGTAGGTTGCCACCACATTCAGCTTATCCTGCATTTCGCCGAACCAGCGTGGCATTTCATCCAGCATGGCCTGGCGAGACAGAATCAAAGGAATTTCGGTTAGGTCATGCAGATGGATACAGGAATGCTTTGCCAAAGGATGATCCTTGCGCATCATCAATCCCCAATGATCTTTTGACGGCATTTTCAAATAATTGTACTTTGTCAGATCCACTTCCTGGATGATGATGGCAAAATCCAAAAGCCCCCGGTCCAGCCGCTCGTTTACAGCATCAGTCCCGCTGCTGTAAAAGTGGTAACGGATACGGGGGTACTGTTTTTGCAGCGATTGGATGACCCGGATAAAAGGGGCAATCCCGTTGGACTCCGCACACCCGATATGAATATCACCACCATTGATTTCGTCCAGCGCCTGAAACTCTGCAATGGTCTTATCTGCCATGTCCAAGATGTCCTCGGCACGTTTACGAAGGAGCATCCCTTCTTCCGTTAAGCTCACACTGTAATTGCTGCGGTTGAACAGTTTCTTCCCCAGTTCTTCTTCCAGTTCTTTGATCTGGCGCGACAATGTAGGCTGTGAAATGTGAAGTCGCTTGGCGGCATGGGTCACATTGCCTTCTCTTGCAACCTCTAAAAAGTAACGCAATACACGCAGTTCCATTTTGCTGCCTCCTATCTCATTTTCACATGAGATCAGTATAGCACGCCCCAGCTATTTATATCAAGAATATCTGGGAATAGAAATTAAATATTTTACATCACAATGAGGGGTCTCTATAATAAAAATAGGAGGTGAGTACAATGGCTCATGCATCCGATCATCGCGCATTACTACTGCAAAATCTTGTGGACGCTGGATGTGATAATGAAATGATCCAGAGCTGTATGTCACGATTTTTGATGAACGATTCCGCAGGAATGCTGCGGATCTTATCTCAGCATAAGCATAAATTGTTGGATACCGTTCATGCCTGCCAAAAAGAAATTGACTGTCTGGATTACCTGATGTTCTGACTGGAACACGAAAACCATGAAGGAGGAATTATCTTATGAATACGAAAATGCTGAAAATCGCAATGGGAGCCTGGTCTTGGGGCGCTGGAGCCGCCGGTGGAGACCAGGTGTTTGGAAACCACCTGTTTGAGAACGATTTGAAGCCCGTCTTTGACAAGGCTATGGAACTTGGTCTGAACCTGTGGGACACCGCCGCCGTGTACGGAGAGGGAACTTCAGAGCGCATCCTGGGGAACTTTGTGAAAGATATGAACCGTGAGGATGTACTCTTGTCCACCAAATTCACGCCGCAGATTGCGGATGGCACCCCCGATGCCATGCAGCACATGATCGATGGAAGTAAAGAGCGTCTGCACACGGATGTGATCGACATCTATTGGATTCACAATCCGATGGATGTGGAAAGATGGACGCCTGATCTGATCCCGCTCGCAAAGAGCGGCCAAATTAAGGCCATCGGTGTGTCCAATCACAACCTTGCGGAAATCAAACGGGCAAATGAGATTCTGGTAGCGGAAGGGCTGAAAATTTCTGCCGTTCAAAACCACTTCAGTCTGTTGCACCGTTCTTCGGAAAAGGCAGGTATTCTGGATTACTGCAAAGAGAACGGTATTACCTTCTATGCCTACATGGTGCTGGAACAGGGTGCGCTTACCGGTCGTTTTGACACCGCGCATCCCTTCCCCGAAGGAACAGGACGTGGAGAAGCCTACAACCCGCACCTGAAAGAACTGGAAACCCTGCTCCACGAGCTGCGCAGCATCGGAGAACTTCATCAGGCCAGCCCTGCGCAAGTGGCTACCGCATGGGCCATCGCCAAGGGAACTCTGCCCATTATCGGAGTGACTAAGGTGCATCAGGTGGAAGAAGCCGCTGCTGCCGCACAGATTGTTCTGAGCGATGAGGAAGTTTCCCGCCTGGAGAAGCTGGGTGATGAGGCCGGCGTAGATACCCTCCGTGAATGGGAGAAAGAAATGGCGTAAACAGGAGATAATATGGATTATTTAACACTAAACAACGAAGTACAGCTACCGATGGTCGGCTTTGGCACCTGGGATGTGCGGGGCGAGGCTGGCAAGAACGCCATTCTGACCGCCTTGGAACTGGGCTACCGCCTGATTGATACCGCGCAGATGTATGACAATGAGGAAATCGTAGGCAAGGCCGTTCGGGAAAGCGGTCTTAATCGCGGGGAAATTTTTATCACGACAAAGCTATACCGTCCCAGCGCCAGTTATCAAAAAGCAAAAGTTGGCATTGAGAAATCCCTGCAAGCGTTGCAGACGGACTACATCGACCTGCTCTTGATCCACGAACCCTATGAGAATGCTCTTGAAATGTATGAGGCGCTCAAAGAAGCCTATGAAGCAGGCACGGTGCGGGCCATCGGTATCTCCAATTTTGGGGCAAAGGAATATGCCCGTTTTCTGAAATATTGTGGGGTCGTTCCCGCTGTGGATCAGGTGGAGTCCCATGTCTATTATCCGCAGTTGGAACTGAAAGAACAGCTTGCCCGCCACGGTACGCAGATGCAGTCCTGGGCGTCATTCACCGAGGGGCGGCGAAACATTTTTGCCGAGCCGCTGCTGAACCAGATCGGCGCGAAGTACGGCAAAACTTCTGGACAGGTGGCGTTGCGCTATCTTACTCAGAACGGGATCGCTGTCATTCCGAAATCCGTCCACCGAGATCGGATAGAACAAAATTTGCACAGCCTGGACTTTACGCTGGAACAAGAAGATTTAGAACAATTAGGCTCTTTGAATGAGGGACGCTCCCTGTTTGGCTGGTACTGAGTGGGAGGTGTTTCTATTGGGCTATGAAGAAATTGAAAAGCGGGCCGCCCAGATGGGACTACCCGTTTACCAGTATCAGCGTGTCGCCGCCCAAAGGGCCATGCGGCTCACCACGGAATTGAATTTCCAGTACCATGAGCCGGAGGAAGTGACCCGCCTGTTTTCGGAACTGATCGGTAAACCTGTGGGCGAGGGTTTCTGCCTGTTCCCGCCGTTTTATACCGACTATGGGCAGAACATCACCATCGGGAAAAATGTGTTTCTCAACACAAGCTGCCACTTTCAGGATCAGGGTGGCATCACGATTGGCGATGGTGCCCTGATCGGACACAATGTGGTATTAGCAACCCTCAACCATGAAATAGACCCGGAGCGCCGCCAGCATACTTGTCCTGCCCCGATTGTGATCGGGGAAAATGTATGGATTGGGGCCAATGCCACCATTACCCCCGGTGTGACCATTGGTGACGGAGCTATCGTGGCTGCCGGAGCGGTGGTGACAAAAGATGTACCGCCCATGACTGTTGTGGGTGGTGTTCCGGCAAAAATCATCAAAACGATTCCATCCAGAGAGGAGGCAAACGAATGAAGCGAGTTTTGGCATTGACCCTGATGTTTATGCTTTTGCTGAGTATGACTGCCTGCGGGCAAACTCAAATACCGCAGGAAACGCCTGCCACCAGCGAAAGTGCGGAGTCCTCAGTTCCTGTTGAGAGCGGGTCAGACGAGACGCCGTCCAGCAATATTACGGAAGAAAGCATTGCGCCAGGTGAAACGGACTCTGCGGAAGAAAATCCGGGTAATTTCAATTTGGAGACAGCCACGGTCACGCTGAACAGCGGCTATGAAATGCCTATCATGGGCCTGGGCACATACTCCCTCAGCGACGAGGAGTGTTACAATTCCGTCACCGCTCTGCTGGAGGCAGGCGGTAGGCTCATTGACACGGCCTATATGTATCACAACGAGGCTGCCGTGGGCCGAGCCATTCGGGACAGCGATGTTCCCCGCGAGGAAATCTTCGTCATCACCAAACTCTACCCCAGTCAGTTTGATGACCCGGAGGCCGCCATCGAGCTGGCGCTGGATACCCTTGACATCGGCTACATCGACTTGATGCTGCTTCACCACCCCGGCACCGGGGATGTGGAAGCCTACCACGCTATGGAGCAGGCGGTGGCGGACGGAAAAATTCACTCCATCGGCCTCTCCAACTGGTACATTGAGGAACTGGAGGAATTTCTGCCGCAGGTGAACATCACTCCGGCGCTGGTACAGAATGAGATCCATCCCTACTATCAGGAGCCGGATGTGGTTCCTTATATTCAGGAACTGGGTATCACGGTGCAGGGCTGGTATCCCTTCGGCGGACGAGGCCACACCTCCGAGCTGTTGGGGGATGAAACCATCTCCGCTATTGCAGAAGCCCACGGAGTTACCTCCGCTCAGGTGATTTTACGGTGGAACCTTCAGAGGGGTGTTGTGGTCATCCCCGGTTCCAGCAATCCCGACCACATCCGGGAAAATCTTGACCTGTTCGGCTTTGAGCTGACAGAGGAAGAAATGGCGCAGATCGCCGCGCTGAACCGGGATGAGAAACACGACTGGTATTAAAAAGGAGAGACATATAATGAAAGTTTTAGCAATCAACAGCAGTGCCCGTAAGGATGGGAATACTGCCATTCTAATCAACCGGGTATTTGAGGAATTGAACAAAGAAGGCATTGAAACCGAAATGATTCAGCTTGCTGGTCAGGTCATTGAACCCTGTAAGGCTTGCTGGGCCTGCGGCGGGCAGCAGAACTGCGTTCACCGCAAAGATAATTTCCGGGAGATCTTTGACAAGATGAAGGAGGCGGATGGTATTATCCTCGGCTCCCCTGTTTATACAGCCAACCTTTCCGCCAATATGCAGGCGTTTTTGGAGCGGGCTTCGGTGGTGACGGATATGAATCGGGATGCGGGCCTGTTTCGCCACAAGGTAGGAGCGGCCGTCACCGCAGCCCGGCGCGGCGGTGCAGTCAATGCACTGGATGCCATGAACCACTTCTTCCTGTTGCAGGAAATGTTCGTAGTAGGGTCCTGCTATTGGCCTTTAGCATACGGACAAATGCCAGGTGATGTTCAGAATGACGCGGAAGGTCTGAACACCATGAGTGTCCTCGGTAAAAATATGGCCTATCTTTTGAAGGCGCTGAAAGAGAGGTCATAATATCATGAGAAAAATAACAGGCGTATTGCTCTCTTTGGTTTTGCTATTTGCTTTAGCTGGATGTAGTAATACTGCTACTGCCAACGGATTGAGTTTTGGGCCGTCTCCTTCAGCAACGCAACAGGAGGAAACTGTTGCAGAGGGGCAGTCAAACAGTGCTTCGGTGGATGCTGAAAGTGAAGTACCTTCCAGCACCACAGAAACAAATCAGGAGGAAACAATGGGAAATACAATATTAGTAGCCTATTTCTCCGCGACCGGCACCACGGAGCAAGTGGCACAGCAGGCCGCAGAAGTTTTGGATGCAGACCTCTATGAGATTGTACCGGAAGAACCTTATACGGAGGCGGATTTGGCCTATTACACGGGGGGCCGGGCGGATCAGGAGCAGGATGACCCCAACGCACGCCCTGCCATCACCGGCGGCGTGGAAGATATGAGCCAGTATGATACGATTCTGTTGGGCTACCCAATCTGGCACGGACAGGCCCCGCGCATTATCAGCACCTTCTTGGAAAGCTATGATTTTGCCGGAAAGACGATCATTCCCTTCTGCACTTCCCACTCAAGCGGTGTAGGCTCCAGTGCTGATGATCTGCATGACCTTTGCCCGGATACCGTGACTTGGGTTGAGGGTATGCGTTTTGCCAGCGGCACTTCCAGCGAAGAAATTCAAAGCTGGCTGCAAACCGTATTGCCAGACCAATTTTAAGGAAGAATAGTCCATGATAAAACAAAAACCGTTACCGGGAGAAGGCGGGAATCGTTACATACCGTATGAAGAATGTACTGGAGAAGGTGAAAATAATAAAAAAATAGAAATCATTGCCCGAATTACTGAAGAAAGCGGAACTATTAAGGAAAACGCATTGATGATGTGGAAAGAAAATGGGCAATGGCATGAATCACCTCTTACGGCTTCTGTTTTATACTACCCTGGTTTGGAGATACGGCTACATCAACGCCGAGTTCTCCGAGACGGAAAAGATATTAAACTTTCCAAATATGAATATGGTGTTTTGGTCTATCTGGCGCAACATCCTGGGTGGCTATGTAGTAAGGAGCCAATATTTCAGAGTGTTTGGCATGAAGATAGTGATAGTTGTCTGACTGCAATTACAAATACCATCAGTAGAATCCGGCAAAAAATAGAACCAGATAAAGATCACCCTTTTTACATACAGACCGTATCAACTTTAGGATATATTTTTGCCGCAGAACCCTTATAAAAAATAGTCATGGTTCAAACCATGACTATTTTTTGTGGAAATAAGTCGAAAAATCGTCTGAAATTAAAACGTTTTTACAAAAAATTGTGATTGTGTTATGCTACAATAAACAAGAAAAACTGGTAAAACAGAAATTTCCAGTTTACTAGTTTTACTCAGGATCTTCAGATATAGGTTGTTCCGCATGGCGTTCTAAAAACTGATCTGCCATAAATTTCGCTGTACGGAGTAAAATCTGGCGTTCCTCCCTCGTACAAGCTAGGTATTTTCCGATAAATCGCTCCAGTTCAACGTCCTGCTCCGACATATTCGGATGAAATAGCAGATTGGCAGATACGCCAAGACTTTTTACAAGGGCATTGAGACATTCATAAGACGGGTTTACCAGTCCATATTCAATGTTTTGGATATGCCTAAGTCCCATACCGGACCGATCCGCTAGTTCTTGCTGGGTCAGACCACACCGTTTTCTCGCATCACGCACGCACTGACCTAAATACAAAAAGTCGCTTTCCTGCATTATCAATCACCTCAAGTATATTCTATCGTGCGTGTTTTGGACGCTGAATCCCATGATAATGCGTATAAATATGTACTTATAGAACACAAAAACGGTATCAAAAAACCTTGTTATATGCCATATAAAAAACGGCATCTATAACAAGGCGTTAAAGTATGTTCGCTTATAGCTGTCGTGGAAAGGGCAGTTATGAGCGGACTTTTTTTATTCTATTTTTGTTTTAATGATTCTGGTGGCCTATTAAAAAAAGCCAATCGAAGGGACAAACAGCTTGCGGATTATTAAACGCAGTATCAAACGTATTATACTGCACTTATCGTTCATGCTTTTGCTATATAAATAAAAATGTCAGATGGTCTTTAGGGCTGTCTGGCATTTTTCTTTGTCGTTTTTTCGGGAATCGTTCCGAAACCTGTCGTTGTCGTTCCCCACCATCTTCGTTTCGGTCACTTGTTCATCTGCAACCGAAACGGAGGTACTTATGAAAGAAGTCAATTTGCGGGAGCTTTATCCCGATGTTTATAAAACAGATTATTTTGTGGAAGTCACAGAAGATGTCTTGGAGGTGTTCAAGAACGCAGATCGAGCTGAGAGTGCTTATGAGCGTCGGATGTATCGTTACAAAGCGCAGTATTCCTTGGATTGCAACAGCTGCATGGAGCAGTTTGTTTTACAGCGTCCTCCGACCCCGGAAAACTGTTGGAGGATCAGCAACTGAGGGAACAGCTTTACGCAGCTGTGATGGAACTGCCGGAAAAACAGGCCAAGCGGATTTATGCACGGTTCTACCTTGGCATGACACCAAATGAGATTGCACAGGCCGAGGGCGTGGATGCTCATCATATTCGTCAAAGCATCCGCAAAGGATTGAAAAAATTAGAAAAAAACTTGATTAAAGAGGTGCCCTTTTAAGCGTTTTTTGTCAGTACAGTTAGAAGGAAAAACTTCTCCCCTTCTCTGTAACTTGACAACTGAATAAACGGCATTATCGGTACATACCCCATATAGGAGCGAATCAGGCGCGCCGCCAGGACGGACAGCTAAGGAGGTGAAGGACAAGCTGCTCCCAGCGATCAACGTCAGCCTGAAACCTGAAGGTGGCACTTCGGGCGCGATGATAATATGGGTGCTTAAAGATACTTCCTCACGGCCCGCCATAGACTTGGGGGGAACCCTGCGGCGCACGAGTAAAACGACGCTGCGGAGTTATGACAGCCGCGCCAGCGGAGACCGGTAATGTCCCTATCGTCAGGGGTGCGTGGCAAATGTGGCGAGAGATTTTCAAAGTTAGATACCATGCGCTGGCAGTTTTTTGCTGCCAGCGCATTCATGTGATTTTGAAAGCCACAACCACATCCTTGACAGAAAGGGGGAACATTTATGGACAAATTGATTTCTCGAAAAGAGGCGGCCAAAATCTTGGGCATCAGCATTGCGACTTTGGATGCTGCTCGTAATAATGGCCTGATTTCTTATGTTCAGTATGTGCAGAACGGCTGCGTGTACTTTACAGATGCGGGCCTTCAGGAGTATATCGCAAAATGCACCCATCGTGCAAAACCTGTGGAGAAAAGTGCTACATACCGCAAGCCAAGAAGCACTGGAATATGAGCTAATCCGTATCCTTGATAGAATCTAAGATGTCTGATAAAACAAAGGTACAGCGCTGGAGATTATTTTTAGGAGGTGACGGAATTGGCCAGAAGGCAAAACATAATTCCTCAATATGGCACCGTCATGAAAAAGGGTGTCCTATATTATAGAACCAGAATCAAAGATGCAAATGGAAAGCTCATTGCTCTTTATGCTAAAACCCCGGAGGAACTTTACAACAGAGAAACGCTTGCGTTGGAGCAGATTGAAAATGCTACTTTTCATCGGAAAACGCCCACGGTGGCCGAGTATTGTGAAAAGTGGCTACTGATGCAATCGGTCCATGTGCGAGCAACCACCTTGACAGACTATACCTCAAAGGTCAGGCGGCATATCATAGCAGAATTAGGAGATAAGCGAATGGGAGAGGTTAGCTTGGACGATATTCAGCTTGCCCTCGTTCCGGTTTCCAAGAAATCCGTATCAGTTTACAAGTCCGTGGTGATTCTTTATAAGTCTATCTTTCGTTCAGCAATGGAAAGCCGGATTATCGACCACAACCCGACGATTTATCTGACGACAAAAGGGGGCGGTGTTCCCCAAGAGGATCGGCAGGCGTTGACGGATGAACAGGTAGAGCGTCTTTTAGACGCTATCCGGGGGTTGCCGCCTTATGTGTTTGTTATGATTGGTTTATACGCCGGATTGCGCCGGGAAGAAATTCTGGTGCTGCAATGGGATTCTGTATATTTGGATACGGATACCCCGTATTTGACGGTAAGGCGGGCATGGCACACAGAGCATAACAGACCGGTTATCCTGGATGAATTGAAAACAAAGGCTGCGGAGAGAAATATTCCGCTCCCCGTTTGTCTGGCAGAATGCTTGAAAAAGGCAAAGGAAGAATCGACCTCAGACTATGTGGTTGCGAACCGGGATGGAGAACCGTTGTCTTACACACAGTTTAAGCGGCTCTGGCAGTATATTGTTACCAGAACCGTTAAGGAACGGTCGTACTATCGGTACGAAGATGGAAAGCGCGTAAAACATACGGTTACACCTGTTCTTGGAGAAAAGGCAGCTCATAACGGCAAAGTTATTTACAGCCTGGATTTTGATGTGACCCCACATCAGTTGAGGCATACCTACATCACCAATCTCATTCATGCGTCGGTAGATTCCAAAACAGTTCAATATCTGGCTGGCCATGAAAGCAGCAAAATTACTATGGACATCTACGCAAAGGTCAAATACAACAGGCCGGACGAGCTGGTAAGATCAATGAGCTGCGCATTTGCAAGCTGGGAAGCTGCACAGGAATCATAGAATAGGAAGTGAAGCAGGAGCGAGGCAAGGATGTCTCGCTCTTTGTTTTGCATAGGCCGTATCTTTGATTGGATTGAGATTTTCTGATAAAAAGAGAGTGTAGATACGGAAAACGTACATTATCAGGAAAGGAAGGTCGAAGATGGCTAAAAAGAAAACAGAAGTTCCGAAGTATGGAACCATTATATTAAAGGGTGTCCAGTATTACCGGACCCGGATTATGGATGCAGACGGTAAGCAGGTGAGCTTGTATGCCACTACTTGTGAGGAATTGTATGAGAAGCAATTAGAGGCCCGGCGGCAGGTGGAGGAAATCATCTTTCATCGGGAGCATCCGACGGTTGCCGAGTATTGCGAGAAGTGGCTGCTTATGCAGTCCGCAAAGGTCTCGGCATCTACGATCAGAGGTTATACGACAGATATGACAAATTATATCATCAAGCCACTGGGCGAGATGTATATGGAAGAAGTCACTTCTGATGATATTCGTTTGGCGCTTGTCCCGCTGTCAAAAAAATCAGAGGGTCTATATAATAAGGTAAATATGCTCCTCAAATGCGTTTTTTACTCAGCAGAGCGAAGCCAAATTCTTGAACACAATCCCTGTGAGGGAATATCGGGCAAAGGCGGAAAGCCATCAAAAAAGAGAGAGGCATTGACCGATCAACAGGTAGCTGTGCTTCTGGATACAGTCAAAGGGCTTCCACCTTACTTGTTTATTATGCTTGGATTGTATGCCGGTCTGCGCCGGGAAGAAATCCTCGCACTGCAATGGGACTGTGTATTTTTGGATGCGCCTACGCCTTATCTATCGGTGAGGCGGGCGTGGCGTACAGAACATAACAGGCCCGTGATTTCTACGGTATTGAAAACCAAGGCAGCCAAAAGGGATATTCCGATTCCCAAGTGTCTTGTAGATTGTCTGCGGGAAGCCAAGGCATCCTCCAATTCGGATTATGTGATCTCAGACAGCAACGGAGAGCCGCTGGCTGCGTCGCAGTTTCAAAGAGTATGGAAGTATGTAGTTGTCCGATCTGCTAAGCCCCGTAACTATTATAAGTATGTGAATGGGCAGAGTATCAAATACACGGTTACACCAACGCTGGGCATGACGCAGAAGAATCAACCAAAAATCAGATACACGCTGGACTTTGATGTGACCCCACACCAGCTGCGGCACACTTATATCACCAATCTTCTCTATGCAGGTGTTGACCCAAAGACGGTTCAATACCTTGCAGGACATAAAAACAGCAAGACAACTATGGACATCTATGCGAAAGTGAAATATAATAAACCAGAGGAGTTGTTTGGGGTGGTAAACGGTGCTTTTCATCAGGCCCTCGCTCAATGAAAAAACGCTATTTTTCATGGTTACCACATAGGATAACTGAGAGGCAAAGCGCCAAAAAAGCCCGGAATATCAAGGAAAATCGGCTCAGAAACTCTCGTAGTACGGTTTCAAAGCAGCCCGTAGAGCACCACAGTTCTCTGGGAGTTAATTTCAGTTCAGCAAGAGATAATCTTCGGAACTTGGATTTACGTTCAAATCCTTGTTTTACAAGGGCTTGTGGAGTTGTCAGATGTGGTGAAAAGCGGTGGAATTTACTTAGTTCGCAACGCATTTGCAACACGTTTGCAACAAAAATATCTAAAAAATATAGGACACTTTTCGGTGATAGACACTGGAGAGTGCCCTTTTGGTTATACGGATTTTTGTCGTATCCTGAACACCTGCTTCCGATAACAGGGAAATACAGGTATTCTGTGTGAAAAAGATATTCTTATCTTTTGGCATTTTGTATTATGCGGTAGAAAAGTCAAGATTGAATACTATAATAATTTTAATAATTATAAAGGAGCATCAAACATATGCCTATAATACTCGATCATCAATTAAGAGAATATATACCACACAATGTGGTAGAATTTCCAATCACCTATTTTCATGATGAACTTGCTGATTTGCCTGACTGGGGCGGACCGTTGCATTGGCATCCTGATTTTGAGATTGCAACCGCAGAATGTAAAGTTTTAGATTACCAAGTTGGTGAGCAGCACATCCTATTGGAAGCAGGTGATAGTATATTTGTCAACGGGAATATGCTACATAGAATAAAACAGTTGTCGGATGATGTACCCGATCCAATGCCCAATATTGTTTTTTCCGGTACGTTAGTAGCCCCGGAAACAAGTACCATTTATCAAAAATATATACATCCTATTGTTCAATGTGATTCGTTGCCGTTCATTGTTTTTCGATATAAAGATTGTTCTCACAGAGAGATTAATGGTTTGATAAAAGATATTTATAGGAAAATGAACGAAAAAAAATCGTGTTATGAATTGGCTATTCAGCGTAATATCAATCGCATATTTGAATATATATCTTGCAATTTTACTGAACTTCCGAAAGTACAGACACCACGCATACAGATAACTAATCAAATTCGTCTTCAGAAGATGTTGACCTACATTTATGAAAACTATGCTGGAACTGTGACACTTGAGGATATTGCAAAGGCGGCAAATATCAGCCGAAGTGAGGCAGGACGATGTTTTCGCACATATATGGGATGTTCGCCGATTGATGCACTGATTCGATATCGACTTCAAATTGCCCACAGATTATTAAGTGAAAAAACGCTTTCTCTCCAGGAAATAAGTTTTGCTTGCGGATTTAATTCAGTAAATTATTTTAGACGTCAGTTCAAGAAAACTTATGGATATACACCGAGTCAATGCTTCGGTTTGGGTAAATAGTGCTTTTTTTGGGCGTTATTGTATCTTTATTTTGAAAAAATCTGATGTTATAATACGTCTGGAAATTATAATGGAAGGATAAATATTACGGAATTTAAGTGGTTAATCATAGAAACTCTGCAAAATAGAAAGATGGAAGAATCGAGACTATAATGCTGGAGCGGATTGATTTCTTCTGTGGTAGTGTCGATGAATACGAGGAGCAAACTCTCCATAAGCCACTATGCAATGTATTCTATTACTATATTCGGGTAGAAGGGTATTTTGTGCTTAAGGTCAAAGTCTTACATAGATTGAAAGATACCTATGATTCTATTTCTGTAATGGTTATGAAAGATAGAGGGACTAAGCGAAATATCGCTCTAAGCATAGAGAAAAGAACTATAAAAACATACTTACAGGCAAATAATCCGTAAATAAATTGTATTATGAGTAAAAAATTGAATTATAAAAAAACACTTGTAGCTTGCTATTTAGGCTTTGTAACACAGGCTATATCTGCAAATTTTGCTCCACTTTTATTTTTAACATTCAAAAGCACTTATGGAATTACTCTAGAGAAGATTGCAATGATTCCTTTGGTGTTCTATTTAACACAATTGCTCATTGACCTTGTGGCCACCAAATTTGCTGATAAAATTGGATATCGCATCTGTGTGGTGGCATCACAAATATTGTCAGCAGTAGGCCTTGTTTTGATGGCAATCTTGCCGGAAGTATTTCCTGTACCGTTTATAGGCATTCTGATTTCGGTAGTTCTTTATGCTGTGGGAAGTGGTCTTATTGAAGTCTTGGTGAGTCCTATTGTTGAGGCTTGTCCGTTTGAAAATAAGGACGGAATGATGAGTCTCTTGCACTCCTTTTATTGTTGGGGGGCGATGGGTGTTATTTTAGGTTCTACATTTTTCTTTTCTGTATTTGGTGTAGAAAACTGGAAGATACTTACAGTTATTTGGGCGTTAGTTCCGTTATACAATACATTTAACTTTATTAACTGTCCTATAGAACGATTGGTTGAAGATGGTAAAAGTATGGGAATCAGAAAGCTGCTGAAGACACCAATTTTTTGGCTGATGATCGTACTTATGATATGTTCAGGAGCTTCAGAAGCAACTATGGCTCAATGGGCATCAGCATTTACCGAATCTGCTATCGGTGTATCCAAAACGGCCGGTGATTTAGCAGGACCGTGTTTGTTTGCAATGTTTATGGGGATATCTCGTATGTTGTACGGAAAATTCAGTAAAAATCTTGATTTAACCAAGGTTATGCTTGCTTGCGGAATCATGTGTGCCGGTTGTTATTTGTTGGCTTCGTTGTCCACATTGCCAATTCTGGGACTTGCGGGCTGTGCTTTTTGTGGGTTAGATGTCGGTATTATGTGGCCGGGATCCATCAGCATATCCTCACAGAACTGTCCCAAAGGCGGCACTGCAATGTTTGCATTTTTGGCGTTAGCTGGAGATTTGGGAGCTATGGTAAGTCCCGCTATGGTAGGAACTCTTTCCGAAATGGCAGACGGCAATCTTAAAACGGGATTGCTTGTAGCTACAATTTTTCCGGTTGTTCTTGTAGTTGGATTACTTGTTCTAAATAAAAAGATGAGTAAAGTAATAAGTAGAACATAATGATATGTACCCTCTTTACCAGACTGGACATCTAGTAAGGAGGGGATTTTTATGCGTTATTCATACGAATACAAATTAGAACGTGTGGAACTATGTAGACAGGGGAGAATGAAGCGGGATACAGTAAAGACTATTATTTTTCGTTATGTCTTTACTTAATTACAATCGAATGAAATATATACGTCTGAAAAATGATTATAGATAAACTTAATAAAAGAGGCATTTTATTAAAAAAACCGACAAGACAAGGCTGTACCGCAATGTTAAAATATGAAAAGAAAATATACGAATTGCAGAGGAGAAACAAAAATGGAAATGAACGTAACATGCAAAGTGACGGAAATCAGCCCAAGAGCAGTTCAGCGAGCGGCAGAAAAAAGCTTTAAAGACGGATATTATTGTTGTGAAGCGTTAATGGCTACCATCAGAGAGCAGTTTCAATTAGACGTGCCGGAATCAGTGATCGCGATGTCATCCGGTATGGCGGTAGGAATTGGTAAATCCGGCTGCACCTGCGGTGCGTTTAACGGAGGAGTCTTAGCCCTTGGAATGTTATTCGGACGTACGGAGCAGAACGGACCTGCAGATCAAAAGAGCGTAAAAGTCATGGAATTAACACATGAGCTTCATGAATGGTTCAAAGAAGCAAACGGGAAAAAGGCAATCTGCTGTAGAATTTTAACAAGAGAATTTAATATGGGAAAGGGAGAACATAAGGAACAGTGTATTTTCTTCACCGGATTATGCGCATGGAAAGTGGCTCAGATTATCTGCCGGGAATGTGGAATCAAAAATCTGGACGAGATGGATGAACCGGCACCACGCCGTGCCATTGCAGAGATTTAGGAAGGAAGAGGACATGATTTATGAATGTAATTAAAAGAGTTTCGATTCCTCTTTGCGGTGTCATGCTTGGACTTGCAGCACTTGGAAATTTATTGCAGAGTTATTCAGAGGTAGTACGCTATGTATGTGGAATTTTGTCGGGGATTTTACTTATTTTAATTGTGCTGAAATTGATCTGTTTTCCGGGTATGATCAAGGAAGACATGAAGAATCCAATCATGGCCAGTGTTGCGGCTACATTTCCAATGGCGATCATACTCCTGGCAGGATATGTAAAACCGTTTATCGGGCAGGCGGCATTTTATATTTGGATTCTGGCTATCGTGCTACATATCATATTGATGATTTGTTTCACGGTAAAATTTATTTTAAAACTTCAAATGCCAAAAGTGTTTGCAAGCTATTATATTGTATATGTAGGAATTGCCGTTGCGGCTGTAACGGCACCGGTGTTTGAGCAGTTTGCAATCGGAAGTGCCACATTCTGGTTTGGCTTTGTTTCATTGATTATTTTATTGGTTCTTGTAACCGTGCGTTATGTGAAATACAAAGAAATACCGGATCCGGCAAAGCCGCTGATCTGTATCTATGCGGCACCGACAAGCCTCTGCCTTGCGGGGTATATCCAGTCAGTAACGCCAAAATCATACGGAATGGTCATGGGAATGCTCATACTTGCAACGGTGTTATATGTTTTTGCACTGATAAAAGCAATCGGATACCTTAAAATGCCGTTCTTTCCAAGTTATGCGTCCTTTACCTTCCCATTTGTAATCAGTGCGATTGCGGCAAAACAGTCGATGGCATGCCTTGCGAATATGGGGAAACCACTTCCGGTGCTTCCATATGTTGTCATAATCGAAACGGTCATCGCGGTACTTTTTGTGGCGTATGTGTTCCTTCGGTTTGCAGGATTTATTTTCATAAAGAAAAAATAGAATAGATATCCGTTTTGGGTAGGTGTTACAGGGAAAGTCGATTTGATTTTCCCTTTTTCTTTTCTTGAAAAATGGTAGTAGAATAAAGGTATGAAGGAGGAGAAACATGATTTTAAGTGTAAGCAGAAGAACAGATATCCCAAACTATTACTCAGATTGGTTTTTTAACAGAATAAAAGAAGGGTTCGTATATGTAAAAAATCCCATGAATCCACATCAGGTAAGCAAAATTGGCTTGTCACCGGAAGTAGTGGACTGTATTGTTTTTTGGACGAAAAATCCAAAACCGATGATGGACAAGTTGGAGGAACTTTCTTCCTACGACTATTATTTTCAGTTTACTTTAACTGGGTACGGAAAAGATATAGAATCGAATGTTCCACATAAACGAAAAGTCATGATTCCCATATTTCAGGAATTATCAGAGAAAATCGGGAAAGAAAGGGTGATCTGGAGATATGATCCGATCCTTTTTACAAAAACATATACTCCGGAATATCATTTAAAGGCATTCGAACAGATTGCCAGAGCATTGAAAGGATATGCGGAAAAATGCGTGATCAGTTTTGTGGATGAATATACAAAAAACAAAAAGAGAATGGCCATATTAAACCCGCATGAGCTTGGGGAAGAAAAACTGCTGAAGTTTGTAAAACGGATAAATGAAATTGCATCAGAAAATGGAATAAAAGTAGGAAGCTGTGCAGAAGCCATAGATCTGGAATCATGTGGAATCGAACATAATTGCTGCATTGAAAAGGCATTGATTGAAAGAATAACCGGCAGCAAATTAGAGGTAAAAAAAGATAAAAATCAACGCAAAGAATGTGGATGCATGGAGAGTATTGACATTGGTACATATAACACATGTAGAAATGGCTGTAGATATTGTTATGCCAACTACAGCGACAGGACAGTACAGCAAAACTGTAACAAATATGATCCCGCGTCACCGGTATTATGTGGAATCATAGAAGAAAAGGATCATATAACAGAGAGAAAAATAAAATCGTTGAAGCAATCAGATGCGTGGCAAGGAAAATCCTCCCGGGAAAGAAAAAGGGATAACAATTATAGATAATAACAATAAATATTCATAAATATAAAATCATTGAATTTGACTGCCTGCTAAAGCCGGGGGTAAAATAAGAAAAGATTGACGAAAATGAGGAGGACGTGATGTACCAGGTAGGAATTGATATCGGTTCCAGTGCGGCAAAGGCAGTAGTGATAAAGAATGGGGAAATTATAAAAACACTACTTCTTGACACCGGATTTAGCAGCCGAAAAGTGGCAGATGAAATTTATAAAACACTAGAAAAAGAAGGTATTGCGAAAGAAAATGCCAGATATGTGGCTACGGGGTATGGAAGAATTTCCGTTCCTTATGCAGACCGGGTAGTGACGGAAATTACCTGCCATGGGAAAGGGGCTGATTTCCTTTTTGGAGAAGATGGAACGATCATAGATATCGGAGGACAGGATACGAAAGGAATCCTGCTTAAAAACGGAAGAATCATGAAATTTATCATGAATGATAAATGTTCGGCCGGAACAGGGAAATTTATTGAAGTTATGACAAATCGTCTGGGACTTACTCAAGATGAACTTTCCGAACTGGCAAGGAATGGAAATCCGATTACGATCAGTTCTATGTGTACCGTATTTGCAGAATCGGAAGTGATCAGTCTGATAGGAAAAGGAACGCCAAGGGAAGATATTGCTTATGGCATAATTGAATCTGTCATTACAAAAGTTGTGCAGCTGGTATCTCAAGTGACAAGCAATAACTATTTCCTGACAGGAGGGCTCTGTGAGGATTCTTATATTGTGGAGCGGCTGTCAAAAGCATTACATGCACCGGTTAAAAGTAAGCCTCTTGCAAGATATGCAGGAGCCATCGGAGCTGCGATTTTAGCTGAGGAATAAAGGAGAAAGAAGAAATGGAAAAAGAAGTGCTGGATTTACCAAAGACATTCGATGAATTTGTGGATGCAAGAAAGGCAGGATTTTTAAAGGTAAAAGAATTTAAGGAAAACGGAGGGAAACTGATTGGTTATCTGTGTTCTTACACTCCGTTGGAAGTGATTGAAGCGGGAAACATTGCAGCAGTAGGATTGTGCGGAACAAGTAATGAAACGGTTGCAGATGCAGAAGTGGATCTGCCAAAGAATCTTTGTCCGCTTATTAAGGCTACCTATGGTTTTGCGTATACGGATAAATGCCCATACACCTATTTCGCTGATATGATCGTTGGGGAAACAACCTGTGACGGAAAGAAAAAAATGTATGAACTTTTAAATGATATCAAAGAAACATATGTATTACATCTGCCACAAAGCCAGGAACGTCCATATGCAAAAGAAATCTGGTGCGAAGAAATCCGGCTGTTTAAAAAACATCTGGAAGACACATATGGGATTGAAATTACAGAGGAACAATTAAGAAAAGCGGCACATGATCGAAACCGATTGAGAAAAGCAATGTGCGAAATGTTTGAATTACAGGCAAATTGTCCACCTCCGATGAAAGGAGCGGAAATGCTGATTGCGATTCAGCAGGGAACCTTTTCTTTCCACGTGGAGGAACAAATTGAAAGAATTGAAAAACTTCTGGCAGATTCGAAAGCAGCGTATGAGGCAGGAGAAAGACCGGTATCCGAAAAAGCAAAAAGAATACTGCTGACAGGATGTCCGTCCTTTGGTGTGATTCAAAAAGTGGCAAATGTGATTGAAGATAACGGTGGAGTGATTGTCTGCATTGATGACTGCGGGGGAGAAAGAACACAAAAAATGCTGGTCGATGAAGAAGCGGAAGATATCCTTCAGGCTATTTCCGACAGATATCTGGAAATTCACTGTTCTGTTATGACAAGAAACGATGCCAGAATAGAAAATACAAAAGCAATGATCGAAAAATATAAAGTAGACGGTGTGGTGGAAGTTGTGCTGCAGGCATGTCACACCTTTAATGTAGAATCTACGGCAATGCGTAGAGCTGTAGAAGATATGGGAATTCCGTATATGAAACTGGAAACAGACTATTCACCGACAGACAGCGGCCAGCTAGAAACAAGAATCGGTGCCTTTCTTGAAATTTTGTAAAAGAGAAGAAGAGGGATATTATTCATTGGTATCGCTCTTTTTTTGAAAATAACAGAAAACCAATGTTTATCAAATAAAAAAACTAATAATTAAAACCTAAAATAGAAAAAGAAAAATAAAATGAAAAATACAAAAGAAAAGTATTGACAAAATAAAGAGGCGGTGCTATTATACAATTACAAGATAACAAAAGAGAAAAGTAAGACGAAAGTCAATTACAAAACCCGGTTGTTTATCTTAATCAACACAAATGTTGAAAGTCCTAAGTATGAGGACAAAAAGTTTATGAAAGGAAGGTACGGACCACCAAAAACGTAAACTAACTTACCAAAACTGAAAAGAGCGAGGTAAAAAGAATGATTGAAGAATCAAAGTAAAGGCGGATATCAATGAAATAAGTTGGTATCCGTCTTTACTTTGTGTAAATTTATAGATATGAAATCGTTTATGTTTGTGAAGATTTAAAGGAATAGGTTGAAGTGATCTGGGGGATAACGTATAATTATTTCAGAAATATTTATCTGAATCCAACGAAGGGGAGAAGCGATGATATGAGAAATTACTGGGATTGGGAAAAAATTGCAGATGATGTCAGAAGAACTGTTCAAAATGCAGTAGATTCGGCAGATTTCCGAAGTTTAAATCAGAATATAACCGATATGCTTAACAAAGCGGCAGGCGGATTTAAAAATACAGGGAAAAAGGAAGGCAATCAAAGTTATGAGTATAATGCCAATGCGGAAAATCAATCGGAAAGAGCGTGGGCGAATGTAGATCTTGACAAATTGCAGCAGCCGACATTATACATGCGGACAAAAGGGAAAAAAGTGACAGGCATGGCACTTGCCCTTACCGGATACATTACGGGAGGAATTTTCCTTTTGGGTTTTATATTGACAGGGCTTACGGAACTGTTTATCGGAGTGAATGCAGGAGTCAATCTGGCACTTAGCGTTTTGGGGTTGTTTTCTTTGATCGGTTTCACGGTAGGACTGGTCGGAAGTAAAATCCTTGGCAGAGTCAAACGTTTCCGTGCATATGTACAGCAGATGCGTGGAAGAGAATATTGTAATATTAAAGAATTGGCAAGAAGCCTTAGGAAGAAAGAAAAGTTTGTAAAAAAAGATCTGGAATGGATGATCGAAAAAGGGTGGTTTATTCAGGGATATCTGGATGATGACGATACATGTCTTATCACAAGCCGGGAAGCGTACGATGAGTACAGAAGGCTGATGCTCCAAAGAGAGGAACAGAAAAAACGTGAACAGGAAGAAGCGATAAAAAGACAAAAGCAGAATTTGTCCCGAGAACAGGAAATGGCAGAAAAAAGAAGAAAAATGGATCCACAGATCCATGCCGTCCTGGAAACGGGAAATGCATATATTAAAAAATTACGGGAATGTAACGATGCGATTCCGGGAGAAGTGATATCGGCAAAGATTTCCAGAATGGAACTTTTGACAAAAAGGATATTTGAAAGAGTAGAGCAAGATCCGGATGCAGTAGAAGATATTAGAAAGATGATGGAATACTATCTTCCGACGGCGGTAAAACTGCTGGAAGCTTATGAGAATCTGGACGGGCAGCCGATACAAAGGGAAAATATCGTGTCTTCCAAAAAAGAAATTGAAGATACGATCGACACATTAAATACAGCATTTGAAAAACTTCTGGATGATCTTTTTCAGGAAACGGCATGGGATGTATCATCGGATATATCCGTATTAAAAACAATGCTGGCACAGGAAGGGCTTACAGAAGAAGATTTTAAAACAGGAGGAAAGAAATGAATCAGGATTTAAAAGATTTTCAGACAGGACCAACATTAACATTAGACCCGTTTCAAGAAGAAGAACAATTACCGCAGGAAAAGGAAAAAGAAGAGCCGGTAATGGATGAAAGTGTGCTTTCTGATGAAGAAAGGAAAATGGCGGATCAATTTGCAAAACAGATTGACCTTACCAATTCTGCGATGATTTTACAATATGGTGCCGGAACACAAAAGAAGATGGCCGATTTTTCTGAAACGGCACTTGAAAATGTAAAGACAAAAGATCTTGGCGAAGTAGGGGAACTGCTTGGAAACGTAGTTCGGGAATTGAAAAATTTCGATGAAGAAGACAAGGGGTTTCTCGGAATTTTTAAAAGGCAGGCAAATAAGATCCAGAATCTGAAAACCAAATATGCAAAAGCGGAAACAACAGTAAATGAAATTTGTAAGGTACTGGAAGGACATCAGGTTCAGTTAATGAAAGATATTGCGATACTGGACAAAATGTATGAATTGAATCTCACATACTTTAAAGAACTGACCATGTATATTCTGGCAGGAAAGAAAAAAATTAAAGAAGTTCAGGACGGGCAGCTTGCGGAAATGAAAAGGAAAGCACAACTGTCAGGACTTGCGGAAGATGCTCAGGCGGCGAGAGATCTGGAATCCATGTGCCAACGGTTTGAAAAGAAAATCCACGATTTGGAACTTACACGTATGATATCCATACAGACGGCACCGCAGATCCGTCTTGTACAGAATAATGATACGGTAATGGCAGAAAAGATTCAGTCGACGATCGTAAATACGATTCCTTTGTGGAAAAGTCAGATGGTACTGGCTCTTGGAGTAGCTCATTCCACTCAGGCAGCAGCAGCACAAAGAGAAGTGACGGATATGACAAATGAACTGTTAAAGAAAAACGCGGAAACTTTAAAAATGGCTACACTGGAAACAGCAAGAGAATCAGAAAGAGGTATTGTTGATATGGAAACACTCAAATCAACAAACGAATCTCTGATTTCTACATTGGATGAAGTGATGAATATTCAGGAAGAAGGTCGAAGAAAACGCCAGGAAGCGGAAGTTGAGATTCGAAAGATGGAAAATGAATTGAAAGAAAAGCTTTTACAGATTAAAAGATAACTAAAGAAAGGGAGGGAGTCCGCAGATGGTTTCGGCGGATTCTCTTTTATTATTAAGATTAAAAAGGAATATATGGACATTTAATGGGTTTTGAAAAATGCAAAAAAAGTCGAAAAAGATAAAAAAGGTGTTGACATTTATAAGGGGAGGTGATAAGATATAACACGTTCCGCTG
>CALFLL010000053.1 GCA_937880845.1 uncultured Drancourtella sp.
AAGCTATTTTCTCCACCTGCCTAGCAGGTGGTTTATTTTATTTGCCATACAATAATAAAGAAGCCATGCATGGATTTTTCCTGCATGGCTTCTTTATTTTAGGATTTTTATATATTTTGTACTTTTTACAGAATTTCTCCGTTCTTTCTCATATTTTTATATTCCGCTACAGAGCGGTCAAATCCCTGAATATGCTGAAACAGCCAGTTTGTTACTGTTTCATTAAGTTTTTCTACAAATGCATCTGTCGGTCCTTCCTCTTCTTCCAGCATTTCGTGCAATGCTTCTACCGCTTTTTTAAATTCTGCATGTTTTTTCTTATGTTCTTCTATTCCAGGATATTCAATCTCTTCCTGAAGTTTTTCTTCTTCGCCGAAATGGAAATCCGTGTAATCGGCAAGATAATTAAGAAGTTTTACTGCCGTGGTTTTGTCTTTGTTTGTTTCGCAGGCTTCTTCCAGTGCCGCGATTTTACCGATCAGTTCTTTATGCTGGGCATCGATCATTTCGTTTCCTGTTACCAGGCTTTCATCAAATACTGCGTACATCTTTATCCTCTCCTTTGTTTTTATAAATTTTTATTGTTGTGCTTCTCTTTTTTCGATATCCATAATCATATTCACACGTCTTTCGTGTCTTCCTGCTTCGTATTCTGCATTTAAAAATTCATCGATCATCATCTTTGCGAGTTCGATTCCAACAACTCTTGCTCCAAACGCAAGGATGTTTGCATTATTATGCTGTCTGGAAAGTCTTGCCGTATATGGTTCGCTACATACAGCGGCTCTTACCCCGTGTACTTTATTTGCTGCAAGAGAGATTCCCACACCTGTTCCGCAAATCAGGATTCCAAGATCTACTTCTTTTGATGCAACTGCATGTCCGACTTTTTCCCCATATACCGGATAATCACAGCTTTCATGTGTATCTGTTCCATAATTTACAACTTCATATCCTTTTTCTTCTAAATATGCTACAACCTGCTCTTTCATTTCTACTGCAGAATGGTCGTTTCCGATTCCTATTTTCATAATGGTACCTCTCTTTATCTGTATAATTCGTTTTCTTCCTTTTTATTATAATGTCTTCTTTTCTTTTTTACAACCATCCAGGAAGATTCCACAGAGATTTTCTGCTTCTTTACAAAAGTTGTCGGGAGAAATATAATAAATCTGACTTTATTTTTCAGGAGGAATACAAATGATACGACTGATTGCAAGTGACCTTGACGGTACACTTTTACATAACGGAGCTCAAACATTAAATCCGGAAATATTTGATCTTATTTTGGCGCTGAAAGAAAAAGGAATCCGTTTTGCGGCGGCAAGCGGAAGACAGTATGCCAATTTAAAAAGATTATTTGCACCGGTTGCAAATGAAATTTCTTATATTGCCGAGAACGGATCCATGACGGTAGACAATGGTCGGATTTTATCGACCGGAGAAATAGACCGTTCACTTGCCAATGAAATCATTCTTGATGCAAGAACACAACCGGAATGTTCTCTTCTTTTTTCCGGACCTGAAAAATGTTACGTGGAAAAAGGGAATGACCGTCTTTTTGATCACATCAAAAATCACATTGGTTATGATGTGATTCTTTCCGATGACTTGACAAAACTTTCCGATACCTGTCTGAAAGTTGCTATCTGTAATTTCAACGGTGCAGAACATTCCATCGGCTATTTTCTTGAAAAATACGGGCATCGTATCAAGATCGTCACATCAGGAAACATCTGGTTTGACTTTATCGCTCCTAATGCCAATAAAGGCTCAGGACTGAAAACCCTTGCAGATTCCCTGGGAATCCTTCCTGAAGAGTGTATGACATTCGGAGATCAGTACAATGATGTAGAAATGCTGGAGTTTACGCCTCACAGCTATGCAATGACAAACTGTGCTGCCGGCGTGGAACGTCATGCTTCCGGCCGCACTTCTTCTGTGGAGGCTGTTTTAAAGCAGCTTTTGAATGAGCGTTAATGAACAGGAAAGGAGCGGACTATGACATCTGAGAGCAGATTTTTTGATTTATATCAAGACTGTACACTTTGCCCCCGTATGTGCCATGTAGACCGTACTGCCAAAACCGGGTTCTGCGGCTGTACTTCCGAACTTTCTGCCGCCCGTGCGGCTCTGCATTTCTGGGAGGAACCTTGTATCACCGGGAATGGAGGAAGCGGAACCGTATTTTTCAGCGGTTGTACATTAAAATGCTGTTTCTGTCAAAATTATCCGATCAGTTGTGAAGGTCTTGGGAAAACTGTTTCTGTCAGCCGTCTGGCAGAAATCTTTTTAAACCTTCAAAAGCAGGGTGCAGAAAACATCAGTCTTGTAACCGCAACTCAACATCTTCCTTCCATCCTTCCGGCTCTTGATATGGTAAAGGATTCTCTTCATATTCCGGTTGTATATAACTGCGGAGGCTATGAACGTACAGAAACTCTGGATCTTTTAAACGGATATGTTGATATTTATCTTCCGGATCTGAAATACTATAATAATGAAACAGCATGGAAATATTCCCGTGCAGATAACTATTTTTCTTATGCATCCACAGCAGTAAAAAAAATGGTAGAGCAAGTCGGTCCTCCGGTTTTGAATGAACATGGAGTGATGACAAAGGGCGTGATTATCCGGCACATGATATTACCCGGGCAAAAGGAAGATTCCATCCGGCTTTTGCAGTGGATGGCCGATGCTCTTCCCGAGAATTCTTTTTATCTCAGCCTTATGAGTCAGTATACTCCTTTTTATCACGCAGATCGATATCCTCAGATCAACCGTCGGATTACAACTTATGAGTACAACAAAGTCCTTGACAAAGCCATTTTGCTTGGACTTACAAACGGATATATGCAGGAAAAATCCAGTGCAAAAGAAGAATATACCCCTCCGTTTGATTTTGAGGGAATTTAAGGAGGTAATCATAATGAAAAAACAAAATTATAAAAGGGGATACTCCCTTTCTTTCGGTCATAATATTCTGCCTTTTATTTATCTTGTTCTTGGCCTCGTCCTTTTGATAAAACCTGCCGAGCTGACACATTTATTCTGTGTCATTCTTGGAATCACCGCACTTTTATACGGAGGTGTCAGACTCTTTCTTTATTATCAAGACCACAAAGAGGGGGCTGCGTTCCGGATGGATCTCATGATCGGAGTGATATTACTTATCATCGGTATCATAAGCCTTGTAAAATCCGAGATCATTCTTTCTATCCTGCCTTTTATTCTCGGCATTGTAATCGTTCTTGACTCCATCCGTATTTTACAACATGCACTTGGACTGCGGAAACTTCTTTTTGAGCAATGGTGGATTTCCCTTATCATGGCTTTTGTTCTTCTGATATTAGGTATTGTTCTTATTACAAATCCCTTCGGAAGCACCTTGCTGTTTGTCCGTTTCCTCGGATTTGTACTGATCGCCGACGGATGTTCCGACATTTGGGGCAATTATCAATATTATAACCATATGTGATCTCGGGTTACGGCTTGTCATTTTGTACCTGAAATGCTATCATACTAAAAAAGGAGGGGTGAGTACATGGGATATATCAGTCACCGTTCAGAAGAATCTGTAGAAGACTACCTGGAAACCATTTACGTTTTAAGCCAGCGTCTTCCGGTTGTCCGTTCTGTTGATATTGCAACAGAAATGCATTTTTCCAAACCAAGCATCAGCGTTGCCATGAAGAATCTAAGGAGTAAAGATTTAGTCACGGTATCTCCCGAAGGTTATATTTCTTTGACCGAAGAGGGACTTGTCATTGCCAAGAAAACTTATGAACGTCATACACTATTTACAAATTGGCTGATTGAGTTAGGTGTGTCTCCGGACATTGCTGCTCAGGATGCCTGTAAAATGGAACACGATATCAGCACCGAAAGTTTTAACGCGATCAAAAAATTCATTTCACATTAAAATACCGCCGGACGAAACCATCCGGCGGTATCATTTTTATTCCTTTTTACATTTCTTCTGTGAACAACAGCATCCTGCTGAGCATCCGATACATTTTTGTCCGTTTTTCTTGGCTTTTACGATATATGCGGCGGCTGCCCCGATCATAACCAGTAAAATCAGTCCAATAATAATATTTACCATATTTCCGCGTCACCTCTTTTATACTTAATCTAACTGATACTTCGCTGCAAACTTCCTGTCTGTATTATATATCATGATTCCGAGAATTGCCACAAAAACCGCTACCGCTCCCAGCCCCGGAAGGAACGCTGCTCCCGGAGAACCTGTTGTGATCCATGTTCCAATCTGATATACCAGAAAAGCCACCGTATAGCCTGTTCCAAGCTGAAGTCCGATTCCTCCCCACAACCATTTCTTATCCTGCATTTCAGAATTCATGGCACCCATGGCTGCAAAACACGGAGGTGTAAACAGGTTAAACATCAGGTATGCAAGTGCTGCCGCTTTTGTAAGTCCCATAACAGCTGCCACTTCATTTCCGCTTCCTACCAAAGCCAATTCCTCTGTATCGATAAAACTTGTCAGTCCATATACGACTGCCAATGTACTTACTACATTTTCCTTTGCGATAAATCCTGTAATTGCTGCCGCTGCCAGCTGCCATGCACCAAATCCCAACGGAATCAGTAATACAGCAAACGGTGTCGCAATGGATGCAAGGATGGATGTGTTTTCTGCTCCCTTTTCCACAACTTGAAGCTGCCAGTTAAAGGTCTGCATAATCTGCACTACCGCATTACATACAAGGATGATTGTCCCTGCCTTGATAATGTATGCCTTCCCTCTGGAAAGCATGGATAACACTGCCCGCTTCAGGCTTGGAGCCTTATATTCCGGAAGTTCCATGATAAAAAAGGATTTTCTGTATTTGTATCCCGTAATCTTCTTTACTAATAAAGCTCCAAGAAAAACAAGGAAAATTCCGATAAAATACATCAACGTACCGACCCATGGAGCATCTGCAAAAAATGCTCCTGCAAATAGTGCAATAACAGGGATCTTGGCTCCGCACGGCATAAACGGTGTCAACATTGCCGTAGCACGTCTTTCCCTTTCATTTCGGATGGTACGGCATGCCATGATTCCCGGAATGGCACATCCTGTACCGATTACCAACGGGATCACGGATTTTCCGGATAAACCGACTCTTTTAAAAATCGGATCCAGAACAATGGTCGCTCTTGCCATATAACCACAGTCTTCCAAAAGAGCAATCAGGAAATACATAACCATTACAAGAGGAAGAAAACCGATCACGGCTCCCACACCTCCTATGATGCCATCTACCAGAAGAGCCTGTAAAAACGGATTTGCTCCTTCTACGAGTCCGGCAATCCAGCCTTGAAATGTTTCGATCCAACCTACAAGCCAGTCTGAAATCCATGTTCCTACGGTTGTCTGTGAGATGTAGAACACCAAAAACATAACCAGGGCAAAAATAGGGATTCCTACAAATTTGTTCGTAAGAATTGCGTCAATCTTATCCTGCCGATTTTTATCCTTTGTAAATACTTTTCGTTTTTCTGTTTCTTTTACAATTTTGTTGACAAAGGCAAATCTGTCCTTATCCGCTTTTTCTACTTCCGCTTTATCCTTCAGATTAATCTTTCCCTGGATATACGGTGCTTTCTGCCCATGCCCTTTTAAGGATATTGCCTGCTTTACAACTTCACAGATTCCGTTGTCACCGGCAGATACAGATACCGTTTCAATCACCGGGCACCCCAACTTTTTTGCAAGAAGATCTGTGTTGATTTCTGTATCTTTTTTCTTTGTGACGTCGCTTTTATTTAAAGCTACGACAACAGGAATGTCAAGTTCAAGAAGCTGTGTCGTAAAGAAAAGACTGCGGCTTAAATTTGTAGCATCAACAATATTGATAATGGCATCCGGATTCTCGTTTTTCACATAACTGCTTGTGATACTCTCTTCCGATGTAAAAGGAGACATAGAATAAGCCCCCGGTAAATCTACTGCTATCAATTCCTCTGTCCCGTCACCATACATTTTCTTTATCGTGCTTTCCTTTTTTTCCACCGTAACACCGGCCCAGTTTCCAACACGTTCGTTTTTCCCTGTCAACGCATTGTACATAGTGGTCTTTCCGCTGTTTGGATTTCCCGCCAATGCAATTCTCATAATACATATTCCTCCGCTTAATTAGTTTTAACTAACTTAACCTTTTAAAAAAAAGCGATTGAAATCGCTATTTTTTATTAGATAAAAATCGCTCTCGCCAAATCGGCGTCTATATTGTATCTGCCGTCTTTGATTGAAACAACACATCCGCCTTTCCGATGAGTAATGACTGTGATCGGTTCTCCCGCATAGCAGCCTAAGGAAAATAAGAACCCATTTAATTCCTCGTCATCTGTGACAATATCTTTGACAATATATTCTTCCCCTTCTTGGGCATCTAATAAGTTCATGATTCATTCTCCTTATCTTTTTACCTTTATTAGTTCTAAAAAACTTTTGTTAGTTTAATTTAACTTCTGATTTAAGAATACTATACCATTTCCTTATTGTCAATATTTTTTATTGTTTTTGAGGTAATTTCCACCGATTGACAATAATAATCCCTGCGCATACCAATAAAAGAGCACATAAATTTTTGAACGAGAATGCCTGCCCTCCTTCATGTAATAACAAAGCAGACAATAATACCCCAATGACCGGATTCGTAAATCCGTAAATCGCCACCTTGGAAACCGGATTATATTTTAACAGGATTCCCCAAAGTGCATATGCCATGGCCGACAAAAGACCAAGATACAGCAAAAGCAGAGTTGACTGCCATGTGAAACCGTAAAGTTTTCCTCCCATAAAATATCCGATACCTGTAAGGATCAGTCCTCCGATCAGGAATTGATATCCACTTAACATAACCGGATCATCCTGAACGGAGTATTTTTTTAAATAAATAGATGAAACTGCATAAAATAATGCTGCAATAAACACAAATCCCTCTCCTGTAAGATGCATTGCTCCTCCAAATCCTTCTCCAAGATTTGCAAACACAACCCCGGCAAGTCCCACCAAACATCCCGTAAGCTTCGGAACCGTCAGTTTTTCCTGGTGAAAAATAAGACTTGCGATCAAAATGGCAAGAAGACTATTTGTACCTGTAATAATGGAAGATGCTACTCCGCTTGCATGAGCCAGTCCGATATAAAAGAATAAATATTGGACTACAGTCTGCATCATACAAAGCTTAAAAATATTCCTCACAGAAGATTTCTTTGGCAAAAGCACTCTTTTCTCAATTATACTTTCAAAAACAATACTCAAAACTCCTGCGAGTGTAAAACGTACTCCGGCAAATAAAATCTGCGAGCTTACCTCCTCTGCCCCGATTCCAAACATACTATATCCAATCTTAATGCAAGGGAAGGCACTTCCCCAAAGACTGCAGCTTACCATGGCAAGCAGTGCCACGACCCATCCCTTTGTAAGTATCTGTTCCTTTTTCATACTCTTTTCTTTCCTCATTTTTTATTTTCTTTTCTTTAGCATATCCTGAACCTGTTTTAATGCTTCCCCGTATTTCTTTGATACGGTACCCGGATTTCGGTGAAGAAGACGTCCTGCACGTTTGTAAGATTTATCCGTACGTGCTCCCATAGCTTTTAATTCCTGTTCAATCATAGCTTTAAATTTCTGCATTTCTTCTTTCTTTTCTATGCTTGCCTCAATATATTCATTGATTTTTCCGGAAAGCTCTGCAAGCATTTTTCTTCTTCTCTCTCTTTGTCTTTCCAAATTATACTCAAATACTTTTTTTCTGGATTTTTTCTGTTCTTCTTTTCTTGCCTGATACTGGTTATATTCATCTTCCGCAAACGCCGTTACTACTTCCAGTCTCTTCTGCATTCTTCGGATTCGTTCATTACTTTCACTAAGCTTTACAAGGGTATCTTTCAGATCCATCGCTTCGTTGAAAGACTGAGTAAAATCTACGGTAAACAAAACAGTCAGTACAAAAGCAATGATTCCTGCAATCTCTTGCGGAATTTTAAGGATCAAATCCTCAATCGGTAAATGAATCCCTCTTACAAGAAGAACAGAAAAACATCCCCACCCAAGCGATGCCATAAGACAAATGTGACCGTTCAGATTAAATTTATGTTTGCTGTAATCCCAATATCTGACTTTAAACAGTTTTTCCATCAATGCCCCGGTAATATATTCCAGTATCGTAGCTCCGATCATACCATATAAAAAGATAAGTCCCACTTGATCACGGACTCCGATGGTACAAAAAAGCACTCCGATCGCCCCTGTACCGTAAATCGGAAGAAACGGTCCGTGAAGAAATCCTCTGTTTACCCATTGTTTTTTTATAACCGAAACATAGCACGATTCCCAAACCCATCCCACAAAGCAATAGATAAAGAAAAATAAAATCCATTGTGAAAATGTATAATGATACATTACATCCTCCTTAAATATTTATTTCATAACAGGATAAAAAGAATAGATTCATACCCTTACTCCGGATATGAATCTATTTATCAAATCCATCTACTCTACACCGTTTTTTGGACAAATATCCTTCAGACAACATATATCACAATGAGGTTTTGTACGTGCTGTACATACATCCCTTCCGTGATATACAAGTCTGTGACAGAAACTGCTTCCTTCTTCCGGAGGTACCAGCTTCCAAAGAGCCATCTCCACTTTCTTCGGTTCTTTTATGTTGTCCACAAGGCCCATCCGGTTGACCAGCCTGATACAATGCGTATCCGTTACGATTGCCGGTTTTCCAAACACATCACCCATAATAAGATTGGCACTTTTTCTTCCCACACCCGGCAGTTTTAAAAGAGCATCAAAATCATCCGGTACCTGTCCGTTGTATTCATCTCTGATAATCTTCATGCAGGCACTGATATCTCTTGCCTTACTCTTTCCCAATCCACACGGTCTTACAATCTCTTCAATTTTTTCCACAGGTGCTTCCGCAATCGCGTTGATGTCCGGATATTTGGCATATAAATCTTTCACTACAATATTCACCCTTGCATCCGTACACTGTGCCGCCAGCCTTACACCGATTAAAAGTTTCCATGCTTCGTTATAATCCAGTGTACAGTCAGCATCCGGGTATTCCTTTTTTAACCGTTCTATGATTTCCAATGTAAGTTCTTTTTTTGTCATCTTTTTATCTCCTGCTTCCATATCTCTATAAAGATTTTAGCATAGGAACCCGAAAACGGCAATCGTCAAAACTTATGTCTTCCGTTATGATAATTTTTCTATAAACTCCAGCAATTCTTTCATACTACCCTGATAGTCTGTTTCTATTGGCAGATTCTTTTTATTTTCCGGTGTGTCTGTCAAAAAATAAGTCTTAACTCCCAATTTTCGGATAATCAAATCTTCTGCAACGTCATTTCCCACCATCAGACATTCTGACGGGTTTAGATGAAACCGGCTTAAAATTTGTTCAAAATACTTTAAATTCGGCTTACAATATCCACAATTTTCATACGTCGTAATCCATTTAAAATCTTCTGCATCCAGCCCTGCCCATTTGATTCTGTTCAAAGTCGCACAACGGGGAAATACCGGATTTGTTGCCAGATATATATCCATTCCTTTATCCTTTGCCGCTTTTACCACCTTGTCAGCCAACGGATTTGGTAAAGTAGCACAGATTGCTTCGTTAAATGCGCCCTTATAAAAATCTGTCGCAATTTTTTCCGCAGCTTCCCTGCCCATTCCCGGAAGTCTATCCATATACTCCCAGAACACCTCTCTGTTCGTTTTGCTTCCGTCGTTTTTCACCATGGCTTCCAATCCTTCCCAGACTGCTCCGAGAAATGCCTTTGGTTCTGTTTTTATACCGCTTTCTATATATGCTTTTACCAACAACGGCATATAAAATTTTACAAATTTTTCTTGATCCATCGGAAGCAAAGTTCCGTCAAGATCAAATAAAATATGCTTGATACCCATAGATGCCCTCCTGTATCTTTATTCTGCTTTTTATTATACAAAAAATCAGTAAAATATACAATCGCCAGTGCATCTCCCGGCTGATTTTTCACTACTGTACATTCCGTTTATAATTTTTTATCTCTTTTTCAATTTTTCTACCTCATTCTTGGGAATCCTTTACGCTTCTTCCGTGATTCGTTATACTTTATCTCAAAGTAAAAATGCAGAAAGGATGTGGGCATGCCATGAAAAATATTTTTAACGTAGATAATAAATTCTTTTCTTTTATGAATAAAGTTGCAGATATAATGATTTTAAATGTATTGTTCATCATCACCTGTCTTCCCCTGATCACAATCGGGACTTCCCTGATTGCTTTATATTCTGTAACTTTAAAACAAAGTTCGGGAACTTCTTCTTACATCGTAAGAGAATATTTCCATGCATGGAAAGAAAATATCCGTCAGGGAACTCTTCTTTGGGGATTTTCACTTTTGGTTTTCCTGTTGTTATTTATGAATCTTATCGTAAGCACTGCCGGAATCGTTTCTTTGATTATTCATTTTGTCATGTTCCTTTCTCTGGTGTTATATACAATGATTACACTTTATGCGTTTCCGCTGCTTGCTAAATTTGATAATACGTTAAAACACACTATCGTCAATGCATTTTTAATGTCTCTGAAACATTTTTTAACAACCTGTATGCTTTTTGGTACCGCAGCATTTTTCGTTTACATTACCATATTTTATCCGTCAATGTTTAAGCTTGCTACCATGGGTTGGTTTTTCTTCTTTTTTGCATTGATTGCCCGTATTCAGTCTACCTTTCTTAATAAAATTTTTAACAGATATATACATAGGTAACATCGAAACCTCTGCTGTTGTTTCAAAAACGTTTAAATAATGGTAACGGATTTCTTTACCAATATTGTTATAAGATATCATTTTATATATAATGGTTAAAGAATATTAACGAAAGGATACGATTTTATGAAAAATCATCAAATTAAAGTTAATAAAAACTTATGCGTCGGATGTGGATTATGTTCCGATATTTGTGTTGCCCATAATATTGATATAAGTTATTAGAAATTTTATATCTGATTTTTGATTATCCGCATAAACACTATACTTTCAAGCATTTTGAAGTATAGAAAACTATTCTATTTACCACGAATTTACCACGATTGAATGAGCCTTGATATGACAATAGGAATTAAAAAAGGACACCTTATAATTTGGTGTCCTTTTACATGAAATTTTATTAGTATCTATTTATTGTTGTTAATCGTTCTTATTTCTTTTGCGTTTTTTACCGAATAGAACAGCTAATGCACCAGTTGAGCCAGCAAACATCGAAGCGAACAATCCTACGTTTGTCATATCACCTGTTTTTACAGGATTCTTTTGTCCACTAGGCTTTGTTGGAGTAGTTGGCTTCTGTGGCTGTTGTGGGCTTACAGGTTTATTTGTTGCTTTTTCTTTTACGGTAACTGTAATTGTTTTTTCAGTAATTGCACCATTCTTATCTACTACACGGAATGTTACATGATAAGTGCCAGCCTTAGAAGTATCTACATCATTTGCAACAATATTATCTTTTGTCAAAGTGATAGTTCCGTCCTCTTTATCTGTTGCTGTCACATTTGCCAATGGGTTGAACGTATCGCCTATATTTAATGTAACATCATTAGCTGAAATGATTGGTGCAGAATTAAGGTCGCCTGTGTTTTGTTTCACAATTACAGTAATTGTCTTTTCAATAGAAGCACCGTTCTTATCTGTTACCTTATAAGTTACATGGTAAGTACCAGCCTTTGAGGTATCTACATCATTTGAAATGATATTATCTTTTGTTAAAGTAATCGTTCCGTCCTCTTTATCCGTTGCAATTACATCTTTTAATGGGTTAAATGTATCACCTACATTTAACGTAACATCTTTTGCTGAAATGGTTGGAGGAGTATTCGGAATATCAGTTGAACCTTCTACGGTAACAGTAATAACTTTTCTACTAGATTTTCCTTCACTATCCGTTACTTTATAAGTCACATGATAAATACCAGCCTTAGAAGTGTCTACATCATTTTGAATTATATTTTCTTGTGTTAAAGTAATTGGACCGTCTTCAAAATCACTAGCAGTTACATTTTTCAATGGGTCAAATGTATCCCCCACTTTTAATGTAACATCTTCTGCAAAAATATCTGGTAAAGATGATGTTCCAAGTATATGTACTGTAATCTCTAATGTTTTTTTACCCCCTTTATATGTACCACAATCATATTGATAAATGAAGTCTTTGTTTACATCATCAATATAAGCAATTCCTGTATCTTTATCTAATTTTCCATTCTGCAAAATAGTAACTTTTGAAATATCTATTCCTTTACATATATCTTTAAAATAGAAGTGATTTTTTTCTGTTGTAATCCAAAGGTGAGTATTTCCAACATTTACAGTTTCAAGATTTGGATTGTTACCAATGTTATACCATGTATAGTTCGAATTTGCAGTTAAAGACTTTAAATTAGTATTTTTGCTAACATCAAATCCCCACATATTTAAACTTCTTATTTCAAGATTTTTCAAATTGGTATTTTTGCTTAAATCTAATTCTTTAAGAGGTGCATCAAGTGATAAATTTTCTAAATTAGTGAATAATTCTATCCCCTGTATAGATGTAAATTCTTTATTAGACCCCTCTTGTATTGTCATACTAGTAACATTGTTAATTTCATCGGGCGATAAGCTGTTATCATTATTTTTATCGAAATTAGTCTGTACATATAATCTAAATGCAGGATTGGGAAAATGTGCTTCATCAATAGCAATGCTTCCAGCTTTTACTTCTGTATTTTTGC
>CALFLL010000054.1 GCA_937880845.1 uncultured Drancourtella sp.
GGAACAAGCCTATGGATCACATTGAGACAAAGATTTTAAATAGTTATACCATTCAGGAAGCAGCTCAAAATATGGTATTCGCAGCAAGGCTTACCCAACAAGGACATTCCATTCAAAACATGGATGATCTTATGGCACTTTATCAAAAATCTTTTACAGATAAAACCGTAGACCGGATCGCCAGCCTCCCCCATCCAACCGTACAGAAATTTACGGTGATCACCGTTGCAATTGTAGGGGCAAGCAGACGTTTTCTCGCACAGATTACCCGTCATCAAAATGAAGTAAAATTCATGAGTGCATCTCTGCAATATAGCAACTATTCAGAAAAAGCTGCATTTGCAATCCCATATGAAATCCTTTTTTCCGAACAGAGATACATTGATCTCTATCTGCAAAGCTGTTTATCGGATCTCAGATGTTATCAGGAATTGTGTTCTGTGGGATTTCATCATGATTCTGCCGGATATGCCCTCCCCCATGCTTTAAGAAATATTCTAATCATCTGCGCTACACCTTATGAGTGGAAACATATGATCAGTCAGCGGATCTGCCGGAGAAATACCGATGAAACAAGAATTGTAATGTTGGATATCTGGCAGAAACTATATGAATTAGATCCGGTGTTATTTTCACCGAAGCTGACCGGTCCTTTCTGTCAGAGGGGATGTTGTGAAGAAGGTTCTATGTCCTGTGGAATTCCTATCCCAAAAAACTGGTCTCCATTAGAAATAATGAAAGCCGATTATCCTCTGCTCGTAGAAGGGAGGGAAGCTGTTTATGAAAATTAAATTGATCGATTTTGGGTTAGAGAAAGATCATTATCCCTTCCGCCCTCATGAAAACGATGCGGGGGCCGATGTGTATATGCCTTATGACTACACATTAAAGCCGGGAGAGATTGCAAGAATCCCCTTAGGATTTGGTCTCATGATTCCGGATGGGTATGCTGGTTATGTTTTTCCAAGAAGCAGCATGGCAGCAAAAGGGTTGGTATGCGAACTTCCACCTATTGATTCTGGATATCGTGGAGAAATTCATGCCATCATCAGTAATGTTAGTTCAGAATCCCAAATACTCTGCAAAGATACCCGTGTAGGGCAACTGGTTATCACTCCGGTTCTAATCGCCGACTTTGTTCTGGATTTCGGAGAATCAAGAAATACCGGAGCTTTCGGAAGTACCGGCGAATAACCCCTTATTGAGTAGGCGGCTAACCATTAATTGATTAGCCGACCTCTCTCACCACCGTGCGTCAGACTGTCTAACGATTAAGAAAAATTATATATCTAATTTTCAACTATCCGCACCGCATAAACACTATACTTTCAAGCGCTTCGAGTATAGAAAAACATTCATTTTACCACAATTAAATGAGCCTTGATATGACTATAAAATAACACCCCAAAAACATCATTACGCCGAAATGGTATCTTTTTAAAAAGCAGTCAATCCTAAGGCTAACTGCTTTGAATGTATAGATATAAATTTTTGAAAACTTATAAACTCTTTAAAATTGTTGCTAGATTTTCTTTATCTTTTTCTTTTAGTCGTTATGAAAATCTCCTTTGATTTCTCTAAATTCTAATTGAACAAATTATTTTCATGCTCCTGAACATCACTATGGCAATGCGGACAAATAATTTCGTCTTTATAAATTACTTTTTTACAATGAGGGCAAAATCTGTAATCGCCAGTCTTCATTTTTTCTTGGACTTCTTCTTCCACTTTCTTCATTTTATAGGTATACCAAAGCTGCCACACTAAAACAGCCATGAGAATGATATCATAGATAATCCAAAATCTTCCCATAAATAATGGTGTCAAAAAACATAAGACAATAACTACAGGAATAAACCATAATGTTCTTCTGAATTTACCTCTGTAATTCATATTCCAATAAACTATCGACTTGTCTTTTTTTATTGATGTACTTACCTCCTCATCTTCTTCAATTACTACTGATGATATTTGGTGTAGCAAGTTTGATATTTCCTTTTGACGCAACTCATTTGCAGTCTCTCTACTACTTGGTAAGCAAAATTTCTCACCATTAGAATAAATAAATCGAATTTGCTCATGATTTGCAATAGGGCTTGGGTGTAAATAATAGATTTTTTCAATTCCATGCCTTGGAATTAGATATCCATCAATAATCGCCCAGTTTTCACTAATAAGAACATAGAAATATTTTCTTAACATCTTATGTTCAAATACTACCTTTTCAAAGCACTCACCTTGTAGTGATTCTTTTAATTCTTCCTTTGTTTTTGTATGATTCAATACCGGAACGCAATGAAAAGGCAATCGAATATATTTGTATATTTTCCGAGCATTAAAAATAGTTATGAGCCAAAATAAGGTCGTAAGGAATATAAATATTTTACTGGGATTGTTAATCGTCATAAAAATTCCTCTTGCGGCAATAAATAAGCAAAGTAACCAAAATATTCCTAGAAACAATTTTTTTAGTGGATAAAATCTGAGCCATTCTATTTTTGATAAAAAGTTTAATTGTGACGTTTGACAATTGTTTTTAGCATCATTGCTTTCATCGGCTATTAGATTCATAAAATTTTTTCTAACATAACCTGGAAGATTAACTGCTAGAAATATGAATGCGATAATAATGATAATGTACATTTTTCTCAGCTCCTCTTTAAGATTTTCTTTTAAAACAACGACCAAAATTCAACTTTGTCGCTTTCTTCATATCCACATTATACCAGTTCCATATATCCGCCACAATAAAAATCAGAACACTCTCTTGACATTTTTCTTTTACCCGAAAGTGTGTATTTTTTCTTCCTCGTGATTATCCACCACAGAAAAGAAAACTGTTAAAGACAGGACTTCGTATTTCGAAACTGTGCGAACTGACGTAAGCGCTCAATAAGAATTTGAAAAGGACACCTCATAGTTTGGTGTCCTTTTACATGAAAATTTACTAGTTGCTATTGATTGTTGTTATACATTTTGTTAATCGTTCTTATTTCTTTTACGTTTTTTACCGAATAAAACAGCTAATACACCAGTTGAACCAGCAAACATGAAAGCGAACAATCCTACATTTGTTACATCGCCTGTTTTTACAGGGTTCTTTTGTCCGCTAGGCTTTGTTGAAGTAGTTGGCTTGTTCGGTTTCTGTGGCTGTTGTGGACTTATAGGTTTATTTGTTGTTTTTTCTTTTACTGTAACTGTAATTGTTTTTTCAGTAGAAGCTCCGTTTTTATCTGTTACTTTATAAGTCACATGGTAAGTACCAGCCTTAGAAGTATCAACATCATTTGCAATGATATTATCTTTTGTTAAAACAATCGTTCCGTCCTCTTTATCCGTTGCAGTAACATTTGCCAATGGATCAAACGTATCGCCTACATTCAATGTAACATCTGTCATCATTTTTCTACTGTTCAACCGGAATTTGAAAATCATTTTAATTCAAGATACCAATACCTATTTAGCATTGTATTTTCTTCCGCCGGATAATCTTTATGATATCGTCTTACTACTTCAAATTCAATCGGCTTCTTAAATATTGGTCCATCAAAGACAAAAGAATGATATTCGCCATTTTCTCCACAAATATCCACACAGGCAGGCAAATCATTTAAAAAAGATTCATCAATTACTCTACCTACAAAGGACTCGTCCAGCACCGAACCATCTACACAAGTTACAATGCTCTTGAAGCCAAGTGATATAAACTCCTGCATCATTTCTTCTGGGTTACTATTCCACAAAGGAAATTCCGCCTGAATGCCCTGTCTCCTACAATTTATGATTCTTTGATTTCTCAAATTTTCCAAGTATAAGTCACCAAAAAGGGCAATATCAAATTCTTGCTTTTTAAATTTTTCTAAATGTATTTCCATTAATTTTTGATAATCATCTAATGGAGCAGTTAAATCAAACTCCAAAACGGTTAATGGTATTCCAATAGAATCGGCTTGTTGTTTGAGCAATTCTATGCCGATCTCGTGCATAGCAATTTTAGAGTTCTCTTTCTTCATTACGGTAAACAATGTTTGCACATCGTAGGTTCCGGATCGTATTGTTTTATAAAGAGCGAGTGCAGAATCCTTCCCACTACTCCAATTAAAATATGCTTTCTTCATTATTCCCTCACAAATTCATATTTATCTTTTCTTATAAGTGATTACGATCCCAATAACCGAAGCAATAAAAGCGAGTGGTGCTAATACAAAAGCAAATTCAAATCCATGTAATATTGTTCCTGCAACCGCAAACTCTGGATTATTATAATCCCACCTTAGATAAGAACTTTGCATAACTGCAAGAGCAATAAAAACAAACGCTATAAACACACATAATGCGATAAGTATCCAACGGATAGTTTTTACTTTGACCATTTTTCTCTTTGCCAACTGTAAATTAATCACTTCTAACTTTTCGGAGATTACTTTTAGGTCATCTGTTATCGGCTCCATTACAGTTTCTCCAAGCAATACGCTTACAGAAGTATCCAATTCATCTGCCAATGTAATTAGCATATTCGAATCTGGAACTGATAAATCATTTTCCCATTTTGATACAGTCTGTCTTACTACGTTCAGTTTAATTGCAAGCTCTTCTTGCGATAGCCCTTTTGACTTTCTAATTCTTTTGATATTATCACTTAGCATAATCTCTGCTTCCTTATTTTTGATAGCTCAATTCTATATTCAAAAGAGCCATTGCCACAAGCAACGCATATTAACATCCGTTTATTTATGGGCTTTTCGCAGACAACTTCAAAATTATAAAAGCAACTATTCTTCTGTTTCGTATACAATTTCACCATTAAAATACATGGATAATGACATCTGGATTAAATCATTTTCTTTAGGTAAATGAAGATAACCGATATACTCAACCTGATTAAATCCATACATTTCATCTATGATTTCAAAGCAGTATTCATCATACATTTTACTAAATTCATCCAACGGCATTTTCATACCCTCAAAACTACCATATTTTCCTAATTTGCTTAATAGCAAAACACAAATACTATCTATATCAACATCTTCAATAGTGATTTTCCCCTCTACTTGTGTATAAGGTTCTTTTATGCTTACAAATCCATGTTCAAACTGCAAATGAACAGACTTATTCTTACAAATGATGCTGTTCACAATCATATCATGCAAACTATATGGCATGTGTATTTGTTGCTTAAATCTCGTTATCATTTTATATCTCCAATTTCTACCTTACATAAATCTGTTTATCAAATTATATGCTGTAACTGCATAGATAAAAATTGCTACCCCTGCAAATATCGTAGCGTCTTTCTTCGCCCCTTTATCGTAGCACTCCTTTGCATTTGTCAAAAAAACTAATCCCATAAAAACAAACATAATTGGCAGCATTACATCCGTAGACACTATGTCCATTAATCCTAGAGAACCGAATACAATTGTTAACACGCTAAATATTGCTTTCCAAATACGCATATAGTTGTTTCCTTCGCAAATTCATATTTGTTGCTTTCTTCATATCCATATTATACCAGTTCCATATATCCGCCACAATAAAAATCAGAACACTCTCTTGACATTTTTCTTTTACCCGAAAGTGTATATTTTTTCTTCCTCGTGATTATCCACCACAAAAAGAAAATTGTTAAAGACAGGACTTCGTATCTCGGAACTGTGCGGACTAACAGTAGCCGATATTGATTTCCAAAATGCACACCAAGAAAAATCCCAAGCCAAAACGCTTGGGACTTCCACTATAAATCAACACATAAAAATTTTCTCTTCCTATGTTTTAGATTAACTTTCCTTTATCTCAACACAACACTTTTGAATTTTTCTTTTCAACCGGTTAATTCTAGTATAAATAGTTTTTTCCGGTAAATTCAAATACTCTGAGATTTCTTTTACAGAAAATCCCCATACTTTCATAAGTATCATCTCAATTGTTTTAGGATCTGTGTTTTTCAGAATTTCCCACATTTGCCTATTTTCAATGCAATCCAATAATTGTTCACTATTCAACAAATCCATGTTTTCTACTTCTCTTTGTATATATAATTTTTCTTGATCCGATGAATAATGTTCCCAAAACCTTCGTTCTGCATTAAAATCTTCCCAATCCAATTCTCGAAGATGAATGATTTTCTCTTCACTCATACTAAATTCCCGCAAAACTTTTTCTTCCTTCGCTTTCCATTGTTTCCATTTATATTCTTCTTTAGCTTTCTGAAACGTCACCTTTCATTTCCTCCGATCTGATTTTTTGTTTTTTGAAATCAAATCAGAGCATGGCGGTGATCGTATTCTCTTGTTATATACAACGTATAAACATTTAAATTTCACAAATGAAAAAAAGTGTCGCATCCTTATTTCGAATTACAACACCACAAAACATCACATATATGATTAAATATTTTTTCTTTTGTAATGCTTGCATATTTTTCATCTTTAAACCAAATACATTATATTATTTTTATCATATATTTTTATTTCAACAGCTATAAATAAAATATGGCAGACAAGAAATGTTCCTGTCCGCCATACAAATTTTATCATTACTATTTTCCCACAGCAATATTTTTATTCTACTCTTATCATTCGATATCCTACACCGATATGTGTTTGAATATACTGTGGTGAATCCTCCGTCGGTTCCAATTTTTTTCGCAATGTTGCCATAAACACGCGCAAAGAAGCAATGTCAGTCTCCCAGTTTCTTCCCCAGATATTTTCCATAATAAATGTATGAGTCAGAACCTTCCCCACATTTTTGGAAAGCAAGCACAACAGCTTATATTCAATCGGTGTTAAATGTAACTCTTTATCATTAAGAAATGCACATCCTGCAGAATAGTCAATTTTTAGTTTGCCATTAACAAACTTTGAATCTGCTGTCATCATTTCCGCTGTCATTAAGGATATTCTACGTTGCGTTACCCGAATACGCGCCAGCAATTCTTCAACAGAAAATGGCTTTGTCAAATAATCATCCGCACCTGCATCCAATGCCTCTATCTTATCATTATCCTCACTTCTTGCACTGATAACAATAATAGGCATATTGGACCATGAACGAATATTTTTTATCACCTCAATTCCATCCATATCCGGTAATCCCAAATCTAAAAGAACAATATCCGGTCTATGGGATGTTGCTTCCATAAGTGCCATTTTCCCATTCATTGCAACTACATGACGATAATCATTCGTCTTCAAAGTTGTTGTGATAAGGTTACGGATTGATGTGTCATCTTCCACAACTAAAATCAATGGTTTATTCATATAATTTTACCTCCCCGATTGGTAATGTAAATGTAAATATTGTACCTTTAGGTTGATTATCAGATACTGAAATCATTCCTCCATGTGCTGTTACAATTGATTTGCAAAGAGATAAGCCAAGTCCAAGGCTTCTCCGACTGTCTGCAATTTTATTTGCGCCACTATAAAACATGTCAAAAATCTTGGTTTTTTGTTCATCTGAAATACCAGGTCCATTATCTGAAATGGAAACTTCTACCCACTTGCCTTGTTTTTGCGTATGTATATGGATTATAGAACCACTAGGCGTATATTTTATCGCATTATCCACAAGATTGATAATCACTTGAACTACTAATTTTACATCTATTTTAGCAAGGATCAGTTCTTCTGAACTATCAACCTTTATTGTGTATTCTTTTCCTTTTCTGTTAATATGTTTTAACGCTTCTGCAATTACTTCATCCATCAATTCTATTGTCTGATTTAAGTTAACCCTTTCTCCTTCTATTCGGGTGACTGCCAGCAGATTTTCCACAAGATTAATCAGCCACATAGAATCATCATAGATGTCTGCAAATGTTTGTTTGCGCATCTCATCGTCCATTTTATTATAATTTGCCATCAAATTTCCGGCGCTTCCAGAAATCGATGTAAGCGGTGTCCTTAAATCATGTGAAATTGCCCGTAATAAATTTGCTCTTAGCTGCTCATTTTTAGCAAACACCGTTGCTTCTTCTTTCTCTCTTGCATTCTTTATATTTTCTAGTGCTAGTGCACATTCAGCAAGTATTGACAAAAGAACACTATTTTCAAAGGTATCCAAAGGGTAACCATCCATAGCAATTCCTACCACTCCATAAACATGATGATTTACCCTGATTGCCAAATATAAACATTTTGCATTAGACAAGGTATCTGTAGTAGCGCCTGCATGCTTATTGTTCTGCATCGCCCAGACTGCAACCGCTTTTTCATCCTCTGTTATTAAGTTACTATCTTCACTCTCGTCCACCCGAAACACAGTAGGTTCTTTAAGAATGTCTCCGTCCGACAGATATACAACTAAATCCTTCTTCAACAATTTCATAAGCTGTTCTGCCATTGCACGAACAACCGCTTCTTCATCATTTTCTTTTTGTAACAACTGATTTGCCTCAAACAATATTTTGGTTCTATACGCTGCAAGTGCTGCCTGTTTGGCACTTCGTTTCAGTCTTGATGCAAGTGTTCCTGCCAAGAGGCTCACAATAAACATGATCAAAAATGTCACAATATAATTTGAATCATCAAACATAAACGTCAAACGAGGCGTTGTAAAAAAGAAATTAAAGACTAACACACATACAGCTGAAGCTAGAAATCCACATAATCGGTTTGTCGTGATAACTGAAATCACCAGAACCCCCAAAATATACACTGCTACAATATTAGTCTCAGTTGCTCCCAATGCATCAAATCCCAACCCGATTATGGTTGATATTATTAGCACGACAATACTTTTTATGATGTCACTTATAGGCATCATATCAATTTTGAGTTTTCTTTTTCTCTCTTGGTAATTATCACCTGTACTTGTATCTGGAATTACATGAATTTCCAAATTCTGCGCACCGTTTATCAATTTTTCGGTTAATGTCGGCTTATCGAAAATTCTTTTTTTACCAACTGTACTACGTCCTATCACAATTTGAGAAACACCGGAAAGTCTGGCAAACTCAATAATCTGATCGGTTACTTCATCCCCATAGCTTGTTTCAACGGATGCACCCAATTGTTGTGCCAACCGGATATTTTTCTGAAGCTGAACTTTATCTTGCTCTGCCATAGGTGTCGTATCCGGCGTCTCGGCAAAAAGTGCTGTAAATGTTCCATGAAATGCCTGTGCCATTCTCGCTGCAGTTCGAATGATCTTCGCATTAGACGGAGACGCAGAAAGACACACCAAAATATGTTCATCCATATGATAATCGCTTTTACTTTGTAACCTTGCATTCTCCGTAATCAAATTGACTCGATCTGCACATCTCCGCAATGCAATTTCACGCAAGGCAGTTAATTTCTCTAAGGTACAGAAATCGCTACTATTCTGATTCTCTGTCAAAACCGACTTTCCCTTCATTCGCTCTAATAATTCTGTCAGTTCTATATCAACCAATTCTACCTGGTCTGCTTTATCAAATACAGAATCTGGAATACGTTCTTTTACCGATACTCCTGTAATTGCAGATACTACATCATTTAAACTTTCTATATGTTGAATATTTACTGTTGTGTAAACGTTAATGCCTGCATTTAACAATTCTTGAACATCCTGATAACGTTTAATATGCCGACTATTATCTAGATTCGTATGAGCATATTCATCAATCAAAATTAAATCTGGTTTTCTTTTTAAAGCCGCATCAATATCAAATTCAAAAGTCTTTTTATCCTCAAAGGATATCTGCTTAGGTTTAAGCTGTTCTACTCCTTCAAGCAGTGACTCTATTTGTAGGGAGTTATGGGTTTCAATATAACCAGCAACCACATCTATCCCCTGCTCCTTGGCCTGATGTGCAGCTTGAAGCATCGCATAAGTTTTTCCAGCTCCCTCTGCATATCCAAGAAAAATTTTCAATTTTCCCTGGCTTTTTGTATGTATATCATCGTGAAATTTCTGCAGAAATTCATCTGGCTCTCGCTTTTTTACAGCCATCTATCATGCTCCTCTCTCTAAACAGCCTCCTATTTATTCATGATATACTATTGTATTTTTTGTATTTAAACATAATGTGATATTTCATCTAGACATTTCAAAAATTCAGCAATTACCTGATTCTTATGATCCGGTTTCCAGAATGATTTCAGCCTATTTTTCTTTTCGCCAACAAATTCAACAGTTAAACCAGCATCTGACATTATGGTCGAAACACAAGATAATTCTATTTCTTTTGAACAGCAATCATCCTCCATTTTTGCGACGCTTTTTTCCGCTAAAAACAGCAAGTCTAATTTATGCGCAAAAAATGCTTTGACCAGTTCCTCTTCTGTTCCACTATAAAATAGCACTTCAAAATCAGGAAACTTTTTTCCGCATTTTTCGACAGCTTCTGAACAACTGTCAATCACATAAGGATTTGAAACACCTATCCTCAAATAATGTTCTGAAGATTCCAGCAATTTCACCTGCTCTTTTCTATTTTTTTCTAAAAAACAATCTATTCTTTTCATCAAAAAGAACCCTGACACTCCAAATATTATGATTACTACTACCAATAGTAAGTACGTCATAAATTCACCTCATTTTAATTATATATGAAAACATTTTTGTAGGTCTTTATTACTTCCAAGTACAAGCATGGTTTCTCCGTCTTCCAATACTGTATCTGGTGAAATTGTAAGTTTCAATTTTCCTGCTTCTTTAATACCAATTACATTAATCTTATGTTTTTTTCGAATATCAAGCATTCCTATAGATTTTCCCACCCAATTCACCGGAACTTGAATCTCATACATTGTATGATCTGAATCCAATTCTATATAATCTAAAATATGATCTGTACTATACCGAATTGCTGCCCACTTTGCCAATTGCTTTTCGGGATAAATCACTTCATCTGCACCATTGCGTAATAAAAACTTTTCTTGCACATCTGTTGTTGCTCTGGAAACAACTCGTTTTGCCCCCATTTCTTTCAATAATGAAGTGGTCTCTAGAGAACTCTGAAAATCATGTCCGATTGCTACAATACACACATCATAATTCCGAACTCCTAAGGATTCCAAAAATTCCTCGTTTGTACTATCTCCAATCTGAGCATTTGTTACAATGGGTAAAACATCTTCTGCCCGTTCATCCGAATTATCAACTGCCATTACTTGATGCCCTAATTTGTCTAAATGCATTGCTATGTGTCTTCCAAATCTCCCTAATCCAATTAAAAGAATTGATTTCATATTTTTTCTCCGTTATCCTACCGTAATTTTTTCTCGTGGTAATTTTGAAATATGATGATGCGAACCTGACAAGGCTGCAAAAATCAATGTCAACCCTCCCACTCTTCCTATAAACATCAATGAAATTAATATAAGCCTTGACAGAACTCCTAATCCCTGAGTAATTCCAAGAGAAAGTCCTACTGTACCAACTGCAGAGGCCGCTTCAAATAAACATGTTAAAATGGGCAAATCTTCTACGATACTGATAATCAACCCACCACTCACACATAAGGTAATGTACATCAGAAAAACTGTTGCTGCATTTTTACTCACATCCCCATTCATCCTACGGCCAAAAAAATTAGCATCTTCCCTCCGGCGGAACGTTGCGATTGCAATCGCAAATAATACAGCAATTGTTGTTGTTTTCATACCACCTGCTGTTGAACCCGGGCTGCCTCCAATCAGCATTAAAATAATGGTAATAAACTGTCCAGCCTCATTCATGGATGTTAAATCGGCAGTATTAAACCCTGCGGTTCTTGGAGTAACCGATTGAAACAACGATGAAAGAATCCTTTCTTTCAACCCAAGCTCTGAAAACTCAAAAAAATAAAAATACAAAGCCGGAACCAAAATCAAGATAGCTGTAGTACTGAGAATCACTTTACTTTGCATTCTATATTTATGAATATGAAAACGATTTGCGCGAATATCATCCCACGTCAAAAATCCAATTCCACCTACTATAATCAACAGCATAATTGGAAAATTTATTAGTGGTTCTCCCGCATAAAAAGTCAAAGAAGAAAAAGGCGCTTTCACTCCCATTAAATCAAACCCTGCATTGCAAAAGGCAGAAACCGAATGAAACAACGCCATCCACAACCCCTTAATTCCAAAATCTCTGCAAAAAACAGGCGACATGGCAACTGCACCAAGTAATTCAATCATTAAAGTTGTTTTTATTACAAAAATAGTCAGTCTTACAATTCCACCTACTTTGGGCGCTGCGATTGCTTCCTGCATTGTACTCCTCTGCATTAAAGATATCTTTCTACCTGCAATCATGGCAAAGGATGCAGCTACTGTTATAACACCCATACCACCAATCTCAATTAACAACATAATCACAAATTGTCCAAAAAGCGACCAATAGGTAGCTGTATCAAATACAATCAACCCAGTTACACATACCGCTGAAGTTGAGGTAAATAATGCATCTGCAAAAGAGGTGAATTCTCCTGTTTTAGACGAAATAGGCAACATCAAAAGTAATGTTCCCAAAAGTATAACACTAGAAAACCCCAGAATAATAATTTGAAACGATGTCAGCTTCTTTTTCGATAACACCACTCCCATAATTAAGAAACTCCTTTATTATCTTTATTCAATCTTAATAATATAATAACGTGCATAAAGAAAGGGCAAAATATATCCCTCTAGTATTAAGATTGCATAAAGATTTTATCCTTTTTCATTTATACGTGCAACCACCATCCTCTGATTTGAAAAGAACCCCTCATATATATTTATATCCTTTTCTTCTTTTTTATTTCATTTCTTAGCACACATAAAAAGAGACAAAGTAAACATTCCTACTTTGTCCCTGCTATTTTTAATGATTACATCTTCATTGATCATTTACAAAATGTATCCTGCAGTTTTACTCCAGTCTCATTCAGCATAGCAATTAAAAGTCCATATTCAAAATCATTTACCGGCCGTCTCTCTTCCAATAAAATTCCCATCACACCTTTTACTTCTTCGGTGGATTGAATAGGCAAATACATCGCATCCGCATCTGGCAAGGTATGTGTGCAAGTACCTGCCCTGTGTCTATTAGAGACAGCCCACTGTGCTACCGCTTTTTCCTTTGCATTCACAAATTGTTTTAGATTAATAATTTCCATGTCTTTTCTTGGAAATAATAATGGTTCTTCCAAACCTCCGCTTTCATTCACTGGATATATGATTATAGAAAGATTTAAAAGTTTTACAACCTGCGTTGCTACCTGCTTCCATACTTCTTCTTTCGATTTACAACGCCTAAGTTTTCTGCTGTTTTCCAGCAAGATTTCAGTTCGGTATGCCTTTTTTGCACTCTCTCTTGTTTGTGATTTCAACTGTCTTGTCATAGAAGCCATAAAAAATCCTACTACAAACAGCATGACAAACGTGACCGGAGAGCCTCTGTCATATGCCTTCAAGCTAAAATACGGCTCCGTAAAAAAGAAATTGAAGGAAAGAACACTAAGCAAGGCAGAATATAATGCATATATTTTTTTGTCGGCCACATAAGAAGATAGTAATACACCAACCATATAAGTCATGATTAAATTAGATTCTGAAAGTCCAAACCACTGAAATACATATGCAACTACCGTACTAAGCGCCATAATTGCAGTAATTTCACCTAATTCTTTCACAACATTCCAACTGGATTCTTCTCTTTTCTTTCTATTCTTTTTTCCTTCTCTGAAATATCCTGCATTTTTCATGTCGGGGATAATATAAACATCAATATTAGGAGCGCGATAGGTCAACTGCTCCAAAACTTCCAAACGCCCTCTTTTGAAAATCCATTGTTTTCTACTGCGCCCCATAACAATCTTTGATATATTTCCCACAATGGCATACTCTACAATCTGATCCACAATGTCATTCCCATAAACAGTCACAACATCTGCCCCTAGTGCCCTTGCCAAATCCATGTGGCATTTTACAGCAGCTTTTGTTTTTTCATCTGCTTCCTGCATTTGAGACGTTTCTACATAAATACCGGTAAATTGGGCATGAAATGCATAAGCAAGACGCGCTGCCGTCCGGATTACTTTCGTATTAGAAGGGGAAGACGAAATACAAACTAAAACATGCTCTCCTGTATGATAATCCATTTCTCCCATCGCATAGCGTTCTTCTTCTGCGATATGGTTTACCCTGTCGGCTGTTCTTCGCAGCGTAATCTCACGCAAGGCAACCAGTTTTTCTCTTCGGAAAAAATTCTCCAGAGCACGTTCCGCCTGTGAGGGTGCATAGATTTTCCCCTCTTTCATACGTTCAATCAATTCTTCCGGTTCGATATCAATGACTTCTACCTGTTCCGCATGATCAAACACTTTATCCGGTACACGTTCCCGTACATCGATGTGCGTAATGCTTCCTACAATATCATTCAGGCTCTCTAAATGCTGAACATTCATTGTTGTATATACGTCAATACCAGCACGTAAAAGTTCTTTTACGTCCTGGTATCTCTTTTCGTTCCGGCATCCTCTGACATTGGTATGAGCCAGCTCATCTACTAAAATCAACCTTGGATTCCGTTTCAATGCTGCATCTAAATCAAATTCCCGAAGTTTTACTCCCTTATACATAACCTCCATCGGCGCGATTGTTTCCAATCCTTCCACAAGCGCCTGTGTGTCTGGTCTGTTATGCGGTTCTATGTACCCTGCCACTACATCAATTTTATGTTTCTTTGCTTCATGCGCTGCCATCAGCATGGCATACGTTTTCCCTGATCCAGCCGCATACCCTAAAAAAATCTTCAGCTTTCCTCTTGTATTTTTTAGTTTTTCCTCTTCTTCCAGCTGAAGTTTCCGAAGAAGCTGCTGAGAATCCGGTCTTTCATATTCTTTCGTTTCCATAAACCCTCTACTCTAATATTCCCATAGCATTGGCAACTGCCAGATTACATTTTAACACATTCACTCTTTCCTCTCCAAAAACCCCAAGTACCTTATGTTCTGTGTTCTCTTCCACAATCTTGGTCACTTCTTCTTCTGATAGCCCTGAATTCTCAGCTACATACGGAATCTGGATTTCTGCTGCTTTGGGTGAGATGTGTGGATCTAATCCTGAACCGGATGCTGTAAGCAAATCAGATGGCACATCCTCTGCCTTCAATCCCGGATGTTCCTCTAAGAATTCATCTAAATCTTTTTGAATTCTTTTCTCTAGCTCTGGATTGGAATTTCCATAATTATAACTACCGGAAGAAACACCACCATATTCCCCATTTTGCAGTTCTTCCTCAGTATAATTGTTATATCCCACAGCAGATGGTCTTCCCTGGAAATAATAATCTTCTGTAAACTCCTGTCCGATCAAAGCGGATCCTACTGCTTCTTCACAGTCTGTCGTAGGGTTTCCTTCTTTATCGATCAGATTTCCATTTGCCTTTTCTTTCATTGTCAACTGACTGGCTCCTGTAAGAGCCAGTGGGTAAGCAAAGGAACAAAGTAACATCATTACAGCACAAAATATCAATGCTTTTCCTGCCATTTTACCTAATTTTTTCATCTTTCTATTCCTCCTACATTCCTATGAGAGCTAACAGTGGAGCAACAAGTAAGTCAATCAGTTTAATTCCTACAAACGGAACAATAATACCGCCCAGTCCAAAAATCCCCATGTTTCTTAATAACATTTTTTCAGCTTTCATTGGTTTATATTTTACACCCTTCATAGCAATCGGAATCAAGCCCGGAATAATGATTGCATTAAAGATTAACGCTGAGAGGATCGCACTTGCCGGAGTTGCCAGATGCATAATATTTAAAATCTGCATCTGAGGTAAAACCATGGTAAACATTGCTGGGATAATCGCAAAATATTTTGCGATATCATTTGCAATACTAAAGGTTGTCAACGAACCTCTTGTAATCAACAGCTGTTTTCCAATTTCAACGACTTCCAAAATCTTAGTCGGATCAGAATCCAAGTCCACCATATTCGCTGCTTCTTTTGCTGCCTGGGTACCGGAGTTCATCGCAAGACCTACGTCTGCCTGAGCCAGCGCCGGAGCATCATTGGTACCATCGCCTGTCATGGCTACTAATTTCCCTTCTGCCTGCTCTTTTTTGATTGCTGTAATCTTATCTTCCGGTTTACACTCTGCAATAAAGCCATCTACTCCGGCTTCTTTTGCGATAGTAGCTGCCGTCAGCGGGTTATCACCTGTACACATGATTGTCTTAATTCCAATTTCCCGAAGACGTTCAAATCGCTCTGATAATCCCGGTTTTACAGTATCTTTTAAGTAAATCACGCCCAAGATTTTTTCATTCACACAAACAACCAATGGCGTTCCGCCTAAGTTGGAAATATTGGTAACAATCTCCTGTAAATCTTCTGGGATTTTTCCACCCTTCTCTTTTACAAAAGTTTTCATCGCTTCAAAAGCGCCTTTTCTTACAACTGTTCCATCCTGCAAGTCAACACCACTCATCTTAGACTGGGCTGTAAATTCCACAAACTGCATTTGGTCTGCAATCTGTTCATCCAATACACAACCCATCTGTTTTCCTAAATCCACAGTAGATTTTCCCTCTGGTGTTGCATCCATAAGTGAACACATCACACTATAATCAATCAAGTTTTCTTTTTCAACACCCTTTACCGGATAAAACTCAGCCGCCAGACGGTTTCCATATGTAATTGTTCCTGTTTTATCCAAAATCATGGTATCCACATCACCACAAGCTTCTACCGCTTTACCGGACATTGCAATAACATTAAATCTGGTAACACGATCCATGCCTGCAATACCAATCGCAGAAAGCAGACCACCTATGGTTGTTGGAATCAGACATACCATCAATGCAATCGCCCATGAAATAGGTATCTTTACACCAAGGTACGATGCAAATGGATATAAAGTTACAACTACAATCAAAAATATCAAGGTCAGCACAATCAATAAAGTGTTCAGAGCAATCTCATTTGGAGTTTTCTGTCTGGATGCTCCTTCTACCATGGAAATCATTTTATCCAAGAATGATTTTCCAGGTTCTGCTACAATTTTAATCTTCAACCAGTCAGATACTACTGTTGTACCACCAGTTACAGAAGAAAAATCACCGCCTGCTTCTCTGGTTACTGGTGCAGACTCACCAGTAATAGCTGATTCATCTACGGAAGCAATTCCTTCAATGACTTCACCATCATTCGGGATCAATTCTCCAGCCTTCACCAGAACCAAATCACCTTTTTTCAATTCAGAAGCATTGATAATCTGTTCCGTTCCATCCGGCAACAGTTTTCTTGCTTTTGTATCCTGTTTTGTTTTCTTCAAAGATGCTGCCTGAGCTTTTCCCCTGCCTTCCGCAACGGACTCTGCAAAATTCGCAAACAAAACCGTTACAAATAAGATTACTGTTACAATCCCATTATAAATCCGGTACTGCTCACTGCCACCAAATAAGGTTGGTACAAAAGTCAGTAATAACGTGATGAAACATCCAATTTCTACGACAAACATAACCGGATTTTTTATCATATAACGAGGATCCAGTTTTTGAAAAGATCCTATAATGGATGATTTTAAAATATCCTTGGTAATAAATTTTGTCTTTTTATTTTTAGCCATTTCTTTCTCTCCTTTCACTGTACCTTACATCCAGATTGACAGATGTTCTGCAATCGGTCCCAAGGCTAACGCCGGGAAGAAGGTCAAAGCAGCGAAAATATATACGATAAATACAAGAATAATCATAAAAGTTACATTATCGGTACGCAGCGTACCCACAGTTTCGTTTACTTTTTTCTTAGCCAGCATAGAGCCCGCAATCGCAAGCTGTGCAATAATTGCTATATATCTTCCGAAGAACATTGCCAGACCAGCAGTAATATTCCAAAATGCTGTATTATCCGCTAAGCCTTCAAAGCCTGAACCATTGTTTGCTGCGGAAGAAGCAAATTCATATAGTACCTGGGTAAGCCCATGGTAACCTGGGTTTGTAATTCCCTCAAGCCCTGCCGGAACTGCTACTGCCAATGCAGAAAATCCAAGGATAAGAAGTGGATGAATCAAAATGCAGATTGCAACCAGTTTCATTTCTTTTCCTTCTATTTTTTTGTTCAGGTATTCCGGTGTTCGTCCTACCATCAGCCCACAAATAAATACTGCCAGAATCACATACATAACCATATTCATAAGGCCAACGCCCTTACCACCGAAAACGCAGTTCAGCATCATATGCAATAGTGGAACTAATCCACCCAGCGGAGTCAGCGTATCGTGCATGTTATTTACGGTACCGGTTGTAAAGGAAGTGGTTACTGTCGTAAACAATGCAGATTGCGGAATACCAAAACGTACTTCCTTTCCTTCCATGCTTCCCTGGCTCTGGTCTATGCCCATCTCTTGAATCACTGGATTTCCTGCCATTTCTGAATTATAACAAATGGTAAGTCCAATCAGAAAGATGATTGCCATTGCTCCAAAGATGACTGCTCCTTGACGTCCAAAGATTAATTTCTTTTGATTTGTTCCTGGAAGAGCATTCACATTCATAGCAGCTTTCTGTGCTTTTTTCTCTTTCCGTTTATCGTGAAGCATATGTCCAAAAGTCACAACACAAGCACCCGGTAAAATCATCATAGATAACATCTCTAGCATATTACTGATGACTGTAGGGTTTTCAAATGGTGTCGTTGAGTTTGCTCCGAAGAATCCACCACCATTTGTTCCCAGATGTTTAATAGATTCCAATGCTGCTACCGGTCCTACTGCAATATCCTGAAGATTTCCTTCCAATGTCTCAATTGTAAAGTTTCCTTGTAAGGTCTGTGGTGTTCCCTGGCTTACCAATAATAATCCGACCACAAAAGATACCGGAATTAAAATTCTTGTGGTAATTCTTACCATATCTTCATAAAAGTTTCCGATTTTCTTTCCAGCCAATCCACGACAGAACGCCATACATGCTGCATAACCTGTTGCAGCTGATGTAAACATCATAAAAATAATGACACACATCTGTGCCACATAAGAAAGACCGCTTTCTCCTGAGTAGTGCTGCAAGTTTGTATTCGTCATAAAACTGATAATCGTATTAAAAGAAAGCGTAGGCTCCATGTTTGAAATCCCATTTGGATTTAAAAACAATATGCTTTGCAGTCTTAAAATCACATATCCCACAAATACCATAACCGCATTTACTAAAAGCAAAGTCAATGCGTATTTCTTCCATCCCATATCTTCGCCCTTAATTCCACAAACCTTATAAATACAGCGATCAATCGGATTAAAAACTTTATCAGCAAAAGTCTTTTGTTTTGTTGCGATATGGTACATATATTTCCCCATTGGAATGACCAATATCACAAAAATCGCAAGTGTTAAAATAATCTGTAACATGTCTTCTCCTCCTAGTTATTCTCACCAGATTCTTATAGTTTTTCTGGATTTATCAATGCATATACCAGATAAATTCCAATTCCGGCAATCATAACGCCTAAAACAATCATATCCATTCTAACTTCATCCTCCCTATTTTTCTTTTGGTTTGATCTGCCAATCGCAAAAATCTGCGAACGCTTTCATCAAGCCAAAACATCCTAATAAGATTATTATCATGAATACATCCATCATAACTTCTTTCCTCCTTGATAGATTATTTTATGTTATAAAGAATTCTTCAAATTCGTAAACATCCTTCTTATTTATAATTTCTATCTGAAATCCTTTACAACTTTTCCGTGTATTATCATAGTCCTTTTTCTCTTAATATGGCATAAATCATTCTAACTACAGTTTAAGATACAATAAAGATTATAACCATCCGAAAAGCAATGACATTGGAAAAGCAAAAGCAATAGTAATTGCACAGACAGCACATAACACAATTAATGGCATTCCCACAAAGATGGAAAAAAAGCCAAGAACCGGATGATGCCATAAAAATTTTTCTGCACGCACTTCAAAATTATATTCACATTTTTTAATTGTTTTTATAATACTCACATCATTCACCCCTTTTCCTTTTGCATATCAAGAATACCTCAGAATATATTAAATAGGGGAAAGCATATTTCCTTTTGTATTAAAATCCCATAAGAAATATAAAAATGTTTCAGTTAAAAGCTTTCTTTTTACGCCAATTGTCTTTTCGGTCTATATTTAAAAAGGATGATTCTGATTTTTGCATGCTCAGAATCATCCCTTTTTATTACACTCTATTCTTTTTTATACTTTCTGAACCAAATAAGCACTCCAATCAACAGCAAAGTGCTTGCTGCACTGAAAACATACAGCATAACAGGCGTTGTATCACCCGTTTTTACTGGCTTACTCGGGGTATTGGGCTTTGATGGGGTCGATGGTTCTGAATAATTCCCTTGATATGAATTTTGAAATTCCAGTTCCCCAGACTTCTTCCCATCTCCTTTTTCTGCTATTACCTGAGTAATAAATTCCCCATTCTCTCCATTTTTTACATAGACTGTAATCTCATAACAGCTTTTATCATATTGATACTTATCTTTGTCTTCTGTTGTCTGTTTCAACTGATAACGATAAACACCCGTATGTACATACTGCAATGAAAGCTTTGTTTCTGCCTGCTCACCGTTCAATGAAAAAGAATAGATTCCATCTTTTGCATTTTCCGGCAGAGGTGCTTCCTGATCCAATGCACAGAATTCATAATTCCCTGTAAACTCCATCTCTTTCACAGGATTTTTTACAACAAATTTTTGTTTTACCTTCAATGACACTTCCGCCATATTTTGAGATGCAAAAACCTGATTTACAGGAAAACACAGAAAACTGAATAATAGAACAGCCAAAATAAGTATCTGTTTACTCTTTCTCATATTGTAAGTCTCCCTGTTCCTTTTCAATTTCGTCCGTAATTCTTCCAATCAGAAGATGTCTGCCATTGGTGCTGTCAGAAGTACAGGTGGATAATGTAATAAATTTCTCATTTTCCCGAAACGAAAGTTCCTGAAAATGAACTGCCTGCCTTTTCACATACTCCAGATAAGCCTGCGTATCCTCCGGCTGCAAAAACATATTATAAAGTATGGTGTCGTACGCATCAGCCTGAAGAAAAGCAAAAAATTCCACATCATGCCATGCATGTTCGTAATAAATAGTCCCCTCCAGATGCTTTTGAAAGTAAGACTCCTGTTCATAATACTCCAACTCACCAAACATGGCATCCTTTGCCATATGATGTCCATAAATGATATGGTTCACATCCGAAAAATCCTCCTGATTACGACAATCCAGAAAAATACTTCCTGATAAGGAAAACTCACCCAATACGTCCATATTTACATATTTTGAATTATTTTCTCCCTGTACCAGAGGATAATCAATGTGCGTATCTTTTACTGTCAGCCAGCCAAAGACTTCGGGATTCTGTTTTTGAAGTTCCGCAAGAGATAAATCATCTTTGTTCACCGGACGGTATGTTTCATAAAGAGACGCATCTGCCTGTTGATTGATATGCTGCGAATCCCATACAACATAAATCCCATAGCAGAGAACTGGCAAAAAGCACAGTACGATTAACAGGTTGATTCCTCGATCTATCATCCGGATTAATTTCTCCCAATGCAATACTATCTGTCAGATGTTCTGCGTTTTTTTACAAATGCAAGCACACCAAACGCAAACACTGCAACACCGATCAGAAGAAGAAATGGAAGATTGTTCATAATAATACCTGTTAATGGAACTTCATGGTAAGTATTTTCAAATTCTACCTTATTTCCATTTTCTCCTATATAGTTTCCATTTTGAGAAGAAGATAAACTGTCATCATCTGTTCCGTTAACCGGCTGCCCTTTAGTTCCATTCTCTGTTACCGTTACATGTGCCACATATCCATCTGGCACACCTTCTTCTGTCACTGTATATTTCGTGCCTGCCAGAAGATTCTGGAATTCTAATTTATCCCCGTCAGCAAGTTTAAAATTAGCAGTTCCCTTAGAACAGGTCACTGTTTCTGTTGCTCCTTCTTTTCTTGTAAGTGTTCCTGTAAAGTCTGCTAAATTCTCTTCTGTTGATGATTTTTCAAATCTAATTGTAAAATCAAATCGTTTCGTCTTATCTGCTAATTCTCCGCTTGTCTTTTTTTCAATAACAAGGGAAGCATTTTTACGATATGTATTGGTAAATAAAATTTTATCTGCTTTATTTGCCGGATCTCCGATGTTCGTTCCTTTTTCAGCTGTAATTGCTTTTACAAATACGTTACCGTTCTGTCCGTTAGCAACATATACTCTCAAAGTATAGGTATCTGTGGAATAAGTAATGTTTTGATTATTTCCCGCTGTTTCTTTTACTGTATAAACATATTCCCCAGCATGTGGAAAGTTCCCAAAAGAAATCTCAGAGTTTTTGGAGATTGTATATTTTCCTCCGTTTGCATCTCCTTTATTATCCTTATCTGTGTAAGAAATAGGAGAAATCGTAGCCTCCGGCGCATCTTTGGTTACCTTTTCAGCTGTAAAGACAAAGGTAACTGTGGGAATGCTGAGCCCTTCTGACATTTCAAAATCTTTTGTAATAGAAACAGTAGCCGGTGTCTGCTCTGTTCCGTTTCCTATTATGGGAACTTTTGTATCCGCTGCAAAAGCTGTGCTGCTCATCCCCAGCATCATCGTTCCTACTAATAATAACGCTCCAATTCTTTTTTTATTCATCATATTTTATTCCTCTTTTCTGTATCTGTCACAGTTTTCATTAAAATCCTCTGTGACGAAGTAACGTAATGACTGTTCCCTTAATTTCTTCTTTTTTTATTGCTCCGTAAATACGGCTGTCCTTTGCATTGGAACGATTATCTCCTAATACAAAGTATTCCTCTTCTCCCAACGTAATCGGAAATGAAATCCCCTGCTCATAAGGAAGTGTTTCCGAATAAACAGCTGCTTCCTGTTGTAAATAGCCATTTACTTTCAGTCCCTCTGCAGTTATATCTACGCTGTCCCCAGATTTTGCAATGATTCTGCGAATTTGCTTTTCTCCGTCTTTTTCGATCACAACAGTGTCTGTCGGCTGATATTCTTTTTGTAATCGGTAATAAATCGCGATATCGCCATCTTTAAACGCAGGCGACATTATATTATCACCACAACGGCAAATTCCAAAAATGACGAAAAACATCACCGCAAATAACGCCAGAAAAATTACGATCTTCAGTACAAGAAACAAAAGATCCTCTTTGATTGTATTTCCTCTTTTTTTCTGTTCCATCGCTGCTATCCTCTACGTCTGCGGAAGAAACCTTCGAGGAAAAGTAAGAAAACTGCCACAAGGGAAATCGCAATACCAATACCAGCACCGTGGCCTGTATTCTCTTTTATTCCTGTAGGCGGAACAAACTCTCTGTTATTTACTACCTCCACAGAAGTATCCGTTTCTAACGTTCCGGCTGGAATTTCTGTTTTTCCGTTATATGTCGTTACATAATGTTCCTGATCCACTTCTCTTTCTACAATGCTGTAGGATGCCTGATAAGGAAGATTATAAATCGTAATCTTCTGTCCATGACAAAGAGAAATCTCCGCTTTGCCTTTCGTAAACTGAATTTTCCCATTTTCCGTTTTTTCTGCTCCGGAGGCTTCTTTCACACTTCTAACATAATCATAGGTTCCGTCTACCGGTTGTTCGTTTTTATTTTTTAATCTTATGATAAATTCAAACTGCTTTGTTTTATCCCCTAATTCTCCGGTAACTGTTTTACTCAGTGACAGATCCGGAAGTTTGGTGTTCGTAACTTCTACCTGGATCACATCACTAATTGGAATTTCTCCTGTAGGCTTTATAATATCACTCTGATACCCTGGCAGGCTTTCTTCTTCTACGACAAACTGTATTCCCGCCGGAAGATTGATGGCTCTCTTGGTTTCTCCGTCTTTTAACGTAAATTCAGCAACACCCTTATGAAATTCTAAATCTCCATATAAGCCATTGATTTCTTCATGATTCAGCAATCGCAATGTAAAATGAAATTCATTCTGGTTATTTGTTTCCCCCACCACTTTTTTCGTAATCGCTATGTCTCCTACATTCTTTACTCCAATGTCTTTTCTAATCGTCAGCGTTTCATTATGTATAATAGCACCAATCATATTCTGAAACTTTTTTCCATGAAACTCAACATCCCCTATCGGAGAATATTGCTTAAATTCCTGAAGCCAGACAAACTCTGCCTGTATCCCAAAAAATTCACCGATGGTAGGTTGGTGATCACTTACAAGTTCATAGTCCTCGTTTCCATATACATAATTCAAGTTATCACACAGCGCTGTTATTCCTTCCGGCAAATCTAACCGGTATAACCCACGATACACGTCCGGTTCCTCAATGCGCAAATTACCGCTGTGCCACATTCCATCTTTTGGATTATATTCAAACTCTAAGTCACCTGACACTTTTATCTGATCACTGCTAGGTCTATAGTCAAGCAAACCGCCACGCTCAGAATAAGTGAATAATATCCTAGAGAGTTCCGAACCTAATGACGCTAAATCATTATCTTCTATGCCATAAGTATAAAGCAAATGCCAGACTGCATGCTGTGTTGCATCATAAGCCTCGCTCTCTGTTACAAAATAATGCCCTCCATAAATATCCTGAAAGTTTCCCAAAGGCTCTACATTATTATGGTTAAAGCAATCTATAAAACTATGTACAGCTTTATAAAAAGGCATGGCTGTAATATCTGCAACCGTTAATCCATTGACCGTTTGCCCACCACTTATATTCAGTTTAATAGTATCGCTAATAAATCTTCTTAAATATCCTATATGTTCCTCATTCTTTGGAAAATCCGAATACTTAAAATCATGATGGCCCAAATAAGGAAATGCTGTCTGCAATACCGGCGGAACAATTAACATCTGATTGAATTCCTCTTCTGTCGGCTTATAGTTTGAAGAATTCGCCACGATCTGATACAGACGTTCTCCATTGTAGGGATAACCTGCATAAAGCAGTTTTGACAATCGCCGCATACACTCATTATACTCTTCCTCAGATTCAAAATTCTCCGGTGTTAAATATCCCTCTGTATATTCTGGAACCTGTGCGTCTCCCATCTCTGGTGTATGATGCGGCCAGTGTCGCTTATTATTCATACAAAAAAGCGTAATCTTTTTATCCGGATATGCAGGATCAATAATATAATGAATTCCCCCCTCAAATGTGATCTGATTTCCTTCTGTCTCGAAAGCACTATTTCCATCTGAAAAATCTTCTACACTTCCATCTAAAAGCACGTCTTCCTCTTCTCCTAGTATATCCTCCGGATTCTCATCAGTGTCCTCTCCAATATTATCACCTGAAATATCTTCCTGATTTTCGTTTTCTATTTCTAAATCAATCTCCTCATCTGTAAATAATTCTGTTGATTGTATACTCGTAATTTTACATGATCCTGTATATGAAATGTTTGCATCTGTCGGAAATGCTGCCAGGTATTCCACAAAATATTCAGCCCCCGCCTCTCCTACCGTAAGAAAATTCGACCATCATATACAAAAGAAGAATCTGTCTGGCATATCACGGAGGTTACTGTAACTTCTAATGGTTCCTGATTCGCACTATATGCAAAAATATTTTCCAACAGATCAATTTGTGTATTCTCTTCCACCTCTCGATCTTCTAATCCCTGAAATCCACCTGTATCTGTTGCTACTACATAAGCTGGAAAAGAACAAACGATAACACATAAAATCAAAGAAAGGGACATCCAATATCTCAACCATGATTTTCTCTGTTTCTTCATATTTATCTTTATCCTTTCATCTAATTTTCATAAACTCCTTATACTTTATGTAATTTTCCCTCCTTTCTTCCGTATTGGAGTGTTCTATTCTAAAGAATAATACCAATTATTCCCCGAATCATTATAAATGTTTTCCAACTTATCCGTTTCCCAATTTTAGCAGTCTCCCCCCTAAAATTGGGAAACTCAACTTTTTTTAGTATGTTTTTCGTGATATTGCATTTATAAAACGAATGAATTAAAATGATAATAGATTATTTTTTTACTGGAGATGAAAAAATGCTCGGACATTATTTAGAGAAAAATATACAAAACAAGCTAAAATTGTTTAACATTTTACATTCAAGAACTTTCATGACTATAAATGACATACTTTCTTTTTTACCGTTAAGCTCCAATGGTATCCATGCCTTGATTCACGAACTGAATATGGATTTAACAGGACTCGCCGAAATAAAAAAGCAAGCTTCTGGTTTTACCATTAGTTTTTTTAAAGAAAGTTCCTTCCTGGAATTATTATATGTTATTTATCGTTCTTCCAATATTCTACAATGTTTAAAATTTATGATTTTAAACGAAGAAAATCAATCCCTTACGCCCTTTATGGAAGAACATTATCTTACCAAATCTTCTGCATATAGAATTCGTGAAACATGTGGAGAATACTTACGTTGTATCGGTCTGACACGTAAAGGCAATCAAGTTGTCGGTGAAGAATACCGTATCTGATTTCTAATCGCCTTATTACATTATCAATTTGGCATTGATTGTTACACAATCACTAAGGATGAGGTCGCTATTACAAGAAACTTTCTATTGTCTACCAATCATTCTATTGATACCAATTACTCAGATACAACATCAAACGAATATGGATTTTTTGAATGCTTATTTATTTTGTTATGGAAAAGGAAAAAATTCGCACTAAAACCGATTGTTTCAAAAGAATTAGATGATTGTAAAACTCTCTTTGTGTATGAAAAATTAAAAAATGCTTTAAAATCATGGGAACCAAAATTAAACATCACATTATCTGAATATGATTATGATTATATTTATCTTGTTTACTGTACTACAAACAATTACTTATTTGCAGATCAATGGACAGACCATGACATCAAACAAATACACAAAATTGTTTTTTCTAACCCTGCTTTTGCAAATTTACTCCGCCTTGCAGAAAATAAACTTGGAAAAACTGTGGCAAACTCTCACGTATTAAAAATAGCATTAATCTATTTTTATAAAAAATGTTTATGTGAACTTCAATGTATTATCCCGAATAAAAACTTTTATCTGGATTCAACGAAAAGTCATATAACACAACTAATTTATAACTCCCTTTCCAATACCATGGAAGAGTGGAAACATAGTTCCCATAGAAAATATGCAATTAGTGACGGGCATATTTTTTACTTAGCATTACAAACAGAAATGATTATCAAGCAATCTTTAAAACCGGTTTCTATATGGGTAATCTCTGAACTTCACTCTGAATTAGAAATAATGACATCTTATTTGAAACGTCTGTTCCCGGCAGAAAGAGCAACTATCCACTCTTTTTGTATTGGCACAAACGAAAAAGAAGTTCTTTGTTTCCAAAAACGGAATATCATTGTTATCAACAAAAAATTTAAATATCTCACTGAAAAATGGAATTTATCTGAACATAACATCATTATTCCCATTACTGTGGAATTAAATACACAAGAACTCATAAACATCCAAAAAGCTATCATGTACTATGAAAACGAAAATTTTTTTGATTTTGTAAAACAAATGTCCTCTAAATGAAAAACAGGAAGAACCATTGATTTCTCTTTGATTCTTCCTGTTTTTATAACTATACTTTTGATTCCATATATTCCATAATCAAATTCACAACCGCTTCTTTCCCGATACTAACATCAATGCATAAATTATAGTTATTAAAATTCTTCCAATCATATCCGGAAACATTCTGATAATATGATGCACGTGCTTTGTCTGAGCGATGCATATGCTGATATGCCTGCTCTTTTGTATCTCCATACATCTCTTGGATATTTTTTATTCGATATTCTTCCGGTGCATAAAGATATACTTTTAATACATTTTTATAATTCCACAATACATGATTGGCTGCTCTTCCCACAATCACACAAGCGCCTTCCTCTGCGATTTTCCTCAAAATTTTTTCCTGTGCAATCACGCTTTGCTGCCCTACATTAGTGCTGAGATACAGGTTATAGAGTCCCTTATCCATTTGTTCATAATCACTCGATAAAAATTCTTCTGCAAGTCCGCTGTCTTTCGCAGCGATTGCCGTCAGTTCCTTACAGTAAAATGGGACATCCAGTTTCGCTGCCAGCAGTTCACCGATTTGCTTTCCGCAAGTTCCATGCTGACGTGCAATCGTAACGACAGTCCCCGGATGTGTTGCGGTAATTGACGCATCTCCCTTGCTACATTCGGTTTTTTCTTTTAAACTACGCAAAAATTTCACAGTTAAAATAGTGATTACGCTTCCTGCAACAAAATCTGAAAGTGGGGAAGCAAACAAGATTCCATATATACCAGCACTATAATATTAATCTTCTTCATTTGTCAGGATAATCGTTTCTTTTTCATACTTTAACAGTTTCACAGTATTTATCCTCTCCTCCTCTCCATATCCTGCTCCAAATATCTCGGTATCGGTTTTCCAGATTTCACAGCGATTGCAATCTGTTTTTCCCGTAATCTCTTGATCACCGATTCTCTTTTCTTCGGTTTCTTTTCTAAGGATTGTTCTGTCCTTTGTGCCGGCTTTCTTTCAGTTTTTTTCTCTTCTGCATGTTTCAGATTGTTTACCTGACCATCTATCATATTATAATTTCCTTCTGTACCGGACTCCCAGCTTCTCTCATAAGTGCCATTCTCAAAGAATTTCTGATAATGTTCCAGTCTGTCTTTATAGTTTTGATGTTCCTTTTCTTTTCGTTCCGGAGGTTTCATAAGTTCATGGAGTTTCTGTTTGGTTTTTTCATCGAATCCATTCCGACATTCCTCCATGATCATCTTCCCATAACTATCCAAGATGATATATGCAACCTGCCTGTGATATTCCTGATGCTCCATGAGATAAAATTGTTTTCCATCAATGATGATATCATCCGTAGCCATCCAGTTTCCCGGCTTTCCACTAATGCGGTAATTTTCCGTATCCAACGTGACCAATGTACCTGACGGGTTTAATCGGATGAACCCTGATAAAAGCTGTGGATAGTCTTCATTGACATAATAACAATGGATTTCCCCATTCTGATTCAGTACAAGCACATCACTGACTTCACAAGACTCTTTCATGCATTTCCATAAAGCAATTGCACTCTCCCCCGGCAATAATGACCTGATATCTATCTGCCGGTAATGTTCAATCCGTATCGCAAGTTTTCTGCTTACCGCTTCTTGATAGGAAAGGTGCCAGAGGTCTCTCCCTTCCGAATGACGGTTTACTCGGTAAACTGCAAATTGATCATTCTTCATAAGCATCATCCTCCAGATTATTCAGATAACAATTCAGATCCAGGGAATAATAATATTTATCTTCGATCATCTGTAACTTACTGATCGCAGAGGCAATCGTTTCCAGCAGATCGTCTTCCAATGGATCTTCTTTCGTTTCTTCTAATGCCTCTAAGGTATCCTTCAAAATATCTATCGTATCTTTTCTTGTGTTTTCCTGGAAAAGAGCCACAACCGCCAATTCATCTTCTTCAAATGTTACTTTGCTCATAAGCTCATATCCTCCCTTCTTTTTTGAGATTTGGTTTTCTGTATCTCTCCTTTTTCTTCTTTTGGTCTGGTTTTCTCTACATTCAGAGGCTTTTCCTCGATATATTGTTCTACACGTTTCAGGGCTTCCTGCACCAACTTGTTCTCCCTGTAAAATGGTATGGAATCTAAGATCTCTCTTTGTGATCTTCCGGCAACCATCAGATCCATCATGCCATCATAATCGCTTCCTTCCTGTAGGTTGAAACCAACTGATTTGATTCCATTCATCCGTTCTGCAGGAATCTTCTCATATGCTTCTAAGGCTTCCGACAGACTCAGGTCATGGTGAACTTCTCCTAATACCGGAAACTCCGAACATTCTGCCGCATAAAAACTGATACAGCTTGTTTCCTCTAAAATGTCCTTATTTTGAAGTTCACTTTCCATTCCAAGTATCTTTTTTCTCTCTTCTACAAAATCCGGAAGTTCCTGGAACCCAAAACGATCCACAAAAAATGCTCTCATATCCCCATTCTGATTCATGATCACAACATCACTGACAGACAAAGAGTGTGCCTTATAATCCGCCGGTGGATCATCATTAAAAATACTGTAAATCGCATTCATATCTTCATTTGGCAGATACAGGCTGGAATAAACACATCGATACTGATCAGCAGTTATCGTGATCCCTTTTTCCTGCAAGTCTTCCATCCCCACAAATAATTGATCTCTTCCTGTTCCATTTTCATCTAAATGATAGATTGAGAGCCTGCATTCTTTCCTTGTAAACATCATTTCTTCAAAACTTTGTTCAAACCGTTCCGGATATATCACTCGCTCTACACGTTCTTTCTGGATCGGATCTCCTTTTTCTATGATTGCTTCTACCCATCGTTCCACTTCATTCCAGGACTTCGCAAATAAATGTCCCTGCATCCTATGAGTGCCGTCCGGAATAAACTGCAGATGTTGGGAATTGCTTTCTTCTTTTACATAACGGTATCCGGCAGCTTCTACTGCAGCAAGTAATTTCTCTTGTTTCTGTTCCAACATCATTTCTATTTTTTCCGTCAGTTCATCGATCATTTCTCCGGCTGCCTTACGGATCACATCCATAGAGGCTTTCAGTTCTCTCATTTCTTTTCCGCTGCTC
>CALFLL010000055.1 GCA_937880845.1 uncultured Drancourtella sp.
CAAATGTTTCTCCCCACAGTTCTTTACTTGTGCTTTCCGGTATTGCAAGTAAATGAACATTTACAAACCAGGCATCCAGACACGGATATGTATCTACATTATTTCCATATTGTCTGCATATTTCATTGATATGCTCTGCTTCTGACTTCGGTGCTTTGCAGACTAAATCATAAGGATATTTTTCCGGTTCTGTTTCCCAGATGCCTCCGGAAACCGTCCAAATAAAATAGATAAATGCCATTCCGATCATCATTTGGATTGCTACGATATTAATATTGTCCGTCAAACGAGAATAAATATTGTTGAATATCAATGTTTTTTTGCAATATTGATCCGGATGCTTTCGTTTAAAGCGTTCCATAAAAAATCCGATTCCAAATAGCAGACAGCAAAAAAGTCCTCCTGTACTGACTACCAGTAGCCCTATTGCCATACTTCCTTCTTCCGAATCCGTCACCATAGAAAAAAGCAGTGTAATTACTACGATACAGAGACCTGCAAGTACAAAAAATCCACAAAATTTATTGATTTTCGGCTTTTCTTTGACTACATCCGCTTTCAGAAGAATGGATAAGTCCCTGTCATTCATATAGATGACCAAAGCAACTACTACTCCGATAATCATAACAACCGACCATAAAAGCACTTTTAAATAAATATCTTTTACTTCAACGATTGAATAAATAATGCTTCCTTTTCCTATTTTTGCAAGAATCCCTTTAAATCCTGCCACAATCAGATTACCTAAAACCAATCCTATCAAGATTGATAAAATCCAGCTGAATAAATATTCCAGTGCCACAAACAAGATAAACTGTCTTTTTTTATCCCAAGTATCAACAACATACTGTAATCTTTGGATCTGGTACGAATATAAAATTTTACGGAATACACCATGATACATATGGCTGCAACAAAGACAACAACAACCGTCTGACCTAAAACATACCCGGCATTGCTGTCTATCCCGGCCACTTTGATTTCCTTTGTCAGTTCGCTCAAATACATAAACCCAAAAATCATGGCAACGGAAAAGACTGCACTTAAGAAAAATACTACGAAACTTTTGATATTGTATCGAAAACTTTTCCATGCTACATGAAACATCACTTGTTCTCTCTTTCTCTCATTTATCTGATTATTCTTCATTAAGACTTTGGCAATATGAAATCAGATTTTCCAACACCTTCTCATTAAGTCTTTGTACGGCCTGAATCGTCATGCCGGAAGAACGCTTTTGACACTTCACATGTGGATGTGCAAGGAGTGATTCATCACCAAGTCCCATCAAGGTGTCACAATAATACCAAGTGTGTCCCTTTTCAAGCCAATGTTCCAAAGCTTTCTGGTCAAAACACGGGCTCAGTGCTGTATTAAAAAGTATTTTTTCATCACCTAAAGTTTCAAGCTCTGTTTCATACAAAAGTGTCACGTTTTTACTGAGGCAACTGCAGATCACATCACAGTTCTGCAAAAGTTCCGGAAGTTCCAGATACCGATAACCTCTTTCCAACTCAATATCCCTCTTTCGTGTCCGACTAAAATAAGACACCTCCGCTCCAAAGGCTGAAAGACCTTTTGCAACTGCTTGCGCACTTGCTCCCATACCCAGCATCCCTACATGAACACCGGATAATTCAGATACCACTCCCAGAAGCGGTTCCTCCCCGTCACTTCCATGAAGTCTTGAAATTAATTCGGAAATTACATATTCAGCTACGCCTTCATCCCCATAATCACGAATTCCTGTAACGATCATGCCATGCTCTCTTGCATAGGCAATATCCACATTAGAACTTGATTCTGAATACAGACTGCAGCACATACCTATATACCGAAGATTCGGACAAGCTGAGAGGATTTCTCTACCGACCGGCTTTGTATAACTTACAAAAATCGCATCCGAATCCTGAATTCGTTCAATAATTTCCTGCGCAGTTTCTGGTTCTGTGTCGTAAAATATAACATCCTCACAATAATCTTTTAAAATTTCCCGTGTTTCCGGGAGAATAGATACCGGCTGAATTGCCGTCAGCTTTCTGATTGGTTTCATAATGTTTCTCTCCTGTTTCTTTTTTTCTTTAAATGTCCACAACAAGTACATTATCCATGTATATGTATAATGTAGTGCTTTTTCAATATCTGATAAAAATTTAGAAATAATCCGAAAAATATGGCTTTGTTGCTTTTATCATCATTTCCAGAGAATGTAACAGATAATAGTCCATCTCCAGATATTCATTATCGTAAAGATAAGTAGGACGTTTATAACCAAGCATCATGGTCGTAAGGGTGGAAATATCAAGTTCCACAAGATAGGATTCTTCATATTCTTCTACCTTTTCGCAAATTGCTTCTTCATCTTCAAAGTGCAGGTAAAATATACCTTCATTCCATTTACATACCGGATCATGGACTTTGAAATAAAATTTTACATTTTCATCTTTAATCTGGAACGGATATTGTTCCATGAAACTTTCCACATCTACAATTCGTGCCATGATATATGGCTGGATGGTTTCTTTGATTTCACTGTCATCAAACTGAAAGGCAATGGACTCTCCTGTGTAATTATATCCTCTCACTTCGGTTACCATGGAATAATGGGCACTGATAAAATTCCAAATTCCGTTTTTGGCCTCTGAGTTCAAGTAAATCATTTCCTTGATATGCATAATTTCATCTTGGATATAATAGATAACATATCCAAGGGGTTTTCCTTCTTTATTATAATAGGCAGCCGCCAACATATCTTCTTCATTGTCCCATCTCCAATATTCCTCCCATTCAAAATCTCCACGGATCAATGCACCATGTTTTTGAAGGGAAAAATATTTGTAGATATTCTTGATATCCTCATGCCTGATATCTACCCGTTCAATCATTCCCTCTACCGTTTTTTTCTTTGGAAGCTGTGTATCTTTTATCGTAAAGGTCATCTGATCGGAAACAATCTCCCACCCCTGCTTACGATAGAGCGGAATGGAATAAGGATATAGAAACGAAATGGTAAGTCCATTATCCCGCATATATTCCAACCCTTTCTGAATCAGTGAATGGATCAATCCTCTTCCGGTATATTCAGGATAGGTAGTAACGCCTGTCAAACCTCCCATTTCAAAGATTTCTCCCTGGATATTCACCTCCATAGGATAAATCACAATCTGGCTTGCCAATTTATCTTTATAAAAATAACCAAGCACATAAGAAAAATCAAAAATCGGTTGTTTTGATTTTTTTATGTCTGATTCTGACCATCCTGACTCTTCAAGATCTTTTGAGGTGACCTGAAATGCATATCTTAACAAAGCGTTAAACTCTTCGATGTCTTTTTGCTCTAATTTTTTGAACACAAAATTTTTATCCGGTGTCATTGTGACTTTCTCCCCTTAATACTACATTTTATAATACAGTATTTTAACATTGAATGTTTTAACTGACAACAATTCTTCTAAAAAAGAGAACTTGTAAGCTTTCTTTTTTGAGATATAATATAATTAAAACCAAATATAGAAAGGAGATCATTTATGAGATTAAAAGACAAAGTAGCTATTGTAACGGCATCTACAAGAGGTATTGGTGCCGCTATTGCGGAAACACTGGCTCATGAAGGAGCTAAAGTATATTTGGCCGCCCGTAATGCCGATCGTGCTCAGACTATCATTGACCGCTTATCCAAAGAGGGCTGTTCTGTTTCTTATGTATATAACGATGCATCTAAACAAGAAACTTACAAAAGTATGATTGAAGAAACAGTAAAGAAGGAAGGAAAGATTGATATTCTGGTTAATAACTTTGGCACTTCTGATCCTTCCAAAGATTTAGATATTAAATCTACGGAATATGATGAATTTCTAAAAACATTAAACTTAAATATCGGAAGCGTATTTCTTGCTTCACAAGCCGCTATTCCATATATGGCACAAAACGGAGGAGGAAGCATTGTTAATATCTCTTCTGTAGGCGGCTCTATTCCCGATATTTCTCAGATTGGATATGGCACCAGCAAAGCTGCCATTAATTACCTCACAAAACTAATTGCTACTCAAGCCGCAAGAGATAATATTCGATGCAATGCTGTTCTTCCCGGTATGACTGCAACCGATGCTGTTATGCAGAATTTGACCCAGGATTTCCAGAATTTCTTTTTGAAGCACACGCCGCTCAAACGAATGGGAACACCGGATAATATCGCACAGGCTGTTTTATATTTTGCAAGTGATGAATCTTCCTTTACAACCGGACAGATTATGGAAGTTTCCGGGGGATTTGGAATGCCGACTCCGATTTTTGGAGATATGATAGAGATGAAACAAAAAAGATAAAAATTAAAAAAACTGATAAAAGTCTATGACTTCAAACAGCAAAATCGCCAGAGCAGGTATTTCCGGTTCTGGCGATTGAATTTTGGGGATCTTTTTATGATTTTGTATCTTGTTTGTAATTTTGTAGAAAACGTACAACTCCTGATATGTTAAAAGTATCACTCATACTATAACATTAATAGTGTTTTAAAAAGGAACCCTATTTTGTTAGGTTCCTTTTTTCCTTTATTTTTCTGTTCCCAATCTCATTTTAAAATCGCGATATCCAAAATCCGTAAGTGGTTTCATCTCACCATTGCTTTCCATCTTCCAGATATTTGGCAACGCCATTCCGTTAAACGTATTATTTTTACATGTGGTATAGATTGCCATATCACCAAAGACCAAAATCTGTTCTTCTTTCAAAGGTTCTGAGAAATGATACTCTCCGATTATGTCCCCCGAAAGGCAAGTAGGGCCTGCCAGGCAATAGATATGGCCACCCTCGTTTTCATCACAGCTGTTAAAAAGCGGTGGCCTATATGGCATTTCAATCACGTCCGGCATATGGCAGGCCGCACTTACATCAAGAATGCCGATTTTTGTTTCACCGTTTCTTACAATATCCAAAACACGGGTTACCATATACCCTGCATTCAATGCAATAGCTTCTCCCGGTTCCAGATAAACTTCCACATTCCATTTTTTCTGCACAGCAAGGATCAGACATTCCAGACAGGAAATATCGTAATCCGGTTTGGTAATATGATGTCCTCCCCCCATATTAATCCACTTCATATCAGGAAGAATATCTCCAAATTTCTCTTCTACTGCTTTTAAAGTAATTTCCAGGGCGTCTGCGTTTTGTTCACATAATGTGTGGAAATGGATTCCGTCCAAAATAGAAACCATCTCTTCTGTCATTTCTTCATCCCATATTTCCCTTGTCGTTCCCAGTCTGCTTCCAGGGGCACAAGGATTATAAATATCATGTCCTTCCTGTGTCGAGCATTGTGGATTGATTCGGATTCCGATACTCTTTCCTCTGTCCTTTGCCATTTTCCCGAATTTTTTCAGCTGATTTGGAGAATTAAATACAATGTGATCCGCATAATCAAGAAGTTCTTCAAACTCTTTTTCTTTATATGCCGCACAAAATACATGGACTTCTTTCCCTTTCATTTCTTCATAACCAAGTCTGGCCTCATAAAGGCCGCTAGCCTCTGTCCCGGAAAGATACTCTGACAAAATCGGATAAAAATCAAAATTGGAAAAGGCTTTTTGCGCCAGAAGAATCTTACAACCTGTGTGTTCCATGACTGTCTTTAAGATTTCGCCATTTTCCCGAAGCCGCTTCTCATCAATGACATAGCAAGGTGTCGGAAGCTTGGAAAATTTCTGCTGCATCTGTTTTATCTTTTTCATTAGTCCACCAAAACAGGATCAAAAGATTCACTACGCGGTAATCCATATCTGTCCAGAGCTTCCAAAAACGGATCAGGATCAAACTCTTCTACTGTATGTACGCCTTTTTCCTTCCATTTTCCGGTTAACAACATCATCGCGCCACACATTGCCGGAACCCCTGTTGTATAGCTGACTGCCTGACTTCCCACTTCTTCATAACATTTCTGATGATCGCAGATATTGTAAATATAGTAGCTTTTTTCTTTTCCGTCTTTCTTTCCTGTAAAGATACAGCCGATATTTGTCTTTCCATGTGTACGTGCCCCAAGACTTGCCGGATCCGGTAATAATGCTTTTAAAAACTTGATCGGTACGATTTCCTGTCCTTCAAACTGCACAGGAGCCGTGGAAAGCATTCCTACATTTTCCAGACATTTCATATGGGTCAGATAACTTTGTCCGAATGTCATAAAAAAACGAATTCTCTTCACTTCCGGAATATTTTCTGCCAGTGATTCGATTTCTTCGTGGTGAAGCAGATACATATCTTTTTGTCCCACACAGTCAAAATCATATTCTCTTTTGATGCTCATTGCCGGAATTTCAACCCAGTGTCCATCCTCCCAGTAACTTCCCGGTGCGGATACTTCCCGTAAATTTACTTCCGGATTAAAGTTCGTTGCAAACGGGTAACCATGGTCTCCGCCGTTACAGTCCAAAATATCGATGGTATCGATCGTATCAAATTCATGTTTCTTTGCATATGCACAATAAGCCTGTGTCACACCCGGATCAAAACCGCATCCCAATAATGCTGTCAATCCTGCCTTTTCAAATTTTTCACGATATGCCCACTGCCAACTGTAATCAAAATATGCGGAAAATCCTTTTTCTTTACAACGTTTTTCATAAATTTCTTTCCACTTCGGATTTTCTGTGTCTTCCGGCTCATAGTTTGCAGTGTCCATATAGTTCACTCCGCAGCTTAAACAAGCGTCCATAATTGTCAAGTTCTGGTATGGCAATGCCACATTCATTACAAGATCCGGTTCATAGTCTTTAATCAGTTCAATAACCTGTTTTACATCATCAGCGTCAACTTGTGATGTTGTGATTTTTGTTTTTGTTTTTCCTTCTAATTCTTTCGCAACCTGATCACATTTTTCTTTTGTTCTGCTTGCAATACAAATTTCAGTGAATACTTCACTTACCTGACAGCATTTTTTTATTGCAACTGATGCAACTCCTCCACAACCGATAATTAATACTCTGCTCATTTTTTCCTCCTTTTTCTTCCTTTCATTTTCTATTAGTAATTTCCGACAAGTGTTCCCGGTTTTCCGGAAAAACTGGAAAGAACCTCCAATTCAATTCCGTGCTTTTTTGCAAGTGATACCGAACGATCGTGCAGTACCTGTGCCCCTTGCGATGCCATTCTTAACATATCATCATACGAAATTTCATCTAATTTTTTTGCATTTGTTTCTTTTCTCGGATCTGCAGTATAGACTCCATCAACATCGGTATAAATCTGGCACAAATCTGCTTTCAGTGCAACAGCCAGTGCAACAGCCGTTGTATCGGAACCTCCTCTTCCAAGTGTAGTGATATTCCCATAACAGTCGATTCCCTGAAAGCCTGCAACAAGGACAATCCGGTGTTTCGCAATTTCTTTTCGAATCCCACTCCCTTCGATTCTTTGAATACGGGCAGAAGAATGTTTTGAATCTGTTCGTATCCCAGCCTGCCACCCTGTCAGACTGATTGCCGGATAATGCATCCTCTCCAAGCACATTGCTGCCAGTGCGATCGAAATCTGTTCTCCTGTCGAAAGCAGCATATCCATTTCTCTTTTGGATGAATCCGGATTGATCTCACACGCTTTTTTCAACAAATCATCTGTTGTATCTCCCTGGGCAGATAAAACAACTACCACATCATTTCCCTCATCGTATGTTTTGGCAATAATATTACAGATTTTCTGGATTCTTTCGGCATTTGCGACCGAACTTCCACCAAACTTTTGAACAATCAATGCCATTTTTCCTCTCTCCTTTTATGCCTGTTTCCTTAAAGATAATAATAATTCACGTAAAGTTTTACACGCAACAGCCGTAGACGCCCCGCTTGCATCCAGCATCGGTGCAAGTTCATTGATATCTGCTCCTACAACATTCGTCTGGCTGACAAGCAGGATTGCATTCAGAAGCTGACAAAAGCTGACTCCTCCTGCTTCCGGTGTCCCTGTTCCCGGAAAAACAGATGGGTCCAGGCAATCCAGATCAATCGTAAAGTAGACCGGGGCATTGGATTCTTTTAGCCGGCTGACTGTTTCTTCTAATCCTTCAAACGTAAACGGGTGAAAATTATTGTGTATTTTTCCGAAAGCGAACTCTTCTTTTTCCCCGCTTCGTATGGCAAACTGGTGAATCTTTCCGTCACCTACCAATTCATGACATCTTTTTATCACACAGGCGTGACTGAGCCGCTCTCCAAGATAGTCATTTCTTAAGTCTGTATGGGCATCAAAATGAATGATATGAAGATTCGTATATTTTTTTAAAACAGACCGTACCGCCCCTAATGTTACTAGATGTTCTCCTCCGAGAAGAATCGGCAGTTTGCCATCTTTTAAGATCTGTTCTGTACATTGTTCAATCTCATTTAAAGCATCTTCCGGATTTCCGAAACACAGTTCCAGATCACCGGCGTCAAATACCAATGCATCAGTAAGATCCTTATCTTGATATGGGCTGTACGTTTCCAGTCCGAAACTTTCATGTCTCATGGCTGAAGAACCAAATCTGGCTCCCGGGCGAAAACTGGTCGTAGAATCAAACGGGGCTCCAAATACTACGATTTCTGCCTCGTCGTAGCTGCAATCACACCCGATAAACGTTTCTATATTTCTTTCCATTACTTTATTCAACCTCCTTGAGCATTTTTTCCAGGAATGCCGGAAGATAAAAAGAACCGACATGCAGATTGGAAGTATAATATTTTGTCTCCAATTTTAACGATCTCCATCTTCCTGCATCCAGATTATCAATCGGATGGTACTTTTTACTTGCAAATCCAAACAGCCAGTATCCTGCCGCATAAGTAGGAATATGTGCCTGATATACCCTGCTGATGGGAAATGTATTGACAATCCTCTTATGACTTCTTTGCATTTCATCTGCATCATGTTTATAAAAAGGACTTCCCTGCTGATTGACCATGATTCCGTCTTCATGAAGGGCATTATAACAAATGCCGTAAAATTCCCTTGTAAAATATCCTTCGGAAGGACCAAACGGATCCATGGAATCTACGATGATCAAGTCATACGTATCTTTCTTGCTGCGGATAAATCGCAGTGCATTGTCAAAATAAATACGTACACGCTCATCATTCAGTTTACATGCATTATCCGGAAGATATGTCCTGCAGGCTTCTACTACCTGTTCGTCTAATTCCACAAGATCAATCCGTTTCACAGAATCATATCTTGTAAGTTCCCGGACAACACCTCCGTCCCCGGCACCAATGACAAGGATATCCTTGATATTTGGATGTACTGCCATCGGAACGTGTGTGATCATTTCATCGTAAATAAATTCATCTCTTTCCGTCAGCATAACATTTCCATCAAGGACAAGCACTTTCCCGAATTCCGGTGTATCATAAATATCAATTTGCTGATATTCACTTTTCTGAGAAAACAGATGTCTGTTGACGCGGATACTATGTTTCACATCAGGAGTATGAAATTCACTAAACCATAATTCCATCTATACTTCCTCCTTAAGTATATTAATATTCAAAATCTCAGGATCTTCCGGTCCGGTCAAGGAACATCCTTTTTCTTTTGCATATGCAATATATTCCAGAATCTCGGCTGTAATCCGTTCTCCCGGTGCGAGGATCGGAATTCCTGGAGGATAACACATGACAAATTCACTGCAGATGTATCCTTCACTTTCTTTCAGAGGAACGCTTTTTGCAGCAGCATAAAATGCTTCCTGAGGACTTGTGATTACTTCCGGATCAATGTACTCATGATCCATAAGTCTGCTTCCGTCCGACTGGTATCTTCTTCTTATTTCGGCCAGTGCACTGACAAGACGTTCCAGATCCTGCGGGCGGTCCCCAATGGACAGATACGCCAGGATATTCCCGATATCACCAAATTCAATCTGAATATCATACTCATCTCTTAAAAGGTCATATACTTCGATTCCTGCAAGACCGATATCTCTTGTATGTACACTTAACTTTGTAGGATCAAAAGCGTAAACCGAATCCCCGTTGACCAGTTCTTGTCCAAACGCATAATAGCCTCCGATCGCATTGATTTCTTCTCTTGCATATTCAGCCATCTGTTTTACTTTTGCAAACACTTCTTTCCCTCTTAAAGCAAGATTTCTTCTGCTGATATCCAGACTGGACATAAGAAGATAACTGCCTGAAGTAGTCTGCGTCAGATTAATAATCTTTCTTACATACCCTTCCTGTATATTCGGTCCGGTCAAAAGCAGGCTGGACTGTGTCAGGCTTCCGCCACTTTTATGCATGGATACCGCTGCCATATCCGCTCCTGCAGCCATAGCCGAAACAGGCATACCTTCCCCAAAATAAAAGTGAGTACCGTGAGCCTCATCAGCCAGACAGTACATTCCGGCATCATGTGCCATGTTTACGATTGCTTTTAAATCACTGCAGATTCCATAATAGGTAGGATTATTTACTAAAATTGCAACCGCATCCGGATTTTCTTTAATAGCTTTTTCCACCTGTTCTCTTTTCATTCCAAGAGAAATTCCAAGCCTTTTATCTACTTCCGGATTTACATAAACAGGGATTGCACCACACAACACCAGTGCATTTATAACACTTCGATGAACATTACGCGGAAGTATAATCTTTTCTCCTCTCTTACATGTAGATAACACCATGGTCTGTACGGAACTCGTCGTTCCTCCTACCATTAAAAAAGCATGTGCCGCACCAAAGGCTTCTGCCGTAAGAATTTCCGCTTCACGAATCACAGAAATCGGGTGACATAAATTGTCCAGAGGTTTCATACTGTTTACATCAATACCAACACATTGTTCACCCAAAAACTCTGTCAATTCCGGATTTCCTCTTCCGTGTTTATGTCCCGGTACATCAAAAGGGACTACTCTCATTTTTCTAAATTTCTGTAAAGCTTCGTAAATCGGTGCCCGATCCTGATTTAGATTTTTATAGACATCCATTTTTCTTCCCCCATTCAAGCATAAAAAAAACGTAAGCTGTAAATACACAGCTTACGTAAAAGTCTAATACCAAATTTTCTGACATTCTCTGTATGAATATATAAAACTATGGAAATATCCCCAAACCCATACACTAATGTCAAAAAACCATATAGGGTACACAGAGTCTATATAGCAAAAATACTTTTACTACTCTTATTGACCGTTTCACAAGTCTGCGTAAATACGCATTTCGGTTATGAAGTAACCAACTTATAAAATTTGAGCTTTTAACTCAATCAATAAGGCGGGAAACCGCCAATCGGCAGTGGACCCGGCTGTCCGTATGGCCTTAACTCTCGTGGAGTGGTCCTCGTATTCGCTAGAAAACTCTATGCGGATATATCTACTAAATCATAAACAAAATAGTTGTATTTGTCAATATTTTTTTAATTATTGTCGATTTTCTCTTCCTGATAGACTTTAAATTCCTCTTCATCAAGAAGATATTCCATAAATTCCGTATCTGTATACTCTGTTTCTATAAATTGCTCATAATACGGATAGATTACGCCGCCAAAGCCGTTTTCCAAAAGGAAATCGGAAAAATCTGCAGTGTACTCCTTCTCTCCTTCTCTTCTCTTCATCCATTTTTTAGCCTGATCGGATAAGGAAGAAAGTGTAAAATCGTGTCTGTACAGCCACCACATCTGAAATTTCCCATATATTCTTTTTCTGAATTGCTCCGTTTCGGAATCCTCTTCTTCTGTCTTTACATACGCCTTTAAAATCTCCCTGTTTTTCGGAGTATCCAGATAGTATCGTTTAAATTCTTCTTTCAATTCCAGATTGTTGATCAATACAATCCCATCCAATTCAGCATATTTAGCAGCCTCAAAGGTAGAAATTTCTTCCTCATCCGTAGATTGAATATATTCTGCTCCGTATTGATCTTTCTTTATTTCATAAAAAGTAGGACGATACCGAAAGGAATCCATCAGCATCTGAACCCTTCTTGCAACTGCTTCTGCCTGATGATGGTTATTCCCACATTCTTTGTTCACGGTATTTCTGACAAAAACGTAGACGTATCCCTGCAGTGCCTCATAACTTGGTGCAATCGTCCCAATAATGTGTTTCAGTGCTTTGATTGTACAGGTGCGTACACCGTCCGGAATTTCATCTTGAATCTGTAACAAAGACTGTTTCACAAATTCATAGGTATTTCGTGTGTATCTTCGCATGCTTTTCCCTCCTGTGTTCCTATTGTATCATATTATAACATTATTTAACGATCCTTATACCTTTTTATTTCCTCCATATACTCTTCCAAAGCTTCCAGCCATGTCGGCATTGATGCAATCTCAAGTGTACGAAGCAGGAAATTATCCAATACCGTATATGTCGGTCTTGCAGAACAGTACTCTGCTTTTCTTGTAGGAACAGGTATCACCTTTACTTCTTTACCGGAAAGGCGCACAATCTCCTGTGCAAATTCGTATCGGTTACAGACTCCGTCGCATGTAACATGATAGGTTCCGTATGCTTCCGTCCGAATCATTCGATACATAAAGGAAGCAAGGGCATTGGCACTGGTCGGTGATCCGTACTGATCAGAAGAAATATGAAGTTCTGTTTTTGTTTCGATGGCATTCAAAATCTGATTGACAAAATTAGAATCATTCCCTCGCCCAAACAACCAGTTGCTTCGAATGATAAAATGACGATGCGTAAATTCTTTCACATAATTTTCTCCGGCAAGTTTACTGCGTCCGTAACCGGTCATCGGATCTGTTTCATCGAATTCATGATATGGTACTTGACGGATTCCGTTAAATACATCATCCGTTGACGGGAAAACAATCTTTGCATTGATCTCATGTGCCGCAATGGCAAGATTTCTGGCACCAAGGGCATTTACTTTAAATGCCAGTTCTATATTATTTTCACACTGCCCTACATCTGTGATGGCTGCACAGTCAAAAATGACTTCCGGGCGATAGTTCCTGGCAAAACTCAGCACCTCAGATAAGTTCGTCACGTCCAGTTCCTTTATATCCGTATTTTTTAACTCTATATCCAACCGTTCTTTTTTTACAACATCATTAAGCGCACAGCCAAGCTGTCCGGCCGCACCTGCAATCCATACTTTCATCCCCATAACCTTCTTACCCTTTCTGTTACCTCTTTTGTTCTTCTTTATGCGGAAATTTTTCCTTTAATTTACACACTACCGGTTCCGGAACAAATTTACTCGTATCTGATCCATAATAAGCCACTTCTTTTACAAGTGTAGAACTTAAAAATGCATATTCCAGGCTCGTTGTGAAAAACATTGTGTCGATTTCATTTTCTACACTGTGATTCACCTGGGCAAGCTGCATCTCATATTCAAAATCCGTAACCGCACGCAGCCCCCTTATGATCAGTTTTGCCTGATGTTCCTTTGCAAACTCAACCGTAAGCCCTTCAAAAGCCTTTACCGTAACATTTGGAAATTCTTTTGTTACTTCTTTTAACATTTCGATTCTTTCTTCCATGGAAAAAAGAGGTGTTTTCTGCCTGTTGATTAAGACTCCGATGATCAATTCATCTACTACTTTTGCCGCTCTGCTGATAATGTCCAGGTGTCCGAATGTGACGGGATCAAAACTCCCCGGATATACTGCCTTTACCATTTGTTTTTCCTCATTTCCTTACAGTCTGTCATTCTTTTTCTGCAATATTTTCTTAATAAATTACAAAAATTCCCGCACTAACTATACTACAAAACATCTGATAGGTCAAACTCTTTCATAGTAAAAACAGGTGCAGGTTTTTGAATTTGCCGGATAATCATCCGGCTGTTTAACCCCGGAATTTCAATTTCTCCTTGATCTAATGCAAGAAACGCTGCCAGCAGCATCACACACAAAAACATTCTGATTCCCAACGTACTGTCTTTTTGTTCTTTCTCTTCATAAATAGACGCATAAGATGCATGGTATCTTGGATGAACCGCCGGCAGATTATTCCATCCAAAGTTTTGCTTTTCTTCCTTTTCCCGAAACGCTTCAAAGCTTTGCCGGAATTTTTGTTCTCGTTCATTTTTCATGACACACTCTCCTCTGACAAAAAAACAGGATATACATTATTATATACCCTGTCTTTTTAAATATGCCATACTAATGTCTATCATCCATTTCCTTTAAGATGTCATCCCATTTCAGATTTTTTTCAACCATCAGTACCATCAAATGGTACAACAGATCCACAATCTCATCTTTTAATTCTTCTGTATTTGAATTTTTGGCCGCTATCAAGACTTCCGTTACTTCTTCCCCAATCTTTTTCAAAATCCGGTCAAGTCCGCTTTCCAGAAGGTCGTTGGTAGAAGATCCTTCTTTGGGATGCTCTTTTCTGTCTGCAATCGTTTCATAAACGGAAGCAAAAATGTCAGAAAGTTCCATTTCCGGTTTTTTTCTTTTCTTCTTGGTATCTGCATACATCATACGAATATCTTTCGCTTCACACTTTTTCTTAAATTCCGTAAAATCCAATTCGGGACAACTGACGAATCTTCCGGAAATACCACCCGCTCCATGGCCACTCAGAATTTTAAATATTTCCGATTCTTCCATGGTATCTGTCACGATCACATACGGAATCTGTGTCAAAGTTGTGACAGAACCAAGATCCAGTCTGTGCATGAAAACAATTTCGCTGCTGCATTTTTCAATCACATGTTGCTGTTTAAATAAAGTATCAAAATCATTTAACGATACCGCTATTTTTTCTTTTCCGAATTTTTCGAAACATTCTTCCATAAATTTTACTGCATCCGGTCTGGAAAAATTGATGATCACACGTTTTGTCCCGGCGTAAAGAAGTTTTTTTACATCATCCTGTCGTTTGATATTTCCACCGGCCATCATCGGAATCCCGATCACCCTATTAATCTTTTTTATCATATTAATGGTTTCTTCATGTTCTTCATCCGAGTCTGACAGATCAAAAACAAGAAGTTCATCCGCACCTCTATTGTTGTACTGTTTTGCAAGTGAAATCACATTGTCTGAAAGAATTTCCGAATCATCAAACCATTTTACCGCTTTGCCTTTCTGTATAAAAAGACATGGTATTACTCTTTTATAACTCATCTTTTTTCTGTCCCTTCTTTCCTGCGATGCTTTTCTTTTCACCGGTTTTTAGATTATACATATCGATTGCTCCGGTTTTTTGAAGATACAGAAGACTTCCCGCCTGATTTTTTTTGCCATATTGAATGTATTCTTCCAATGGTTCGGACTCATTTTTACATAAAAGCTCTGTTTTGTTTTTCTTTGCTCTGAATTCTTTTGCAAGACTGATGGCCCGCTTTCTCTGATCTTTATCATAGATGATGATCACCGTATGTCTGTCTTCTGTAATCTGTACGTGCTGTCTTGCCAATGCATTCATTAATTCATCGATTACAATAGAAAATCCTGCCGCGGGTGCATTTTTTCCGAACTTTTCAAGAAGGTGGTCGTATCTTCCTCCTTTTACGATGGCCTCTCCCGTTCCAAACGTATAAGCCCTGAAAACAATACCTGTATAATATTCGTACATTCCTCCCATACTGAGGTCAAATGTAATATATCTTTGAACGGTGTATGCCTTTAAAAGAGTATATACTTCTTTTAATCTTTCAATTTCCTTTTTCGCTTCCGCATTCGGTGCGATTTCTTCTGCTTTTTCAAGCATATCCATTCCCCCTACCAGATCCGGGAGGGCACTGAATACTTCTTTGATTTCTTCTTTTGCTTCCGATTCATCCAAAAGTTCCGTCACACCATAATAATTTCTGCCGGCAATCAGTTCTTTTAACCTTTCCTCATATTCAAAAGGCAGATTTGCTTCTTTAATCAGGCTATAAAGAAATCCTACATTTCCTACACTGACCTGAAAATTTTCAAGTCCTGACTGACGCAGGCATTCTACTACCATTGAAAGCATCTCCGCATCAACATCCTGAGAATCGATCCCGATAAATTCTGCCCCAAGCTGAGTTGTTTCTCTTAGTCTTCCCTGATATCCCAGATGATTGATAAAGGTGTTTCCCACATAGCAAAGACGAAGGGGCATTTCTTCGATTTCAAACAATGTTGCCGCCGCTCTTGCCACAGAAGGTGTAATGTCCGGTCTAAGAGCCAGAATATTTCCTTCTCTGTCAAAAAATTTGTATACTTCTTTTATCGGAACCGTTCCTACTTCTTTTCTGAATACGTCAAAAAATTCAAATGTAGGCGTTTGAATATCATGATATCCATACAAATCCAGTATATGATGCAATTTTTCCTGGAGTGCTATTTTTTTCTGACATTCTGTTCGGTAAATATCTCTTACACCTTCCGGTGTATGCAAAATCTTCTGTTTCATTTTATTACCACTCTCTTTGATTTATTTTCATTCTTCCCTTTTGTCAAGATCTTTTTGGATGACATCCAAATACGGAATAATGCATCCTTGTTTCATTGTGAAAAAAAATTCAGGATTCAGTTCTCCGTATGCAATGCTCTTTCTTCCTCCCATTCCCATCCTGTCCCAAAACTTCTGAATTTCCACATAACGCATATAATAAAGTTCATTTCTCTCTGTATAATAAATCAGAAGAAATGCAATGCCTCCCTGTCCTTCAAATTTTCTCATAAATTCTATCTGATGTTCATGAACATTTTGAAGTGGAAAAGTGTCCGTTCTACATTCCTTGGCATCAAAACAAACCGGAATCCCCTGTACTGCTCCGATATAATCAACCGTACTTCTCTGATCAAAATAAGCAAGGGTGATCTGGCGGTGTTCTTTATCCATTCGTACCGGCGTGATGGGGGTTGGGATCTTCTGAATCAAAGCAAGCCCCTTATTGCTGTATTGTTCGTTTGTGTGGTTGATGTACTCTTCCAGTGCAGATCCTCTGAGACCTCTTGAACTCCATGTAGCCATATTCTCTCCTTATTTTATCCCAAAACAACTTTCCGAAATTTGTTCAAACATACGCGGTGGTCGTGCAGTTAAGATCAACCCCGACAAAGCCGGAAGTTCTTTTACATTGTCCGGGAACTCCATTCGGTATGCATGGAGAAGCTGATGATTTAAGTGAAATTCATTTTTATAAGCCTCATTTATCCGTCGGTTTCCATATTTAACATCTCCGATGATCGGATGTCCCTTGGAAGCCAGATGTGCACGGATCTGATGGGTACGTCCGGTAATCAGATGTACTTCCAAAAGCGTTTCTTTTCCGTTTGATGCGATTGGAAAATATTCTGTTTCAATCGGAACGCTGTTTTCAAACTCTTTCTGTCTGATTTCTACCTTGTTGGTTTTTTCGTCCTTTTTCAGGTACCCTTTAACATAAACCGATTTAGTGATTGTCCCAATGACAATGGTACGATAATACTTCTTTACGCTTCGTTCTTTCAACATGCCACTCAATACCTGAAGGCCTTTCAAACTCTTCCCCGCAGTGATGATTCCACTCGTATTTCTGTCCAGACGGTTACATACAGAAGGCCGAAAATATTTTAGCCCTTCCTCCGTAATGCTTCCCTTTTCCAACAAATACGCTGTCAAATATTCCACCATAGACACATCCGACGGCCTGGATTTCTGCGACAGTACGCCATATGGCTTATTTAAAAACAATACATCATCGTCTTCATAAATAACATCCAACTCTGTTTTATATTTTTCGGCTCTTTTCAATACCCGGGTGGAAGCTGTAAATTTCTCAATGGTTTCATCCGATAAAAACAAATAAATTTCATCTCCGATTTCCAGTTTTTCACTTCCCGTCATCTTTTTTTTGTTTAATGTAATATTTTTCTTTCGCATCATTTTGTATAAAAAACTTTTTGGTGCTTCGGAAAAATATTTACCCAGCAGTTTATCTGCTCTTTGCCCTGCTTCATTTTTTGAAACTGTAATTTTCTGCATATTCTTCTCCTACATTGCTAATGTGAGTATAATATCTTTTATGCTTTCTTCCAACCTGTGATTGTCTTTTTTTTCCACAGCAGCAATGTTATTCATCCCCTCTGCTCTTCCAAGAAACGTCTTATAATCCGTAAAGATTTTAACGGTGATCTTTTCATAATGATTTTCTTTCAGCGTCCGGCGAATATATGCTTCTGTATAGGATGGATCTGTTTTTGTACGGCTTACATATCCGCAAACCAGATGGTTGGAAATCACCATCACATCTACCGGCATCACCTTTTCTCTGCTTGTAAGAACCATATCATAAGCTTTGACCAGAAGCGGTGCAGCCTCTTCCAGCTTCTGCTCTTTTTCTTTTTCAATAGTCTGATACGGCAAAAGAACGATCCAACTTACTGCCTGCCTTGCCGCCGGAAGGCATCCCAATACCGCTACGATTGTCAATAAGTTATTTCTTGTATGTGTAGTCAGATATCCTGTAAAAAATACTGCAGCACTAAGTGCAAACAAAAGTACGGTAAAAATCATCCGTTTTTTCTTTTGACTTTTTATATATCCTGCCTTTCCTTTTACAATCTTCATATCATTCTTCCTTTATTTTATCCATTTATCCATCATATAAAAAATCAAATCCTGTGGAAGGAGTTTTCCTGCCAGGTATGCTCCTTTCATGACGTTTCCATAGACAGATACCGCTTTCTTCTTTCTTGAATCCAATAATGCCTGACGTACGACTACAGAAGTCTCCGCCATAACTGCTTCTTTTGCTTTGCTGGAATTTGTACCGGAAACTTCAAAAAATTCTGTATTGACCGGACCCGGGCATACTGCCGTTACCACAATCCCCCGTTTCTTTACTTCTTCTGCAAGTCCTCTGGAAAAGCTGGTCACATAAGCCTTTGTCGCCGCATAGACTGCAAATCCGGGCTGCGGGCAAAAAGAAGCTCCGCTTGATATATTTATGATTCTGCTGCCCTTTCTCATATATGGCAGGACAAGCAGTGTCATTTTTGTCAACGCCCTGCAGTTCACATCGATCATCTGAAACTGAATGGACGGTTCTTCCTTTTCAATCTCCATGGCTTCACCGATTTTCCCAAATCCTGCTGCATTGACAAGCATCCTTACATCCGGATTCTGGTTTTCCAGACGGTTTCTGATCTGTTTATATACAAGATCTTTTCTCAGATCACCTGCAAAAATCCTGACATAAGGTCCCTTTCCTGTTTCTGTTTCCTCTTTTATTTCTTTTAGGCGTTCCTGTCGTCTTGCAATCACCCAAATTTCATCCAGTTCTTTGTAAAACCCCGGAATCTGACAGATAAATTCTCTGCCGATACCGGAAGAAGCACCTGTCACAATGGCAATTCTCATAGTTCCTCCCTGTTTTTTACTTTTTCTTTTTTTGATGTGTATGCCGGATTGTTTTTTTCTTTTTCTGTTTTATCTGTGCCTTTTGTTCCTGTCTTCGCTTTTCTGCAAAATATCGGTCTTCTTTTGTCTGCCGCGGACGAATCAGACAATGTTTTCCAAATCCGATCAAATCTTCCCGTCCTTCCTTTTTCAAAGCTTCCATTACAAGCTCGTAATTCTTCGGATTCCGGTACTGGATCAGTGCTCTTTGCATCGCCTTTTCATGCGGCGATTTCGGAACATATACCGGCTTCATGGTTCTTGGATCTACCCCTGTATAATACATGCAGGTTGAAATGGTAGACGGTGTCGGATAAAAGTCCTGTACCTGTTCCGGCATATATCCAAGATCTCTTAGGTATTCCGCAAGAGCAATGGCTTCTTTTAACGTAGAGCCCGGATGAGAAGACATCAGATACGGAACAAGATACTGTTTCATTCCAAGCTGTTCATTGATCTTTTTATATTTTTTTGTAAATTCCTGATATACTGCATTTTCCGGTTTCCCCATCATCTGAAGAACCGGATCCGCAATGTGTTCCGGTGCAACTTTCAGCTGGCCACTGACATGATACTTACAAAGTTCTCTCATAAAAGTATCGTCCTTGTCCGCCATCACATAATCGAATCGGATTCCGGAACGGATAAATACTTTTTTTACTTTTGGAAGTTCCCTTAAGCTGCGGAGCAATTTCAAGTAATCTTTATGATCAACTTTCAAGTTTTTACACGGTTTCGGGAACAGACACTGCCTGTGTGTACATGCCCCATGTGTCAGCTGTTTTTCACATGCCGGGAAACGGAAATTGGCTGTCGGTCCTCCCACATCGTGGATATATCCTTTAAAATCCGGCTCTTCGGTCAGCATCTTTGCCTCGCCGATCAAAGATTCATGGCTTCTTGTTTGTATGATCCTCCCCTGATGGAACGTCAGTGCACAGAAACTGCACCCACCAAAGCATCCTCTGTTACTGATCAGACTGAACTTCACTTCGGAAATAGCAGGAATTCCTCCCTCCTTTTCATAAACCGGATGATAGGTTCTCTCATACGGAAGTGCATACACATCGTCCATCTCCGCTGTGCTTAACGGCTTCGCCGGAGGATTCTGAAGCAGATACAGATGATCCGAATAAGGTTCGATCAACCGATGAGCCGAAAACGGATCCGTATTACAATATTGTGTATAAAAACTTCCGGCATAGCTAAATTTATCTTTTACAAGGTCCTGATAAGACGGCAGTTCGATTGCATCGTATGCGATATCTTTATCTTTGATCTTACATACCGTTCCGTCGATATATGTAATATCTTCCACGGCAATTCCCGCGTTTAGTGCATCTGCGATTTCTACGATAGAACGCTCGCCCATTCCATAGGAAATCAAATCTGCTCCCGAATCCAGAAGGACGGAACGCTTCATTTTATCTGACCAGTAATCATAATGGGCCAGCCGTCTGAGGCTTGCTTCGATCCCTCCTAAAATGATTGGTGTTTTTTTATAAGTCCGGCGAATCAGGTTTCCATAAACCACACATGCATAGTCGGGACGCTTTCCCATCACTCCACCCGGTGTATAGGCATCTGTTTTCCGACGTTTTTTTGAAACACTGTAATGATTGACCATGGAATCCATATTTCCGGCCGACACAAGAAATCCCAGCCTTGGCTCTCCAAACACCGTAACACTTTCTTCGTCTTTCCAGTCCGGTTGTGCAATCACTCCCACCCGATACCCATGTGCTTCCAAAAGGCGGGTAATGATGGCATGTCCAAAGGAAGGGTGGTCTACATACGCATCACCGCTGACATAGACGAAATCTACCTGATCCCATCCCCGGTTTTGCATTTCTTCTCTGGTAATTGGTAAAAATCCATTATTCATTCTTCTCTTCCCCATTTATCTTTTCCATCATATCCAGGAAATCCCGGATATAAAAATCAGCAAGTTTTTTCTTTTCTTCATCCTGTTTTTCGGAAAAAGCATCATATATGGCACCTACACGCATTCCTGCCCTCTTTCCTGCCAGAATCCCCATCGGTACATCTTCAAAAACAAGGCAGTCTTTTGGATCTACCTTAAGGTCTTCTGCCACTTTCAAGTATACATCAGGGCTTGGTTTTCCGGCTTTTACTTCACAGGATGTCCGCACGGAAGAAAAATAATCTCGGATATGGAGTGCTTTTAAAACCGCTTCTACCAGTTCTCTTCCGTTGCTTGTTGCAATCCCGAACAGAATCCCCTTTTCCTTTCCATATGCAAGCAACCGGTCCGCTCCCGGTTTTAACCGTACCTCTTCTGTATATTTTCGGTAAGCAAGGGTGGTCCATTCCTTCATGATGCTTTCCACGGATTTTGGTACTCCAAGTACCTCTGCAAAATATTGTGCTGTTTCACGATACCCTTTCCCTTCGATTGCCTTATGGAAATCCTCCGGAAGGCTAAGATTATATTTTTTTACATAATATTCATCGATTTCCGGCCAGATCCACATAGAATCGATCAAGGTTCCATCCATATCAAAAATGATGGCTTTCATTGTTTCCTCCCTGCTTTTTATATAATTCTTTCACTTCTTCTTCTGTCAGTTCCCGATAATGTCCCTTTTCCAGTTGTTTGTCCAGTACAAGGCTTCCCATACCTACTCTCTTTAAATAAAGCACTTCTTTCCCGACAGCCTCAAACATTCGTTTGATCTGATGAAAGCGTCCTTCCCGGATCACAATGGAAACAAAAGAACACTCTGCCTTCGTGTCCGTATGCAAGATCTGAAGTTTTGCAGGAAGAGTCGGCTTCTCATCACCGATATCCAGGCCTTCTGCAAATTTTTTTATATCTTCCTCTGTCACAATCCCACGGATATTTGCTTCATATGTTTTATCTACATGCTTTTTCGGAGATAAAAGCTGATGGGCAAGTTGTCCGTCATTCGTCAAAAACAACAATCCTTCCGTATCTTTATCCAAACGTCCCACAGGAAAGATATCTCCTCTTTTCTTATCCGGTATCAGTTCCAGAACGGTCTTTTCCTTTTTATCTTCCGTGGCAGACACGACTCCTGCCGGCTTATGCAACATATAATATACATATTTTGTATAAGTATAACACTTTCCTGCACAGACAACCACTGCTCCGGATTCATCAATTTTGGTTTCCGGTCTGGAAACAATCTTTCCATTTACCGTTACCATTCCTTTACTGATCTGTTTTTTTACTTCGGACCGGCTTCCCGCTTCCATTTCCACAAGGAATTTATCTAATCTCATCATTATGACTGCCATCTCCATCCCGGCAGGTATTTGTTTTTCAATGTGCCTCTGGAAAGCTTTCCAAATCCAAGAGGATAGCCGTCCACACATACAAGATACCAGCCTTTTTCCTTTTCTGTGACCAAATCATCTACCATCAGAGTTTCCCCCTTTAAGTATTTGATCACACGTTCATCTTCCACACACAGATTAATCGTCTTTTTATACTCTTCCTTTTTCAAGTTCATGGCAAGAGCCTGACTTGGTTCAAATCTTCCTTTCTTCACCTCTCCGATCAACAATCCACTTCTTAAAAACCGGATTCCGGCAAGCTTTGGAAGACCTTGCGGCATATAGTAAACCTTTTCTTTTCGGATATCAAAAGCAGAACTGTTAAATTCTCTTTTCACATCCTTTAGAAATTCTTTTAGTTCTTCCGGTAATGGGACGTTTCCTCCTTCTGTCTTTTTACTGCCGTTAAAGGAACGCCCTCCTTCCGGCAATGGTTCTCCTTTTTGCAACAGTGCAAGATAATGTCCTTCCCCTTTCATGTGATGCGGGAAAATACGCACCGTCTTTTCCAAATCCCTTTCTCCCTTTGGGGAACAGTCCGGGCGTCCTGTTCTAAATCCTTTATACGGCAGAATATCACGGATCTGAAATTCCGGATATTCGGAAAGCAGGTAGGAAACAGTTCCTTCGTTTTCCAGTGGGTCAAACGTACAGGTGGAATACAGGATCATTCCTCCCGGTTTGAGCATCTCTGCTGCCTGCGTAATTATGCTTCTCTGCAGTTTTGAGAAAAACTCCGGTCCATGCTCTTCCCACGCTTTCATCATCTTTTTATCCTTGCGGAACATTCCTTCCCCTGAACATGGTGCATCAATTAAAATTTTATCAAAATATTCGTGGAAATATCCCGTCAGCTTTCCCGGTTCTTCACTTAATACAAGCATGTTCCCAATTCCGAACAGTTCCAGATTTTTCAAAAGTCCTTTGGCTCTGGAGTTACTGATATCGTTGGCTATCAACACTCCCTGTCCTTTTAATTTTGCCCCAAGCTCCGTTGCCTTTCCTCCCGGAGCCGCACAAACATCCAGTACTTTGTCCCCCGGTCTGATTTCCAGACGGTTGGCAGGTGTCATGGCACTTGGCTCCTGAAGATAGTAAAGTCCGGCAAAATAATACGGATGCTTTGCGGGGGAATCCTTTTCCCCATTGTAATAAAATCCATTCTCAATCCACGGTACCGGTGTAATTTCAAACGGACAAATCTTCTTAAACTCTTCTACACTGATTTTTGCTGTATTGACACGCAGTCCATAATATCTAGGTTCTTCATAACAGGCTGCATACTCTTCAAACTCTTCTCCTAAAAGGGTTCTCATCTTTTCTTCAAATGCTTTTGGTAATTCCATAATTTCTCCTTTCGCATACAGAGTCAGTATAACATAAGTTCGTCAATTTCTCTACGAATAGGAGCATTTTAATTTTGAATTTTCTATATATTTTAATATCCAGTATGGATTAATGCTGATTTCTTCTCCCGGTTCTTCCAGATAAATTCCCAGATGTAAATGAACCGGAAACTTTCCTACCGTTCCTTTTTCTCCATATCCGCTATCCCCCATATATCCGATAATATCCCCTGCTTCTACCTTATCTCCTATTTTCGCATCTCCATAAGAGTCCAGATGTGCATAATAAAAATAACCGCCGTGTTCTGACGTAATCCCGATCCTCCATCCACCTTTCGGAAGCCATCCCCGGCTTGTGACCGTTCCGTCCGTCATACTTACAACAGGATAAAGTCCTCTTTCATTTTGGGACGCCATGATATCCGTTCCTTCATGTCCCCGTTTTCCTCCGTAAGTCCGTTCATTCATCCAGCTGTCTTCATAACTGACAGTAAGAGTATCGTCCGTAGACGAGAACATGACCGGGAAATATTCCACATCGCTCCAAATACTTTCGCACGACGCTTTGTAATCCGTATAACATGGATTTTTGTTCCACTGTTGCTCCAAATCCAGAAATTTTTTCTCAGAAAACGGAGGGCTCATCATATGGTTTCTCATATTTTTTTCCAACAGATAGATTCCGGCTTCCCTGGCCGGTTCTTTCCCTTTTTGCATATATCGCACCAACTCTTCCGTTAACTGTTGTTCCCGGAACATACTGCTTTTTTTTGTATTTTTATCCATACTGAAAAACGCTGCATCATTTATCAGTTTGGGTATGGCAGCTCCATCCAAGACAAGAAGCAGTATAAAAATCACAGGCATTTTTCCGATCAGTTTCCTTTTTGCGTTCATTTCAGACCATCCGGACTTTTTTTTACTTTATGATAAAAAATCCCCAAATATCACAAAAGCACCCTGACAGCTCCGTGAATATTGTTCCTGTTGCTGCCAGGGTGCTATGCTTCATTTTTCTTTTATTTTAATTTTGCAAGAACTGCCTTTATCAGTTCCCATGTTCTTGCCGTAGATTCAATGTTCAGTCTTTCTTTTACAGAATGAACGTCCGGAATGTCAGGTCCGAAAGATACACAGTCAAGTCCCGGTTTCTTTGCAGAAAGCAGTCCACATTCAAGACCTGCATGAACAGTGGAAATAATCGGATCTTTTCCTGTCAGCTCTTTATATGTTTCTGCCATCAAAGGTCTGATCTTGGAATCTCTTTCATACATCCATGCCGGATATTCTCCGCTTTCTTCATGTTCTGCTTTTAACATTTTCGCCCATGTGCGGAAGATTGCTTTCAGTTCTTCCATCTGAGAATTTACACTGCTTCTCAAATAATACATCAAGCAGATCTGATCTGTTTCACTTTTTACGATGCCAAGATTCAACGATGTTTCCACCACACCCGGAAGATCTCTGCTTAATCCCTGTACGCCATACGGTGTTGCAAGCAAACCAAAGATTACTCTGTCTGTAGCTTCTTTTGTACATGCACATTCTGTTCCTTCTGCACCTGCAAATCTGATTTCTAAATCCGGTTCGTCTTTTCCAAATTCATTTTTCAGTACTTCTGTCAGTTCTGTTACGATCTTTTCTGCTTTTGCTGCATCCTTTGCCACGATTTTTGCTGTCGCTGTTGCCGCAATAACATTGTCTTTTGTACCACCATTTACGGATACCAGATAAATGTCTGTTTCCTGATTCAAACGATTCAAAATCCTTGCCATAATCTTATTGGCATTTCCTCTCTGTTCGTGAATCTGAGATCCGGAATGTCCGCCTCGAAGTCCTTTGATTGTAATATCAGCTACACAGCCGCTCTGTTCTTCTCTGTCTACTGAAATTTTCAACGTTTCAAGAACACCGCCTGCACAGCCTGCGAGAATCGTTCCTTCTACTTCACCATCGATATTTAACAAAATGTTTCCTTTAACATTTGCCATATCAATCGCATTGGCACCGCCCATACCGATTTCTTCATCAACAGTGATCACTACTTCGATCGGAGGATGCGGAATATCGTCACTATCAAGAATTGCAAGTCCATATGCCATCGCAATTCCGTCATCACCGCCAAGTGTTGTTCCTCTTGCTTTGATGTATCCATCCTCTATGTAAAGATCAAGAGGATCCTTTTCGAAATCATGTTCTGAACCTTCTACCTTTTCACATACCATATCCATATGTCCCTGGATAATAACCGGCTCGGAATTCTCATATCCCGGTGTACCAGGCTTTTTGATGATCACATTACCTGCTTCATCCTGAATGTACTCAAGATTTCTTTGTTTTGCAAATTCAACACACCAGTTGCTGATCTTCTCATCGTAGAAAGTTCCTCTTGGAACAGAGGAAAGTTCTTCAAAAATCTGAAATACTTTTTTTGGTTCTAATTGTTCCAATACTGCCATCTTCTCGTCTTCCTTTCAATAGTACAATTTGCTCAAAAGCTAAAATTATTATAGCACATCACTTCTAAAATCACCAGTATTTCCATAAAATTTATTGAATGTTTTTACCAAAGGATTTATCTTGAATCGTTTTATTTTTGTCATATTTACCATTTTTTTGTTCTTTTTTATGTTATCTACACCGGACCTTGTATTTAAAGGAGCACAAGATGGACTGATGCTGTGGTTTTACACGGTTCTCCCTACGCTTCTTCCTTTTTTGGTGATTATAAATGTCATGTTGAAGACAAATATCGTCTGCCATATTTCCCGCTTTCTCCATCCTTTCTTCGGTCCTCTCCTTCATGTCAGCCAAAATGGATGTTTCGCCGTTTTGGCCGGATTTTTGTGCGGATATCCGATGGGTGCAAAGGTAACTGCCGATCTTGTAAAGCAGAAGCGTATTTCTCTGTCTGAAGGTTCCTATCTTCTATCTTTTTGTAATAACACAAGTCCCGGATTTATGGTCAGTTTTGTCATCTGCCATACCATTGGAAAACCATCCCTTGTGGTACCATCCATGCTGATTTTTTTATGTGTACCGCTTTTACTCAGTTTTCTTTTCCGTCATATTTACTCCATAAAAAAGGAAAACCGGTTCATGGTTTCCTCCGGTTTTCCTTCTGATACGAATCAGTTTTCTCTTACTGTCATAGATGATTCCATTATGGATGGATTCGAAACCATCACAAAAGTAGGGGGATACATCATCCTGTTTTCCGTTCTTCTTACCCTGGCAGATGCTCTCCCGGTTTCTTCTCATTGGTGGACACAAGGAATCCTTCCTTTTCTGGAGATTACAAACGGGGTGACCATGATCGGCCATGGCAACCTTTCTTTTCCTGTAAAATATGCTTTTATTATGGGCCTTTGTGCATTTGGCGGATTTTGTTCCGCCGCCCAGACGCAGTGTATGCTTTCCGGAAGCGGACTAAAAACCCTTCCGTATATAATGGAAAAACTGGCCGCCGCACTGGCAACCAGTTTTCTCTCCTACGGTTATATCATTACAATGTTCCCGTAACTATTGTTCTGCTGCCGCAAATTCTTTCTCCAGTCCTTCGTCGGATTTTTCCGGAATCTGAAGTTCTTCACGGTCAGCACGAACTGCATCGTAGCTTGCTTGAAGAGAATTTACAAGATTATCATATCTTGTAGTATAATTGTCCAAAGCAGTTCCGATTACATCTTCTGCTTTTGCCATCAGATCATCTGCATACTGCATTGCCCCGATTCGGATATCGTTGGCATCTCTTGTTGCATTGTCCATGATCTGCTGGGCCTGCTCCGTAGCTGCCATTACAATCTCATCCGCCTGGGAGTATGCCTGCTGCATAATCTCGTGGTCACTGACAAGTTCTTCTGTCTTTGCTTTTGCTTCCTGGATCATGCCGTCTGCCTTAGCCTGGGCATCTGCAAGGATGGCATCCTTATTATCAATGATTTTCTGATATTTTTTAATTTCTTCCGGAGTCTTCATTCTGAGTTCTCTTAAAAGCTCGTCAATCTGATCCTTATTTACGATAATCTTTGTAGTGGATAACGGTTGAAACTTACAGCTATCTATATATTCCTCAATTTCATCAATGATTTGTTCCATACGGCTGCTCATATCTTACACTCTCCTTCTTCACGTTTCGACAAATCCTGTCATTCTCTTAGATATTTTAGCACGTTCTATTACAGAACTCAATCAATTTTGATAAAAAGATGCTTATTGGTTTTATATTTCTTTTCTTTGATCAAAACATATCCCATTTCTTCCAGATATGAGAAATCTGTTTTTAAAGAGGCTTCAATAATGATCGTTGTATCTGCGTTCACAACATGGGAATTTCTGAGATATTCCAGTACCTGATACTCTGCCTGTGCCTGATAAGGTGGATCCATAAAAATATAATCGAACGGTTCTTCCCTTTCCAGTCTGGCAAGGGCGCTTAAAGCATCTGTCTGCATCGTAATGCCACGGTCTGACAGTCTGGTATGAATCAGATTTTCTTTGATACACGCCATAGCCTTTGGATTGTTTTCTACAAAATATGCTTTTTTGGCTCCTCTGCTCAAAGCTTCAATCCCGATGGCTCCGCTTCCGCTGAACAGATCAAGAAACCGGCAGTCCGACAGATAGGGTGCGATCATGTTAAATAATGTTTCCTTAATCCTGTCCGTTGTCGGTCTTGTATCCTGTCCTTCTATTGTCTTTAACTGTAAACGTCTTGCGCTTCCTGCTATTACACGCATAATTTTCTCCCTTTCACTTTCATCTTTCTGAAATTTTCTTTTTTCTATTATATAGGATGGTTTCTTTCATTGTCAAACAAGAATCCTCTTTCTTCTATTGAGTATTTCCTAATGTTATGATACACTTTTTTCGAAAAGGAGTTGAATCAAAATGAAATATTTTATTGCATCCGACATTCACGGATCTTCCTATTACTGTAAAAAAATGCTGGACGCATTCCAACGGGAAGGAGCAGATCGTATGTTCCTTCTTGGTGATATTCTCTATCACGGGCCACGCAATGATCTTCCGAAAGAGTATGCCCCAAAAGAAGTGATTGCACTTTTGAATCCTCTGGCAGACCGCATTTTTTGTGTAAGAGGAAACTGTGATACCGAAGTAGATCAGATGGTACTGGATTTCCCGGTTCTTTCTGAATACTGCCTGTTATCCCAAAAAGAACATCTGATTTTTATGACACATGGTCATCAGTTTAATCTCTCCACCCCTCCAAAACTTCACAAAGGAGACATTCTTCTTCACGGACATACTCATATCCCGGCATGTACCGAAACAAATACTTTCACTTATCTGAATCCGGGATCTGTATCCATCCCAAAAGAAAACAGCCATCACAGTTACATGACTTTGGAAGATGGTGTTTTTCAATGGAAAACATTGGAAGGAGAAATTTATCAGACTTTTTCTTTAGAATAAAAGATGACAAAAGGATTGAGCCCAAATATTGATTTGGATTCAATCCTTTCTGATTTTACACCCCGTTTTTTATCAACAAACTCTACTGTATCTTTTGAAAAACCGGTATTACATCTATCGGTGCCTGTATTTTATATGTTCCTCCCCCTTTATAGAATTTTTTTGAAAATTTATCAATCCAGTCCATCCCTTTAGGTAAATAAACTTCCCTTTCTGATATTCCATATTCTAAAATTGGAGCAACTAGTAATTCATGTCCAAACATATATTCATCCGATATGCTATAGACTTTTTCATCTTCTGGATAATCGAAAAACAACGGTCGCATAACAGGCAAACCTGAATTTTTTGATATTTTCAAACAAGATTCTATATACGGAATAAGCCTTTCTCTTATTTTTATATAACGAACCATAATTTCATATACTTCCGGTCCAAAACTCCATAACTCATTTCCACTACCGGTATTACATTCTCCCGACATATCATTCATATTTCCATGTTCCTTATACGGTCTTCGATAGCCATGCATTCGTAAAACAGGACAAAAGACTCCGAATTGAAACCATCTTACCATCAATTCTCTAAACTCCTTATCTTCTGGGTTTCCCCCATAAAACCCTCCAATATCGGTTGTCCAGAAAGTGATCCCGCACACAGCCATTTGTAATCCGGCTATCAATTGCTTACGAAGGCTTTCAAAAGTTGACGGTACATCTCCCGACCATATAACAGAACGTAACCTTTGTGAACCAATCCACCCCGACCTCACTAATATAATCCCATCTTGCTCGTTTATATTTTTCTTATTCCAAATGCCATGCTTTTTTAATTCAATTTCTACATTTTTATTATACGCATATGGATAATAACAGGATGCTTCCAGTCCGTTCCCCATCCTCATCTGTATATTTTCATAATCGTATGGGTAAATTTCCGGTTCTGCTTCGTCTAACCAGAATGACGTGATTCCTTTATCGATATAATTTTGTTTGATTTTTTCATATAAAAATTCCCCAGCTTCCGGATTTGTAATGTCCAAATACGTTTCCGGCCCTCTGCACATAAAAAGTATATCTGGACCTTTTACAGAAGAAACCAATAATCCTTTTTCCTCTAATATCGTATAATTTTCACTTCTTGGATCTACTGTGGGCCATATAGAAACCATTAGGTGAATTCCATAGTTTTTTAATTCTTCCACCATTTTATCTGGTTTCGGGAAAAATCGATCATCAAATCGCCAATCGCCCTGATTAGGCCAATGAAAATAATCTATTACCAAAACAGATAACGAAATTTTTCTTCTTATGTACTCTCTTGCAACATTTAATACTTCTTCTTGGCTACGATAGCGTAATTTACTTTGCCAAAGTCCTAAAATCCATTTGGGATAATCCGGAATACGTCCTGTTAATTCCGTATAGTTTTTCATTACTTCAGAGGGATTGCCGCCACCAATAACAAAATAGTCCAGTTGTTTACACAACTTTGCTTCCCACATAATGCGATTTTTTACAAATTCAGCTCGTCCGACTGCAGGGTTATTCCATAAAAATCCGTAACCATAGGAAGACATATAAAATGGTATGGTGCACTTTGTATTCTTTTGGCATAAATCAATTGTGCATCCCTGTAAATCAAAACATCCTGTATTTTCCTGACCCATTCCGTAAATATGTTCCTTCCATTTTGGCTTGAAATAAACATTAATCTGATAGTAGTCTCCTCCTGAAAACCGATATTCACGTGCCTTTTGAAACGGCGGCATCCCACAATATTCATCAATCCAATCTTCATCTAAAATAATCTTTTCATTATACAAAAAGGTAATGGCACCTCTTCGATCAATAACCGCCTCCATTTTTCCATTTTTTACTTTAGCATATTGTGCATTTGAAACATAAAATGTTTGCTGATTTATATTATCATATTGGATTCCATCAACATTTTGTATCATTATATAAATATCTTTAGTTGGCACAGGTAAAATGTTATAATTCCTATTTTCATCAACAGCTTTTTTGTATGCAGCCCGTACCCTTATGGATTCTGACCCGATTCCTTCTACCAATACCTCCTCCCCTCTATATGTCCATGTAATTTTGTTTTTTAACACTTTAAAAAACATATATCACACCTCACTTTAAGAAAACATTTCAAATGGTATCTTAAAATTTTTCAAAATATTCACAATTACTTGCGAACACAACATTTAAAGGCAGATAATAGTCTTCTTGTTTTGGATGTTTTCCGTAACAGATATAATCAAACATCAATTCAATCGCTTTATAACTTTGTTCTGGAAGATCTTGATAGATGACAGCATCAATTGTAGAATCTTTAATATAAGGCACTATCTCCGGATACACATCATATCCCAAAAGCAGTGTTTCTCCTTTCCCATGTTCTTTTAAATATTCAGCCGCCACCTGTAAATTGCACACAAAATCCAAAATCACATCCGGTTTTTGTTCACTGAGCACTTTTCTTATTTCACTTTTTTCGTCTTCCGGCACCGGTGACGTCCATGCCGGATTCAGAAATTGAAATTGTTTGGGGTTATACTTTATTGCATCCCAAAATCCTTTTAATCGTTCTCCCACAACCAGCTTATCTCTATGATTGTGTTCGCTTACCAACAATTGTACTCTGCTTTTTTTACCTGCACATTTTAATAAAAGTTCTGCCATCAGTTGCCCGCTTAAATAATCGTTGCAGCCCACACTGCACATCGGACAAATTCCTGGAATTCTACGAGAAAAGAGAATTACATTTCTACCTTTTTTTATTAATTTTTCGATATGTAAATAAATCTCTTCGTAATGATAACTAAAAATAATAAAGTTTTCAATTCCCGCTTCTTCCAGACGTTGCAAATCTTCTATCTGTTTTTCTGGTTCTTCACGATCCGAATAAGCTGTGAAAATCTGAAGTCCATCATCTTCATATTCTTCTACGGCTTTTTTTATCCCTGCTTGAACCTCATCAAAAAAATATCCAAATCTCGTGGAATAAAAACCAATAAATGCTATTTTATATTCTTTGCGTTTGGCAAGATTTCTAGCATGGTTATTTAGACGAAAATCATAAGCTTCCAAAGCCTTATATACCCGTTCTTTTGTTTCTTCGGAAAAAGAGCCTTTCTGATGCATAATATTGTATAATGTCGTTCTTGATACATGCAATTCTGCAGCCAGATCATTTAAGGTCATTTTTTTCTTTCCGTTATCATCCATCTTTTAATCCCTACTTTTCCTTACTTGATTTTCCAGTAGACATGATGTTTTTCTTTTCGTACTCCCTTCAGCGGCTTCCACACAATCTTTTTACCTAAGATGTCTGTTCGGAATGCAATATCCGCATCTGTATCCCTTTTTATATTCTTTAATAATTCTTCTTCCGGAAACTCCAAATAAGATTGTTCATCTGATATCGCTGCAAGGATATATGGTCCATATGCCAATGATGCTGTTTTTTTACTGTCAGTGGTAACTTCTATTCTCAATTCACAGGAAAATAGAAGTTCTACGACATCTCTTGTCCCTGTTCTTTGAATACTAATATAACCATCTGATTCATCATTTGCAATAGAATTTCCATTATTTACCTTTATTTTATATGTTTTGCACCAATACGGTTTCCTAACTTTTACTTTGCAACCTTCCCCTCCCGTAATGGTAAGTTCAATCTTTCCAGGATTATTTTGATCAACCTCCTGTCGGATTTTTAAATTTCTTTCTTTCCACTCCATTTCTGAGTTTAAGAACAAGTTGATATAAACATCATCGCCTCTATGATAGTAAATAGATTCTGTATATTTCATCTGGCTTTCCATTCCCGTTCCGTGACAACAGGAATTGATGATTTTGGAATCTTTAAATGAGCCTGGGGATAACGGATAAAAATAGGTCGTTTCACCATTTGTTTCATGAGTAAATCCCGGAAGGATATGGTTAAACATTGTTCGTTCATAATAGTCCATATATTTTACATCTAAATCATACTCATATAACTCTTTTGTCAATTTTAGCATATTATATGAAACACAATATTCCGCTGTATCTTTTGTTAAATGCCTGGATTCCTCATTTGGCCCAAAAAACATCTCCACATCGCCAACCCCTCCATTCACAAATCTATGATATTCTGTTACAATTTTCCAAAAATATTGTGCTATGTGGTAATATCGTTTTTCTCCCGTTTCCCTAAATAATTCCATACAACCTATCACCTGTGGAATATGTTGATTGGCATGAAATCCTTCTAATACATCTTTTTCTTCTTCCATTGGAACAAAAAGTTTGTCATTATCAAACATTTTTGCTGTTTCTAAAAATCTTTTTTCTCCTGTCAACTTATAAAGACGTACCATTGCTTCGTTCATACCGCCGAATTCTCCGGCTATGTATGTATCCCACATGGATTCTCGCCTATCTTTCGACAGTTTTGATAATCTTTTATATATCCAGTTTCCCACTTTTTTTGCAATTTCCAGAGCTTCTCCTTCTCCGGCATAACAATATGCATCAATAAAGCCTGTTAATATTTTATGCAGTGTATAGTAAGGAGCCCAAATATTAGGATATTTTTCACCTTTTTCTAGCAAATCAAACTGTTCTTCTGAATATCCTCCAATATACCCCTCATGGAACCCTTCCTTTTTAGCAAATTCATTTTGACATTTTCCAAGTTCTTTAATTACATAATGTAATTTTTCCTTTATTTTTTCATTTTTTGTTTCCCGGTAACAAAGTGACAACGCAGACATATAATGTCCCGTAGTATGTCCTCTGAGCATACACTCAGGAGAATCCCATCCCATCATTGCCGCAGCTCCGAGAGTAGAACGATTTGATGCTTTTCGGAAATTATATAACATCTGATCATCATCTATATTTATCAGATACTTAAAATCCCTTTGCATCGCTTCATAAAACGGACTGTTCTTTAAAAGTTTTGTTTCTCCATTATCAAAAGCATTCAGCTCAGGACTGGTTTTCTTTATTTCTTCTCGAAAATTTTCCATAGCTTCTATTTCGATTGTAGCTTTTAATTGTTCACTCTTTATATATCCCTCTAAAATATATACTTTATTTTCCTTAAAAGACTGTTCATTTCCTCCTTCCCACTCTACTCTTCTTGAAAACAAATGACCATTATCTGCTTTTACTACTACGGCTTGTGGCAATACTACTAATGTTTTTGTAGGTACTCTTCTTTTTATCGGAAGGACTTCTTTCATTTTTATTTTTGCCTGTTCCTCCAAAATATGCACATCATAAATATGTTCTTTTACAATTCCCCTGTATTTGAAAATGCCTTTTAAATGAACAATTCTGTCTCCTATTCCACAAACAGGCCTTGTTACTTTTCCATTGTTTTTTAAAAAAAGCTCATTATCAGAACACCAAGTAATTGTACTTCCATTTTCACCTTTTGCCGGTAATTTCAAATCGAATTCTACTGTATTTAAATTACCAAGATAAACTTTTTTGATATCATCTTCTATTATCATTTCAGCTGTTTTTCCCATAACTATCTTCCTCCAACTTTTACAACTACCCTTTTACAGATCCACTTGTCAAACCAGATACCAAAGATTTCCTCATGATCAAAAACAATATAATGATTGGTATAATAACCATAGTGGCAGTAGCCATTAAACTATTCCAATTTACACCATAACGTCCCATTGATTTATACATCATCACAGTCATTGGAAGCTTTTCTCCATCTGATAAAAATGTCATAGATGCCATCAAATCTCCCCATGCTGCCATAAAAGCAAATGCTGCACATGCAAAAATACCTGGATAAGCATTTGGAAGAATCACTTTGTAAAAACAATTAAATCGATTACAGCCATCTACAATTGCTGCTTCTTCCAATTCTTTCGGTATTGCGATAAAATAGGGCCGCAAAATAATAATGGACATTGGTATGGAAAATAATGCGTCAAAAAGAATTACCGAAAAGTAGGTTCCCGTAATCCCCAACTTATTAAATGTTTGCAACATCGGTGCAAGAAACATAACCATTGGCAGCATTTGTGTTACCGTTAAAACCAAAATCAAAAGACGTTTTCTTTTCATACGATATCTTGCCAACCCATATGCTGCAAACATTGCAAGTGTTGTTGAAATCAATGTTGCCCCTACGGCAATGATAAAGCTATTTTTTAAATACGAAAACATGGAAATTCCATCGTGTACAGTAAATTGTGTTATGTATGCATCAAGTGAAATATGTTCCGGCCAAAAAGTTGGAATGGAGCTAAAGATTTCTTCCTTGGTCTTAAAGGATGTGATTACCATCCAATAAAGAGGGAATAAATAAATTAACGTAAATAAAACAGCAAAGATTGTACATAAATATTTTCGTTTATTCTGCTTATGTTTTCTTTTCATTTTATTCTTCCTCCTTCATAACCAATTTTGAATAAAAAATGGCAACTACAAAAATAATCAAGAAATATACATTTGCCATTGCACTACCTTTTCCAAAATCAAATGTCGTAAAATTTTCTTGATATATTAATGTTGATATCATCTCTGTCGCATGATTTGGTCCGCCTTGCGTCATTCCTACAATCAAGTCATATGCCTTAAATGTATATATAAAACCGATTGTAATTGCACTAACCATAGTAGGTTTTAAAAGAGGAAGTGTTATATAACGTAAACTTTGACTTTTCGTTGCACCATCGATAGTAGCAGCTTCATATATATCATCCGAAATTGTCGTCATCCCGGTTAAAACAAGTAACATGTTAAATGGTATGCCTACCCATATATTCGTAATAATAATTGCTATCATCGCCCATTTTGGATCATTCAACCATTGTATTGGCTGATCAATCAAATTTATATTTTGTAAAAAATAATTTATAACACCAGAATCGCTTGCCCAAAGCCATTTCCATATAATACCTATAACCAGCATCGGCATTACCCATGCAATCAATGTAAGTCCACTTGTAAAATTTGCCCCTGGGAATTTTTTATTAAAAAATAGAGCTAAAAAAAATCCTATTCCCAATTGAAACACAATACATACGATAGTAAATAAAAATGTGTTTGATACTGATTTTAGAAACAATTCATCCGAAAAAATAGATTTATAATTTGCCAACCCTATAAATTCTTTCAAGCCATTCTGAAACGTTGAAATGTCATATTTTTGTAAACTGATCAACAAATTATAACCGATTGGATAAACTACAAAAATAATAATAAAAATAACAGCTGGCATTACATAAAGATATCCTACTTTTTCATTTGATAATCTTTTATGTTGTTTCTTTATATCTTTCATGACACACCTCATTTCAACAGAAAAGATACTGTAAAATACAAGGATTCTGTATTTTGCAGTATCTTTTTTCTTCACAAATACAATATCTTGTCGTTTTTACAATTTAATCTTTATTTTTCCATATATTCCTGCATTTTTTCTGTACCTTTTTTTACTGCATCTTCAGGACTTACTCCCGTTCCTACTTCCTGAATCATATCACGCAAAACCTGTGAAATCTGTGGCCAAACCGGAGATGGTCCTCTTGTTTTTGCCACTTCCATGTTTTCTACAAAAACTTTCATAATAGGATCTTCTGTAAAATACTCATCTTCCATTGCAAATGTTTTAACTGTCGGAATCATTCCTGATTTTTTACAATAATCATTCATCATTTCTTTTGTAAAAAGACTCTTTACACATTCCCATGATCCCTCTACATTTTCATTATTTACAATTGCAAGATTTTCACCACCAATGCAAGTTGCATTGGTTCCTTCATAAGATGGAATTGGTGCAAATGCGTATTCAAAAGAAGCATCTTTTTCTAATTCAGGCAATCTCCAATTGCCATCAATGTACATTGCCGCTCTCTGTGCAACAAACTGTCCGTATGCATCATTTTGTCCCCATCCATAGGCTTCTTTGCTCATAGAACCATTATTTGTCAATTCCTGATATAAACCCAGTGCTTTTTCGGCTCCTTCACCAAGTGTATTCCAATCTTCTCCCGTTTCGTATAAAAATGGCATAAATGAATATGTAGATCCTTCATCATCAATTGCATTAATCGCAAATCCATACGTGCTGTCTGTTGTTAATTTCTTTGCATATTCTTTTAGTTCTTCCCATGTTTTTGGCGGTTCTTGATACCCCGCTTCTTTTAACATATCCACATTATAAACCAGCGCAAGATTGTTTGCATTTAACGGAAGACCATATATTTTTCCGTCATATTTGCAAGACTCCATCGGGCCTGGATAAAATTCCAGATCTTTCATTTCTTTTTCTACCCTCTCTGTTAAATCAGCAAAAATTCCCATTGCTGAAAATGAAGCATGATCGCATCCATCTACTTGTATAATATCAGGAAGGCTGTCACTTTGTGCAGCAACCGTAATTTCGCTTACCAGTTGTGCAAATGGAATTTGCTCAATTTTCACAGTATACTTATCCGATTTTTCGGAAAAATCATCTACCGCATCATAAAAAGCTTTTCCATATGAATTTTCTTTTGTCATAAAGGTCCACATAACGAGTTCTGTTTTTCCGCCTTTACTCTTTTCTTCGTTCTCCGTTTTAGAAGAACCACACCCAATTAACATCGTCATCATCATTGATGTTGCAACTGCTACTGAAAGTGTGCGTTTCCATGCTCTTTTTTTCATAAATTTCTCCTCCTATCGTATATTTTTTCTTTGATTAACACGTGTAAACTGAACTGTTAAAAATATAAGTTTACACGCGTTAAGTAAACTTATATTTATTATAACATTTGTCTATTATTCGTCAATATTTTTCTTTATTTTTTCTTTTTTTTCAGATAAATCTACAAATAAAAACGGTTGTTTTTGTTTATTTTTACTTTTATTATTCTTTTATAGCAGAAATATATTATAAAAATTGCATTATATACCTGTTTCTACCGCTGTTCTTTCGATTGTAAGTCCTTTTTTATAGTTTTCCATAAATTTTTCATACCCTTTTACATCTTCAGGAACAGGATTCACTCTAAAACTCTGTGCTTCGCGGAAAACTTCTTTTGCAAGATAATCCGTCAGACTTTCTCTTTCTTTTTTTCTGATTAAATAATCTGCCAGAAGTGCAATTCCCCATGCTCCTCCTTCTCCTGCCGTTTTCATCACATATACCGGTGTATTGATAGCCCCTGCCAAAATTCTCTGTCCAACACCTTTTGTTTTAAACATTCCGCCATGACCCATCATATGGTCTAATGTAACCCCTTCTTTTTTCAAAAGAATATCCATACCGGTTTTTAATGCTCCAAAAGCTGTATAAAGGTGAACTCTCATAAAATTGGCAAGATTAAATTTGCTTTCCGGTGAACGTACAAAAAGAGGGCGTCCTTCATTAAATCCTGTAATATGCTCTCCTGAAAAATAATTATATGCCAATAAACCGCCACAATCAGGATCTCCTTCTAACGCTTTGGAATACAACGTATGAAATAACTTCTCTGTATCCACTTCCACTCCAATATTTTCTGCAAATTCACCAAATAATCCTACCCATGCATTTAAATCTGAGGTACAGTTGTTACAATGTACCATCGCCACCAAATCGCCTGACGGAGTTGTTACCAAATCTATGGCATCATATGGCTTTGTCAAATTTTTTTCCAATACTACCATAGCAAAGATACTTGTTCCTGCCGATACATTTCCCGTTCTTACCGCAACACTATTCGTTGCAACCATACCGGTTCCGGCATCTCCTTCCGGCGGACACATCGGTGTCCCAGCTTTCAGCATTCCTGTCGGATCCAACAGTCTTGCACCTTCTTCGGTCATATTTCCGGCATTTTCTCCAGCAACAAGCACTTTTGGCAACAAATCGCGTATTTTCCATGGAAAGTTTCTCTCAGCTATCAATTTGTCAAATACATTTATCATGGTGTCATTATAATCTTTTGTATTGATATCAACTGGAAACATTCCGGCCGCATCACCACTCCCCAATACTTTGTTCCCCGTAAGCTTCCAATGTACGAATCCCGCCAAAGTTGTAAGAAAACGGATATCTTTTACATGCTTTTCCTCATTTAAAATTGCCTGATACAGATGTGCGATACTCCATCTCTGCGGAATGTGATATCCAAATAGTTTCGTTAATTTTTCAGCTGCTTCCCCTGTGATTGTATTTCTCCAAGTCCGAAATGGAACAAGAAGCTCTTTTTTCTCATCAAATGCGAGATAACCATGCATCATAGCACTTATCCCCATAGCAGCAAGTTTAGTAAGATTTACATGATAATTTTCTTTTATATTTCTGACAAGATCAGCATAGCTCTCCTGAATTCCTTTCCAAATTTCCTCCGTGCTATATGTCCAAATATGATTTATATATTTGTTTTCCCAGCTATAATTCCCAAAGGCTACTGGTGACTTTTCTTCATCAATTAAAACAGTTTTTATTCTGGTAGATCCCAGTTCAATTCCCAGAACAGTACGCCCTGCCTCAATGGATTCTCTGATTTGTTCTTTGTTTCTCACCCTGAACTTCCTCCTTTTTCGTACTCCTTATTATAGTTTTTCTTTAAAATCACTTTCTATATACCATCTCATTCCATTTAAGCTCATTTTTTAATCGATTAATTTCTGTATTCTTATCAATATAAACTGCTTCAATCCCCATAGCTGCTGCCCAATCACCCATCTGTTCGGAAGTTAAATCGTATGAAAATGCCGTATGATGTGCACCTCCACAAATAATCCATGCTTCTGTACCTGTTATCAAATCTGGCTGAGGTGTCCAAAATGCTGTAGCAACCGGAAGCTTTGGCATCGGTTTTTCGGTCTTTTTACAGTCTACATCATTAATGATAAGTCTGAAACGATCACCCAGATCAATTAATGATGTTGCAATGGCTGGTCCTGTCTTTGAGGTAAACACTAATCTTGCTGGATCTTCTCTGTCACCCATTGTTAAAGGGCATACTTTTATACTGATAGGACCATCCGCAATCGTTGGGCATACTTCTAACATATGAGCTTGAAGAATCCCTTCCTTACCCGAAACAAAATTATATGTATAGTCTTCCATAAATGAAGTTCCTTTTGCCTCTTCCATTCCCTCTGACATAATTTTCATAATACGCACCATGGCTGCAGTCTTCCAATCACCTTCCGCACCAAATCCATACCCTTTCTGCATCAACCTTTGGATTGCAAGCCCTGGAAGTTGTTTTAAACCACCTAGATCCCCAAAATGAGTGACTATAGCTTGATAGTTTTTTTCTTCCAGAAACCGTTCAAACCCTATTTCAATCTGTGCCTGTACAGCCACATGACGACGAAACTCCTTGGGATCTCTCCCTTCTGTTAGAATTTCATACGTATCATAATATTCATCTACCAGTTCTTTTACATCGCTTTCGGACACTGCTTCCACTGCTTCCGTAATTTCGTTCACTGGATATGCATCAACCTCCCATCCAAATTTAATTTGTGCTTCTACCTTATCTCCGTCTGTAACTGCTACATTTCTCATATTATCTGCAACTCTCATAACACGTACATGACTACTCTCAACTATACCAACAGCCGTACGCATCCAAGAACTTATCTTTTTTTGTACATTTTCGTCTAACCAATACCCTACAACGACTTTTCTTTCAATCCCCATTCTGGAGAATATATGTCCAAACTCCCTTCCTCCATGTGCGGATTGATTTTCATTCATAAAATCCATATCTATCGTATCATATGGTATTTCTTTATTAAATTGTGTATGTAAATGCAATAATGGTTTTCTATATTCCTTAAGACCAATGATCCATGATTTTGCTGGTGAAAATGTGTGCATCCAGGTAATCACTCCTGCACAATTCTCATCGATATTTGCTTCATTAAATGTCTTTCGAATCATCTCATTTGTTATCAATGTTGGTTTCCATACTACTTTATACGGCAACATTTTGGATTCATTTAACTTTGACACAATAATCTTTGCATGTTCCTCTACGTGTGCAAGACATTCTTCTCCATATAAATCCTGTGATCCTGTACAAAACCAAAATACATATTCTCTTCTTTTTAGCATATTATTTCCTCCTAATCTTTATCATTTCATATGACACCTGCCATATATAACTACATTTTTTTGTTACTTTGTCCATAATAGGCATTTTCCCCATGTTTTCTATAATAATGCTTATCTTGAAGTTCTTGAGGTGCAGGTTCAACCCCAGGATTAATCATTTCGCATCTTGCCGCCATCTCTGCCACTTTCTCTACCACCACTGCATTATGTACCGCTTCACTCGCATCTTTCCCCCATGTAAATACACCATGATTTTTGCAAAGTACTGCCGGAACAGATAGCGGCTCTTTTCCACGGGCTTCAAACTCATCTGCTATCAAAATACCTGTGTTTTTTTCATATCCATCTTCGATTTCTTCTTTTTTTAAATTACGCAGACACGGAACTTCACCATAAATATAATCTGCATGGGTTGTCCCGTAACATGGAATATCTCTTCCTGCCTGTGCCCAACTCGTTGCCCAAGAAGAATGAGTATGGACAATACCTCCTACATTTCCAAACCGATTGTAAAGTATGGCATGCGTTGGCGTATCCGAAGACGGATTATATTTTCCTTCTACCTTTCTTCCTTTCAAATCAACCACTACCATATCATCTGGTGTAAGCAGATGATATGCAACTCCGCTAGGTTTAATAACAAATAATCCACTTTCCCTGTCTATTTCACTTACATTTCCCCAGGTAAACGTTACCAGGTCATATTTGGGCAACATCATGTTCGCTTCATAGACTTTTTTCTTCAATTCTTCCAACATTTTATCTCTTCCTCTCCTTTTTATTTCTGGCTGTTTTATGTCTTTGCGTATCCTTGAAATGTTTTAAATTATTTGCACAGAATTACGCACTATGAGCTTGGGTTCAAATTCTACTGTTTCCGGTTTTTCCTGATGGCATATATATCTCACGATACTTTCTGCAGCCATCTTTCCAAGATCCTCAACCGGATTTTGTACCGAAGTAAGTGGGACTGGGCAAAATTCTGTCATCTCTGAATTATCAATTCCCACCACGGATATATTTTTCGGAATCTTAATTCCTTTTTTCCGCAAATCATTTATGAGTTTACATGCAATCTCATCATTATAACAAACACATGCAGTGCAGTCTTTCATCCGTTTTAAAAATTTTAAATTCTCCTCATCCATATCATGCATTTGTTCTGAATCAATCCAAATTATATTTTCTCCATGTACCCGTATGTCCTTTTCCATCATGGCCTGTATATATCCTGCATATCTCAAATGTCCCTGCCCATCATCAGCTTTAAAAATGCCTCCAATCCGGATATGCCCACATTCTATCAAATGTTTAGTAGCCAGATATCCCGCCTTTTTATCATCAAGACTCACATGAGGAATATCAAGTTCTCTATAAAAGCTGTTCACAAATAAGGTTGGTATTCCTTTTTTCTCCAATTCTCTATATAATTCTAAATTGGGATTTGGCAAAGCACTTTTCACAGTTTCTGCAATCACACCATCCACTGACTGGGTACGCAGGAAATCTTTTAAAATCATTCTTTCCTTTTCTACAGCATTATTGGTTACCACAATTTGAAGCGTACACCCCTCATTAGATAATACCGTTTCGATTCCTTTTATTAATTCTGGGAAAATATATGTATCCACAAATGTCAGCATAACCGCAATACGAATTTCTCTGCCTGTATACCTCCGAGTATTAACTGTTATATATGTGCCACTTCCCTGGCGGCTATCTACAATTCCTTTTTCTTCTAAAACCTCCATGGCACGACGTACTGTCTGGCGGCTAACTTGAAACTGAGCCATCATACAGTTTTCTGAGGGAAGTTTATTTCCTTGTAAAAGTTTTCCTCCTCTGATTTCATCTTGAATCCAGTTGATGATTTTTTCATACTTCTTTTGCATATATCAGACCTCTATGTTATTACATACACTGTTTCCTTTTCTATAATTACTATATATCATAATAACTTTAAATACAATTTGTAAATTTTCCAAATATATTTCATTATTTTTGGTAAAAAATAAGAAGTTGTATTGATTTTAGCATGTAAAATTCAATACAACTTCCATATTTATCTCCCCATTTATTGTTTCATCTGTATTTCCATCTTCTGTCCTGCAAACCGGACTCCTGCTTCATCTAAAGCCAATTTGGCATCTTCCAGAATCCTTGCTTTTGCCGTCCAGTATTCTTCTGATTTCAGCCATAGGCGAACACAAAGCAGAACATAACTTTCAGCCAGATCTTCCACGAACACGATATGTTCCTGTTCCTTCACTACCGCTTCCTCTGCTTCCAATACATTTCGGAGTGTTTCTTCTGCTTTTTTCAGATTCTCTTCATATCCAATCCTGACATGAAAATCCAGACGGCGATAATCCATTGCTGTAACATTTGTCAGACTGTTGTTAGACAATGTTCCGTTGGGGATCACAATGGTTTTATTATCTACAGTGGCAAGTTTTGTATAAAAAATCTGTATTTCTTTTACCGTACCTTCCTGCTTGTTAATATGCTCAATAATATAATCACCTACAACAAAAGGCCGCAGCAAAAGGATCAGCACTCCTCCTGCAAAATTAGAAAGACTTCCCTGAAGTGCGAGACCGATGGCTACACCTCCGGAAGCCAAAAGTGCAGCAATGGATGCCGTGTCTACCCCTAAATTGACTACGATCGTCATAATCAGCAGTGCATAAAGCCCTGCCTTTAAACAGGAATCCACAAACTGCATGACACCTTTATCCGCTTTTGATCGTTCAATAGAAACCCTTACAAGTTTCCTTACCCAGTTAATGGCAACCCTTCCGATCAAAAAAACAACAACCGCAATCAGCACTTCAATCCCAAAATCAATTAATTTCGGAAGGTTTTCATCCATAAATTTTACAGCCAAGCTTGTTGTTTCCACTACCTCTTCCTGTATATTCCCGGTCAGGTCTTCTGTCAATAAAGCAAACATTGCTTTCCTCCTTTATCATCCTCGGTTTTCTTCTTTTAAGGCCAAAAAGGCTGCAAGACTTCCCCGCTTTCCGTTGGTTGCTCTGTGTGAATAAAGATTCTTTTTGTTACATTGTGTACAAATATTTGTAACAGCCATATGCTCCGGAAGGATTCCTGCCTCTTGAAAAACCAGTTCATTTGCTTTCCAGAGATTTAGCTGATATTTTTTGTTTTCTTTTTCATAGAACAGTTTTCCCCAGGTTTCTTTTGAAAATGCAGTTTTAAATTCTTCTATCACATCTTTGCTAACTTCATAACAATCCTGGCAGATAGAAGGTCCCACGCATGCCAAAATGTCTTCCGGTCTGCTTTGATATTCTTTCTGCATCTTCTTTACCGTTTCCAGTCCAATCTTCCGAACGGTTCCTCTCCATCCGGAATGGGAAAGTCCGATTACTTTTTTGACCGGATCCACAAAAAACAAAGGAACACAATCCGCATAAAATGTAACAAGACAGATTCCGGGTACATTTGTGATCAGTCCGTCCACATCATCATAATCTGTCGGTTTCAAAAAACCTTTTCCTTTATCCTTCTCTGTTACTTTCCGTACATTAGCTGTATGTGTTTGTTTTGAAAATACCATATTTTCCGGCTTCACACAGATTGCCCGGGCAAATCTTCTAAAATTTTCTTCTACTGCTTTGGGATTATCTCCTCTGGAAAAGCTAAGATTCATGGAAGAAAAAATCCCCTCACTTACGCCTCCTTCTCTTGTGGAAAATCCATGACGGACAACCCCTGTCTGTTCCAATATAGGATAAGACAAATATGGTACATTATTTTCTCCGTATTTTAATTCCGGTATTGTTTCTTCCGTTTTTACTTTCCAATTTTCCATCTTATCCTCCATTTACTCGATATAGTCGAAAGCGTCCTGAATATGTCTGATTTTCCCGCCTAAAATCGCAATCACATCAAAGCGTATCTGCATATCTGTAATATTTTTCTGCATCATATAGACAAGAGCACACTTCGAAATCACTTTTTGTTTTTTTAAATCAACCGCCTCTTCCGGCATTCCCATGGAAAGATCAGCTCTGTATTTTACTTCTGCAAATACAAGAATATCTTGCTCTTTTGCGATCAGATCAATCTCACCTTGCCTGCACCGGAAATTTCGTCCCAGGATCTGATATCCCTTTTTTTCCAGGTATACCGCCGCCATTTTCTCATAGGAAAAGCCCTTTTTTCTGTTATTTTTCTTCATATTTTATACGAAATGTTTGATAAAACTGTTTCGATGGATCGGACTTGGTCCATATGTTTTTAATGCTTCAATATGCTGTGAGGAACCATAACCTTTATTGGATGCGAAACCATACTGAGGAAGGATCTTATCATATTCCTCCATCAGATGATCCCTTGTCACCTTGGCAACAATACTTGCACAGGCTATAGAAAGGCTTTTGGCATCTCCCTTGATGATTGGAACCTGTTGCACAGGCATATTTGGTATTTTAACCGCATCATTTAGAAGCAAATCCGGCTTTACGGACAATTTCCCGACGGCCTCCCGCATAGCTTCATATGTGGCCTGTAGAATATTAATCTCATCAATTCTCTGCGGACTTCTCATACCGATTCCTACTGCTTCTGCTTTTTCCATGATTTCTTTATAAAGTTGTTCTCTCATTTTTTCTGAAACTTTCTTAGAATCATTTGCATAGAGAATTCTTGCATCCTTCGGAAGAATAACAGCCGCTGCCACCACCGGTCCGGCAAGCGGACCTCGTCCCACCTCGTCAATACCACAAATGTGTGAATAAACGGCATACTTTTTTTCATAAAAAAGCATTCCTTCAATCCTCTCCCTTTCGGCCTTTTCCTTTTCCAGCTTTTTTCGATAAGACTCCAAAATACGCTGTACACCCGTTCTCTTATCTTCATTATATAAGGCAAACAGATTTGTCCATTCACTTTTTTCTACTGTTTCAAACTCTTCTCTAATATCGGAAATTCGTTTATTCATGTACTACCAACCCCATCTCATCAAATGGATAAATTCGAATCCATGCTCTTCCCATCAAGTCGTCTCTTTTTAAAATCCCTACACTTGGATCCCTGCTGTCCGAACTGTGGTTTCTATTGTCTCCCAAGACAAAGTATTCATCCTCTCCAAGGTGGATTGGTTCCTTTGCGATTCCTTCTTCTTCCATCGGCTCTGCTCCGTAGTGCTCTTTTAATTTTTCTCCATTAATATAAACTGCTCCGTTTTTTATCTGGACCGTTTCTCCCGGAAGTCCGATAATCCTTTTGATATAATAGGTGTCCTCTTCATATTTATAAGGAAATACAATAATCTCAAAACGCTTTGGATCTCGGAAGCGATAAGATATTTTATCTACGATCAAATTATTTCCGTCATGAAGTGCCGGCTCCATAGACTGCCCATCTACCACGGTCCTCACACCGACAAATGTAACAATAAACCAGGAAGCCAAAAGAACCAACAGGATATAAACGATCCATTCTCTGACTTCTTTCCATGTATTTCTTTGTTTCTTTGTTTCTAATTCATCCTTTTCCATCTGAATCTCTCCCCTTATTCAAATTCTTCCGGAAACTCCAATGTCAGACGTCCCAGTTTCCCGTTTCGAAAATCATCGACAAAGAGAATGGCCGCCTTTTCGTAATCCAGTTCTCCCCCTTTGGTCAGGCAATGTCTTTTTTCTGCAATACCTGCCAGTGTAATATACGGGTCTTCTTTTTCCTCTGCTCCGTATTTTTCCTTTATCGTGCCACTATAATATTTCTGAAGAAAAGCAATCATTTCTGCCGCAAGTTCTTCTGTGTTTAAAATCTCATCTTTGATGGAACCGATAAAGGCAAGTTTCTTTCCGACTGACTGATCTTCAAACTTTGGCCATAAGATTCCCGGTGTATCCAATAACTCCACATTCTTATTTAAACGAATCCATTGTTTTCCTTTTGTGACACCAGGCTTATTTCCTGTTTTTGCACAGGCCTTTCCTGCCAATGCATTAATAAACGTCGATTTCCCGACATTCGGGATACCAACCACCATAGCTCTTACCGGGCGATTCAAGATTCCTCTCTTTCGATCTCGTTCTATTTTTTCCTTACACGTCTCCTGTATCACCCCTTGAATGGACTTGATTCCTCCGCCTTTTTTTGAATTTACCTTCACTACCGCAAATCCTTTTTTCTTAAAATACCGCTCCCATGCTTCATTGTATGATTCAACAGCAAGATCTGATTTGTTCAGCAGGATCAATCTCGCTTTATTCTTTCCAAGCTCATCGATGTCCGGATTCCTGCTGCTGACAGGAATCCTCGCATCCACCAACTCAATGATCAGATCGATCAGTTTGATATTTTCCTGCATCATTCTTTTTGCCTTGGTCATATGACCTGGATACCATTGAAAATGCATATTTTTTCTCCTTCATCTATATAAATCCAAAATTTTTTCCCCAAGACAGGACAAACCATACTTTCCCCTCTATATCGTCCCGTTTCACATTTCCGATATTTGCCATCCGGCTGTCCTCTCCATCATTTCTGTCATCACCCAGAACAAAATATTCATCGCCGCTTAGAACAATCTCTTCCTCTGCCACACCGGCATTTTCAATCATTGCAGTCCCATAACTTTCTTTCAGCTCTTTTCCGTTAATACAGACCTTCCCATTCTGTATCCGAATTGTTTCTCCTAGAAGTCCCACAATTCTTTTTATATTTGACCCGGAAGTGTCATCACCATTTGGTTTGAAAGCAATAATGTCTCCTCTTTTTGGTTTACTTATGTCATATACCATTTTATTGATGAAAACGACATCTCCCTTTTGAATCTCCGGCTCCATTCCACGATCTGTAGCTTTTACACCCTGTCCAAAATAAACGACGATCACAAATGCAAACAGACAGACGATCATCGTATGTAAAACCCATCTTCCGATTTTACGGGTGAAACCGCTGTTCACATATTCCTTTATTTTTTCTAACTGCAAGCCATTTCTCATATGTATTTCCTGTACTGTCTAAAACAAAAAGGGCAAGAATACCTTACGTACTTTGCCCCTTTCCCATGTCCTATTATTTTACTAATTCTTTTACTTTGGCTCTCTTACCAACACGTCCTCTTAAGTAGTTCAGTTTAGCTCTTCTTACTTTACCTTTTCTTACTACTTCTACTTTTTCAACGTTTGGAGAATGTAACGGCCATGTTTTTTCCACACCTACACCGTTAGAAAACTTTCTTACTGTGAAAGTTTCTCTTGTGCTTCCACCCTGTTTCTTTAAAACAGTACCTTCGAAAACCTGAATTCTTTCGCGGTTTCCTTCTTTAATCTTACCGTAAACTTTTACAGTATCACCAACGTTAAACTGTGGTGCGTTTTCTTTGAGCTGTTCAGCTTCAATTTTTCTAATGATTTCGTTCATTGTGTGACCTCCTTAAATATTTTGACGTTCTTAATACATACCGTATCAGAGGACCATCTCTTTTTTCTCACAACATTTTAAATATTATCATAATTTTTTTTGGATTGCAAGTTGTTTTTTCGATATTCTTCGAGAATTTTTTTTTCTTTTTCCGTCAGCACTGCCTGTTCCAACAAATCCGGTCTTCTCTGTGCCGTTCGTATGATCGACTGTTCTCTTCTCCATTTTTCAATGTTCGCATGATGACCTGACAACAAGATTGGCGGCACTTTTTTCTCATGCCATGTTTCCGGGCGTGAGTACTGCGGATATTCCAGAAGGTTGTCCTGAAAGCTTTCAAATTCCGCAGAAACGTCATTATGAAGAACACCCGGAACCAAACGTGAAACGGCATCTACCATGACCATGGCCGGAAGTTCTCCTCCTGTCAGGACATAATCTCCGATGGATACATAATCCGTCACGATTTCTTCTAGCACTCTCTCATCAATCCCCTCATAATGACCACACAAAAGTATCAACTCGTTTTCTTTTGCAAATTCTTCTGCCATTTTTTGAGAAAATGTCGTTCCCTGAGGAGAAAGATATATAACCCGCGGTCGTTTCTGTGAAGAATCTTTCGGATCAATCCCGGACTTTTCACATACAGCTTTGTAACATTGATAAACGGGTTCTGCCTGTATCAGCATTCCTGCTCCTCCCCCATAAGGATAGTCATCTACACTTTGATGTTTGTTAAAAGCATAATCACGGATATTTACGGCCTCAATGGAAAGTAATCCTTTTTCTTTTGCCCTTCCTATGATACTTGTATTTAATCCCTGTTCCACCATTTCCGGAAACAATGTTAAAATATGAAAATTCATATGTTTTCCTCTTGTCTTTCTCTTTTATATCAGTCCGTCCATCAGATGGATCTTCATACGTTTTTCTTCGATATCCACATCAAGAATGCACTCTTTAATCGCCGGGATCAACACTTCTCCATGCTCTTGGCTTTGTATAATGTAAACGTCATTTGCTCCGGTTTCCATCACATCATTCAGCCTTCCGAACACTTTCCCGTCTTCTGTCACAACTTCCATTCCGATCATATCCGCAATAAAATATTCATCTTCCTTTAATTCTACCGCATTTTCTCTCGTCACAAAAAGCGGACGTCCTTTATATTTTTCAATGTCATTTATGTTATCGATTCCTTTAAATTTCAAAATTACAAACTTCTTGAAAAATTTGACATTTTGAATTTCCAAAGGAAGCTGTTCTTTTCCTGTATCCAATATAACATGCTTTAATTTACGGAAGCGATCGGCATCATCAGTTGTCGGAAATACTTTTACCTCTCCCCTGACTCCATGAGTAGAGGAAATCACTCCAACCTGTAAAAACTGTTCCATATCCTGTTCCTTTCTTTTTTTGTCTGATGATATAAATTAAGAACAGTCCCGCACATGCAATGGCATGGCAGCCTGTTCTTTATTTATCTGTGTCTGACATCTTACTGTGTAATGTCCACGATCACTTTTTTGTCTTCTTTCGCAGCGGCCGCTTTCACAACTGAACGAATCGCTTTTGCGATGCGTCCCTGTTTACCAATCACTTTACCCATATCATTTTCAGATACGTGTACCTCGATCACCGTTGCTTTTCCTTCTGCTCTTTCTGTAACTACAACTTTATCCGGCTCATCAACAAGAGCCTTTGCAATTACTTCCACTAATTCTTTCATTTACGAGCACCTCCGAGGCCTTGATTATTTTTCAATTCCTGCTGCTTTAAAAATCTTGCTGACAACTTCTGTCGGCTGTGCACCGTTGTTTAACCATTTTTTAGCTGCTTCTTCATCTACTTTGAAAAGGCTTGGTTCCTGGTTCGGATCGTATGTTCCGATTTCTTCGATGAATTTTCCGTCTCTTGGAGAACGGGAATCAGCTACGATGATTCTATAGAAAGGAGCTTTTTTCTGTCCCATTCTTCTTAATCTGATTTTTACTGCCATTTGTTTCACCTCCGTATGAGTTAATAAAATGTTTTTATGTTAAAAAGGTAATTTAAATTTTCCCTTTTTACCACCTTTTCCTCCCAACATGCCCGGCATCTGTTTCATCATCTTTTTCATCTGCTCATACTGTTTGCAGAGTTTATTGACTTCTGAAATGTCGACACCTGCACCTTTTGCGATCCTGTGCTTTCTGGATGGATTCAAAAGATCCGGATTTCTCCGTTCTTTTGGTGTCATGGAATAAATGATCGCCTCCATGCGTTCCATCTTTCTTTGTGTATCCTCGGAATCGATATCCGGCATTCCTTTTCTGCCCATCATTCCGCCGCCAAGTCCCGGAAGCATTCCGAGAATGTTACCAAGGCCTCCCATTTTTCTCATCTGCTTCATTGATTCCAGATAATCTTCAAAGTCAAACTGAGCTTTTTTGAGTTTCTGGGACATTTCCCTTGCTTTGTCTTCGTCCATATCGGCTTCTGCCTTTTCGATTAAAGTCAGAATATCGCCCATACCAAGGATTCTTGATGCCATCCTCTCCGGATAAAACTGTTCCAAATCGGAAAGCTTTTCTCCCATACCGACATAAAGAATCGGACATCCGGTCACGGCTTTGATTGAAAGTGCCGCACCGCCCCTTGTATCACCGTCAAGCTTTGTGACGATGACGCCATCTATGCCAATCTTCTCGTTAAATTCATTTGCTACGTTGACCGCATCCTGCCCTGTCATGGCATCCACAACGAGAATTGTCTGATGCACGGCAACCGCTTCTTTGATTTCCTGAAGCTCTGCCATCATATCTTCATCAATATGAAGACGTCCCGCTGTATCGAGGATTACTATATTATTGTCATTCTTTGCAGCATGTTCCATAGCTGCTTTTGCAATGTCTGCCGGTTTATGTTTTTCTCCCATGGCAAACACATCGACACCCTGCTTTTCCCCGTTGATCTGCAGCTGTTTGATCGCCGCCGGTCTGTATACATCACAAGCTACAAGAAGCGGCTTCTTACCTTTCAACTTAAATTTTCCTGCAAGTTTTGCGGTTGTTGTTGTTTTACCGGCCCCCTGAAGCCCCGCCATCATAATAACGGTCGTGGCTTTCCCTGGCTGAAGCTTGATTTCCGTTGTTTCGGATCCCATCAGGGAAACAAGTTCTTCGTTTACAATCTTGATAACCATCTGTCCCGGATTCAGACCGTTCATAACATCCTGTCCGACAGCCCGCTCCTGAACACTTTTAATAAAATTTTTAACTACCTTGAAGTTTACATCGGCTTCCAGAAGAGCCATTTTTACTTCCCGTAATGCTGTCTTTACATCGTCTTCTGTCAAACGCCCTTTACTCCGCAGGTTACGGAATACGTTCTGAAGTTTTTCCGTTAAACTGTCAAATGCCATTCTATAACTCCTCTATAATCTCATCGGAAATCTGTCGGATCTCGGAAATCAAAACTTCTGTTTTCTTTTCCTTCCATGTGTCCAGCAGATTATCTATCTGATGTACCTTCTCTTTCACCGTGAGAAACTTTCTGATCAGGTGTAACTTTTCTTCATACCCTTCCAATGTCTTTTCACAGCGTCTGATCGTATCATGTACTCCCTGGCGGCTGATGCCTCTGGCTGAAGCAATCTCCCCAAGCGACAAATCTTCCAGTATAAACTGTTCATAGATTTCTTTTTGATGTTCTGTCAGAAGCTCCCCGTAAAAATCATATAAGAGTGCCTGCTTTACAATTTCTTCCATGTCTCTCACCTCGGTTATCATACTACAGAAAAAACATGGTGTCAAGTATTTTTTCTTGACACCATGATATTTTTACATTTCCATAGTCAAAAGCTTTTCTATATTCAAAAGTCCATGTCCTTGCATATTCACTTTACGTCCCATATCATCCGCACTTAACATTAATCGTATTTTTACTTCCGTATTGCTCATATCCGGATATTTGCAGAGCAAAAGTGCAATTGCTCCCGAAACAATCGGAGTAGACATGGATGTACCGCTTTTTATCGAATATAATTTATGTCCTTTCTTATTATAAAAAGCATTACATGATGTAATATAAGATCCGAGAGCAACAAGATCCGGTTTTCTGACACATTCAAAGGTCGGCCCTCTTCCGGAATAATTTGTTCCTACTCTGCTGTATGGAGCATAATATCCGTCATCATCCGAAGCTCCTACCGTGATTACCTTTTTACTGATTCCCGGAAGTGTAACGGTTCCTTTTCCGGGTCCGTAATTTCCTGCTGCCGTCACTACTACGATTCCAGCATCCCACAAAGCCTCCACCCATTTTAAAAGTTCCGTTTCTTCTTCATCACCACGATGTGGTAATGTTCCGATAGAAATATTTACAATCCGGATGTTCCACTTTTTTCGATATTGTAAGACAGCCCGGATTCCCAGGATCAGATCCTTGATTCTCCCTTCACCTTTTCGATCCAAGACTTTTACCGCCACAATGTTGCTTCCCGGTGCAATACCGGAATACACTCCCGCGGAAGACGTACCATCCCCTGCAATGATTCCCGCCACATGCGTGCCATGAGAATTATCATCATAAATATGAGACTTTCCGGAAATCATATCTCCAAAAGCCGTGATCTTTCCCGCCAAATCCGGATGTGCACAAATTCCCGTATCAAGAACCGCTGTTGTAATACCATGCCCGTCTATTTTTTTGTAAAGAGTATCGGGGCAGAAATAATGAACTGCTTCTTTGACACGCCTCATTTTCACTCCTCCTTTTTTTCATCTTATTCGGAGGATTTCTTTTCCGTTACCTTTCTTCAATTTTTCTTGAATGGAAATTTCCGTACATGAAAAGATTGGGTACTTCTTCATAGTAGTTGCGGGAATTGGAATCAACGACAAATTCCATCTGATATCCTTGTTTTTTTAATAATTTTTCAAAAACATGAAACACTTACAAGCCCTCCCACATAGTATAACATTGTAAATAATCATTATGGAGGCAACAATATGAGTGACTTAAGTGCAACAAACTGTGGATGCGGATGTGGATGCGAATCTTCCGGAAACGGATACGGAAACAATTCCTGCATGTGGATCATCCTTCTGCTGATCTGCTGTGGCGGATTTGGTAACGGAGGATATGGAAACGGACGTAGCGGTGGATGTGGATGCGACTGTCTGTGGATCATCCTTCTTCTCTTTTGCTGTGGCGGACTTGGCAGCGGATGCGGTTATCATGACAACAGCTGCTGCTAATGAGAAATTTTAATTTAATAAACAAAGAATAACCTAAAAAGCATCCCAACCGGAATATTTCCGGTTGGGATGCTTTTTGTATTTTATACGTTAATCAAATGTAACTACATCATTTTGAGGTTTGTCTGCCGGAAGGATTTCTTCCAGATACAATACCGGGCCTTTTTCTTTATATTGCTTCATATATTCGTAACGAAATGTAACCGTTACAAAAACCCAATCTCTCTTTTTATAAGGAATTGGTTCCTGACATTTACAGATATACCCAAGGAACGTGATATCTTCTTCGCAGCAAGTCATTACAAATCTTCCCGGTATAAAGGCCTTTTCTCCAAGTTTCCTGCCTTGATATACCTGTGCCAGAAAACAGAGTTTTTTGTTTTCATAATGCTCAGGATGCTCCATTGCATCTAAATACCAGATTCCATAATCAATCTCATCAATCCTGATCACCGGTTCATTCAGATCAAAAGGAAGATCCTCCTCGGTACTTTCCATCGGTTCTCCGTCTTCTCTTTCAAATACAATCTGGGCTTTCGGATTCATGACTTTAATGCTTCTGCGTATTTTAGCCTTGTCCGTATGATCATCCGCTCTGTTTACGATCACAAGATCTGATTCCAAAAGAGGGGCAAGAAACATATTTCGCATATTTATCAAATACATTTCTGCCGTCTGGGCATCCACTGTAGATAAAACTGCGGCAATTTCCCATCCCGGAGGCATTCTCATCTCAAAAACTCTGTCCAAATCCCATGTACCATTCCATTCTATCATCACATGATCCGGACGATAATTTAACTCAAGACCTTCCAGAAAAAATTCATTGAATTTTTCCTCTTCTTCAATCACATATTTAATAATGTTATTTTCCTTAAGCCACTCTTCGTCGTACTCTTCTTCCCCCTCTTCACATACGAGGAGAAGCGTTGTTTCATAATCCAGAAAATCCGGACTGTGAAGTGCTTCCTGTATAAGTGTAGTTTTTCCACTATCCAAAAAACCGGTAAAAAGTTCTACTACTGTATCCATATAAATACTCCCGTCTAAATATGCAATGCCGACTGAATATCAGCTGTTTTTAAAGCTGTTCCGATCACACAAATTTTCCCTGTATAGTCCGGATGTGCATCTCTGATTTCATATTCTCCCGGAACAAGATCGAATTCGATCCAATTTCCGTCTGTTCCTTCTACAATCCCTTTTGCTCTTAACACGGTTCCGTAGTCTGCCCCTTCCGACAGTGCTCTAAGGAAACATTCCAATTCTTTTTTGCTATATTTTTCTACCGTTTCCGTCCCCCAGCTTGTAAACACATCGTCTGCATGATGATGTTCCTCATGGTGATGATCATGCCCGCAGCAACATCCTTCTTCATGATGGTGATGGTGGTGTTCATGGCCACAGCAGCACTCTTCTTTATGATGATGGTCTTTAATCAAATTTTCTACAGTAGATGTGTGAGCAATGGCTTTCAAAACCGCTTCTTCGCCAAGTTGCTCCCAAGGAGTTGTAATAATCGTTGCCTTTGGATTTTTTTCTTTGATAAGCCCGACCGCATCTTTTAATTTTTCTTCTGTCATCATCTGTGTACGGCTCAAAACAATCGTTGAAGCATGTTCAATCTGATTATTGTAAAATTCTCCGAAATTCTTCATATATATTTTCACTTTTTTCCCATCTGCTACTGTAATAAGACTATCCAGTTCAATCTCACACTGTTCTTCCACACTTTTCACAGCCTTTGCAACATCCGAAAGTTTTCCGACACCTGATGGCTCAATAATCACTCTGTCCGGATGGTATTCGTCAATCACTTTTTTTAAAGCAATACTAAAATCTCCTACTAATGTACAACAAATGCAGCCGGAATTCATTTCCGTAATCTCAATACCTGCATCTTTCAAAAAACCTCCGTCGATTCCGATTTCTCCGAATTCATTTTCGATCAGAACGATTTTTTCTCCTTTAAATACATCATTAAGGAGCTTTTTGATAAAAGTTGTCTTTCCTGCTCCTAAAAATCCTGATATGATATCTACTTTTGTCATGGCAAATCCTTCTTTCTTTTTCTCACTGACTTTTATGATAGCAGTTTTTTTCTAACTTTCAACCTTTTTGAGTGTAGATTTTCTTCTTTTCTTTAGAAACGGCCCGAAAACTTGACAGTTGTTTCCGGGCCTCTTTTTAACTTACTGTTTTGATTGTTGTCTTATGACTGCCTTTTTTTCATCTTTTTTGTTTACATATTCAGCCAGAGAGTTATTATTACTTTCTTCTTTTCTCTTTAACATACATTCTTCATCCAATTCGTAAACTGCATTTCCGTCAATGATCAACTTTCGTTCCATAGATATACTCCTTTTTCTTTTCTTTGCCTTTAATATATGTTGCACACATATTTTCTGTTTTATGCACATATATATTTACAACGCCGGATCTTTAGGAGAGAAAGAACATGAAACAAAAAACACCTTTACCGATGACGCCGTTTGATATGTTAGTGACAACAGAAGAGCTTCAGATGATGAAACTTTTTCTTCCATATCTTCCGGCTTCCTCTCAACGCATGTTTGCCATATTCATTAAATTTACAGAACTTAAAAATACCCTTGACTATTTTCGCGGTTTTTCCAAAGACATGGATTGGCCATGCAATATACAAAAACCTTTAACAGCCATGGATATGTTTGAAGAAATACGTCCTTATATAAAGGAGGAAGAAGCCGGTCATCTTGACATGGCCCTTTCTGCCATGAGTATGATGGACATGATGAACGCTCAAAACTCATCTGATTCAAAGGTCAATCCCATAGATTTTATAAAATCCATGATACCGCCTGATCAGCAAAATTTATTTGACATATACAATGAAACATTTCAGAAAGGAGATCCTTCGCATGAACCAAAACAACAGTCAATGGACACAATGGATGAATCATCCGCAAATGAAAAATCTGGATCCTATCAAGCTGGAACTGATTAAAACGGCATATGAAAAAACACGGGGAAAATCCGGAAAGTCCCTTGCACCTGTTATGATGTCTTTGATCGCCTACGCAGGCCAAAACAACATTCGTTTTTCATCCGATGAAATCAACCTTATTCTTGATATCCTGAAAGAAGGGAAAACAGAGGATGAAAAAAAACAAATTGACCAAATGGCGGCTTTTATCCGTGCTACGATCAACAAAAAGAGGAGCTGATGCTCCTCTTTTAAAAACCTTCTTCTTTTCTCATTACACGGTTTGCCCGCCTTTTTAATGCTCCTTCCCACTCGGCTTTTTCAGCTTCTGTTTCTATTAAGAGTCCCGGAACAGGTGTTGGTTTATCATCTTCATCTAATGCTACCACCGTCAAATATGCCCTATTGATCGGCTTTCTCATTCCTTTAGGATCTTCCACATAAGTATCTACTCTGATCTCCATAGAAGTACGTCCTACATAGGTCAATTTTCCCCTTACTACTACAATATCATCCTGATAGGCTCCCCTCATAAACCTCAGATTATCTACCGAAGCTGTTGTGATATTACTCATAGAATGTCGCTTCGCAACGATTCCTGCCGTTTCATCAATCCATTGCATCAACATTCCCCCGAATAATCTTCCGGCCGAATTCAAATGTGTCGGACGTATCAAATGGATTGTTTCTACCATTGACTCCTCTACCCGTTTTTTTAACATGATATCCTTCCTTTTATCATCAGATTTTACTTTCATTTTTCATTATTTTATTATATCATGGTCTTACCAAAGAAAAAAGGAGTAAATAACCATGCGAAATATAAAACTGACTCTTGAATATGATGGAAGCCGTTACCAAGGCTGGCAACGGCTTGGTAACGAAGATTCTTCCAATACTGTTTCGGGAAAAATTCTGGAAATCCTCGAAAAAATGACCGGAGAAAAGCCGGAACTGTTCTGCGGTTCCCGTACGGAAAACGGTGTTCATGCTTATGCACAAGTTGCCAATTTTCATACGTCTTCTTCCATGACTTTAAAGGAGATGAAACATTATTTTAACCGCTATCTTCCCATGGATATCGCTGTTGTTGAAATCGAAGATATGCCGGAACGTTTTCATGCTTCTTTAAATGCTGTTTCCCGAACCTACACATATCGTATTTCTACAGAAGAAGTTCCGAATGTATTTGAAAGGAAATATGTATATCATTCTTTTCACCGCCCGGATGTCAAACGGATGCAGGAAGCCTGTGAATTATTAAAGGGAAAACATGACTTTCAGGCGTTTTCTTCTTCCAAAAAGAAAAAGTCCACGCAAAAAGAAATCTTTGATATAGAAATTTATGACGACCTTACAGAAATCCAGATTACCATTTGTGCCAGTGACTTTCTTCATAACATGGCTCGGATCCTCATCGGCACTTTACTTGAGATCGGACTTGGCAAACGCTCTGTAAATGATATTTCTTCTGTGTTTGCAGGAACATGCGATCCGGCCTCTCCGATTGACCCAAAAGGATTATTTCTTCAGGAAATCGAATACAAACCTTTGTAAGATGATCTTTATCCATTAGCTTCAAAGGGCAGGAATGATTCCAATAACTCATTCCTGCCCTTTGTTATTTACTCTTATTCAATTAAATATCTGTCTTATTTTTTTCCTGTTTTTTTCTCATATCTGCTGTAAAGAACCAGTGCTACTACAGTGAAGAGAAGCGGACCTACAATACTCCATACAGTTGTTGCAACATCTCCTGTCAATGCCGGATTAATGATCGTGAAGAAGTTTGCAAATCCTACAACTGCCGTTACGATAATCGTAAATACAATCGTAATCTTTTCATTTTTAAATACAACGAATGATTTCGGAATATTCTTATTACGTTTAAACTTGATAAATGCTGCCGCAATAAACATATAAGGAAGTGTCATGGCAACATTAACCATAGCAACCAAAATATTGAAGAACTGTGTCATTGTATCGCCACCCATTGAAATAAGAAGGATGAATACGATTACAACGGCTGCCTGGATCTTCAGAGCGAATTTTGGCATTCCGTTATCCATTTTACAGAATTTTTCAGGAAGCAGTCCCTTCGGACTTCCTTCGATCAACTGTTTCAACGGAGAGTAGCTCAATGTGAATACAGCTCCTGTAAGGGAAAGTAAGATGGAAAGTCCCATGATTCTTCCTACCCAGTTACCCATCTGGACACATACTGCTTCACTTGCTCCAAATGCAGCTCCAAGCTGATATCCAAGATTATTCATGATAACATAGGAAGCATTTCCCTGATGTACTGTTTCTGCTGCAAGTGTATCGCTCCAGTTTGTAAAAATACCAACACAGAAAATTCCAACGGAATATCCGATTGCAACGATAATTGCAGCAATCGTAAGACCTTTTCCGAAGTTCTTTTCCGGATTTTCCGTTTCGTCTACAAGTCCGCCTACCGCTTCTGTTCCGCCATATGCAAACAATGCATAAACAAGGAAAGATAACATAGCAAGAACACCTGCATAGTTTGGATTTGGTGATTCAATAAAGGATGCTGCTGATGTAACCGGTTCTGCCAGTTCTCCGCCGTTTCCGATCAATACAAGAAGTGCTCCTGCGATTAAAACCACATTTAAAAGCATGCATGCGATTCCACCAATGGACGCAACTTTCTGGATATTTTTCATTCCTTTACTTGCAAAGAATGTAACAAGCAGAATAAAGATTACACCCAGTATACCTAATGTCTGTGTGGAAGTCAGTCCAAACAGACTCCATGTAGATGTTGTATCTGTTCCGAAAATCGCATTGGAAAGCGGAACCATAATTCCGGATGAAATATTTACGAGCCAGATTACATAAGATGTATACCACATAAATGTTGCAACAAATGCATATTTTGTTCCGACTGATTTTTCCATCCAGGAAAAAATACCACCTTTTTCATCTTTGAAAGCAGAACCATATTCTGCAATCATAAATGCATATGGTACAAAGAATAAGATTGCTGATATGATAAAGAACGGAATTGCTCCATATCCCATCAGATAGAAAGAACGCGGCATATTGTTAAATCCATATACTGATGTAAAAATCATCAGGATCAAGCCGGCCATTGTTAGCTTTTTTGTTTTGTCTGACATGATTTTTCCTCCCTTAAGCTTCTGCTAAAAATGTCTTATAAGCTTTGACAGCTTCATAGATATCTGCTTTGCTGCTGATTTCATAAGGAGCGTGCATACAAAGAAGTGCAATGCCGCTGTCAATAACTTCCATTCCATATTTTGCCATAATATAGGCAATCGTTCCGCCGCCTCCTACATCTACTTTTCCAAGTTCATCAAACTGATAGGCAACGTTTGCATTATCAAACATATTTCTTAATTTTGCTATGTATTCTGCGTTAGCATCGTTGGAGCCATTTTTTCCTTTTACTCCCGTAAATTTATTCATAGAAAGTCCTCTGCTGAAGAATCCGGAACTCCGTTTTTCATAACATTCTGCATAAAGAGGATCATATGCGGCACTTACATCTGAAGAAAGCATATGGGACGCTGCCAGAGCACGTCTTACTTTCAGATCTGACTCTCCTTCTGTCAAAGCGATTAGTTCTGCAACTGTATTTTCAAAAAATCTTGACTGCATACCAGTTGCACCTACGCTTCCGATTTCTTCTTTGTCTACAAGGAGGCAGACCGCTGTCCGTTTCAGATTTTCGGATTCCAACATTGCAAAAATGGATGTAAATGCACAAATCCTGTCGTCCTGTCCGTATCCGATGATCATACTGCGATCCAACCCAAGATCTCTTGCTTTTCCTGCCGGAACGATTTCAAGCTCCGCAGACTGGAAATCTTCTTCGTCGATATGATAGTTTTGTTTCAATATATCAAGGATATTTGCCTTGATAGCTTCTTTTTCACTTTCATCCAGACTATCACATGCCTGTAAAGGTGTGTTTCCGATCAGTAAATCAAGATTTTCTCCTTCAATTACTTTTGATGCAGGTTTTTCCATCTGTCCTGCTGCAAGATGAACCAAAATATCCGTAACGGCAAAAACCGGATCTGTTTCATTTTCACCAATGCAGATATTTACGGTTTCTCCGCTCTTTAGCACAACTACGCCGTGAAGAGAAAGCGGCTGTGCAACCCATTGATATTTTTTAATTCCGCCATAATAATGTGTATCCAGATATGCAAATCCTTCTTTTTCATATAATGGATTCTGCTTTACGTCGATTCTAGGAGAATCAATATGTGCGCCAAGAATGTTCATTCCTTTTGATATCGGTTCTTCTCCGATCTGGAACATTGCGATCATTTTATTCATGCACACAGCATACACCTTGTCACCTTTTTGCAGATTTTCACCCTTTTCAATTACTTCCTGCAAATCTTTGTAACCGGCTTCTTTTGCCATTTCCACCGCAAGAGAAACACATTCCCGTTCGGTTTTTCCTGCATTCAGGCACTGTTTGTACCTTTCACAAACAGTATTTAACTCTTTCATTTCTTTTTCGCCGTATGATTTCCATACGTTTTCTTTTTCCATGATTAAGCACCTCCGTTTGACACATTTACTATATTTAATTTTAATAAAAATTTTATAAAAATCAATTTTTTGCTATTTTCTTGTAAAGAAATTTTTGATATAATATGTATAATTTGGATAAAATTTTTGCTGTAATGCAAATGTATTTGGTGATTTGAAATAAAATCCACTTTCTTTTCATCCAAAAGTTTATTTATACGAAATGGAGGTTTAAAATGACAATAAACGAACAAGTGGGAAACAATATCAAAAAATACCGCATTGCTCACAATTATACTTTAAAAGAAATGAGCGCTCTTATTCATAAAAGTTGTTCTACTCTTTCAAAATATGAAAGTGGCAGCATTCAAATCAGCATAGAAACCATTGAAGAATTTTCCAAAATTTTTCAAGTTCCCCTTGCCTGCTTTCTTCCTGTCACTTCCGAATCAGACGACACAAAGCGTGGGGAATTGTTCAAGACTTATTATATGTATACATACGATGGCCGCAGAAAGAAAATTTTAAAAGGCATTATAGAAGAATTTTACACATCTTCTCCAAGTCTTCATTCTGTACAGCTTTTTTATGATGTGGATCAACTTGAAAACTTTAAAAAATGCGGAGTCATTTATTCCGGTGAAAGTATGGTGTTTGGTCCATGGCAGAATTATCATCTAAAAAACCATTCCCAGTCTATGGAAGATATTTGGATGTGTGTATTAAATACATTTTCTCAAACTGACAAAAAAACAGGCATTCTGTCCGGAATTTCTCAGTTGACCATGCAACCGGGTTCCCGCAAAGTCCTGATCACTTCAAAAATTGAAAAAGAAGATACTTTGATGGATGAATTATTATTTTCAAAAGAAGACATTCTCCTCGCAAAGAAATATAATATTTTCAGTGTACGGGAACAATAACAAGACCATCTTTACAAAAATCCGATGTTTGATTTTTGTAAAGATGGTCTTGTTTTTTGATATTTCAAAATAATATATTTTTTATTTTTCCAGATACTTCAGAAGATTTTCGTACTGCTCTTTCATTTGTACATACCCGTGTTCATAAAAAGAAAGCAGCCTGTCATAGTTTTTTTCCAACCGAGAGATTGTTTTAATCTTTGGACGTAACACAAAAACCTTTCCTTCCTGCTCCAACTGTTCAATCTGTTTCATCTGATGATTATAAACATATGGCCTTTTTAAAATTGTCTGTACCAAATTCGGATATTTTTTATAAGCTGAACGATAAATCTTTTCTTCACCCCGTGATATTTTTTTCTTTCTATATCCTTTGTTTCTTGTCAGGATAAGAATGATTTTATTTCTTCCGCTTTTCAACGCATACTGCACGGGAACCGAATCCGCAAGTCCTCCGTCCAGATACGGAATTCCGTCTATACGCACAATCGGGGATGCAAGCGGCATACTGCTGGACGCACGTCCAATTTTCATGAGGCGATCTTTATTTTCATTTTCTTCCATATATTCTGCTCTTCCTGTTTCACAGTTTGTTGTCACCATCTGACAGCGAATATCGGAATGAAAATACGTATCATAATCAAAAGGGATCAGTTCGTTTGGATATCTGTCAAAAATCATATCCATATCCATCAAACTCTTTTCTTTGAACATTCTTCTGATACCCAAATAATAATCGTATTCTTTTTCCTTGTGAATCATACACTTTTTTGTTCTGCCAATCTGTTCCGATACATACCCAAGTGCGTTACATGCTCCTGCCGAAACTCCAATCACATCGGTTGTATAAAAATTCTGTTCCATTAAAAAATCCAATGCTCCGGATGTAAAAACTCCTCTTGTGGCACCACCTTCCAACACAAGTGCTGCCGGAATCAGTCGTCGTTTTTCTGTCTTTTTTTCTTCCATATGCTGTATTCCTCCTGTTTTTATATTATACCCGAATTTTCAGAAAGACAATGTTTTTTTATTTTGACAATGTAAAAAAGAGAACGTATAATTAACCGTATAATTAAATTTTCAGGAAAGGCAAAAGGATGATTATGATGCAACGTTCTGTTCAAATGTCCGAATCAATCCGCCTTGGTATACTGCTCGCCTTGTCCGGCGGTTTTATGGATGCATATTCTTATATTGAAAGAGGCCATGTCTTTGCCAATGCTCAGACAGGAAATATTCTTTTATTTGGTGTTCACCTGTCAGAGGGAAATCTACCTTTGGCCGTTCACTATTTTATTTCTGTTTTTGCTTTTGCTTTTGGAATTGCGTTAGCAGAAATGGTACATTTAAAAAAGGTTCCCCTGCTCCACTGGCGGCAGATTTCCGTGCTTTTGGAAGCTGTTATTTTACTAGGTGTTTCCTTTTTCCCACAAAATTTTAATCTTCCGGCAAATGTACTTACTTCGTTCGCCTGCGGCATCCAGGTAGAAAGTTTCCGTAAAATCCACGGAAACGGGATTGCTACTACCATGTGTATCGGAAATTTAAGAAGTGCTACACAAAATTTATTTCAATATATTCACACAAAAAAGGCAGTGCATTTAAAAAACTCTTTGTTATATTATGGTATTATTTTCTTTTTTGTTATCGGTGCCGTATCAGCAAATTTTTTCATTCAGATATGGAAAGAACGGGCTATCATCTGCTCTTCTTTGCTTCTTTTTCTTGCCTTTTTACTTATGTTTTTCAATCATGAAAACCCTGAAGAAAACGGTGGTGACTAACGTCGATGAGTTCAATCGAATTTTTGCTATGTAATCTTTTTCTTACTATATTTGGCTGTATTTTTTTGCTTTTAAAGTACATTTTGAAAAAATGTATCACAGTAAAAGTGCAATATTTTCTGTGGTATCTTTTCGTATGTGCTTTATTTCTCCCTTTTATTCCTCATCAAATACTGACAGACAATTCTGTTTTTTTCAATCTAACATATCTTCTCCGCCAAACTGCTTCCCATACACTTTCTGCTTCTTCTTTTCAAAACAGCACTACTGTTTCCTCATCCCTCCCCGGCCATTCAGAGATTGCATCATCTCCTGCCTCTCTGGCTGCCTTTGATATGCTTTTTGCCGGAATATGGGTGATCGGATGTGTGATTTCTTTTCTCTTTCTGCTGTATCGTATGTTTCAAATATATACAATCAAAAAATCGACTTATCTGATTTCATCCAAAACAGAACCCGATTTATATAGTATCTATATTTCCTGTATGAAAACCTTAAACATAAAACGTACCATTCCATTATATGGATCTTGTCATCTCTCTTCTCCCGTATCATATGGAATCTTCCGTCCCTGCATTATAATTCCTCAGGATATGGATATTTTATTATCACCAAAAGAAATCCGGTTTGTCTTTCTGCATGAATTACAGCATTATAAACAAAAAGACAGCATTCTTAATGGACTAATCTGCATATTACAGATTCTTTACTGGTTTCATCCTTTTATCCGTTGCAGCTTTCATCTTCTTCAGAAAGATCGTGAAATCGCCTGTGACCATGCCGTCATTTGCACCATCGGACAAGAATATGCTGTTCCTTACGGATACGCTCTGCTTCAATATGCTTCCTGCATAAAACAAAGCTTGATTTTTTCTCCTTTCTCCGGCTTTGTCACAAAACATTCACTCCTCTCCCGCCGGATCAAAGAACTCGTTACTTATCGTCCGGATTCTTTTCTTCGCAGATTATCCGGTGCGGTGTTCTCTTTGATCCTATGTATTTTTTTAATCTTTGCAAGTCCATTTTTAAAGATTTCCGCTTTTACCAATTCGTCCTATCACTCTTTGGTAAGAAATGTGGAAACCATAGATCTTTCCTCTTATTTTCCGAATCATTCCGGAACATTTGTCTTATATGATTCGTCGAAAAATCTATATCGGATCCATAATCCTTCTTTAAGCAGGAAACGTGTTTCTCCGGATTCCACTTTTAAAATATATAGTGGTCTGTTTGCTCTGGAAGAACATCTGATTACACCGGAAGAATCTACACAAGACTGGAACGGAATTTCCTACCCTTTTGATACATGGAATCAGGATCAGACTTTTCATTCCGCCATGACAAATTCTGTAAACTGGTATTTTCAAAACCTTGATATGAAACTTGGTTATTCCAGACTTTCTTCCTACTATCGCAAAATTTCCTATGGAAACTGCGACCTCAGCTTTGGAATAAAAGATTACTGGGCAGAATCTTCCCTCAAAATTTCTCCTATGGAACAAGTAAACCTGTTATCGGATCTTCTTCAAAACAAATGGCATTTTAACCCTCAAAATATACAGATATTCAAAGATGCCCTGTTCCTTTTTGATACTCCTTCAGGAGCTCTCTACGGAAAAACCGGTACCGGTCTTAGAAATGGCAAAAATGCAAACGGATGGTTTGTCGGGTTTCTTGAAAAAGGAGAACATTTTTATTGTTTTGCCACCAATCTTTCTGATTCTGATGGAAAAAGTGCATCGAAAATCACCATGGAAATTTTGGGTTCTTTACTCCTTCTGGATTAAAACTGTCCTTTTCTCACGTAAACCGGAAAAGAATCTTTAAATTTGTTGCAAACAGGGAGTTCCTCATGGTAAGATAAGCGTTAGGCAAAAACTCATAAACTTGAATACAGAATCTGAGAATAAGTAAAGGAGACTAAAAATTATGATCAGTACAAATAATGTAACACTTCGTGTCGGGAAAAAAGCACTTTTTGAAGATGTCACGATCAAATTTACAGAAGGAAACTGTTATGGACTGATTGGCGCAAACGGAGCCGGAAAATCAACTTTTCTTAAAATCCTTTCCGGACAGTTGGAGCCAACCAACGGTGAAGTAATCATCACGCCGGGGGAACGTCTTTCTTTCCTTCAGCAGGATCATTTTAAATATGATGAATATATGGTTTTAGACACTGTTATTATGGGAAATGCACGTCTGTACGAAATCATGAAAGAAAAAGAGGCATTATATGCCAAAGAAGATTTTACAGATGAAGATGGTATGAAAGCGAGTGAACTGGAAGGTGAATTTGCTACCATGAACGGCTGGGAAGCCGAATCAGACGCTTCCAACCTTTTAAACGGACTTGGCATTGAACCAGATCTTCACTATCAATATATGAAAAATCTGACAGGGTCCCAAAAAGTCAAAGTTCTTCTTGCGCAGGCTCTTTTTGGAAATCCGGATATTCTTCTCCTTGACGAACCTACCAACCATCTGGATCTTGATGCCATTGCATGGTTAGAAGAATTTTTGATCAATTTTGAAAACACGGTCATCGTCGTATCTCATGACCGTTACTTTTTAAATAAAGTCTGTACACAAATTGCAGATATCGATTACGGAAAAATCCAGCTTTATGCCGGAAATTATGATTTCTGGTATGAATCCAGCCAGCTTCTTATCCGTCAGATGAAAGAAGCCAATAAAAAGAAAGAAGAGAAAATCAAAGAACTCAAAGAATTTATCTCCCGCTTCAGTGCCAATGCATCCAAGTCAAAGCAGGCTACTTCCCGAAAAAAAGCACTGGAAAAAATCCAACTTGATGAAATCCGTCCTTCCAGCCGTAAATATCCGTACATTGATTTCCGTCCAAACCGTGAAATCGGAAATGAAGTACTTACTGTAGAAGGGCTTTCCAAAACTATTGAAGGAGTAAAAGTGCTGGATAACTTGAGTTTTACGATAAACCGCGAAGATAAGGTTGCATTTGTCGGCGGAAATGAATTTGCAAAAACAACCTTGTTCCGCATCCTTTCCGGCGAAATCGAACCGGATGAAGGTACTTATAAATGGGGTATTACTACAACCCAGGCTTATTTTCCAAAAGACAGCGGAAAGGAATTTGAAAATGATTATACCATCACAGAATGGCTGACACAGTATTCCGAGGAAAAGGACGTGACATATGTACGTGGTTTCCTTGGCCGAATGCTTTTTGGCGGAGACGATGGTGTAAAACGTGTCAATGTTCTTTCCGGTGGTGAAAAGGTACGCTGCCTTCTTTCCAAAATGATGATCTCCGGTGCCAATGTTCTTCTTTTTGACGAACCTACCAACCATCTTGATATGGAATCCATTACCGCACTGAATAATGGTATGATCAAATTCCCGGGTGTGATCCTCTTTTCCTCCCGTGACCATCAGATTGTGCAGACAACGGCAAACCGTATTATGGAAATCATGCCAAATGGTCAACTGATCGACAAAATCACAACTTATGATGAATATCTCGAAAGCGATGTAATGGCAAGAAAACGCCAGACTTATTCCACAACAGAAGAAGAGGCTGAGGATAACTAAATGAAATAAGGCTGACCGAAATGGTCAGCCTTTTCTTGACATTTTTTTCATACCGGTTTTATAATAATATTATTACACCCGTAAGAGTTATTGGAGGAATTTTATGAATACATTTCCGCAAATTTCAGAAGCAGAATATAAAGTAATGGAAATCGTTTGGAGCCATGCTCCGATCAGCACCAATGAAGTGGTTGATTTCCTGCTTCCAATCACCACCTGGAAACCAAAGACAATCCAGACATTATTAAAACGTCTCACTCAAAAGGAAGCAATCACATACGAACGTATCGGACATTCTTTCGTCTATACGCCTCTGATCACTAAAGAAGCCTACATTCATCAAAAAAGCCATTCTTTTTTAAACAGATATTTCAACGGCAACTTAGGCGATATGCTCTCTTCTTATCTTTCTGATCCGGATGTTTCAGAAGCTGAGTTAGCTCGTCTTCGCACTCTGTTGGATGAGAAATCCGTTCAAAATCGATAGTGGTATTTCTCAGCTGCCTTCCCCTCATCTTTTATTACATGATTGGAAAGGAAATACGGTCGTCCGTTTTCCATAAATTTTACCGTAAGCTGATGGATAAAGGTTCCGTCATTTCCCGTCATTTTGTTTACTGCAGCAATAGTAAACGTAACACTTCCGTCTGGATTTTCTTTCTTTTCCCTGATATCCGGAAGGGCATTTCCCAAAGATTCTCTCAAAAAATTGTAATATCCTTTTGCCTCCCAACGATATGTTCCGGTCTGACTATCAAAACCGGCTGTTTTTTCCAGAACAGGACGTGTAACAGGTAAAAATCTCATGATTTTCTGTTCGAACTCCTGCTTTTGAATTCCTTCTTTATACTGCCCGTCTTGAATTCTTTCTCCATGTTCCATCTGGTAAAATACATCATATGCCGCTGTAAAATCAATGGCATCCATGTTCCCTTCTTCCCAGTCCGTCAAAAACAGATTATTTCCCTGATATCCGATAGGCTGCAGGTATCTTTTTGAGATTTCAAGATATTCTTCTTTCTGCGGTATAATACGAAGCATATCCGTTCCGTCGACAATCTCTGTTACTTCCGGTGGTTGCGGTGTACTGATTTCATAAGAAAACCATCCGCTTTCCGTTTCCTTCCACCATTTTATCTCTGCCTTTACAGGTTCTCCCACAACCGGTTCTTCTTTGTCATTCCACGTTCCTATCGTACTGGTAAGATACATTGTTTTCCCATCAAAATCAAACAGATTTCTTCCGATCTCACCTGAACTTCCAATCCTATACCAGACAACCTCTGCTTCTTCCTTCTTTCCTAACTTTTGAATAAATTTTTCCATCTTTTTATAATTCCACAAATTATATTGACCACTTGATATATCTATGGTTTTTCCGGTTTTTTCTGCCAAATGCTTTGCCATCTTTTCCATATCTTCGGAAGATAGGATTTTATTTAAAGATTCATCCTTTTTTGCGTTCTGATACAATGTCTGACATTGTTGCATAGCCTTTTTACATTCACGTCGCTCTTTCTTTTCTTCTTCTTTTTTTATTGGTATGTCATAGGATTTTATTTCCTGTTTCTCCTTGGTTTCTTCTTTTTGATTTTGTATCCATGCTGTCGCTCCTCCCAAAAGAAACAACATTCCTATCATCATGCATCCTCGTAAAATCCATTTGATTTTCATTCTTCTTCTCCTGTTTTTCTTGGTATATACGGTGGAAATCTCTCCCCATCAAAATGTTCTACCTTATTTGCAACATAATAAAACTTGTCTGATGTCTTCCGTATAGTCGTTTTGTGAGTGAAAGCCGTATCCGTTTGATACTCCGGCCAAACTGCTGCTATTTCCAATACGATCGTTCCGTTTCTTTGCTTCTTCCAAGACCGTACTTCTGGAACAGGCATCTCTCCTCCCGGATACTGCCTTATTCTCCTTTCTATCCATGGATATCTCCCATTCTTCATATGAGCCAAAGACTGCAACTCTTCGTTTCTAATTTCCAGATGACTGCAAATCATTCTTTCAAAAAGTTCCTGCGGGACTTTATAATCTCCAAAATTGGGTTCCTGTTTTTCTTCTTTACGGTAATATAAATCAAATAAATCCATAAACTCGATTCGACTATAATCATCTGCTCCCCAATCCACAGTAAATAGATTATTATTCCAATATCCCGTATAGGAAATATAATCGGAAAAAATTTTTTCTTCTTCTGTTCTCGTTCTCAACCGTATCCCATATGTACCGCTTGGCCCGTCAAATCCTTCCGGACGTCTGTCCTTCCAAAAGAACCACCCGTGTTCTGTATAAGAAAAAGACTCCGGGTAATACTGATTCCAGTATAAGTCTGAGGATAACGTTCCATCCTCTAATTCTCCTGCTGTTTCTATGACCTTCAGTTTTCTGTTTTCATAAAAAAATTCATATTGTATCAAAATTTTTCCGGAAACCATGTAACATATCGCTTCTTTTTTCTCCTCTTTTTCAAATGTTTTGCAAAACTCTTCCATAGATTCCGGATTACACACATTTTCAGAAGAATCCATTACTCCAATCGTGTACCCCAGATTGGAAAGTTGTTCTATTAATGTTTTCTTGGGCACAGTATTGTCTTTTAATTTTTTTATTACATTTTTATACTTTTCCTCTGAAACTTTCCTTGATATTTCTTTTGTTGTTTCTTCTGTTTTCTTATCACATGCGGAAATCCATACCAGCATCGTTAATATTATTACAAATGTAAGATTTTTTCTCATAATAAACATATCCATTTATCTTTTTCTTTTATAAAAATAATATTACATTTGTAAGATTTTGTCAATAAAAGAACAGATATTTACATTTGCAAATATCTGTTTTCCTATTACCATGGCTTCACTTCATCTTTATAATACAAGATTTCCTCTTCAATAATCTTATAATCTCCGTCTATACAGTCCACAATCGTAACGGCACAGTTTTTATGCATCCCTTTTCCCCAGAAATGTTTCAGATCATTTCCTTTTATATGAGCCAATAAAGCACAAAGTGCAGCCCCATGGGTAGATACAAGGATTGTCTGTTTTTTATGAATCGGATTTTTTCTTAAATCCTCCAAAAAGTCTCCTGTTCTTTTTAATAGTTCTTCCATCGTTTCTCCGCCTTTTGGTGCATGATACTTCCATGGAGCGGTGAAGAAATAAAGAAATTTCGGATCCGGTATCTCCATATTTTCTTCACTGCTGCACATCCCTTCATAAATGCCAAATCCCATCTCTTCTATCCTTTTATCTTCCACCAGGGGAATCTGCCTATCTCCCAAAACCAGCTTTGCTGTTTCTTTCGCACGAACGAGCGGGCTCGTATAAGCAATGTCAAAAGGAACATCTTTTAAACCCTTTGCCGTTTCTTTTGCCAGATGGATTCCGAATTCATTCAGCCGCACGTCAGACTTTCCTTGTAATCTTCTTATTTTATTCCAATCGGTTTCTCCATGGCGAATAAAATACAACCTCATAAAATATCCCCTCCCTTTCTGCTCTTTTTAGTATACCATATTCTTTTTGGACCTGCACGATTTCCTTGCGCTTTTAAATGAATCCATGTATACTTATTTTGATAAAGGAGGTTTTAGCATGGAAAAAATTGCAAGTTTTACGATAAACCACTTAAAACTGGTTCCTGGCATCTATGTTTCACGAAAGGATCAGATAAACGAAAATACCATCACAACTTTCGATCTTCGTATGACAAGACCGAATTTTGAACCGGTCATGAACACCGCAGAAATACATGCCATCGAACATCTTGGAGCTACTTTTTTACGCAACCATCCAATATATGGATCAAAAACCATCTATTTGGGTCCAATGGGATGCCGAACCGGATTCTATCTTCTGTTATCCGGAAACTATGAATCCAAAGATATTGTTCCTCTCATTCGCGAAATGTTCACATTTATATCTAACTACGAAGGCGATGTACCGGGAGCATCCGCGAAGGACTGCGGTAATTATCTGGATATCAATCTTCCTATGGCCAGATATCTTGCCGAAAAATATCTTAAAGAAGTACTTTTGGATATTACCAAAGAGCAGCTTGTTTATCCGGATTAGCGTAAAACGGGACGTGTACCTTTGCAAAGGTACACGTCCCGTTTTTATAATGTATGTTCTTTTTTCTTTTTTGCGATCACTTTTTTCAAATATTGAAAGGTATAATTTTCTCCCTTATCTGCCAACATCGTCAATAATTCTTCCAGTACTTCTTTTGTGTGCGGATGAAGAAACTGTTCTGTGCATCCTCGTTTATAATATTCCAATGGTCCCTGATCCGTATAATTTTCCTTTTTATATGTTTTTGATGCTGCGATCCGGTCCAAGAACATTTCATAAATATATCGATCCGGCATTCTCATACCGCACAAGCCCTGTCCCGGTTTCATACAATAATCAATCCAATATTCGTAATGATGCTTATTGCGACCCTTATGATGAAGCCAGGCGGTAGAAAGTCCTCTTGCTTCTCTCTCCGCATTGTTAGGACTTCTCGTCCCCTGATAATATTTACATCCGACAAAAAATTCAACCGGATTGTATTTTGACAGGTCATGAAGCAATCCCTGCTTATAAAGACCTACTTGAAAACAATATTTCATAACAAGATATTTGTGTCTGGTAATTGTACAAAAATGTCCCCAAATATTCATCCTATATCCTCTTCAAAGATTTTATGATTGATATTAACCAATAATCCCTCTTATTACAGATAGGAGTAATAGGTGCAAAGGATAAATGATATAAAATACTTTTTTCATTTTTCTTCCTTCTTCACCTTTATACATACTAATGGGTAAAAGCGAACATACCGCAAAAATCTGTATTTTTCCCATAAGTAAAATATTTACCACTGCAATCAGAATATTTCTTTTGAGATTTTCATTATAAAAACAGTAAAAAATCAAAATCATCAAAAGCCCCATGGAATTGTAGTCTGTCTTTAAAAGTTCGGTTAGAATCATTAAAAGAATGACGGAAATGCCTCTGAAGATCAAATTATCCGTTTGTATCCAAATATACAGCATCCATACGCCTACAGCCAACGTAAAAAATACATTCTGATGCAGCAGAAAAATCGGTGTCCCATAAAATGTCATATCAAAAATCGGCTCAGAAATGATGGCTAAAAGAAGCAATCTCATTCCATACCGAAAGATATTATGCGTATACATAAATCCAACAGCCGTGGTAAATGCAAAAATCGGGAATGAAATCCTTCCTATCGCTCTGAAAATCCAGATATCCGGAAAGAACACCGCTCCGATATGATCAATGAGCATTGCCATAATTCCAATCCATTTTAAAGAACATCCTGTAAGTTCTGGCTCATTCCATTTTCTCTTCAGATTTTCCATCAACAACTCCTTTAAACATTGATATGGAACGCGGCGGAATCGCTACCTTCCTTTTTTCACCCATATCAACCGCACAGTCTAAAAAACCTTTTCGTATCTCTGTAGTAAAAATTTGTTTCCAATGGGTATTTTTCGGTAATGACGGGAGTGCAAATTCATGTTCTTCCCAGTGCATATTATACGTGATATAAAATGTTTCTTTTTGGTCTGAAGAATCACAATAAAAAATTCCAAGCTGCCGGCTGTAAATCTCATTTGGAATCTGCCAGGCATTTTCTCCATGATAAGAAATATCCGGAATTCCGCAATGTGTACGATCAACTCCTTTGCACTCCTCAGACGGATGAAAAAGTTTATGTGATTTTCGAAAAGAGATAAGACTTTTTACATATTCAAAAAGCCATTTTTCTTTTTCTGCCTTCTTCCAGTCCAGCCATGCAGTTTCGTTATCCTGGCAATATACATTGTTGTTTCCGTTCTGCGAATTTCCAAATTCATCTCCTGCAAGGATACAAGGTGTTCCCTGTGCAAAAAGAAGCAAAAAGAATGCGTTTCGCATCTGCTGTTCCCGCAAACGCACCACAGCCTTTTTACGGGTCTTTCCCTCTACTCCGCAGTTCCAACTGTAATTGTAATTCGGTCCGTCCTGATTGTTTTCTCCGTTTGCCTCATTATGTTTTCCGTCATAGGAAACGAGATCGTTTAATGTAAATCCTGTATGATCAGAAATATAATTATAACTGTTTTCTTTCTGGCACAAATGCTTTTGATGCCAGATTACACTTTCTATCATTCCTTCATCGCCTTTCAAGAAACGGCGCATTTCATTTTGGAACTCTTCTTTTTTAACGATCAGTTTTATGTTTTTTAAATAATCATCACTTTTTATTACATCGATCGGGGCAATATACGGATTTACAATAAAACCGTCTATATGAAATTCCTGTCGATAATACCGTAAACATTCCAGCATTTTTTGCTTTGGCATCTCCTCATAAAACGGCAGATAAAACACAACCTCTATTCCTGCTTTATGGCATGACCGAATCATCTCTTTCAATTCTGTCAAAGGATTTTCATGTGCATATTTCCTCTTTGGTGCAAAGCAATACGCTTTTCCATATCCCCAGTAATTTATCGATAGACGTATTTCATCGTCAAACTCATATATAGGCATACATTGAATCTGATTGATTCCAAGCTCTTTTAAATAAGGAATCTTTTCAATAATTCCCAAAAATGTCCCTTTGTTCTTTACTTTTGATCCACTGCCTTTTGTAAATCCCCTTATATGAAGACTATAAGCCACCACATCTTCATCCGGAATACACAACGGCATATCATCTTTCCAATTAAATTTAGAAAAAGAAAGAACACCTCTTTCTTCTTCCTGTACTCCCGTGTCTGTCTGTTCGATATATTTTTGAATCCTATGTGCATAGGGATCCACTACACTTTTCCCATTTATCCGGTAGGAATATTCGTCGCCTTCTTTAATACCTGTCTGCAGTCCTGAAAACCGAACATTTCCATATAGTAGATTTTCTTCCATTTTAACCTTGCGATATGGTTTTTTCCCTTTTGATCTGTAAAGATATAATACACATTCTTTCCCCTTTGGAACAGCAACAGCAAATTCCATTCCATTGTTTGTACATATTGTTCCTGCCGGTTCCGGTCTTTCTTCTTGGTTCATTTTCCCCGTCCTTTCCGGCTATGCTTTGTTATTGCCAGCCATCTATTCCGTACATATTGACATTGTCTTTATCAATGAATAACACATCTTCCAATGTCTCTTCTTCATAATCTTCTCCATTCATAATCTGAAGCGCAACAGACACCGCCGACTTTCCAATGTTGATCGGTGACTGAGCGGCGGTCCCGGCTATTAACGGGTTCCCGGCTGCCAGTTCTTTTTTCAGATCCGGTGATCCGTCTACCCCATAAATAAGCATTTCATTTCTTCCTGACTTTTCGACGGCTTCCAAAGCTCCCATAGCTATCTGATCATTGCCACACATAACAGCCGTAATCTGCTCCTGTTCTTTCAAAATCTTCTCCATAGCAGCTTTCGCTTTTTCCTTATCTCCGTCTGTTTCTGCTCTTGCCACAACTTCAAATCCATCGCCTGCTATTGTTTCCTCAAATCCGGTAATCCGGTCATTAATGGAATTTTGTGTAGTACACTCAAGTATCACGATCTTTCCTCCTTCAGGATAAGTTTCAATGATCTTTTTCCCACATAATTCGCCTGCCTTTCGATTATCGGAACCTACATATGCGTCTACATCATCAATATCGGCAACTTGTGTATCCAGATTAATAATTTTAACATCTGCTTCTTTTAATTCTTTGATAACCGGTGTGATGACTTCCCAGTCTACCGGCGAAAGAAAGATTGCCTGAATTCCTTCCTGGATCATTTCACGAATCTGCTGAATCTGTTTTTCTGCATTTCCGCCGGGATCTTTCGTTATAAGTGTACTTCCTGCTTCTTCTACATCTTCACGGATTGAAGCTTCTAAGGTAGTATAATATGGATTTTCCATTGTAATGCAAGAAAATCCGAATTTATATGTTTCTGTATCATTTTCTTCTTTTTCTTCTTCTTTAACAGGATTATCTTCCGGAGTCCCTCCGGCCGGCTTCTTACAGGCCGCCAAAGACAGGGAAAACATCAGTACAATCATAAGCATTCCTGTTATCCATCTTTTGCATTTCATCTGCTTTCCTCCTGATTTGTAATGTATATTAATTTATTTTAACTTTTTCTCCCATAAGATGTCAATACTTTTCAGAAGCTCTCTCATTTCTGCAAATTTACTTGCTTTTTTATGCCCGGTCTGCTAGAGTAAATTTATCAATACAAAGGAGATTTATGATTATGGAAGAACAAAATTTAACGGTTACCCTTACCCTTGATAATGATGAAGAGTTGGAATGTGATGTCCTTACAATCTTTTCAGTAGATACACAGGAATATATCGCACTACTTCCTCTTGATGAAAACGGCGAAGCAAATGAAGAAGGTGACGTATTTATTTACCGTTATGAAGAAGTGGACGGAGAACCGAACCTTTCAAACATCGAAGACGATGATGAATACGATGCCGCCGCAGATGCGTTTGATGAATGGCTCGATGAACAGGAATTTAATGAATTACTGGACGATGAGGAGTAAGAAGTTCTCTTACAAAACGGGAAGGAGTTGTATCTTTCCCGTTTTTTTGTTTTGCATAACAAATAGTCAATTCTTCTTTTGCTCTTGTCATCGCCACATAGAACAAACGCCTCTCTTCTTCCGCTTCTCCCTCTTTTAAAGCTTTTCTGTGAGGAACACAGCCTTCTATCGCTTCAATAATATACACATTCTTATATTCTAGCCCTTTCGCTCCATGCATGGTTAAAAACGCAACCCTGCCTTTTGTGAATTTTTCTTCTTTTTCTATCTCTTTCAAATGGCTTGTATAAAGATCCGTATATTGAATCCATTCTGTAAGCCCGGATTTTTTTTTCATACTTTCCCCTATTTCGTCAAGAATTTCCATCAATTCTGCTTCTTCTATTTGCATCTGTCTGGAATAATCGGTTAAAAATTCCTGATATCCTGTTTTTTTTCTCAAATATTGAAAAGCCGCATATGGTGCCATTTTTGAGATTTCTTTCATATCTTCTTCGAATCGATCGATCCTTTCCATCATCCAGTCTTTATCACAGTAAAAATTTCTTAACTGTTCAAAATCCGTATTTTCTTTTTCCAGTGCATTCCTTCCGATATAACGATTTGGTCTGTTGATAATCCTTAAAAAATCACTTCTACTCCTGCTTCCCATGGCAATACGAAAATAAGCTTTCATATCTTCCGCAATAAAATGTTCAAAAAGATGAAATGCCTTCTCTTTCATAAAAAACGGAATCCCATAGTTCATAAACGCCGCCATTGTCATGGAAGCATCCTGTACCGTTCTGAATATGATTGCAATCTCTTCTGGTTTTGTATCTTCATTTAACTTTTTCTTTACCTCTCCTGCCACATACTCCGCTTCTTCGGCCATATCTTTTAATTCCTGTATATGGACCGGCTTCCCTTTTCCGTGGCTTGCTTCAAGTTCCTTGTCAAAACGGTTTTTATTACTTCTGATCACCCTTTTTGAAGCTTCTACGATATTCCCCGTACTACGATAATTTTGATTTAAATGTACGATTTTGGCTTCCGGAAAATCCTTTACAAATTGTTTCATGATTCCCGGTGTCGCTCCTCGGAAACCATAAATAGCCTGATCGTCATCTCCTACGACAAAAAGATTTTTTCTGCTTCCGGCCAGAAGTTTCATGATCTCATACTGTATCTTACTGCTGTCTTGGAACTCATCAATCAAAATATAGGTATATCGTTCTTGCCATTTCTTTAAGATTTCCGGTTTTTGTCTTAACATCTGAAAGCATAACAGAAGCATATCGTCAAAATCAATCCGTCCTGCCTCTTTCTTTCTCTTTTCGTAAGCATGGTAAATTTGTCGGCTTTCTTGATCGTCTGTAATTCCATGAAAACTACCGTTATTTTTTACTTTTCCAATCATAAGCAAGGCATCTTTATCTTCCGGACGTTTCCCATTTTCCTTTTCTACATCCTTAAGTGATGCTTCGAGCATATTTTTCTGTTCTTCTTCCGAAAGAATCTGTTCTGCTCTCAGATTATAAACTTGTTTCAACATTCCATAATAAATCCCGTGAAATGTTCCGAATGTAACCGGACTGTACCGATTGCCCATTCTTTTGTAAAATCGTTCTTTCATTTCTTTCACGGCATATTTTGTAAAAGTAATGACAAGGATTGTTTCCGGCAAAATATGCTGTTGTTCAATCATATACCGGATTCTTCCTGTAATCACCGTTGTTTTTCCGGATCCAGGTCCTGCCAGTACCATACATGGTCCGTCCTTATGGATGACTGCCTGTTTTTGACTGTCGCTAAATATGGAAAGCGGGGGTTTTTCTCCCCCGCCGTTATAATTGTGCATATATTATTTCTCCAGTAGTTCAATTCCTTTGCGAATTCTTTTTATAGATTCTTCTTTTCCAATGATTTCCATGATTTCCGTTGCACCACCCGGTGTATTTTGCTTACCGGATACAGCCGTTCTGATCGGCCACATTGCATAGCCGTTTTTACATCCTTTGGAAACCACATATTCTTTCAGCACGGCAAATAACGCATCGTTACTATAATCTTCCTGTTGTTCAAAAATCGGAAGCAGTTCCTTTAAAACTTCCAAAGAAGATTCTTCTGTTGTTTTCATCTTTTTATGGACATACATTGTTGTATCATATTCCGGAAGTTCTTCAAAGAAATCAATTTGTTCTTTAATATCCGGAAATACTTCAATTCTTGTTTTTACAAGAGCTGCGATTTTCTTTAAATCATAATCCTTGGTAATGACTTCTTTGATATATGGTTCCGCCATTTCATAAAATTTATCAAAATCCATCATCTTCATATATTCGCTATTCATCCATTTCAGTTTCTGGATATCAAAAACAGCCGGTGATTTGCTCATATGATGATAGTCAAATACTTTCACAAGATCTTCCAGACTGAAAATTTCCTGATTGTCTGATGGGCACCATCCAAGAAGTGCAACATAATTTACAATTGCTTCGGAAATAAATCCCTGATCAAGCAAATCTTCATAGGAAGAATGTCCGCAGCGTTTGCTCAACTTTTTATGGTTTTCATCTGTGATCAGCGGACAATGTACATATACCGGCGGTTCCCATCCGAATGCCTCGTATAACCGGTTGTATTTTGGTGCGGAAGATAAATATTCATTTCCTCTTACCACGTGTGTGATGTTCATTAAATGGTCATCAATAACGTTTGCGAAATTATAAGTAGGATAACCATCAGACTTGATGAGGATCATATCATCCAACTCTGAATTATTGACCGTAATATCTCCGTAAATATCATCATGGAATGTTGTCGTTCCTTCCGTCGGCATATTGATACGGATAACATATGGTTTTCCTGCAGCAAGGTTTGCCTCTACTTCTTCCTTACTTAAAGACAGACAATGCTTGTCATAAATTCGGATTTCTGTTCCGTTTTCAGAAACTTCTGTTTTCAGAGAATCCAGACGTTCCTTATCGCAGAAACAATAATATGCATCTCCCTGTTCGATCAATTGTTTTGCATATTTCAAATATAATCCGCTTTTGTTTCTTTCACTTTGTACATATGGTCCGTATCCACCATCTTTATCCGGTCCTTCATCATGTACCAATCCCGTTTTTTCTAATGTGCGGTAAATAATTTCCAGAGCACCCTCCACAAATCTTTCCTGATCTGTATCTTCAATTCGAAGCATAAAATCTCCGTTTTCGTGCTTTGCGATTAAATATGCGTATAATGCTGTTCTTAAATTTCCTACATGCATTCTTCCTGTCGGACTTGGTGCAAATCTTGTTCTTACTTTACTCATTTCTTTTCTCCTGTTTCTGTCTATATTTTGTAAATCCTATTCATTACTTTCTTCTGTCTTTGTCCGTAATCTTTATAACATCAACAATGGCAAAACTGGCTATTACAAGGAGCAACATTCCATAACTTCCGTAAGTTTTTAATGTCTCCGATCCGGATAGATAAGTAATGATAAACAACCCTATCATGATAAAATCAATCACCAACATCGGAATTCCCATTTTCCTTCCGACCTTTTTTGTGTCCAAAGCTGCTTTTTCTTTATCGCTGAGATTCCGATAACCCGGCACAAAAATCAACGCTTTTCCGTTTATCAAACTGATACTTGCGATTGTCATAAAACCGATTGCAAGTAAATAACTGATCATTTAGTTCCCTTCTTTCTTTTCTTTTTTTATATAGCGCAAAGAATCCTGTTTCCATTCTCCTTTTTGCAGCATTTTAAATAATGTATCGATCAGAAAAATCGCAAGTGCGATTGCTCCTGCAATTTCAATCGTCTGTGTCAAATAAAAACTTGCCATTGCTCTGTTATTCTCCAGCGTATTATTCATGATCTGGTAAATCCCATTTCCCGGAACAGTCGGCAAGATTCCACCAATAAGAAAAATAGTGACAGGTGCTTTCAATCTTCTGGCAAAGACATGAGAAATAAGACTTGCCGCGATTGCTGACCAAAAAGAAGCCAGCACCACTTCCTGTCCCATATTTACACAAAATACATAAATAAATCCTCCTACCGCTCCGGAAGTTCCTGCCCAAATCAAATATTTTTTTGGAGAATTTGTCATGACTGCATAGCCTACGACTGCAACAAAAACAGCCACTGTCTTGATAATGATTTCTATCATATTGCGCCTCCTAGTAGTAATGGTCCAAAAATTGCAAGAGCCACTCCGACTCCTACGGCAATGGAGGCTGCCTTTAAAAAAGCTTCCAAAATTCTGGCACAGCCTGATATATAATCTCCCTGCAGCGTATCCCGCACAGCATTTGTAATGGCAACTCCGGGTACAAGCGGCATAATGGAACCAATGATAACCGTATCCAGATTAATCATATCCCCCATCATACTTTTCATCATTACTGCGAACAGACCAACACTTAATGCAGTAAGAATATCCAGTATCAAATCCTGTACTGCCAATATCTGTCCCAAAAGCATAACCCCTGACAACAATAATCCTATGATGACTGTTGCAGCAACATCATATATAGTTCCTCCGAAAAAAGCCGCAAATCCTACCGCAACAGCTGTCGGTGCAAGCATCTTGACCCATTTGGAATAGGTAGTTCCTTTCACATCGGAAAGCTGCTTATATGCTTCTTCCAGACCGATTTCTCTTCCACAGTACTTTCTTGAGATTTCATTGACTTGTTCAATAATGCTAAGATTTGTACTACGTGTTTCCACTCCCCGCAACATCGTAATCGGTTTCATTTCTTTTATACCGATAGACGCATTAATACCTGTTAATGTAACAAATACATCTACCGTTTCGGCATCTGATGTTTTCAATATATGGTGCATGGTATCTTCTACACGATATGTTTCCGCTCCGCTTTGCAGCATCAGTTTCCCCGCCAGCATCGCAGTATCCATTAATAGTTTGTAATTCATTCTTTTTACCTTTTCCAGTATATCATATATCCATTTGATATCATACTATTTCTACTGTGAAAAATCAACCCGCATTACAAAAAAGCCGACCCGGATATTCTATCCGGATCGGCCTGCTGCGATTCATTATCAGTTTTTCACTAATTAATGTATCCCGCTTTCTTCAGTTCTTCTTCTGCTTTTGTAAGATTTGCATCAGATACACGGATAATTGGGCCTGTACATCCCATTCCGCTTTCTGCATATACATTGATTTTCCAAAGAGCACGTACTGCATCTTCCAAATCCATAACTTCGATTCCGGCAATCTGTGCAGTTACGATTTCCTTCGGTGGTTCTTTTACATCTTCTTCTGCTGAAGCTGCTTTTGCAACTGTCTTATAAGCTGCAAGGACTTCTGTATATCCGGCTTTCTTCACAGCTGCAAATTCTTTTTTCGCTACATCAAATACTTTGTTACGAACAAGTTCTGCTGCATAACAAATTGCGTTTGCAATTACCGGAGCTCCGGAAGCACGGGATACGATCATAACTAATTCTTCATATCCTTCACCGATTCCAGGGCCATATCCGAATCCTGTTGCTTCAAAGCTTCCGCCTGTATTAAAAGAAGAAAGCATTTTTACAAGAATATTTCCTGTAAGAGAATCTGTAACAAGAATATCAGGAGATGCCTGAAGGACATCATTTCCTCTCATAACACATCCTCCGTCTGCACGTCCGGATTCTGCAAAAGAAATATCATATCCTTTTTCCTGTAATTCTTTTAATGCCTTTTCTGTCTGACGCGCTCCGTCTACATTCAGGATACCAATCGTAGGTTTATCAATTCCGCATGCTTTTGCCGCAATTACACCATAGACAGCGTTTTTGATCATTCCCTCGATACGATCTGTGCTAGATGTTCCTGTTGTGTTGGCAATAAACATTTCTTTACCTTTTGCAGGTGTTACAACACGTCCTACCGTTGATACACCGATCGGAAATGGGAAGTGCATTGTAACTGCACCATCAACTTCCTTATTTTTAAGCATATCTTCCATTTTTTTATGGCCTTCTTCATCATCAGCCACTTTGATAGTTGTAACGCCTTCTGCTTCCAAAGTACCGATATAGTATACATCGATTCCCTGTTTTGCTGCCATAACCGCTGCCTTCATGGAGTTTTCTTCACCATGTTCGCTGCCCATTCCTGTAAGTGCGATTTTCGGGCGTTTGCCGTACTGTCCGCTTTCCAGTCCCTGTGCCATTTCCATAAAGGTAGAGGCAATCAATTTTTCTACACTACTTGCCATTTTTTCCACCTCACTATTCTGCCATCAGAGTTTCAGCGAATTCTTTCATTGCTTTTGCAATCAAGCCTTTTACTTCTTCTTCAGATACAGAAGCTTCTGCATTGTTTCCTTCGTTTGCCTGGATTACGAAAGATACACCGTCAAACAGGTTTGTCATACGTCCTAAGAAAAGACTTCCTTTACCGATGATCATTGCTTTGTTGATCTTTCCTGCAAGAATGTCTTCACGAGCAAATCCGATGTACGGTACACCTGACGGGATATGTCCCTGTGTCGGAGCCCATCCTGTAAGACCATGTTTTTCAATGAATTCCGGTAATTCTTTTCTGTCGATATCTCCACGTTTTACAGCGAGTGCACCGATCATCTTGTAGTTTGCAAGCGGTACATCTCCTGCTCCTGCAGGTTTTGTGATATCCGGGTTCTGCATTTCCGGTGAGAATTTATCGATGTCTGTTACTTTCCAGCCTACTCTGTCAAGTGGATCTGTTACAAGACTTCCGATAACAGCCTGTGGTGCAGAACCTGTACCAACTGTATGACGTCCAAGAACATCAAGGTTGATTTCCGGGTTTACTCCATCATTTTCAGTAATAACAACTGCGAATCCTCCAAGGCAGTCTTCTAAGATCGGAAGGCCTTTCTTCACATGATCTTTTCCGTTCATACCTAATTTAGCTGTACATCCTCCGGCTGTTACAACAACTGTTTTGTATGCTCCGGATTTAACAAGTGCTGCTGCTTCGATCAGTGCGTGTGTAGGTCCTGCACAGAATCCTCTGGAATCAGAACCTGTTGCGGATACAAGTCCAGCTACTTCAGCTGCAGCTTTTGCGAAGTTACCGCCACCTCTCTGGTTCATATCACCACATGCTTCTTCAGCACAGTCGATTACATATTCAACATCTTCTTTGTTGATTCCTGCATTTTTAACTGCATATAATAAAGCAAGTACGCTTGTAGCTTTGCTCATGAGGTTTTCATGCATTACATGTGCGGAAAGGTTTACATCGATGTCGTGAGCTGTTCTTACACATCCTACGAGTTCGTTGTTGTGGTATAATCCTTCAGCATGTTCGCTTTCGATGAAATGTTTGATTTCATCCATTTCATATCCTTCTTCGATTTTTGCAACGATATCTTCAGAGATGATCGGGTTGCTTGCAAACACGTCTTTATATTTGCTTACAAAATTTTTGTCTAATTTAACAACTTCAAACATATCACATGCCTGAGCTAAAAGGAGGAATTCTTCTTCCGGCATAATTTCGCCGTATTTACCGAATCTTTCTGCTCCTTCTTTTTTCTTATCAAAATAAGGGAATTCAACCTGAGCCAGTTCATCCGGTGTAGCATTTCCGATATAAACCTGGTTTGGCCAGTAATTTACGCAATCTTCATAAGAACGAAGATGTCCTCTTAATTCTTTTAAATATTCTGATTCCGGATTAACAACTCTTTCTGTTGTCTGTGTTGTTCCGTTATATACTACCATTTCAGGAGTATGAGCCAATACGTAACTTGCTCCTTTAATTACACTGTTCATTGTTAGTGTCCACCTTTCTTCTTATTAAAAAAGCGGCGAGGTAAGTATTTACCTCACCGCTTCTGAAATCCGAAATCTAAAGATTCAGATTTTCTTATAAATACTTACAGTATTCGTCACGGATTGCAGACATTTCAGAAACAATATCATCAACATCCAGTACCATTTCCATCATACCTACCTGTTCATCATATACTGCTTCATCAAATTCTGCTTTTAATTCTGGTTCACATACGTGATATGTTGTGAGTCCAAGCTGGACCCCTGTCAATGGACCTGCAAATGTTGGGTCACCAGCAGTTACAGTTTCAGCTGCAAGACCTGCAGCTTCACCTTCAGCAGCACCAAGTACTACTACTAAATTTTCTGCTCCGAATTCATCTGCGAATTCTTTTACCCTTTTCTGATTTTCAAGATCCATTGCGCCTGCGCTAGTTCAGACGAAACATTCTGTTGAAGAAAAAACAATTTCTCCTCCGGCTGTTTTTACGCATTCAGCGATAGCCGGTCCCGGAACACCATCACGGTCACCAATGATAATGACTTTTTTACCTTCTAAAATTGCCATGATGTTTTTCCTCCTTCCCTTCATTTTAATAAAATAGTTTTTTAGATAATTTATCTGAGGACACCGCTTTATGCCCTCCGTAAAGTCCTTTTGGACGATTACGCCAATTCAGTCATACAACTCTTATGCGTAGTATTTTTTGATCATTTCTTCTACTGCTTCCGGAGTTGCATCGTCTTTTACTAATTCTTCTACTTTTTCACCGTCTTTGTAGATTGCGATAACCGGAAGACCTAAAATTTTCTGTCCGATTGCAAGACGACGAGCTTTTGTTGTATTTAAAGATGTAAATTTGATTTTATCACCATATTTTTCAGCATATGCATGAATGTGTGGCATTAAAGCCTGACATGGAACACATCCATCTCCAAAGTAATCTACTAATACATAGCCATCTGCTTTTAATACTTCTTCTTCAAAAGTTGTTTTATTTACTTCTAACATTTTAAACTCCTCCTTATAAAGATTATTCGTTGATATATTTTTCTGCCTGTGTTGCTGCGATAGCACCGTCAGCAGCAGCTGTTACAACCTGACGAAGGCTCTTTACACGTACGTCTCCGGCAACAAATACGCCAGGGATGTTTGTGTGCATGTTTTCATCACCTTTGATATATCCTCTTTCATCCATATCAATGATGCCTTCAAAGATTTTAGAATTAGGAATTGTTCCGATAAATCCGAATACACCGAACATTCCGTCTTCTTCATCAGCTTCAATTGTTGTAAGTTCGCCTGTTTTAACGTTCTTAACAACCATAGAAGACAGGATTCCGTTTCCGTTTACTTCTTCTACTACTGTATCCCATAAGAAATGGAGTTTGTCATTCTTAAATGCTTTTTCCTGAATAGACTTCGCAGCACGAAGTTGATCACGTCTGTGAATGATCGTAACTTTTCTTGCAAACTTTGTAAGATACATAGCTTCTTCAACAGCGGAATCTCCACCACCTACTACGTATACTTCGAAATCTTCAAAGAAGTTTGCATCACATGTTGCACAGTAAGAAATACCTTTTCCCATGAATTCTTTTTCATTCTTGCATCCGATTGGACGAGCGAATGCACCTGTAGCGATGATTACAGTTTTTGCAAGGTATTCTGCTTTTGCACTTTTCAGTTTTTTCACATCGCCTTCTAACTCAACAGCGTTAATTACGTCTGTAACTCTTTCTACGCCGAATTTTTCAGCCTGCTGTGTCATTCTCGCAATTAAAGAAGGTCCGCTTTCACCTTCTACAATCTGTCCCGGATAGTTTTCGATTTCATCTGTGATTGCAATCTGTCCACCGTCTTTACCTTTTTCGATGATTAAAGTTGACAAACGGCTTCTTCCAGCGTAAAGTCCCGCTGCTAATCCTGCCGGTCCTGCACCCAGGACAATTACGTCATAAATTTTGCTCATAACGTTTTACTCCTTCTTTCATATATTGTCTTTATCTATTCATACAGGCAGGTGTTTTCCTGCCTGTATGATGATTTTACATGACACCAGTAAAGAGTCTCTCTTTGGTCTATTTATCAAAAATAGTCTGGTCTTCTACTTCTGTAGCTAAAGCATTCAAAGCTTTTTCTACAATGTGTTTACGAATTTCGTATTCTTCTTCTTTTGTAAGTGCCGGATTACCAAGCGGATGAGGAATGGCAATAGCCGGAACGATTCTGTTAGCACCAACTGTCATGGAAATTGGTGTTACTGTACAGATATGAACAACCGGAAGTCCGGCAGCTTCGATACCTTTAACGAGCGTTGCACCGCAACGTGTACAAGTACCTCAAGTAGAAGTAAGGATAACTGCGTCAACTCCATCAGCTTTCATCTTCGGAGCAAATTCTTCAGCAAATGCTTTTGCAGATGCAACGGCTGTTCCGTTACCAACTGTTGTATAGAATTTGTCATACAGTTTTCCGATTTTTCCTTCTTTTTCCATTTCACGAAGAACGTCTACAGGAAGTACACGGTCTGCATCTTCGTTTGCGTATACCGGGTCATATCCGCCGTGTGCTGTTTCGAATGCATCTTCTGTAAGATCATCCACACCGGCAATGCTGTATTCACCGTATTTGGAAGCATTGGAGCTTTCGATGTGATCCGGATTTCCTTTCGGAACGATACCACCTGATGTTACAAGAGCGATTGTAGCTTTGGACAGGTCTTTAACAGCCGGGTTTGGAGCTACTCTGTCGAATGTAGGCATCGGGTATTCTGTTTCAAACGGTTTGCCTGCTAATTTTTTAAGAAGCATATTAACGGCACGTTTAGATCCTCTTTCACTTTCGAAGAAGTTTACACGAACACCGTTTGGCATATAACCTTCCTGACAGGAAGCACCGATTGTTTCATGTTTAGCTAATTTTAATGCTAACGGAGCCATTTTTTCAACAGCCTTTTTCATACCAGCAGCGGAGTTCTTTGTAGCTACTGTGTATACTTTGTTTTTGAACATATCAGCTCCCGGGTTTTCTGTGTACATACCTGTAACAGCCGGAATTCCAAGTTCTTCCTGAACTGCATCACAAATTGTACCACAGGCAACTCCGTAACGTCCGGCGTTGAATGCCGGTCCTGCTACGAATACGTCTGGGTTGTATTTCTTAACGTTTTCAAGAATTTCTGCTTTTGCTTTGTCAAGGTTTTCGTTGAAATAAGAGTCACCGCAGATGATTGTTGCTACGATTTCTGCTTCTTCTCCAAAAGCCTGTTTGAATGCTAAACCAGGTCCTACAACTTCGTTTTCACGAACTTCTACCGGGTAATCAGCTTTTTCTTCTCCACCAATGTTAGCGAAGAACTGGTTAATATAATGAACTACTTTTAACATTCTTTTCTTCCTCCTTCACTATCTGGCGCTTAATAAATTGAATCCTGTTTCGTTTGTTGCACCTGTAATTGCCTGGATTTCAACTTCGATTGTTCCATCTTCACGTAAGCTGTGTTCGTTTCCACCAGCGATTGTGTTTACGTAATCAAGTGTTCCGATTACCTTGTCCATCTTAGGAAGTACAATTACCTGGTTTGCGTTTCCACCTGTTACAACTGCATCTGCTGCAGCATCAGCGTCAGCAAGTGACTGAGATTTACCATCACGTCCAGCGTATTCGTCTGTGATGATAACTGTTTTTACGCCTTCAGCTTCAATCTTCTTACAGTTCATGATAAGGTCTGTATCCGGGTTACCGAATCCTTCCTGAGATACGATAACTGCATCCAGGTCAAGAAGACGGCAAAGTTTAGCTGTCCAGTCAGAAGAACGCTGTTTGTCAGCAAGGTAAACATTTTCGTTTGTCAGGATCTGGCATACGAAGTTTAATGTTTTTCCGTGTTCTTCAAATAAGTCCTGAACAACCGGGTTGTTTTCATGTACATATGTAGGGTTCTTATCACATGCAGATACACAGTTACCGGATACGATCGCACCGTCCATGATTTCTGTCGGGTTGATGATTGTAGAAAGTGTTTTCTTAGCATCTACGCCGTATACATATGTATCATGCAGAAGTCCCTGGCTCTGAAGCATCTGAACATATGCAACTCTTGGAAGTCCCGGTAATTTTTCCATTCCTTCTTTGATTCCGTATGTTTCATATACTTTTGTTTCGTCCGGAGTAAGGTTTCTTGCAAGTTCTCCTAAGTAAACTGCAACACGGAAACCTGCGAAACGTACAGCTGCTTCATAATCGTGCTGTTTGATTCCGTCAACCGGTTCACATACAACTACAAAGTTGTTTAATTTGGAGAATGGAGTGTAATCAGCTCCAGGACCTGTCATATCGATGATACCTTCCTGGAATCCAACAATTTTACCTGCAGTAACGACTGCCATTCCTTTTAATGCGTATGTTTTTCCTTCGCCGACTGTGTCAACTTTGGAAATAACACCCGGGAAGATTCCTCCTCTTCCTTCCACTTTAACACGTGGTTCGATTACGTCTTTTACCGGTGTGATTCTTACGCTTTCACCTGGTCTGGCAATATCAAATTTTACGCTTTTAATGTGTTCGTCCTCAAGGACAACTGCTCTTACAGCTTCTTCGGATACATAAAGAACACCATTTTCAATTTTGGATTCTGCACCAAACTGGATGTCCTTAATAAAAATGTGACCCATTTCTAATCTCACTGTAATTCCCTCCTTCTAAAAATGAAATCTATGCCCTAAAGTACCCAGTACTTCAATAGCCTTTAATCTTCTACCATGCTTCTGCCGACGGCAGCGCACTGGATATCAATGTGTAATCAATCAGCCTGAAATCTTCATACACTTGCGGCTGATACTTGTCAGACTTGAATTCAAACTTGCTGCAGGATGCGATTGCCCTTTCGATAATCTTCATGCCTTCCAGATCAAGTTGTCCTTTTTTTGTAGAAACCATTACAGATTTGTAAGGCGTTTCATTCGGCTTAACGCTTCCGGATAACGGATGAGTAAGGAGTTTATATCCCGCATACACTTCGTTTCTCACTTTATTCAAAACATCTTCATAAGAACACTCGTAAAATTCCACCCGATATTCCTTTCCAAGTTTTTCACGGACCAGAGGATTGTTTGTAATAATTCTAAAATCTTTTTTCATAATTTCCTTCCTACTATTAAAGGGCGGTACCCGTTCTGCAATGCAGAATCAAATCCCGCCCTTTCTGTTTCTTATGTATGATTGGATTTATGATCCATACATGATTCAGAGTGTGGTCCTTTTCCCGATCCTTTTGCCTGAAAGTTTCACCGTTCCGTTCATCAGGAATGGTTTGCATCTTCGGCGGCTCTGCACACGAACTCTCTCGCAGGAAAAATCATCCCACTATTTAATTTTTCAGCACAATCATATTTGTCCTTCACAAATCTGTTTAAAGTATACCATAAGTATTTATAGATTGCCAGCTTTTTATCAGATTTGCACATAGTTTTTTTCTATAAGTAATTACTTATTTGCTTTTTTGCTTGCTTTTTGTTTTGGCAGAAAATTGTTAAAGTAATCATTATGAACTTTAATAACCATTCCGCTAAGAGCGAGAAGACCAATAATGTTAGGAACTACCATCATACTGTTGAAACAGTCTGCCATGTTCCATACAAGGTCAACCTGTGCAAGGGAGCCAAGAACAACACAGACACATACAAGCACGGAATAAATCGGGACAGCTTTTGCACCAAACAAATATTTGATGTTTGCCTGACCGAAGAAATACCATCCTACGATTGTGGAGAATGCAAAGAAGAACATGCAGATTGCGATAAAGATTTCTCCACCTTTTCCGTATACGAGTGAGAATGCATACTGGCTCAATTCAGCTCCTGTATATCCTCCGTCCACTTCTTTATATCCAAGCGGAATTGCACGCGTTGTAAGAATAACAAGTGCTGTCATTGTCAGAACGATGAATGTATCGATAAATACACCGATCATGGCAACAAATCCCTGTTCAACCGGATGGTCAACCTTTGCAACCGCATGTGCATGAGGTGTAGAACCCATACCGGCTTCATTGGAGAACAGACCACGTGCAACACCTTTTGTAAGAGCTAATTTAATTGTCGCACCAACTGCACCACCGGCGATTGACTGAGGGGCAAACGCTCCGACAAAAATTTCATAAAATGCTGTCGGGATGTTTCTCCAATTCCAGAAAATAACAATCAAAGAACCGATAATATACAGTGCTGCCATTACAGGAACGATAGTTTCTGTAACTTTTGCAATTCGTTTCATACCGCCTGAGAAAATAAACAAAGCAAGCACTGCTACGATCACGCCCATAACCCACTGCGGAATTCCGAATGCTGTGTGGAAAGAAGCCGCGATAGAGTTGGATTGTACTGCATTTCCCATGAAACCAAGTGCAAAAATAAGAAGAACTGCAAAAAGTCCTGCGAGGATTTTACCAAAAGTTCCTTTAAATGCTGCGCGGATATAGTATACAGGACCACCTGTTACCACGCCATCTGCTCCGACTTTTTTATACTTCTGAGCCATCAATGCTTCTGCATAAATCGTTGCCATGCCAAGGAATGCTGCAACCCACATCCAAAAGATTGCTCCCGGGCCACCGATTGCCATAGCCGTTGCCGCTCCGGCAATGTTTCCTGTTCCTACTTGTGCCGCAATGGCTGTTGCGAGTGCCTGGAATGAACTCATTCCGTCATTTCCGGCATCTCCTTTTTTCGAAAACAATCCTCCGAATGTTCTCCTCATACCTTCCCCAAATCCACGTACCTGGATGAATCTTGTACAGATAGAGAACCAAATTCCGGCTCCCAGAAGAGCTATAATCAGGATATAATCCGCAAGATAATGTTGAATTGTTAGTACGATGTTGTTTAATGTTTCCAAAACAACCCCTCCTTTTCCTATAGATGTTTTGAATTTTGTTCTTGATGCATCTATAATACCATTTTTTTGTTATTTTCACAATATTTTCAAGTTTTTTTCTTTTATTTTGTTTAATATGTACATATAATTTTCATTTAATTTCTTATATAAACAAAAAATAAAGCAGAAAACCTGCCTTTTTTAGGGTTTTCTGCTTTATTTGCTTTATTCATTGATTTTTTGATACTTTATTATTTTTATGCAATTTGACGATTGCAGATTATACATTGATTTCTGCTTTCAGCCCGAGTTCTCCCTTGTGAGAATCCAACAAAGGATTTACTACCTGACTCAAATATGCTTCCACCTGTTCTTTTGCTCTTCCTGTATATTTTGCCGGATCCATTGTCTGTTTCAGTTCTTCTAAGCTCAGGTTAAAAGACTCGTCTGCCGCGATCAATTCCAGAAGATTATTATCCAGCCCCTTTTCTTTTACATTTCTTCCGGCTTCCATTGATAATTCACGAATACGTTCATGAAGTTCCTGTCTGTCTCCGCCTGCTTTTACCGCATCCATCATAATGTTTTCTGTTGCCATAAACGGAAGTTCTGCCATCATATGTTTTTCAATAACTTTCGGATAAACCACAAGTCCGTCTACAACATTCAAACAAAGATCCAGAATACCGTCAATCGCAAGGAATCCTTCCGGAACAGATAATCTCTTGTTTGCAGAATCATCCAGTGTCCTTTCAAACCACTGTGTAGCCGAAGTGATGGCCGGGTTTAATGCATCGATCATCACATATCTGGAGAGAGATGCAATTCGTTCACTTCTCATCGGATTTCTCTTATACGCCATGGCAGATGATCCGATCTGTGTTTTTTCAAACGGTTCTTCCACTTCTTTCAAGTGCTGCAAAAGTCTGATATCATTTGACATCTTATGAGCACTCGCCGCAATTCCTGCAAGAACATTTAATACTCTTGTATCTACTTTTCTGGAGTAGGTCTGTCCGGAAACAGGATAACATGCTTTAAATCCCATCTTTTCCGCAATCATCGGATCAATCTTATCAATCAGTTCCTGATTTCCGTCAAACAACTCCTTAAAACTTGCCTGTGTTCCTGTTGTCCCCTTTGATCCAAGAAGCTTTAACGTACTGCTTACATACTCAAGATCTTCCAGATCCATTAAGAATTCCTGAAGCCATAATGTGGCACGTTTTCCTACCGTAGTTGGTTGTGCCGGCTGAAAATGTGTAAATGCAAGAGTTGGCTGCGCCTTGTATTTTTCCGCAAAACCTGCAAGCTCGGCAATTACATTGATCAGTTTTTTCTTTACAAGTTTTAAAGCTTCTGACATCACGATGATATCTGTATTATCACCTACATAGCAAGACGTAGCTCCAAGGTGAATGATCCCCTTTGCTTTTGGGCACTGCTGTCCATATGCATATACGTGAGACATGACGTCATGTCTTACTACTTTTTCCCTTGCTTTTGCAACATCATAGTTGATGTCATCCGCATGCTCTTTTAGTTCTGCGATCTGCTCGTCCGTAATCGGAAGACCCAGTTCCTTTTCTGTTTCCGCCAGAGCAATCCAAAGTTTTCTCCATGTACGGAATTTCATATCCGGAGAAAATATATACTGCATTTCTTTACTTGCGTATCTTTCTGATAATGGGCTTTGATATCTGTCGTTCAATGTTATATACTCCTTTTTTCTTAATTCCAATGCATTTACTGCATACCTAATATACTACACTAACAATAGAAAAGCAAGATTTCGCCTTTCAACTCTCTGCTTCCACTCATTAATTATTTTCACTCTATTTATTAGTTTTTCTAATAAAGTTTCTTATTCTTATAAGTTTACGCGATAATCTTCTTTCCACTTTTCAAGCACCGGTTTCGAAACTTCTTGATCATCGGTTATCTTTTCCGTTTTCATCTTTTCTTCAATTTGTTCTGCAAACGGAAAGTATGCTTCATTTTCCAGAAGCATTTCCTGATACTCATCTTCCGGCATATATCTGGAGCAGGCATAAAGACGGGCCATTAACATGGACTCTTCCCGGCAGATTTCATATGCTTTTTCATACATTTTCGCCGACTCTTCATATAACAGTTCCCTCCCGTAAGCCGCTCCCAGACATCCATAGACTCTTCCATAAAAACGCTCATCCACAGATTCATCACGCTCTTCCTGCAAAATAGAAAGATACACAAGGATCGCCGACTCATATTCCCCGCTTTCCAGAAGATTATCCGCTTTATATTTTTGCCGCTCTACCGCTTTTTGGTTTTTCAGACGTTCCAGAACATTTTTTATATGCAATATCTCGGAAGAGGAATAAATCCTGGCATAGTTCAAAATACAAAGTGTAAATTTTTCTATTGTCTCTTTTTTATGGATTAATTCCAACAGTTCCTTTGCCAAATCTTTCATATCGAGTTCCGTATAGATCCATTCGCAAAGTGTTTCATTCATAATGGTATGATCGATCAAATACAGATTATTGCAGAGATAATAGCACAATTCTTCTATTGTATATATTTTCTTATGTATCCGTGTGATCTTATAAGGTTGCTCCGCCTTTTTTTTATGACAAAGAATTAAACTGCCCATTTGTACCTCCCAGATAAATCGTTTTTTCAACCCGGAAACCGGTTGCCGGGAAAAATTCTCCGAAACCGGCATCTGTAAAGATCAGTCGACAAGTATGCTCATCCTGAAACTCCGTCTGAATATTGATCTTCATGGAATACTCTTTTCTTTTTGGCATTCCGGCAAAGGACACCGTTTCTACTCTCCATTCTCCAGTTACCAATGACTCAATATGGATCTCAATGTCATCTGTATCTTCCAAAAGCACTTCCCATTGACGATTGTTCTCATACCAGTGTGTTCCGAATGCCACGATCGGATACCAGACATCCTCTCCATCTATACGCATCTTCAGACAAATCTGTTCGATCATTTTTGTTTCATCCAGATATGTAGGAATATCCTGATCGCCGGATAACTTCTTCAAACCACAAAAGCATGCTCCTTTGCTGTAAAGATTATTTCCGATAAAAGCACGTCTTCCATTACAAAGAACCTTTTGCGAATTTGGATACCAATTATTTTCAAATCCTTCTCCGGTCAAATACACAGAAGATACATGTTTTTTATTAAACACTCCCGTTATAAAATGTTTAAACCGTTCATCCGCATTGCGCGCTTTATCCACATTCAAAACCGGATAAACTGCCCTCAATTCTTCCATTTCCGCTTCCGCTACTTCTTCCACACTGATAAAGCTCTCTTTTTCTTTGCGGTAATCTGTATTGATTTTTTTCAGCATATATGCCTGTATCTTTTCCCTGTCACAGTAAAACAGTGCCGACTCATCCTGCCATAACTCCTTCGGCTGGTAAAGCATATAATAACAAAAGCTTTCTTTATAGTCTGCCGCATAAATTCTTTCCTCTTCCACCCCGGCCTGTTTTCCTGCATTTTTAAGCAACATCCGTATTTCCTTATCTATATGAGGTACGGAAAATGTCAGATAGATGATCTTTTTCTTTCTGAATGTCTGTAATGTCAGCTCGATAAATTTATATAAAAGCCATCTCGCTTCAAATACGATCCCGTCTTTTTCTACTTCTTCATTTCGGAGAGCCTTTCTATATAAATCAGACACCACCCATCCCTTTTCCATAGCTTCGGCTCTCTGAGCCTCTCTTCCAAACATCCAAGCTTCCTTATAATGCCCTACCATTAATGGAATCTGATAATTATCCGCTGCCACTTCAAGGGTTTTTAGTTCATGTTTATCTTCATCATAGTAACTAATCTGACATCCTCTCTCATTCAGGTCATACCCTATGATGTAACCGGTTTTTTCCATTTTTCCCCCTCTTTTCTAGTATAACATAAAAAATTCTTTGGCTAATTCCTGTTCATGGCGATACTCCGTCATAGCCTGGTGCAGTGCTTCTTTTGTAAGCTCCGACATATCATCCAGGCGTCCGTAAACTCCGTAGGCAGGAATATCTTTTTGAATCTGATATATCTTTTTTTCAGAAACGAATGTAGTGCCATCTGCCTTCTTTTCTTTGATATGGTATTCAAAAATCTCATCACTATAAAGAATAAATTCCTTCACATGAATATCTTCATAAACAGCCGGCATCACTTCCTTTTGATAATGGAGTGTGTCTTCTTCACTTTTTGTCTTCCTGATCTTATATTCGATGATTACCTGACTCCCTTTATTTGCCCGGTATTCTATCATAATTTTATCGTAAAGCATCATCTCTCGTAGCCAGGAGTCCTGATATTTGAGATAAAACGGAAAAATAATCTGTTTTTCACATAATTCTCTCAAAAAACGTTTTAATAAAGCTTCCGACTCCGGTTTGATATCATGCTCTGAATAATATTTCAAGTATGCGATCTTACAAATTTCCGGCAACTCTTCCTTACTTTCCACTTCTCTTTCCATCAAATCAAAAATACATTCTTTTGTCTGACGTTCTCTTAAAAGATATTCTCTTGAAATATATGCAAAATAAGCACGCTTCAGCCGGAAGTAAGTCGTTCCCTCATAATAATCCGCAAAAATCTGTTCTTCACCGAAAATATGTTCCGAAAACATCATTTGCGTAATGATACGCTCTGCCAATTTATCTGTCTTTACACCCTGTTTTCTTGCAGCATGCCAGATTTTCTTCATATCTGCTGTTGCACCGCAGTAATACATAGACAGATAAGTAAGGATAACCTTATCATACTGTCCTCTCCTGAATAACTCAAAACAAATGTGCAGAAGGAATTCATCTTCATCATATCCTTCTTCTCTTATCCGTTTACAGCATAACTCAAATATATCCTGATCCGTAAAAGGCTCTGTTCCGTATTTCTTTATATTTTCAAAAGAAAGTGCCGGTATCTCAACAACCTTCTCCGGTTCCAGATTCTTCTTCTCAAACTTTTTACACAGATCCATAAAACGCATCTCGTAGAAAAGTCTTGTTGTTTCATACGGAATCGAATCCGTATAGTGCCTTCCTTTCATAGACTCCCATATAACCCTTGAATCTTTATCATAAAGAAAAATCCTTGCCTTTCCATTGACAACCCCGGCTCTTTGATGAATCTCTCCATCTTTTTCAATCACAAATACTGCTTTCATAAACGGAAGGTCGGCCTTCACTTCATAAGCATGGCAGATATCATAGAGAGCTTCCATTTTTTCTTCATCCATGGCACTTTCTACGCAGAACTTCTTATAAAGTATACGAAGAGGTTCGTTGATATGCCGTTTCAACAGCTGTTCCCAGGTAAACTCTTCCATCTGTTCTCTGTAATGAAGATAGAGTTCGCTTGTTTCTTCCTGAAATTGAATGATATTGGCATATAAAAAAGCAGTTTTTTCATATGTAAGCGTATTTCCGTGTGTAAAATACAAACAGACAGATTTTGGGAGAGGTTCTCGTACCTTCCACTCTTCGATCGTCATCATATAATATTCATAAAGCTGAACAATCTTTATCTCCTGCTGCACAGCCAGTTCAAACCATTTGAAATATTCTGAAGAAATTTGATTTCCTTTGATCAAAAGCGTGCAGATTGCAGTCAGAATCATCGGTTCCGGATATTCACCATATATTCTTTCCAGAAGATGATACAGATGAATATCAAAACTCTTTTGCTGTCCTGCAATATTTGCCGTATATAAAGCCAATTCTCTCGTAAACAATTCATATCTGGATGCAAAACCAAGTACTCTGATCTCAAATTCACCCAACTTTTTCAGCGATGTCACATCTTCCCGATAACACTTAAAAGCCTGAAAGTACAATAGCGTCTGCGTAGATTTGTTCATATAAAAATACTTTTCCAAAACCGCAAGACGTCTTGTAATATTTTTATATTCCGGCTCCACATCCACAAGCATGCATAATACTGCCCACATCTTTGGATATCGCATGTATGCTCTTCGAAGTTCTTCCGCAAAATTAAGGTGATTGTTATTGTTTTTTAAAAGAGCTGCCAGATATAAATAATAAGTCGCATTCTCCGGCTTTTTAGTCATATCAAATCTTCCGTAATTATAATTTTCAATAATTTCAGCCGCCTGTTCTGTCTGACCGCTTTCTAAATAAGCATGGGCTTTTAGAAGAGAACAAAAAGCCGGATCCCGCCCAAGTTCTTCCATCTTTTCCGCCAAATGGGTCGTATCTTCCGCCCAACTTAACAAATCATTTTTCCCGGTAATGCAGGAAAAATAGCCTTTGATAATCTGGGACATATAAAATGTCTGCTCGTATTTCGGGCTGTGTATTCCTTCTTTATCCGCTTCAATCTCATATACAATCTTTTCATACGGAGTCGTAAAAATAATCCGTCCGTAATTTTTCCCCGCATGCAGAACATGAGGCGTTATAACATAGTTGAATCCGAATGTATTTCCAATAAAATCATCGGTTGTAAATTCTTTACAGGAAATTTGTATAAATCCCCCTTCTGCTGACACTCTGATCGGCATATAACCCCATGTGTTTTTTGTAATCATAATATTTTCCCGTATGGCTTCATTTGGACATTCTATTTTTTTTCCATATTCGGACAGAGACAAAAACAGACATTCCTTTTGTTTTATTCCTACAAGAAATTCCTCCACCGCCTGCTCACCCAAAGACCACTTTCGCATGTTGTTGTAAAGTGCCACTACTCTCGGATTTTCATAGTGCAGGATTTCATAGAAACTCATAGAACGGAACAATCGCTGCGCTTCCATAAAATCTTTCATCGCAAGTAATTTAAAATCTTTCATGTTTTGGACTTTTCCATGTGAAGTCATCAAATACGGTCTTTCAATGATTGCCGTAAAAGAAAGGCGGTATTCTCCCCCGTTACACACAACGGTAAAATATCCGTTTTCCACATATCCGGGCTCCAAACCGTTTGCATCGTAAGAAAAGGATATTTCTATCGGATTTCCTTCAAATCCGCTTTCTTTTAATTTTATCCGAAAAGAAGAAGCATACACCAGTCCTCTTACCGGTTCTTCCTTTTTGTTTTCCAGTGTGAAGCTTCCCTGATATACCTCGCCTTCACCGATCAACAGTACAAGGTTTGTTTCAGAAAATTTTACATCCGGCTGTTCTTTACTGAAATCTCCATTTGAAAATCTTTTAATTTTATTTTTCAAGCCTGCCACCTACTTCTTGCATTGCATTTTTTCAAACATATTATAATTGAAATTATACCATTATTCGCCTTCAACTTTCAATCCCTGCACTGAATTTATCGAAAATTGTCAAAGGAGAACCGTTACGAACAAACAACCTATAAGAGCTAAATGCCTTTTTCCTCAAAAATAATTTCATATTCCTCTTTCTGCCCTTCTTTTACCGGTATAATCAAATTCTCTATCAATGTTTTCGCTTGATCAGAAGCTTCTTTTAATAATTCCGTTTTATCTACTTTGCTTTCCGCATCTTTTTTCGCATATTTCAAAGCTTCTTTCGTGTCCTCCTTATTTGTCCAGTTAAAAAGGGCAAGTTTTTCATCATAAAATTCCAGACTGTCAGAGTCAATGATAATATCCTGTACTTCAGGTTTTGGAACCACTACCTTGATAGTATTTCCATGTACCGTGACATCTGCTTTTGAGAGATCGATTCCAGCTTTAATACGGGCATCATAAATCATAGAAAATCCTTTCTGGTTGATAATCGGGATTTCCCCTTCTGAATACTTTACGATTCCTCTATAATCCAGCCGCGCTGTTGCAAGATCGCTGCATGCACTTAATTTTTCTTCAATCGATGTGGCACTGACGGTTACCTTTGGTTCTTTATGGAGCAACTGTGCCGCCAGAAAACCAACTGCAACAAGTGCTGCCGCACAAATAATCGCTATCCATTTTTTCATCTGCACTTTTCCCTTCTATTTTTTCAAAATCAACGCCACAAATATAAGTTCTTCTTTCCCTGTATTTAAAAGACCATGTCCCTCTCCATCCGGACAAAATGTGATATCTCCGGCTTTCACTTCTTTTTTTATACCATTTTCATTATACGTTCCTTCCCCCTGCAGCAAGTAGTATGTTTCACTTTCTCCATGATGCTCATGGAATCCAAGTTCACATCCCGGTCCAATAGTTACCTTACTAAACATCCCGCAATGATTTCCTAACTGTTCTCCTTTAATCAGTGCTTCTTTTAGGATAAACCCTGCTCCACCTGAAGCATGTTCTGTTTTTACACTTTTTCTTTCTTCTTCTTTTATAATCATATTACAGCCTCCTTATTATTTTTCTTATCATAACACAAGGGTGCAGTATTTTCAAATACTGCACCCTTGCATCATTTACTTCGTTACAATCTTATAATATTCTCGTGCGGTGATTTTAAAGACAAGCATATAAATAACCGCAAAAATCAAAATCGTACCTGCCGTACATGCAATAAACAAATTCATATTTGTCAGATTCATTGTTGCCAGAATTTTTCTCATCAATCTAAAAGCAGCGATCACATGGACAACTGCTACTCCGATTGGCAGGAAAAAGACAAGCCGTATCTGACTGTTAATGGTTTTCCTGATTTCTTTCCGACTCATACCAACCTTTTTCATAATCTGATACCGATTTCGGTCTTCATATCCTTCTGAAATCTGTTTGTAATAAATGATCAGCACCGTGGCCATCAAAAACAGACTGCCAAGAAAGATTCCGATAAAAAGGAAACATCCGTAAAAAGTATAGAAATCCTCCTTAAAGTTGTCTCTTAATTCTGTGCCTCCGGAAAGATTCATTTCCTGATGTACCCGTGTTTCGATTTGATCCGCAACCTGCTGTTTTGCTTTTAAAGATCCGGAAAGATCAAAGCCACATTCATATGTGATATCCACCGGTTTCCCCTTTGCATAATTTTCAATTATCGTATGAATGACACTTTCATCTTTTACAAAAATAACATACGTATCCATCAGCGGAAATTCCTGTTCTTTCTCCATTGGTATCCTGTCGGGCTCTTTTACAACCGTAAATTCCATATCCTCTATAGAGAGCGTATCTTTTCCATAATTTTCTTTTCCTACTGTATAGACAATTGCTTCCCGATCCGAAAGCTCTATATCATCATTGCACATTTCATTGTAATAACGGACCGGCGCAATCTCAAGCATAGCTTTATTTGAATAAAAAGCTCCCTCAAATAACAACGAATCAAATCCCTTTTCATTCTCATCAGCGATCAGATTCAAATAAGCACATCGAAAAGCATTTTTTCGTTGAACTTCAAAGCGATTTACTTCTTCTGTGATTACTTTATCTACTTTCTGAATGTTTTCCTCCGTTGCTTCATAAATGTTCAACATAAATTCTTTCGGGAAACGGTTGGACATAATATTTTCCATTCCTATATTCAGACAAACTGTCGTTGATACCGTAATCAACACCATGGTACTTAAAATACAAATATTGGCAAGTCCTACTCCGTTTTGTTTCATTCGGTAGATCATTCCGGATACAGAATGAAAATGGTTTGCCTTATAGTAAAAGTTTTTGTTTTTCCGCATCAGTTTTAAAACCGCAATGCTTCCTGCCACAAACAGTGCATAGGTTCCACATACTACAAGCAATACCGCCAGGAAAAAAACAGAGATTGCCGTAATCGGATTTTCTACCGTATTTGCAAGCACATATCCTGCTACGATAGTGACCACTCCAAAAAGTGCCAAGATCAATTTTGTCTTCGGCTCTCTTTCTCCCTGAGCCCCTCCTTTTAATAATTCAATCGGATTTGCACGTCGAATTGCCCAAAGATTTGCCAGTAATGTTGCCGCAAAAATAGCTACAAACAACAAAACGGTAACCTGTATTGCTTTACCGGAAATCTCATATATGATCTCTGTTTTGAAACGCAGGATTCGATACAGGATCAAAAACATCAGCTTTCCAAACAGGATTCCTGCCAACAGACCGCAGATCAGGCTTCCGATACTTGTGATGACAGTCTCCCAAAACATCATAAAACCGATATCCTTTTTTCCCATTCCAAGGACATTATAAAGCCCTATTTCTTTTTTTCTTTGTTTAACCAGAAAGCTATTGGTATAAAACAGAAAAATACAGGCAAAAATCCCTACAATATATGCTCCGACTCCCAGTACACTGATCACGCTGGCAGACCCCGGGATCTTTTTTAGTCCCGGATTTATCGTAATCATATACATATCATAGAAAATCATGATCGTAAGGATACTTGTGATAATATACGGCAGATAATTCTTCTTGTTTTTCTTTAAATTAGAAAGTGCAAGCCGGACATAGATTCCTTTAAACATGACGTTCACCTCCTGTGGTAAGTACCGTCAACGTATCAGAAATTTTCTGATAAAGTGCCTCATTGTTCAGATTTCCTCTGTAAATCTGATGAAAGACTTCTCCGTCTTTGATAAACAATACTCTGTTTGCATTACTTGCTGCTTTTACACTATGCGTTACCATCAGGATGGTCTGACCTTTTTTGTTGATGTTGGTGAACTGTTTCAAAAGGTCATCTGCTGCTCTGGAATCCAATGCACCCGTCGGCTCATCTGCTAAAATCAGCTGAGGTTTTGTAATCAGTGCTCTAGCAACCGCAGTCCGCTGCTTTTGGCCTCCCGAAACTTCATATGGGAATTTTCCCAGCAATTCATAAATGCCGAGGCTTCTGGCAATGGGTTCCATTTCTTTTTCCATTTCCGAATATTTTTTTCCTGCAAGCACAAGAGGCAGGAAAATATTATCTCTGATAGAAAGCGTATCAAGAAGATTAAAATCCTGAAATACAAATCCCAGATTCTGTCTTCTAAATACTGCCAATTCTCTTTCCGGTACACTTGTCAGTTCTCTTCCTTTTAATTTCACTTTTCCTCCGGTAGGTTTATCAAGTGCTGCCAAAATATTTAAAAGCGTCGTTTTTCCGGAACCGGATTCTCCCATAATGGCCACATATTCTCCTTCTTCCACGGAAAACGAAACATTTCTTAATGCTTCCACCTGATTCCCGCCAAAACGTGTCGTATATATTTTTCTTAAGTTCTGCACTTCCAATATTGTCATGCTTTCTTCCACCTTTCTTTCTCAATTTCTTTTTCCTTTACTGACTTTATTATAGGCGAAAGGAAGCCGTCTTTTCCATCGCTTTTCCTTACAATCCAAAGGAAAATCTTACAATTTTGAAAGGTTCCCTTTTTATTCCACACAAAGAGGTTCCCTGTTCAGATCCAAAAATACTTTTGTTCCTTTATCCAATTCGGATTCCAACCAGATTTTATGATTTAATTTTTCAAGAACGGTCTTACAAAGATAAAGGCCAATCCCTGTAGATTTTTTATCTTTTCTTCCGTTGTATCCGGTAAATCCTTTTTCAAGAACTCTTGGCAGATCTTCCGGACTGATGCCGATTCCCGTATCTTCTATTACAAGTACTCCCGGCCTTTCCATATAGATGGAAATTTTTCCCTTTTTTGTATATTTTAATGCATTGGACAAAATCTGTTCCAACACAAAAACCATCCATTTTTCATCTGTTATGACGGTTTCTTCTATGTCAGATATACAAAGTGAAATCTTCTGAAGAATAAAAAGCCTGGAATATTTTTTTACCGCCTGTTTCACCATATTTGCGACAGACTGTTCTTTTAGAACCATATCCCTTGTAATATCTCCGATTTTCAGATAAGAAAGGACCATTGCCACATATTGCTCGATCCGAAACAATTCTATTGTCAAAGAATTGTATGTTTCTTTATCCGTTTCTGTCCTTATCTGTTCTCTTGAAGACTGAAGTACAATCCGCATGGCGGCAATGGGTGTTTTTATCTGATGTGCCCAAAAGCTGTAATAATCCATCATATTTTTTCTTTTATAATCTTCTTCCTCAATAATCTTCTGATTCTCTGTATTCATATGACAGATCAGTTCTCGATACATCTTGTCGATTTCCGTTCCTTTGGTATGAAACATGTCTATATAATTCGCCTTTTGTTCTACAAAAGATTTTAATTCTTTCCATTTTACCATGTAGAAATAAAAATCGCAAAAAAGCAAAATCAAAATAATCGTCCCCGAAAATAAAGCAATATAACGTATTTTTTCTATTTCTATGCGATACAGATAACCAATACCAAACAATGTACCATAAAAAACCATCAACATCGCAACCGTCATTTTCCTGTCTCTGAAATATGCTCTGCACATACTTATTCCTCCGTCATATATCCGATACCTTTTTTAGTAAGAATGAAATCATTCAATCCTACCTTTTCCAGTTTCTTACGAAGTCTTGTCATATTAACTGTCAGTGTATTGTCATCAATAAAGCTGTCATCTTCCCATAATCTTGTGATGATATCTTCTCGTGATACAATTTTTCCTGCCTGTTCCATCAGACATTGTAAAATCCTGTATTCATTTTTTGTCAATTCGATCTTTTTGTTTTTATAGTGTGCTGTAGCATCCGAAAGATTCAGAATCAATCCATGATGCTCAATCACATTGACATTTCCCTGAAAGGAATAACTTCTCCTTAAAATAGCCTGAATCTTAGCCGTCAGAACATTCAGATCAAAAGGTTTATCGATAAAGTCATCTCCTCCCATATTCATTGCCATAACAATATTCATATTATCGGAAGCCGAAGAGAGAAATACGATGGGAACCTTAGAAAATTCACGTATTTTACTGCACCAATGAAAACCATTATAAAAAGGCAGCATAATATCCAGCAAAATCAATTGAGGTGAAAACTCTGCCGTTTCCTCAAGCACATGTTGGAAATCCCGGATATAGTTTACCTCATATCCCCATTTTTTCAAATGTTCCGCCACAGTTTTCGCTATTGTCACATCATCTTCTATTATCAAAATTTTATACATCGTCTTTTCTCTCCCTGCTTATAAATCAAAGAACCTCTTTCAGCCAAATACTAAAAGAGGTACTTTGGCACCGACAACCGGTGCAATATTTTATTTCTATTCTACTGTCGCAATATCAATCAGTGTCAGTTCTTTAATGTCTGTATTTTCAAGACTTGTCACAAGAGCTCTTGCAGTATCCATAGCTGTCAATACCGTCACTCCTGTTTCAATCGCATTTCGACGAATAAAGAATCCATCTTTTGAATGTTCTGCTCCCTGTGGTGGTGTATCGATCACAAGGTCGATCTCATGTCCAAGAATCAAATCCAAAAGATTCGGTGATTCCTGTTCAATCTTATTTACGGCAATCGCTTTGACGCCTCCTTTATTTAACGCTTCTGCCGTTCCTGCAGTAGCGAAAATACGGTAGCCTATTTTTTCAAAACGACGTCCGATTTCCACCGCTTCTTCTTTATCTTCATCACGCACTGTCATGATCATATTTTTATATTTCGGAAGTTTGATTCCTGCTCCAAGGAACGCCTTATAAAGTGCTTCATTAAATGTCTGTGCGATTCCAAGACATTCTCCTGTAGATTTCATTTCCGGTCCAAGGCTGATATCGGTACCACGGATTTTTTCAAATGAGAATACAGGCATCTTGATGGCAATATAATCTGCTTCTTTCTGTAATCCAGGAGTATATCCAAGCTCTTTGATCTTATGTCCGATGATCACCTTCGTTGCAAGCGGAACAATCGGTATTCCCGTAACCTTGCTGATGTATGGCACGGTACGGCTGGAACGCGGATTTACTTCAATGACATAAACTTCTTCTCCGCATACGATAAACTGGATATTAATCATACCAATCACGTGAAGAGCTCTTGCCAGTCTCTTTGTATATTCTTCAATCTTACGTTTTGTCACAGCAGAAATGCTCTGTGCCGGATAAACGGAGATACTGTCGCCGGAATGGATGCCCGCACGCTCAATATGCTCCATGATGCCTGGAATCAAAATATCCTCTCCGTCACATACTGCATCTACTTCGATTTCTTTTCCTACAAGATATTTATCTACAAGAATCGGATGTTCCTGTGCGATGCGGTTGATAATCCCGATAAATTCATCAATGTCATGATCGTTGATGGCAATTTGCATACCCTGACCGCCAAGTACATAAGACGGTCTTACAAGTACCGGATATCCAAGTTCATTCGCAACCTTTTTCGCTTCTTCTGCAGTAAATACTGTTCCTCCAGTCGGACGTGGAATCCTGCACTGTGCAAGGATTTCGTCAAACAGTTCTCTGTCTTCTGCCGCATCTACATCCTCTGCAGATGTTCCCAGAATCGGCACTCCCATTTTCATCAGTGCTTCTGTCAGTTTGATGGCAGTCTGTCCGCCAAACTGTACAACGGCTCCATCCGGTTTTTCAATATCAACAATACTTTCTACATCTTCCGGTGTCAAAGGTTCAAAATACAGCTTGTCTGCAATATCAAAGTCTGTACTTACTGTTTCCGGGTTGTTGTTTACAATAATCGTCTCATAGCCTTCTTTTGCAAATGCCCATGTACAATGTACGGAACAGAAATCAAATTCGATTCCCTGGCCGATACGGATCGGTCCGGATCCAAGAACAAGGACTTTCTTTCTGTCGTTTGTTTTTTCTACTTCATTTTCGCTTCCGTATACAGAATAATAATACGGTGTGGAAGCTGCAAATTCTGCTGCACAGGTATCTACCATCTTATAAGCGGCCACAATTCCGTTTTCATGTCTCATCTGGTGGATTTCTTCTTCTGATTTTCCTGTCAGTTTTGCAATCACGTTATCCGGGAATTCAATCCTTTTTGCTTCTTTTAACAGTTCCGGGGTTAACTCCTGTTCTTTTAAGGCTTTTTCCATTTCCACAATAATGGCAAATTTGTCGATAAACCATCTGTCTATCTTCGTAATATCATAAATCGTATCATAGGAAACGCCTCTTCTTAATGCTTCTGCGATCATCCACATTCTTCTGTCATCAACGATGTGAAGTTTTTCTAAGAGTTCTTCTTCTGTCAAATCTGTAAAATCGTAAGACATCAGGCTGTCTACATGCTGTTCCAGAGAACGAATGGCCTTCATAAGAGCACCTTCAAAGTTATTGCAGATACTCATAACTTCTCCTGTTGCCTTCATCTGAGTCGTCAATGTTCTCTTTGCATGGATAAATTTATCAAACGGAAGACGTGGAATCTTTACAACACAATAATCAAGCATTGGCTCAAAACTTGCATAAGTCTTTCCGGTAATGGCATTTTTAATCTCATCCAGTGTATATCCAAGAGCAATCTTTGCAGCAACCTTTGCGATCGGATATCCTGTCGCTTTGGAAGCCAGTGCGGAAGAACGGCTTACACGTGGATTTACTTCGATAACACAATATTCAAAAGTGTCCGGGTGGAGAGCGTACTGAACATTACATCCTCCTGTGATATTCAGTTCGCTGATGATATTTAAAGCAGAGGTACGAAGCATCTGATATTCTTTATCGCCAAGAGTCTGAGACGGTGCCACTACGATACTGTCACCTGTGTGCACTCCTACCGGATCAATGTTTTCCATGTTACATACGGTAATGTAGTTGCCATTTCCGTCTCTCATTACTTCGTATTCGATTTCTTTCCATCCGGCAATGCAACGTTCTACAAGAACCTGTCCTACACGGGAAAGACGAAGTCCGTTTTCCAGGATTTCTACCAGTTCTTCACGGTCATGGGCAATACCGCCGCCGCTTCCTCCAAGAGTGTAAGCCGGGCGCAGTACAACCGGATAACCGATCTTCTCTGCAAAAGCTACACCGTCCGGAACATTTTCCACAACAAGAGAAGCTGCAACCGGTTCTCCGATTTTTTCCATGGTCGCTTTAAATTCAAGACGGTCTTCTGCCTTTTTAATGGTTTCTGCAGTCGTACCGATCAAACGGACATTGTTGTCACGCAAAAATCCTTTTTCTTCCAACTCCATAGCAAGATTTAATCCTGCCTGGCCTCCCAGTGTCGGAAGCACGCTGTCCGGTTTTTCTTTCTTGATCAGCTCTTCCACGACTTCAATGGTCAAAGGTTCGATATAAACGCGGTCCGCGATATCTTTATCCGTCATGATGGTTGCAGGATTCGAGTTTAAAAGAACAACTTCAATTCCTTCTTCTTTTAAGGAACGACATGCCTGGGTACCTGCATAGTCAAATTCTGCTGCCTGGCCGATGACGATCGGGCCTGAACCGATTACTAATACTTTTTTGATATCCTGATTTCTTGGCATTATTTTTCTCCTCCCATCATTTCGATAAATCTGTCAAATAAATATCCGGAATCCTGCGGTCCCGGGCATGCTTCCGGATGGAACTGCACCGTAAAAATATTTTTTCCGATATATTCCAGACCTTCGTTTGTTCCGTCATTTACGTTAATAAATGCAGGTTTGACGACATCAGGACTTATTGTATCCGCATCAACAACATATCCGTGATTCTGGGAAGAAATATAAACCCGATTTGTACGCAGGTCTTTTACCGGATGATTGCCTCCGCGATGTCCGTATTTTAATTTATGAGTATCTCCGCCATTGGCAAGAGCCATAAGCTGATGTCCGAGACAGATTGCAAAAATCGGCACATTGCTGTCATAAAGTTTTTTCACTTCCGCAATAATATCCGTACAGGTCTTCGGGTCTCCGGGTCCGTTTGACAGCATGATACCGTCCGGATTTGATGCAAGAACCTCTTCTGCCTTTGTATGAGCCGGATAAACGGTTACTTCACACCCTCTTTTATTCAGGGATTTTGCGATGTTGTTCTTTGCACCGTAATCCATCAACGCTACTTTGTATCCATCTCCCGGAAGTGTGTAAATTTCATCACATGTTACCTTGGAAACAACGTCTCCCACTTCGTATGCACGGAGTTTTGGAAGAATCTCCTCCAGGTCGTAGTTTTCATTCACTGTGATCATGCCATTCATGGTACCTTTTTCTCTGAGGATTTTTGTAAGTGCACGTGTATCAACACCCGCAATTCCCGGTATATCCTGTTTCACAAGGAAGTCCTGAAGTGTTCCTTCACAGCGAAAGTTACTTGGCATTCTGGATAACTCCCTCACAATGTAGCCATCAGGCCATGCCTTCTTTGACTCCATATCCGGAGTAACTCCATAGTTGCCGATTAACGGATAGGTCATAACAACCGCCTGACCGGCATAAGAAGGATCCGTTAAGACTTCAAGATATCCTGTCATAGACGTATTAAATACGATCTCACTGATCATATCTTTTGTGGCGCCGATGCTTGTACCTTCAAAAACGGTCCCGTCTTCTAAAATCAGAAATGCTTTCATATCTCCACCTTATCCCTTCGTAAAATTATTTTATTGTTTGCACATAGAGAAAGGCGCATGAGTGTCTTTTTCCGATACTCGAGCGCCCTCGTTCTCAAATTGTAAAGATTCTATCATATTTGTATGCTTTTTTCAATGTTTTTTGAAGCAATTTTTGTTTTTTTATTCATACTGCCAGTAAACGGTGATTTTATATAATTCCGAATCATCCTGATAAGAATATTGGACCCTGGAAAGTCCGTACCATTTTGCCAGATTTCCTGCTGCCTGTTTGATCATCCCATCAATCATGTTTTTACTTGCTTCCAGATAAGTCTCCTTGCTCGCAAACTTAAATACCGAAACAGGAGATCTTCCTGCAATATCCTCCCGAAATTGTCTTCGGATCCGTTCGTCGTCATATCTCTGATAATACCTACCCGTTTTTACATAATAATTTTTATCCAGAGATGTACATGCAGGAAGCTCTACTGTTTTATCCGGGATATGTGTTCGAAACAGTTCCTCATCATTGCAGCAGAGATAGTCATACTGTATCTTCTGTTCCTGTGGTATCTTCTCTTCATCTTCCTCCTGCCGAAAGACCGGATCTCCCCATGTAGTATCCACATAATAATAATCGTTATCGCACCGGACCAGATTCCATGCATGAGGCTGACCGTCTGTCACTCCTGTCACATAAGTACAAAACACGCCCATCTTTTCCAGAAGATACTGTGTTGCTCTTGCATATCCCGCACAAACGGATTGTTTCCTTACCAGGGCACTGTATATATTCTGGCTGTCCTTTGCATCTTTTGCATAATCTACCGTTCGAATCAGATATTCATACACATACCGAATAATCTCATACTCTGTGTCTTCTGTTTTGACCTGAAATCCGTCCAGACATGCTTTGGTTTCCCGTTCAATGTCCTGACGCATCTGTTCTTTTTCCCGCTCATTATACAAATACACCGGACAAAATACAGAATACCCCTCTTTTTTCTGCCGATATGATGTTGTTTCCGCCTTCCCGCTACACCAGAAAATCTCTGGAAAATCATTCATGATGAACTCAAAAATCCGATTGACCTGTCCCGGATCTGCCAAATGGACATAAATTTCTTTTTGATTCTTTTCAATCCCCTGTAGCATTTCTTTATATGCTTTTTGTTTTTCCTTATCCAGTTTTTCGTAGTAATATTTCCCGGTCAGTTCTTTTTCGTTCACCTCGATTTTCTGAAAAGCATCTTCTGCTTCCCCGCTTTTTTGTAACGTAAGGGCTTCTTTTTTCCCCATACAGCCTCCAATCAAACCGCTGCCTGCGACAAAAAGTATGCCGACCGTCAATATCCCTATCATCTGAACTTTCTTTTTCTTTTTTCTCATACGGTTCTCCGTAAATGTTTCTTCTTTTTATATTATATAAAATTCTCCGTTTCAGAACAACTTTTTTATACAAGCTCTGCAATTCTGGAAACCCCTACATAAATTTCGGAAATTTTATACCAGGTACGATAATCCACCTTTCCTGTTTCCGGAAGTCCGAACACCTCCTGAAACTTTCTCACGGCAGCTTCTGTTGACGGTCCATACACCCCGTCTACCGTAATTTTGGGAATAGCCGGATACGCCCCCGCTATCACATTCAGCTGTTCTTGCATCTGCCTGATTTTTGACCCGGAAGAACCGTTTTCCAGAATATATCCCGGCCATGAGGACGGAATCCCCGAGATTTCCTGTGCCGTATTGATATACATGTCACTTCCGTAATAGTTTCTCAAAATTTCAATCGCCGAATATCCTTGTTCCCCAAGATATTTAGATCCCCATTGGCTCATCCAGTTGGGGCAGGTCACCTGTTTTCCGTCACAATACTGGGTCAAGATTGGCTGCCTTACATTTGGACGTGAGAGATAAGAACCAAACAGCTCTTCTACAACTTCCGATATGGTATCAAATACATTTCGTTTTGCAATCCATTTATGGTCAAATGCTGTAGAACTTGATATAGTAAAATCAAATCCCTGATTTCGATACCATTCCGTATATACACGATTCAATGTAAAAGACATGATGGCAAGTACATTTGCTTTAATACTTTCTTTCGGCCATGTTGCATAAATTTCACTGGAAGCTACATTTTTAATATAATCTTTGTATTTTTCATAAAAATTCTGAGCTGTAGAATCCCGCGGAGATCCATCATGTACCACAACATATTCCGGTACAACAACCCGGCTTAGGACAATCTCTCCTGTTTCATCCATCGGTTTAATCTCATCTTCCGGTATTTTCGGCGGATAATTTCCAAACAAAGTATGTGCCGGTATTACAAAAACCTCTTCCTCCTGCCGGTCTTCCGGTTGCAGCTGTATATTCTGTAAAGCAGTAACACCGGATAGAATCTCTGTTCCGGCAATCTGGATTTTGGAAAATCCGGGTGCTGTGATTTCCAGTGTATATTCTGCATACGGCTGTTCATCCTGATTTTCATCCAAACTGTATTCTATGGGAGGTGCCGGAAGTTCCAATGTTTCGGTCTGTCCGGAATCATCTGTTGTAACAGATTCCAGTGTGCTGTCCGGAATTCCCGTATAAGAAATACCAATCTGCGCTCCTTCTACTGGAAAAGCGGTAACGTTGGAGGTGACTTGGATTTTTAATTTTCCCTTATCAATATGATTTTCCTGCATGCCATATATTTTTCTCATAACAATCCTCAGTATGTTTCTTATCATCAAGATATGACTTTTCTTTGTAAACTATGACAAACAAATAAAGCGCCGGATATCCGACGCCTTAAACCTAAAAAAAGATTCTCTGTATATCGTTAAACATGACAACCACCATGAAAAGAAGAAGACAAATCATGCCCACCATGTGCACATATCCTTCTTTTTCCGGCGGAACTCTCTTTCCACGTATCAGTTCAATAAGCAAAAAGACCAGTCTTCCTCCATCCAGTGCCGGAAGCGGAAGAAGATTCATCACCCCAAGATTGGCAGATAAAAGAATCATCAGATTGATCATATTTAATGCAATCAATGAAATACCGCCACTCCTGCTCTGATCATAGGTGTTCTGCACCACATCGACAATTCCTACCGGTCCTGCAAGATTATCCATTCCAACCTGTCCTGTAACGAGAAGTTTCAGACTTTCCAGTGTAGTGGAAATCCAATATTTTACTACATAAACACTATATTCCATTGTTTCGAAGAAGTTCATCTTCTCATATGCACCACCTGAAAATCCAAACCGATACATTCCCAGCTTTTCATCCATCTTCGGCTCCAGGTGAACCGTCTTTTCCTTTCCGTTTCGTTCATAAGTCAAGTCAATCGGCTGATTCTGATGAAGCTGATTGTAGGTAGTAATGTCACGGAAGAGATGGATATTTTTCCCGTTGATTTCTGTTACCACATCTCCTTTTTTCAGTCCCGCCTCTTCTGCCGGATAGGATGCATCAATATTCATCAGAACCGGACGATCTGCCCCGATCCATGCTGTAATGATGACTGCACCTACAAAAGCAAGAAGAAAATTAAAGGCCGCACCGGCAACAATCACTGAAATTCTTCTCCATACGGATTTCTCATTAAAATTGCCCTGGTTTTGACTTCCTTCTCCTTCATCCTCACCCATGGCACAGTATCCTCCCAAAGGCAAAATTCTTACCGAATACATTGTTTCTTTCTTTTGAAATCCAAAAAGCTTTGGCCCCATTCCGATAGAAAATTCCTGTACCTCGATTCCGTTAAATTTTGCGAGAAGAAAATGTCCAAGTTCATGAATAAATATAATGAATCCAAATATTAAAATTGCCAGAATAATTCCCAAACTCTGTATTACCTCCTGCTGTTGATTCGGTCATATGTTTCCTGCTCTGTCATTAATATCTCATCCAGTGACGGATTTTGAATAACTTTATGAGCTTTCATACAATCCTCAATGATTTCTACGATTTCCAGATAACAAATCTCTCTGTTCAAGAACTTACTCACTGCAAGTTCATTGGCTGCATTGAAAACCGTCGGAAGACTTCCTCCTGTCCTTCCTGCCTCGTAAGCAAGAGAAAGTCCATAAAACGTATCCATATCCGGTTTTTCAAAATCAAGATGAGAAAGCTTCCAAAAATCCAGTCTGTCTCCACTAAGCATCCTCCTTTTGGGATAATATAATGCATACTGGATCGGAAGTTTCATATCCGGTGTTCCAAGCTGTGCGATGACCGATCCATCTTCATATTCTACCATGGAATGAATGACTGACTGTGGCTGCACCACAACCTGTATGTCATCAATATCCACTTGGAACAGCCATTTCGCTTCCATAACTTCCAGTCCTTTGTTGACCAGTGTGGAAGAATCAATTGTGATTTTCTTTCCCATGGACCAGTTCGGATGCTTTAGTGCATCTTCCACTTTTACATTCAGCAACTCTTCTTTTTTACCTCGGAATGGCCCTCCTGATGCAGTCAGTAAAATTTTGTTGATCTTATTTCCTTCATTTCCCTGAAGGGACTGGAAAATCGCACTGTGCTCACTATCCACCGGCAGAATCTTCACTCCCTTTTCTTTTGCAAGAGGCATGATCAGATGGCCTGCCGTCACAAGTGTTTCTTTATTTGCAAGCGCAATGTCTTTTCCGGCTTCGATGGCAGCGATAGTCGGACGGATACCGATCATTCCAACAACCGCTGTCACAATAATCTCTGCTTCCGGTTCGGTTGCCGCTTCCAATAGTCCTGCCATTCCGGACACAACTTTGATATCCAGATCCTTTATATTTTTCTTAAACTCTTTCGCTTTATCCTCCCGGTATACGCATACGATTTTCGGACAGAACTCTCTGACCTGTTGCTCCAGCAATTCAATATTGCCTCCGGCTGCAAGAGATGTCACTTGTATATCTCCGTTTTCCCTCACTACTTCCAATGTCTGGGTACCAATAGAACCTGTTGAACCTAATATTCCTATTGTCTTCATTTCTTTCCCCGCCTTCTATACAAAAAGTACACCAAGATAATAAATGATCGGTGCTGTAAAAATTACACTGTCAAAACGGTCTAAAATTCCGCCATGTCCGGGTATCAGTTTTCCATAATCCTTAATTTGATGATTTCTCTTGATGGCAGACGCTGCAAGGTCACCTACCATGGAAATCAGACCGCCGACTCCGCAGATCACAGCATACATCAGAGGTTCTGCTGATGCTCCTCCCCATTTGTTTACCGCAATTGCGTACAAAACACCTAACAAGGCTGCCCCTACAACACCGCCGACTCCGCCTTCCACGGATTTTTTCGGGCTGAGTTTCGGAGCCATCTTATGTTTCCCGATCAGCATTCCGACACAATATGCACAGGTATCACATCCCCAAGAACAGAGGAATACAAGCCACACAAGAAATGCTCCTTCCTCCGGAATCATCCGCGTCTGATATACATAAGAAAGCATGACTGCAACATAAAATACTCCAAAAAATACAGTCATTACCTGGTCTGCCACATACTTTGGATAAGAAAATACATACACGGCCATCAGGAAAATCAAGAAAAGAATGACTAAAAACGCCAGCCCCTGTTTGTCGAAATACTGAAAAACGGTATTTTCTCCCGCACCTTTGATATGCAGACGAATCAAAAAATAATACGCAATCGCTGCCAGGTATCCGGTTATTCCAAGAAGCTTGTTATGAACACCCATGATCTTGTAAAGTTCGCTCATTCCGATCAGGCTGACGATGAGTAAAAGTGCAAATAAAATATCATTTCCCGGTATGATGGTTGCAAGTGCAATGATCACCAGTAAAATCCCGCTTAATAACCTTGTCTTAAACATGATCCGGCACCTCCTTTACGCCTCCGTATCTTCTGTCTCTATTATTATATTGCAAAACTGCCTTTTCCAATTCTTCTTTTGTAAAATCCGGCCACAAAACATCCGTGAAATAAAATTCCGTATATGCCATCTGCCAGAGCAGATAATTGGAAAGACGAAGTTCTCCGCTTGTACGGATCAAAAGATCCGGATCCGGAATATCATGTGTATCCAGATAGGACTCAAACAGTGATCCGTCAATGTCCTGAGGCTGTACTTTTCCATCTTTGATATCCTGTCCCATTTTTCTCATAGCACGGAGCATTTCATCCCGGCTTCCGTAATTCAGGGCAATCTGAAAATTCAACCCGTCATTATTGGCAGAAGCTTTCTCCAGTTCTTCGATACGGTTGCGAATATCGTCGTCCAATCCCGACTTATCCCCGATTACCCGTACCTTCATTCTGTTTTTTTCTGCCGTTTTCAGACAAGTCTTCATATAATTCCGGAGCAGCTTCATAAGGGCAGCCACTTCTTCTGGCGGTCTGTTCCAGTTCTCCGTAGAAAAAGCATATACAGTGAGATATTTTATTCCCATTTTGTATGCCGTTTCACAAATACGTTCCACATTTTTACTGCCCTGTACATGACCGTAATTACGAGGCATATTTTTCTTTTTTGCCCAACGCCCGTTTCCATCCAAAATGATGGCAACATGCTGTGGTATCTTCATAAATTCTTCCTCCTTAACGCACATAAAGCAAGGAGGAAGCCCCTCCTTGCTCTGATATTTTCTTTTTTGTTTTCTATACGGTCATAACTTCTTTTGTCTTTGCTTCTACTGCTTTATCTACTTCTTTGATGTATTTATCTGTCATCTTCTGAAGTTCATCTTCCATATCTTTAATCTCATCCTCGGAGATTTCAGAGCCTTTTAGTTTCTTGCAGAAATCATTTCCGTCTCTTCTGATATTACGAACAGCCACTTTAGCCTGTTCGCCTTTTTTCTTAACATCCTTTGCGATTTCTTTACGGCGATCCTCTGTCAATTCCGGAAATACAAGTCGGATAACCTGTCCGTCGTTTGTCGGATTGATTCCGATATCGGAAATCAGAATTGCTTTTTCAATCTCTTTTAACATACTCTTTTCCCAAGGCTGAATCTGAATCATTCTTGCTTCCGGAACGGAAACATTTGCCACCTGTTGGATTGGTGTAGGCATTCCGTAATAGTCTACTGTCAGTTTATCTAAAATATGCGGATTTGCTCTTCCGGCACGGATGGCTGCAAGCTCTCCTCCAAGATTGTCGATTGACTTCTGCATTTTTTCGTCAAATACTTTTAATTTTTCGTGCATAGTTGTTCCTCCCTGTGTTTCGCTTTCTCTATACAGTCACTTTTGTTCCTGTAAAATTACCACTCATTGTTTCTACAATGCTGTTTTCTTCATTTAACCCAAATACAAGCATCGGCATCTTGTTCTCCAGACACATGATAGATGCTGTAAGGTCTACTGCCATGAGTTTTTTATCAATGATCTCCTGAATAGAGATTTCATCGTATTTTTTCGCATTCGGATTTACCTTCGGATCGCTGTCATAAATACCGTCAATTGCTTTTGCAAGAAGCATCGCATCTGCCTCAATCTCAATCGCACGAAGGACTGCTCCTGTGTCCGTGGAGAAATAAGGATGTCCTGTTCCTCCTGCAAAGAAGATCACCTTTCCGTCATTTAATGCGCTTACAGCCGCATCTTTGGAAAATAATGTTGTAAATGCACCGCATACAAACGGAGTAAATACCTCTGTCTTCATGCCTACATGACGGAAGATGTCAGAAACATAAATACAATTCATGACTGTTGCAAGCATACCGATCTGATCTGCCTTTACACGGTCGATTGTTTCACTCGTTCTTCCCCTCCAGAAATTTCCGCCGCCTGTAACAATAGCAACCTGAAATCCTTCATCAACAAGCTGTTTTACCTGTCTTGCGACTCCCAGACATGTTTCTTCATCAAATCCTGTTTTTTTATCTCCGGCAAGTGCTTCGCCGCTTAGTTTCAGCAATACTCTTTTCATTTTCTAAAACTCCTTATCTGAAACCGGAATTTCTTCCGGCGATTCATAGTTATAGTTCTATTATATATAGAACCTGATGTTGCGTCAATCTTCAATTTTCTGCCTGATAAACGTATAAGTAGATTCATCGGAATCTTCTTTTGAAAACCAAAATCCAAGACCATTGAACCGCTTTATTTGTTCTTTTTCAGTAATCCCGTTTTCTGCCAGATACCGGACCATTTCTCCTCTTGCCATTTTGGCCGGCGTTGCCTTCTGCCGAAGCTTTCCGCCCGCTTTTTCTGCAAATATGCAGTTCAGAAATTCCACATCCTTCTCCACATATTTCTCCACACATACAGAGTACTCTTTTGATGCAAGATTCACGATCAGATCCGTATCACGTGCGATCTCCTCGTATATGCTGCGTCCCCAGTATTCATAAAGAGTTTCACACCCCTTCGGTCCCGGTTTCGTCTGCATTTCTAGCCTGTATGGAACAATTCCGTCTTTTGGTCTTACGACACCGTAAAAACCGGATAAGATACGAAGGTGCTCCTGTACATATTCCCATGCCCGATCCGAGAACACTTCCGGAGCCATGTATTGATACTGGATTCCTTCATAAGAAAGAAGAGCAGCCGTTCGATTCCGGCTCAAGTCCATCGTTCTTATCCGTTCCATATTTTTTGTTGCCAACTTCTCGCTACAATTCCATAATGCCTTCAGTTGTTCATAAGACATACTTTGAAGCCAGTTTTTCAAATATTCTCCCTTCTCTTCAAAGCACGGCTTTGTTTCCCACCTAACTGTATCCGTATTTACGACCATCTTTTTGGCCGGTGAAATGATAATCTTCATACCATACTCCTATTCCACCAAGGTTGCAAGTGATGTGTCCGATACAAAAGTTGCGGTACTGTATAAATAAAGGATTTCATTGATTTCTTCTGTTTCCATCAAACCTTTCAAATCTCCATAATAATATCTCGGATCTACTACGACGATTTCTCTGTAATAAGGAGCCAAAAACGGAAGAAAACAGTTGGCGTAAGAATCTTTTAAAACAAGCAGTCTTCTGTTTTCTGCCGTCGGAGTTTTAATCTTCATAAGTCCATGATTTCCTCCAAAAAATACTTCATAGGCATTTCTCTGATCCAACTTCGCTGTATTATAAAAACTTCCTGTTTTCTTCTGTTCGTCGGTATACTCTACAATAGACGCAACCTGTTCCTGTGTTGTATTCGCATTTTTCTTAGGTACATACACATCCACTTCTTCTTTTAATCCTGTTTCAAATCCGCTTTTTGCAGACAGCGTCCCCTGGAACCGATCTGTAACCGTAAGTTTTTCATAAGTAACCGCATTAACATCCAGACCTGCTGTTTCTGCAAACTGCTGAAACGCAAGATAAGCTCCGTATGTTGTCCAGTGATGGTCTGTTTGATAATAAAGCTTTTCTTTCTTATGGCTCTTAAATGTATTTCTTACATCAATCGTCTGGATTCCCATCTCTTTCATTTCCTGGTCAATCTGATCAAGGTAAGCATTTTCATCTGCCTGCAGAGCAAGAGTCGGTAGCTTTTCTTTTAAAACACTTCCGGAACTCGGCACGATCATCGAAAACTGCGGGATATCTTTGTATTCTTTTTTCAATGTTTCCACAGCTTTCATTACACTTTTCATAGTGTTTGAATCCGGTTTTTCAAATTTTTGAAAAAGATAATGGTCCTTTCCGATATAGACTCCGTTTTCCTCTACGTTCCCAAGACACCGATCAAACGATGTTTTGATTTTGATCCAGGAATCCCGAAACACAAACTGATCGTTAAAATATTTCTGGTATTCCTTTGCATAATCTCCGGATAATACGGATTTTACACTCAGCTCCGGTTTTTGAGCCAGCTCTCTGTTTTCCGTTTCCGAAACTTTCTTTGTACCGGCAAACAAATTTGCAAGTCCCAGGAAGAGTACAATGATCGCAAACAGACATCCCACAAAATATGATGTCGGCATTTTTTTCTCTTTCACTCTTTACACCTCCCGATTAAAACTGCATATACAAAAACGGCTGATAAGAATTAAACACCAGTCCTGCAATGCAAAGACAGAACAACACACCATACAAAACAACCGCAACTACGGAAGAACGTTCCGTAATCTTATCCATAACCTTTTTAAGAAATGGTCTTGCCGCCATGATGCAGATAACAAATAACAAAATTTCTGTTTTAAAATAATACCCTGCCGTCACATCAATGACATTTGTTGCTCCAAACCCAAACAAGGAACCAATCATACTCATACCTTTATCGAAAGACGGATTCATAAAGATCGTCCATCCGATCATCACAAGGACCATGGTATAGACATTAGCTGCCCAGGCAGGAAGCTTCTTCAAATGTTCTTTCCATACATATTTTTCCAAAATCAAAATAACTGCATAATAAAGTCCCCATACAAAGAAATTTCCTGTAGAGCCATGCCAAATCCCGGTCAGACACCAGACGATCAAAATATTTCTGATATGAGTGCCTGTGCCTGCACGATTTCCCCCAAGAGGGATGTATACATAATCCCGAAACCATCCACTTAAAGAAATGTGCCATCTTCTCCAGAAGTCCGTCACATTCTTTGCAATATACGGATAATTAAAGTTTTCTTTGAAATCAAATCCAAGCATTTTCCCAATGCCGATAGCCATATCCGAATAACCCGAAAAATCAAAATAAATCTGCATGGTATAGGAAAACAGATAAATCCACGCTGTCAGCACAGACATATTCCCTCCAATATCTTGAATCTGGCTTCCGATCAGTGCAAGCTGATCTGCCAGCAACACTTTTTTAGAGAGACCGATGATAAATCTCTGGACTCCTTCTCCCATTTTTGACATATACACCTGATGGTCATACAGATTTTCTTTGATGTCGTCATATCGCACAATCGGTCCTGCCGCCATCGTTGCAAACAGAGATGCATACGCAGTAAAAGCAAAGAAATTTTTCTCTGCAGGATGTTTTTTCTTATAAACATCAATAATATAAGAAAGATTTCTGAATGTGTAAAAAGAAAGACCGATCGGAAGGCTCAAAGCCTCCGGTGAAAATCCGGTCCCGAAAATACTGTTTACCGCTTCACTTAATACTCCGAAATATTTAAAGAAAGAAAGGATAAACACATCCGTCACAATCACAAACACAAGGGTTGATTTTCCCGCATCCCCCCTCTTTTGTTTCCTTTCTATATCAATGGCCATCATAAAATGAAGCACCGTACTGATTAACATCAATACTACATAAATCGGTTCTCCCCATGCATAAAAATAAATACTGAATACGGTAAGAACGATGTTTTTCCATTTAGCCGGCACGACATAATACAAGATCAAAACGACCGGAAGAAATGCAAATATAAAATTCAAACTGTTTAAAAGCATCTGATGTTCCCTCCACTGACTATTTGACTGCCTTGTCAAAAGCAGATTTCCATTTCTCCGCTTTTTCGCCCGCCATATAAATCACATATTTCCCTTCTGCGCCAACATACGCCTTTTTTAACTGTGCTGTCTGCTTTGCTCCATACCCTTCAAAACTTTTCAGCTGACTTTCCCGGCGCCTTTCTGCCGCTTCTTCATACTTCTTCGCTTCATTTAAGTTTTTCGCCCGCACGATCATAAGTTCCTCTTCAGACATAGGCGATTCCGCTTTATAATAAAAATATCCGTTTGTCTTCTGCCCTTCGATTCCATAATACTTTCGCAGGTCCTTTTCTTGCATCTTTTTCATGCCCTTTAGCAGATCCTCCTGTTGAAATCGGTCATGGATCATATCCATCGGCACATCTTTTGCATACCCTCGCATACACAGTACGCCCAGATAAAGGGCAAGTATGATGACAAACCCCAGTTTCATTCCTACTTCTCTGGCTTCTCTTTTTTTCCTCATTTTTAAAGTCCTGCCTTTTCTACAAGATAAGACAGCCACTGTTCATAATATTCCTTTGTCACATGAATTCCGTCCGGCTCATATAAATCCGGATTTTTTTCTATAATAAAAGAACTGTCTATGTACATGTAGCCTTCTTCATCACACATCTTTTCAATCGCTTTGTTATACTCCGGCTGCTTCTTTCGTCCTTCATTTTCGTTCTGCTTTTCTTCTGTCATCGGAAGGATGGAATTAACATAAATGGCAGCGTCTGGAAGTTCCTTTTTGATTTTTCCGATTTCTGTACGGTATTGCTCTATAAACCCATCAATATCCGTTCCATATATGGTAAGATCATTACATCCAAATTCCATGACAATGGCCGATGGCTTCATGGAAATCACCTTTTCAATCAGATCATCAATAGATTTTATGGAAGCCCCTCTCTTATAAATCACGGAACCACTGTCCAAAAACTCATATTCTACAATCGCCTCCGAAAAAGAATCTCCCACGATCACCGTATTGGAAAATGCCTTTTTCAAAGCGACATTGTCTAATTCCACGATGCCATACTCATTCCTCTTTGACGGATCGATCTTTGTTTTCTGATTCTGTTCTTCCAGCTTTTCCCAGCGTTTCTCCGTTTCAGATATATCCGCCTTTTCCATTTTTTTCAGCACTTCTTGATTTTTTTCATATAAATTCGGCTGTACTTTATGTAACTGCGAAAATACAAGAACTCCGATAAGCACTGCCACAATGATCACACCGATGATCAGAATCCTTTTTCTCAAACTTTCCTGTTGTGAATGCTTCATGAAATTATCCCCTTAGTATTTAACTCATTACTATTATTTATATTCTGATATTATATTACTGTTTCATTCCGGCAGGCTTGGAAATATTTTTCCAATTCCTCCAGATTTTGATCGGAATGCTCCGTTTCCCTTGCATATCTCCAGGCAATCCGGGCCATTTCCTCCTCTGTCAGACTTCCCCCGTTTTCCAGCCATTTTGCTTTGCCAAGTTCCAAAATAATTTCTGTACTATATACGGCAAACATCACTTTTGATTGTGCCATTCCGTCATATACGGCACCGCAAAAGTAAGTATAAACAAAAAACATCATCAGCTGTTCGGCATACTGCTCCCATTTTTCAAACCAAAACCGTCCGGAAATCTGCTTCCATGCGTCCTCTCCGCCTGAAAACAATGCATGTTCTGCTTCCTTTAAATAAGTATCCCATCCTTCTCTGAGAACTTCCAGTTCTTCCAGTTTACAGAAGTACGCTTTACGCTGTTCAAAACTTACTGCCATCCCGGAACCTTTTTCTTCTATCTGCTGAATTTTTTCATCAATCTCAAACAGAGTTCCTTCTTCCAAAGCTTCCTGAAAAACCCGTCCCATTTCAAGACATCTGGTCATTCTCTCTTCCATCGGGAGTTCTCTGTTCTGGATCACCCGGAACATCTCCTCCCTCATATCCTGAAGCCGGAAAAAAAGCAAAAAATCAAATTCTTCATCCGGTTCCGGCTCTTCCTCCTCTGTTTCCCACGTTAAAAATCGAACCGTTTCCTGACACTGAAGTATCATCCTTGCAGCCTCCGGACAAGATAAAGAAAGAGAAAACTCTCGTACCCCGTCAAACTCCTCTACATGCCTTGGATACTTTCTGCAGGTTTCACAAAGTGTTTCCGGCCCAAGTTCCTGGTACAGATCACATAGATTCTCATCATTCAAACAACTGCATCGTCCATCGAACTGCAAAAAAGTCCCTTCTTCCCAGTCAATAGACTGACATAAACGATTTCCAAATCCCCCTTTTACCTGACTGTACTTATAAAGTGATTCTTCATCTATCACAATCTGCCATCCGGCACAGCAAGTGTCCGGACATTTATCCGCTATACATGAAAATTCATCATAAAAATGCGGCTTTATATATAACATAAAATTACCTCTTTTGATTTTATTCGACAACTTTATATAATAGCGAATTTCTTTATGGATGTAAAGAAAAGGTAAAGATTTTTTGTGTGGATTTTCATTTTCAATTTTTCTGCACGGATTTCAGCTTGAAAATAATAGAAAGATCATATGAAATATACATTTAGGGATACAAAAAGGCGGCTCGCCGAAGATATGCCGCCTTTGAAATTTATATAATTTTAACATTGCCTTCTCTTCTGGATTTACATTTTGTTTTGGACTTCTAACATATGAAAAAGTCCTCTGCATCCTTCATTTACATCCCGATACGTATCATCAAAATTTCCCGTATACCACGGATCTGCAATGTCTTCTCCCTTTCTGTCTGTAAAATCCAGAAGTTTATATACTTTGGATTCCGGATCGCCGTTTCCGATGATACGCTCCATATTACGGATATTCCAGGAATCCATACCGACCAGAAAATCAAACTTCTCGTAATCTTTTGCTGTCATCTGGCGTGCACGGTGGCTTCCGCACGGAATGCCCACTTCCTGCAGTTTTCTTCTTGTCCCCCGGTGTACCGGATTTCCGATTTCTTCTCTGCTTGTAGCAGCAGAGTCAATGTAAAATTCTGATTCTAAACCTTCCTTTCGAACCAGGTCTTTCATAACATATTCCGCCATAGTCGAACGGCAAATATTGCCGTGGCA
>CALFLL010000056.1 GCA_937880845.1 uncultured Drancourtella sp.
GGGAGGGAGTGGATGCAAGTCCTTTTCGAAGGATGAGCTGAAGCTTACCTCATGATACCGTATTATTTCTTGGAGGAAAAGAAAGTTCCACGTTAAAGGAAATCTCGGAAACGCTGGGAAAAGAGACCATCGATCTTTACAATACCTCTGATACCAGAGGGACAAGCCAGTCCTATGGTTTGAATTATCAGAAGACAGGGAAAGAATTGATGAGCCGGGATGAACTGGCTGTAATGGATGGAAATAAATGTATCTTACAGCTTCGAGGTGTGCGGCCATTTCTCAGTAACAAATATGATATCACAAAGCATAAGAGATATAAGGAATTGTCGGATGCGGATAAAAGGAATGCGTTTGATGTAGAAAAATACCTGGAGCATAAGCTGGTCTTTTCACAGGATACAGAGTTTGAAGTGTATGAAGTAAATGTAACAGAAGAGGATGTGAAAGCAGTGATAGAGGAAGAAGTAAACTAAAAAGAGTATCTTTTGGGTTAGAAATGTGATATTCTTTTATAAAGACAAATTTGAATTGAACTAAATTTCAAGTTGTGAAGGTGAAATGGCAATGTACCCTAATTTTTGGTTAATAATGTTTTGTGCTTTTATAGTTTTGCTGGAAGATATATCAGTAAAAAAGGAAATAGATAAAACGGGAAATTTAAATGTTGGAGAAGGGAATATTAGCCTCAATATAGGAATGCAAGAGGTTCTTGCGTCTGTTTTTTTGATATGCAAGAGGCACTTTCTTGAAAAAAACTTGGTTGAATTATAGACTGGAAACACGGAGGTGAAATACATGGATTTTGGAGAACAAATTAAAAGCATTCGTCAAAAAGAAAAATTGACACAAGAACAATTTGCTATGAAACTGAATGTGAGTAGACAAGCTGTTTCAAACTGGGAGAATAACAAAAATCTTCCAGATATAGGAATGCTTATTTTGATGTCTGATGTGTTTCAAATATCTCTGGATTATTTGATTAAAGGAGAAAATGAAATGAACAACATGACAGAAAAAGTAATCAAAGATGGAAGTGAAACCAGAAGAGCCAAGTATAATATGGTGTGCTCGATTATAGGCAGTTTCTTGATTTTAATCGGAATTATACTGCTTCTTGTGAAGGGACTGTCGGTAGAGTATATTGATGCACAAGGGGTGCTGCATGAGAATTTCTTTCTTGTCCCAATTGGATTTTTATGCGTGTTTAGTGGTTTGATTTCTTTTATTACAGTTGGTATAACTACAATTATCAGCAAATTTAAAAATAGGAACTCATAATTATAGTGCTATTTTCAAGGCAATTTTTTCTTGAATGTGGAAACTATTATTCACATGGATTGTTAAATTTCAGTTTGTAGAACTGAAAAATATGAATTTGATGCAATAATGGGAGATGTTAATTTGCGTTGCTTGTGGCAATGGTTGTTTTGATATTTAATGATTGTATCAAAACAAAGGAGGCACAGGGTATGTTAAACGAGAATATTAGAAATTTACGAAAATCAAAAGGACTTTCGCAAGAAGAACTAGCTATCAGGTTAAATGTAGTAAGGCAAACAATATCCAAATGGGAAAAAGGATTATCCGTTCCTGATTCAAGTATGATTATTTCATTAGCAGAGGAATTAGATACATCTGTAAGCACCTTACTTGGGGAAACTGTACAGGAAGAATGTTTGGATAAAGAAAATATGAAGAGCATTTCAGAGAAGCTTGAAGTTATCAATCTTCAACTTGCTAAAAGAAGTTCTATGAGAATTCATACAGTCCGTTATTTGCTTATTTCATTATGTGCAATTATTACAATAATTTTTATTGCTTTTGCTGCTATGAATGGTGAATATTTGACTTGGGATTTTAATGATCCAGAGTTGGCAATCGTAGGTACTCTATTACATGGTTTTGAGTTTTTATTTATCAGATTGGCCCCATTTCTTCTTACGGGATCAATCATTGGAATTGCATTCACATATAAAAAACGATAAATCAAATTTCATAAGAAAAACAGAATAAAAAGCGTTAGAGCATGTAGATATCCATCTATGTGCTCTTTTTTTGCGTTTTTTTAAGAAAAAGTCCTGATGATCAGGCAGAAAGGAGAAGGAAATGAAGATAAAAATAAGATCACCTTGTAAAGAAAACAGGTAAAAAAAGAGGTCTGAATAATAGGGAAAGGAGAGAGGAAACGCTGACAGACCATAGAAACAGCGTTTATTCAGAAAAGAATATGGGATTTTTCGGAAGTGCAATTACAATCTTACAGACATTAGTCGTAGCGATTGGTGCAGGTCTTGGTGTCTGGGGAGTCATCAACCTGATGGAAGGTTACGGAAATGATAATCCTGGTGCTAAATCACAGGGAATTAAGCAGCTTATGAGTGGCGGTGGTGTGATCCTGATCGGTACACAGTTGATTCCGCTTTTGAGTGGATTATTTGGTTAAAGGAAAGGAGTAGAGATCCATGTTCAGTCAAATTTTTGATGCGATTGAGGAATGGATGAGGGAACTTCTAACAGGTATGATCAGTTCTAACCTGGACCGTATGTTTACGGATGTCAATCAGAAGACAAGTGAGATTGCGGGCCAGGTTGGACAGACACCACAAGGATGGAATGGCAGTATCTTTAGTATGATCGAAGGATTGTCGAATTCGGTCATCATGCCGATTGCAGGCATCATCATAACTTTTGTATTGTGTTATGAATTGATTTCCATGCTGACAGAACGTAATAACATGCATGATATTGATACATGGATGTTCTTTAAATATTTTGTGAAAATGTGGATCGCCGTTTATCTGGTAAGCAATACATTTACCATTACGATGGCAGTCTTTGATGTAGGACAAAGCGTCGTAAACTCGGCGGCAGGGCTGGTTTCCGGAGACACATCCATTGATATCAGCTCTGCGATCACAGATTTATCAGCTACATTGGAAAGCATGGAGATTGGAGAACTTGTGATATTGGCATTGGAAACTTTGATCGTAAGTTTCTGTATGAAGATTATGTCTGTACTCATTACGGTTATCTTGTATGTCCGTATGATAGAAATTTACCTTTATACCTCAGTTGCACCGATCCCATTCGCAACGATGAGCAACAGAGAGTGGGGACAGATCGGAACGAATTATTTCAGAGGACTCTTTGCCCTGGCATTCCAGGCATTTCTGATGATGGTATGTGTTGCTATTTACGCAGTATTAGTGGCAGGCATCCAGTTTTCAGATAATCTGAGTTCTTCATTATTTGGTGTGATGGCATATACGGTGATCTTATGTTTCAGTCTGTTCAAGACAGGATCACTCAGTAAGTCGATCTTTAATGCACATTAGAAAAGAAAGGAAGTGAAACACATGGCGTATGTGAGTGTGCCGAAAGATTTAACGAAAGTAAAGAATAAAGTGGCATTTAATCTTACAAAAAGACAGCTGATCTGTATTGGTATTGGAGCAGCTATGGGAATTCCCTGCTATTTTCTCTTTAGAAATGCTCTTGGAATCAATAATGCTGCAGTCCTTATGGTACTTATGATGCTGCCGGCCTTTTTGTTTGCCATGTATGAGAAAGATGGAATGCATCTGGAAGACGTATTGATGCATGTGATCCGGGTGAAATTTATCCGGCCAGCTGTCAGAAAATATGAAACTGAAAACTATTATGAATCGGATCCAGACGGAGAAGATCAAGAAACTATGAGAAAGGAAGAAAGGAAAGGGGGAGAAAGCGGTGGTAAGAAAAAGAAAAAAGACCGCAAATAAAAAGACGAATGGAAAGAAAGATGTAAAGAAACTTACCGTTCAACAGACCATTGCCTACAAAGAAATGGGGAGGGATGGTATTTGCAGGGTGCAGGGAAATGTCTATTCCAAATGTATCCGGTTTTACGATATCAACTATCAGTTAGCACAGAATGAAGATAAGAATGCAATCTTTGAAAACTGGTGTGATTTCCTAAATTATTTTGACAGCAGCATCCATTTTCAGCTCAGTTTTATCAATCACAAGAGCAGCATGAAGGAATTCGAGCAGGTGATCAAGATCAGTCCACAGGGAGATGCTTATGATGATATCCGTATGGAATATGCCAACATGCTGAAAAAACAGCTTGCAAGAGGAAACAATGGTTTGGTGAAAACGAAATACATCACTTTTTCTATTGAAGCGGAAAATATCCGGGAAGCAAAACCAAAGCTGGAGCGTATTGAGTCTGATATTTTAAATAACTTTAAGATCCTTGGTGTGATGGCATATCCTCTGAATGGAGAGGAGCGACTGCGGATTCTGTATGAAACGTTTAATCCGGATTCTACAGTGGAATTCCAGTTTGATTATGGATCTATGATTAAAACGGGGTTAAACACAAAAGATTATATCGCACCTACCAGTTTTGTGTTTAAGGATGGGAAAACCTTCCAGATGGGAAATACGATGGGGGCGGTTTCTTATTTACAGATCCTTGCTCCGGAGTTGACGGATAAGATGCTGGCAGAGTTTTTGGATATTGATAAGGACTTGATTGTAAATCTTCATATTCAGTCTGTGGATCAGATGAAAGCGATCAAGCTGGTAAAAAGTAAAGTAACGGATATCAATAGAATGAAAATTGAAGAGCAGAAAAAAGCAGTAAGAGCAGGGTACGATATGGATATCATTCCGTCGGATCTGAATACCTATGGAGGGGAAGCAAAACGGCTTTTGGAAGATCTGCAGTCACGAAATGAGCGTATGTTCCTTGTAACAGCGCTCTTTTTAAATACCGCAAAAAGCAAGCAGGAATTGGAAAATGCGATCTTTCAAACAGCCGGTATCGCACAGAAATATAATTGTATGTTAAAGCGTCTGGACTATCAGCAGGAAGAAGGACTTATGAGCAGTCTTCCGCTTGGTGTAAATCATATTCCAATCAAGAGAGCGTTGACAACGACCAGTACAGCGATTTTCGTACCATTTACCACACAGGAATTATTCATGGGCGGCGATTCTTTGTATTATGGATTGAATGCTACCAGCAATAATCTGATCATGGTAGACAGGAAGAAGTCGAAAAATCCAAATGGTCTGATTCTTGGTACACCGGGATCGGGAAAATCTTTTGCGGCAAAAAGGGAAATGACGAATGTATTTTTCACAACTAAGGATGACATTATCATTGGAGATCCGGAAGGTGAGTATTATCCATTGGTTCATGCTTTGGGAGGACAGGTCATCCATATTTCCCCAAACAGTAAGGATTACATCAATCCGATGGATATCAATATGAATTATTCTGAGGATGATAATCCGTTGGGAGTAAAATCTGACTTTATTTTATCCCTTTGTGAATTGATCATGGGAAGCCGGGATGGAATTGAAGCAGAAGAAAAGTCTGTTATTGACCGATGCCTTCCCCTTGTATATCAGAACTATTTTTCTGATCCGAAACCGGAAAATATGCCGACTCTTGGAGATCTGTATGACTGTCTCCGCAAACAGAAAGAACCACAGGCACAGAGGATTGCCACAGCTCTGGAAATCTATGTCAACGGATCTTTGAAGGTGTTCAATCACCAGACGAATGTAGAGCTGAATAACAGGATTGTCTGCTTTGATATCAAGGAGCTCGGAAAGCAGTTAAAAAAACTTGGAATGCTCATCATACAGGATCAGGTGTGGAACCGGGTGACGATCAACCGTGGCGTAAAATCTACCTGGTACTATATCGATGAATTCCATCTTCTTCTAAAAGAAGAGCAGACGGCATCTTATTCGGTAGAGATCTTCAAGAGGTTTCGGAAGTGGGGCGGAATCCCAACTGGAATCACGCAGAATATAAAGGATCTCCTTTCCAGCCGGGAAATTGAAAATATTTTTGAAAACAGTGATTTTATTTTGATGTTAAACCAGGCTGCAGGTGATCGTCAGATCCTGGCGAAACAATTAAATATCTCACCGTATCAGTTGTCTTATGTTACGAATTCCGGGGAAGGGGAAGGGCTTCTCTTTTATGGGACAACGATCATTCCGTTTAAGGATAAATTTGATAAGTCCCTGAAGTTATATTCTCTCATGACAACAAAGCCGGAAGAAGTGGAACAAAGAGAAAAGGAAGGAGGCGGAAGTCTTGGCAGGGAAAGAACTGAAAGGAAGAGAGAAAGTTGTCAGTAAAATGACAAGAGACGGTCTGACGGAAGAAAATCTGGCAGATGGTTCTGTAAAAGATATCAGCCATAAAAGCCGAGGCAGACCGCTGGAAATGAAACAGGACTTTGTTTTTGACCGGGAAAAGAAGAAAGACAAGCTGTCAGATGGACAAAGCGAGGAACGGAATCTGCAAAAAAAGCAGATCCGAAACTCCTCTTTGCGAAAAGAAGCAATATCTGAGGAACCTATTTTAGAAGAATCTGTGTTAGACGGAGAGGGAGCTGGGGAGAAAAACGTATCTGAAAAATCTCCCCAATACAAGAAAAAGTTTCGGGAACATGCGCAGATACCGGAAGATGACTCCTTGACCGGACAGAAGAAAAAGATCCGGAAAAAGC
>CALFLL010000057.1 GCA_937880845.1 uncultured Drancourtella sp.
ACTCTACAAACCCGACACGTTTCCAGCATCCGGTGGCAGGAACATACAAAAAAGAATGCATCGAAGCAGGAAAGAAATACTTCTCTGTAGCATCAGGCGGTGGTACAGGACGTACACTTCATCCGGACAACATGGCAGCAGGACCGGCTTCTTACGGTATGACAGATACATTAGGACGTATGCACTCTGACGCTCAGTTTGCAGGTTCTTCTTCCGTACCGGCTCACGTAGAAATGATGGGTCTTATCGGAGCAGGAAACAACCCGATGGTTGGTATGACTGTTGCAGTTGCAGTTGCGATCGAAGAAGCAGCTAAAGAAGGAAGATTCTAAGAAATACGGAATTTCCGGTACATAAAAATGGCTATGGCAATTTTTGATATTTTGCCATAGCCATTTTTTAAGCACATAATTTTTCTGAATCAGAGATAAATAACGAAACCGACTATACAGAAAAGACGGTATGAGATATAATTAAGATAGAAAAGTACGAAAGAAAAGAGAAAAAGAGAAATGAATGAAACAGAGAGGGAAAAAAGAAAAAGGAAACTTGCCAGAAAAAGAAGAGAACAGGTAAAACGACAAAGAATGATATTAGGCTGTGTCATGTTAGCAGTCATTTTTGGCGGAATTCTCATTTTTGTCGGGAAAGCCTGCACGAATGATGCGAAAGAAGCAGGGGCAAAGATAGAGAAAAAAGAAAAAGGGAAAAAACAAAAGCCAAAGAAAAAAGAAGAAAGTCTTCATATGGTAGCGGTAGGAGATAATTTTTATCACGATACGGTTCTGGCAGAAGGGCAGTCAGAATCCGGACAATGGGATTTTAATTTCCTTTATGAACATATCAAAAAAGAGATTCAGGCAGCTGACCTGGCAATTGTGAATCAGGAGGTTCCGTTGATTTCTAATCCAGATGAGGCAACAGGATATCCATTATTTGGTACTCCTTTGGAGGGCGGAGAAGCACTTGCAAATGCCGGATTTGATGTGGTGGCGATGGCTACCAATCATTCTTACGACAAGGGAAGTACAGGGATTCAAGAATCCGTTTCATTTTGGAAGGAAAGACATCCGGAGATGACATTGCTTGGAATCCACGACAGTCCGGAAAGCCAGGAAAAAGAACGGGTGAAGATCATTGAGAAGAATGGTTTTAAAATTGCGATGCTCAATTATACAACATTGATCAATATCGGAGCCCAGGTTCCGGAAGAAGAATCCTATTGCGTGGATGTTTATGATGAAGAGCAAGTCAAGATAGATGTTGCAAAGGCAAAAGAAGAAGCGGATCTTGTTATGGTATATCTTCATACGGGAACAGAATATGAAAATGAACCAGATCAGGCTACACAGGAACGGATTGATTTTCTGGCTGAACAGGGAGTGGATATAGCGTTATGTAGCCATCCTCATGTACTTCGCCCGTTTGGTATGAAGGCACGGCCGGATGGAGAACAGATGCTGGTTTATTATTCTCTTGGAAATTTTGTATCCGGTCAAACTGGAATGACTCAGCTTTTGGAAGGTATGGCGGATATTACGATAAAACGAGATGAAAAAACGGGAAAAGTGGTCATTTCCGACTATTCCATGAAGCCACTTGTCATGCATTATGAATCCGGACATACAGGATATGCGGTGTATCCTTTTGAAGATTATACAGAAGAAATGGCAAAAAGACATGGGATTCATGAGGATTCCGATGAAGAATTTACAATGGAGAGTATGCAAGAATATTTTAACAACTATATAAATGAAATGGAAACAGGAAGGTAACAAGACGAAAACTTTTGGGATCGGTATAAAAAGGGGCTGTGAAATAAGTCCCTCAAAGAAATAGGACCATTCGCTCATGCGA
>CALFLL010000058.1 GCA_937880845.1 uncultured Drancourtella sp.
TTACTGAAAAGTAGCCGGATATTTTTCTATCAACGGCTGAAATTTAAGCGCTTACATTGATGTAGAGCATGGATACAGCCTAGGAACTGTTTTCACTACCAGAAATAATCAGTATATGTATGATACGGGAACCGGAAAAGTGTTTGAGTGCGGGGCAAATGAATACCAGATATTAAAAAGCCTCTTCGAGCAGACAAATCTTCCGGATAAGGTGGAAGGAGCTTCTGAAGAAGAACTGGAGGCTGCATACAGAAATATCTGGGAGATGGTAGAAGCAGAGCATATCCTGCAGGTTTCACCGGATTTAAAGTTTGTAAGGGAAACAGATGAAACATTAAGGGACTTGCTCCGGTACGATCTGCAGCAGGTCATCCTGGAACTGACAGAACAGTGTAACATGAGATGCCGCTACTGTATTTATAACGAACATAATGAAGGGTACCGGAATTTCTCGCCAAAAGCCATGACCTGGGATGTGGCAAAACGTGCTGTGGAGTATGCAAGGGATAACAGTGGAGATAAAGTAGCGATATCCTTTTATGGAGGAGAGCCACTGGTACAGTTTGAACTGATGAAAAAGACAATAGATTACAGCCGGCAGATCATAAAAGGAAAAGAACTGACCTTTTCTTTCTCTACCAACCTGACACTGGTAACACCGGAAATCGCTGCATATGTGGCAGGTGTGGAAGGAATGAGTGTCCTGGCAAGTATAGACGGACCAGAAGGAATCCATGATGCTTACAGAGTGATGAGCGGAGGAAAAGGAAGTTTTGAGAAAGCAATACAGGGATTAAAATATCTGGTAGAAGCCTTTGGAGAGAGTGCAAAGGAAAGTATTGTGATCAATACTGTGGTCTGTCCGCCGTTCAGTGCAAAGAAACTGGATGCGATTAAGGAGTTTTTTGAAGGTCTGAGCTGGCTGCCAAAAGAAATGGTAAAGAAATGTGATTACGTAGAATACGGAAGCGTAAGAGAAGAAGATATTTCCATGGAGTATGCTGGAGACGGGGAGTTTATCGGAGAGGAACTGGACGGTTTCACGTTAGATGCCATCGAAGGCTGGGCACTGGCAAGGAATTTAGAAGAAGAGGATCCAAAAAGTTATGTGGCAGGGATTGTAGCGGATAAACTGGTGCGGATACATAACCGAAGACAGACACAGGAACCATGCAAAGACCTCAGAAGAAACGGCTGCTGCATTCCAGGGAACCGGAGGGTCTATGTCAAGACAGATGGGAAATTCCTTTTGTGTGAAAAGACCGGAGATGCACCGGATATAGGAAACGTGTTTGAAGGGGCAGAGCTAGAAAAAATAAAGAAATATTATATGGATGAATACGATGAAAAATCCATCGCAAGATGCAATGAATGCTGGGCAAGAAATCTTTGTGGACTTTGTTATGCAGCCTGCTATGAAACAGAAGGAATTGATATGGAAAGAAAAGAGAAGGTCTGCGGAGCCCATAGGTATGCCACAAAAGGAGAACTAATTTCTTATTACAGCATTCTGGAAGAGAAACCGGAAGTGATCGAAGAGATAGATGCGGTACCGTATTATTAAGAAAAGATTTTAGATTATCAAAGATAATTTAAAATAAAAAAACAGACGGAAAGGAGGCGTTGGGCATGAGAAAAATCGTAGCAGGAAAGTTACAGACAGGAGCAGACTTTGAAGGCAGCAGAAGTGGATGTGTTTGTAGTGGAAGTATAGCAGTAGCAAACTCTCATAATGCAGGACCAGCATATTGTGTAGGATACTGTGGAAACCATGGAGTAGTAACCAGAAATGCAAATTATAATGTTGCAAAAACTGCCTAAGGATGTAGTAAAAAACGTCTTATAGGAATGGGGAGATTTGTAATAGAATCTCCCTTTTTCTTTTTGGAGATAGGAAAGAATTTACTATGCAAGAATGCTTTGCTTGTTTCATGGATATGAAATATAAGAATGTTATCAGTAACACTAAATAAGGTGATTTTATAAAGCTGAAGGGAGGTTAAATAAGAATGGTACGAAAGAGCAGAAAAAAGAGAAAAATACGAGTATTAAAAAGGATAGCTTTTTGGGGAATTATTGTTTTTATAAGTTGTACGGGGATGTATTTCTATAGAAAATACAAGGATATACAATTACAAAATATTGTGAGTCACACTACGGAAAATGAGGGCATAGAGGGAAGATTGCAAAAAATGTCAAATTATGATTTGCGTATCAAAGATATCGTAGAAAATAAAAGTCAGTACCCAGAAGAACTTTTGGAACTGCTCACGACAAATATAGAAACTATAGAGTTTGTATTGAATTATCCTGAAAAGAAAAATAATTCACCAGCGGAAACAGTAGAGGAAACAAGGAGTGGAGAAATTCCATTACTATTACAATGGGATGAAAGATGGGGCTATCAAAATTATGGAGATAGCATGTTTGCAGTAAATGGGTGTGGTCCAACAGCACTTTCTATGGTTATAGTAGGACTTACAGAGAATAAGCAAGCAACACCTTACCAAGTAGCGCAGTATGCAGAAAAAAATGGATATTATGTAGAGGGGGTAGGAAGTAGTTGGAACATGATGACAGATGTAGGAAGTTATTTTGGGATACAAGGAAGTGAGATTCCATTAGGCAAAGATAGTATTCAGACGGAATTAGAATTAGGACATCCGATCATTTGTGCCATGCGTCCAGGAGATTTTACAACAACCGGACATTTTATTGTCTTGGCAGGAATGAAAGATGGAAAGATTTGTGTCCATGATCCCAATAGTAAAAAAAGAAGCGAAAAATTATGGAACTATGAAACTTTAGAAAGTCAAATCAATAATTTGTGGAGCTTTACAACGCTTTTTTAAATTCTACACATAAAAAACGTGATAAACATAAGTGATATTTTTATAATAAATCATTCCCCAAAATAGTGGGTTGTTTAATAAGAAAAAAATCAAAAATAGTAATTTTGTTCTTGGGACTCTTGATTTCAGAAACGATGATTTTAAGTACTGGAATTTGGTAGAGAAGTTACTGAACTTTTTCAGGAAACAGCACACAAATTAGGGAAATGTGTAATTGTAGTAACTTATAGTAGAAGTATGGCAGAAACAGAGGATGTTGTTATTAAAATAGAAAAGGAAGATACTTGAATAAAGTATAAAAGACAAAGGGAGGATTTATAAATGAATGTGTTACGACGTGGTGTTTGTTCCGTCATCCGAAAACCTATAAAAAGTATTCTTCTCTTGTTAGTTATTGTGGTGATCAGCAGTTTTTTTGTGGCAGGGTTAGCAAGCCAGTCTGCCAGTGTCAATGTACAGGACTCTACGCGACAAGCAGTAGGGGCAAGCTTTAGGCTGGAATTAAGTGAAGCAAACCGACATACTAGGCTTGAAGAAGCATCAAAAATAACAGGAGTAGAAGGAGATTATGGAGGTGTTCATAACTACCGTTTAGAAAATGGGGCTTATGGAGTTTCGACAGATAATTCTTTTGAAACAGTTATCCCGGAAGATGCAGAAAAGATAGCAAAA
>CALFLL010000059.1 GCA_937880845.1 uncultured Drancourtella sp.
AAGCGTCGAACTATTCTTCTTTCGGAATGAGTTCGCGCTTGTGTATAGATTTGGGGGGCGCCCGATAGGGTGCTCCCATTTCGCATTGCGTCACAGAACGCTCTGTTTTGCGTTTTAAGACGTTTTTAGCCCTTCAGGGTACTCGTTGCCCTGAAGGACTTTTTCGTGCTTAAAAACGCTTCTGAGAGCGTCAGAGGGGATATTGGGATGCAGGTGCGCATCTCGCTTTCGCTCGATGCTGGGATTGGCCGCCCTGCGGGCGGCGGATTCGGGTCCTGACACACTATCGCGAAAAAATAGTGTGTCAGAACTTTTCCCAGTTTATCGGGGAGTATGGGAAGGTAGTCGATTTCTGACACACTTCGAAAAATGGAAGTGTGTCAGGAAAACGGGCAATCGCTCGCGGAAGCCGATGAACACGAGGAAAGTGCCGACACACTTTGAAGTGTGTCGAAGTGTGTCAGAGGTCCCCCATCCTTTCCGTGTACGGATTTTTCTGCTCTCGGCTTTTCCGGCGGCTTGTTCCACTTCTGTTTTCAAAAGTGGAACGTAAGATTCTCCGTGTTCATCGGGAAGTAGACGCCGACGTTCCCTTTGTTCCACTTTTTTCTGAATGCTGGTGCAGCTTTTTGCCTTCCTGCGGGTGTGGGATTTTTTCTGCCATTTTTCGCTCGTATATGAGCAGAAATAGCCTCTGACCTGCGGAAATGGAAAATCAGGTATTGCGTTAATCGAGTTAATGTTGTATAATTTCATTCGTATAGATAAATGGCTCAGCACCCGTCCCGTCCTTGATGCGGGGTTGCTACCGGGAATAGGAGCCGAGCGCTCGGTCGAATAGGCCGTGTGTCACGGGCGAAATAACGAACACGAAGCTCCCGTGGAAACCGAGATAGACAAGGCATGTTCTGCCTATGTCCTTCTTTGGTTTCCACGGGAGCTTTTTTGTTTTCGCGAAACGGATTCTGAACATGGAGGTGGCTGATATGGCTAAAGAACAGAAGAAAGAGAAGGGGTCAAAACCCCGTTACATGACGACGTACGAAGCGGCGGAAGCGCTCGGCCTGAGCGCGGGGACGCTCCGCGTCTGGCGTTGTCAGGGCAAAGGCCCGAGTTACTACAAGGTCGGCAATGCGGTCCGTTACAAGGTGGATGACCTTGAGGCGTGGAAGGGCGCCAACGTGAAGCGCATCGAGCTGATGGATTAAGGCAAGGAGGTGTAGTTATGAGTAAAAAAGAAAACCGCCCCGATGCCTGCGCAACATCCGGGACGGCTCTAAATCTCTATAACCATGATAGCACGTTTGTTCTCGAAAGTCAAGATATGACCGAGAACGAGATGATTAGGAGCGTTACGGAAGAGTACCTGTCGGGCATTGACGTGGAAATCCGCCCTGCTCTCGGGGATGTCGAGAGGGAGCTTCTGCAGGCGACGAACAACGCCATCGAGGCGTACAACATGGATCCCCGCGACCCGAACGTGCCGCCAGGCGGGAAACTGAAGGACATGTACCCCGACCAGAAGAAGGGCGAGGCACGCCTGCGCCTGCGCAAGCATCTGGACCCGTTCCAGATTGCGCTGGTCGTTCGCGAGCTGCATCACGCCGTGGGCGTGCTCTGGAATGATGCGGGCGATGATGGCAATTTCGACATCGGCGTCTACGAGACGATTGCTGTCCTGCGCGCCATCTGCGAGGTGAAGGAGCCTACCGCCGACTGCGATTTGGTGGCGGTGAACAACGGCGTGTACGACTACAGGAACAAGATTCTTCTGGGTTTCGCCCCCGAGTTCGTGTTCACGAGCAAGGTGCGCGTGGATTTCGTGGACAAGGCCCCGAACCCTGTGATTCACAACGACGAGGACGGTACCGACTGGGACGTCGTGTCCTGGATGGACGAGCTGTCCGACGACAAGGGCGTCGTGCGGCTGCTGTGGCAGATTCTCGGCGCGGTCATCCGCCCTAGGGTCAGTTGGAACAAGAGCGCGTGGTTCTACTCCACGTCCGGCAACAACGGAAAGGGGACGCTGTGCTCCCTCATGCGCAACCTGCTGGGGCGCGGTTCGTGGGAGTCCATCTCGCTGAAGGATTTCTCTTCCCAGTTCATGCTGGAGCCGCTGATGCGCATCTCCGCTGTCATCACGGACGAGAACGACACGGGGACCTTCGTGGACGACGCGGCGGCGATTAAGTCCATCATCACGGGGGGACCCGTTCCAGCTGAACCGCAAGTTCAAGGAACCGCGCACGGTCCGCTTCAAGGGGTTCATGGTCCAGTGCGTCAACGAGCTTCCGAGGCTCCGCGACAGGTCCGAGTCCATGTACCGCCGCCTGCTGGTCGTGCCGTTCGAGAAGCGCTTCGAGGGCAGCGAGCGCAAGTACATCAAGGACGACTACTTGAAGCGCAAGGACGTTCTTGAGTACGTGCTGTACCACCTGCTGGCGGAGACCGACTATTACGAGCTTGACGAGCCGCAGGCGTGTGCCGCGCTCCTGGACGAGTTCAGGGAGGTCAACGACCCCGTTCGGCAGTTCCTCGGCGACGTGCTGCCTGTCCGCGTGAGGGGCCTTGTGCGCACGGTGCCCCTCGGCTCGGGCGGTTCGGATAGCGACAATGAAACATGATGTACGGCGACATGCCGATTTCTGATTAAAAGGAGGAATAGATTATGGCGACGAAGAAGTTCGATGACATGACCGATAAGGCTCGCGCACTGGAAGCCCAGGCGAAGAAGTTGCGCCGCGAAGCGCAGGCGGCGATGGCCGCGCAGGCCGAAAAGGAATCCGCCGCCGAGGAATCGGAAGGGATGGAGCCGGAAACGGCGTTCGTGACCGCCGAATCGGAAATCGGCGCACTGGAATCGGAATCGCCAGCCACGGTTGCGGAACCCGCGCAGGATTCCACGGCGAGTCGTTCACGGGCGAGCGCTACGAGCAGCTCATGGAGGCGGAGCGCCACCCAGAGGAACAGCTGGCGAAGCTGCGCGGAGAGGTGGACTCCGCGAGAAGAGAGTTCTATGCATCCAAGGAGGCGCGCGACGCGCTCAACCACCCGTATCCAAACCTGAAGGCCGCGGAAAAGGCCCTTGCCGACGAGGACGAGCGGGAGGCGAAGGCATTGCGCAGGCGCATGCAGGAGCGCGAGGACAAGGCGGTAAGGCGCGTCGATGGCCGCGATGTAGATTGCCTCGGCGACCGCAGCCTTGAAGCGCTCCTGCGTCAGCTCGATGCCGCAGGAAAAGTCGCCGTTCTGGATGGCGTGGCGGATTGTGTTCTCGGTGCTGGCACATGTCAGTGTGACCGCCTCCTCTGTGACTCCCTCTATGTTCTCCATGCGGTGGCGCGCCATCGCCTCCGCTTCCGTCTCGCTCTTTCTCATGATTTTGCTCATAGTCTCGTTCTCCTTTCCCCTTCCGGGCCTTCTTTTCTTCACGGGGGCGACCGACGCCGCAGGCGTCCTTTCGACATGCAAACCCGTTTGCGGTACAGAAAGAGACCTTTGAAGGGGCTTGGAGCGGGAGTATGGGGAAGGTGCGGAGTGCGGCGGTTTTCGGCATCTGCACATAAATGAGCGGACGTGCAAAACGGGGCGGTCCGGGCGCTTGGCGCAAGCCCGTTTTGAAACCACGAAAAGCCCAGGTAAAGCCCAGAAAGTGGCACTTGAACGGCATTTTTCGCGAGCATATAATTAAATATGGAATTACATAATTGATTAAATATATAGCGAGGTGAGTAATATGAAGACGATTCTGGTATTCCGGTGAGCTTCTACGATTTGGACGCCCAGGGCGGGACGCTGCACAAGACGAACGATGCGGACGGCGCGCAGGTCGCCGTGGTGGACACGGTGCGCGGGGCTGCGGGGTTCCCAGCGGAATAACCGCAGGTCAGAGCCGTGTTCCGTATGGACAGATTGAGTCAGAAGCTGTATAATTGTACAAATAAGCAAATAATTAAAGGAGGTCGAGCTATGGCGAACATGTTCGAGAAGTATGCTGCCGACCGTGAGGCCGAGCAGAAGAAGATAGAGAGAACCGTTTCGACGGACGCTGCGTCCGCCGAGGACGAGAAGCGTACCACGCTGTCCCTGTCGCTCACGGTGAGCGACAAGAAGGCGCTGAAAATGATGGCGGCGGAGCGCGAGACGACGATTGCCGCGATTATCCACGAGTGGGTCGCGGAGCATATCGAGGAGGTGAATGAGTAAGTGGCAAGTATTGAGGAGAAGGTCGAGGAGCACTTCAAAGCGCTCTTAGACGACTTTGGCATACGGCATTACGGAAAGACAGAGGAGATTAACAGCTCCATCACCAAGGCGCTCCGGGAGGCTGATTCCAAATCCGGCGGCTCTGGCGTGAACTACCCGGACATCCAGCTTCTGTTGCAGAATAAGACACGTCGAGACATCCCTGTGATGATTGAGGCTAAAGGCACGAAGGGCAAGCTGGAGAAGCTGACGCCTGGCGGCGATATCGAGCTGGTGAGCGGCGGCAAGAATCCGAATCGTGCCGTGCAGCAGTTCGCCGTGAACGGCGCTCTGCATTATGGTCTGGCGATTTTGGACGAAGGCACGTATAGCGAGGTCATCATCGTCGGCATCAATGGTTCGACGCTCGAAGAGGGTTGTGTTAAGGACCCAGAGGTCAAGGCTTACTACGTGTCGAAGAAGAACGACCGGGTTCCGAAGGAGTTGGTCGGCTTTGATTTCGTACAGATGAAGCAGTCGAACATAGACGCGTTCTTCGTCGAGCTTGACAAACTCTTGCTGACGAAAGCGGAGAAGGAAAAGCTCAAGCGCGACAAACGATTGGACGTTCAACCAGCACAAGAAGATTGACACCACGCCCACGGAGGCGGACTTCAAGAAGACCGTTGCCGATTACCTCGCGTGGAAGGTGGGCGCGATTCTGAAAGGCGAGGTGACGGTAGATGTTTAAGATGTTCAAAGTTGGAGAATTGTTCGATATTCATCCCACCAGCGCCTACAAGATGAAGAACGACGAACTGTTCGCCTCTGATGGAAAAACGCCGGTCTTGTCGAATTCGTCCGTGAACAACGGTATCGGTGGATACTGCGGTCTTGCTCCAACCGAACAGGGTGGAATGATTACGTTTTCGGATACGACCACCGGCGCAGATACGATGTTCTACCAGTCAAGTCCGTTTATCGGATATCCACATGTACAGGGCATGTATCCGTATCAGCCGGATAAGTGGGACGAGAAGTGCTGTCTTTACGTCATATCCTGCATTCGTAAGTCTGCGGGAAATGGTTGGAACTATGCAGTGAAGTTCAACCGAGCGCTTGTTAAGGAGCTGTCCATCGAGCTGCCGGTCGTTGAATCCACTGATGCTGACCACGAGTACACGGTCGATGACATTGACTATGAGTACATGCAGGAGCGCATTGCTGAATTCGAACAAGAGCGCATCACCGAGCTTGACGCTTATCTTGCAGCCTCTGGTCTTGATGACTATGAGCTGACCGATGAGGACAAAGAAATACTCTCTCTCTTTCCAGAATCCGCATCTGACGAAGCAGGCGCTTCGGAAGCTGATTGCGAGGATGGGCAGATAGCTTTCAAGGTGTTTAAGGTCAGCGATGTGTTCAACAAGGTCGAGGCGAAATGTAAGAAGGCGAACTTCGACAAGAGACGCGATACGGCAACTGTTCCAAATGAAGAGTACTGCGTCCCTTTGGTAAACGCGAAGGTCGGTGATAACGGAATCATGTTCTACGGGCGTAAGTCTGACTGGAACACACAGGAGATGTGTATTGACGTTATCCAGAACGGAGCGGTTGCCACGGGTACCGTCTATGCTCAGCCGCAGCCTGTGGGGGTGCTTTGGGATGCATATTTGATTATCAAAGGGATATTTAAGGAAAGTCCGTTGGGTCCAAAAAGGAAATATTACCATCTGAACATTTTTGGGAAGAGAATAGGTTTTCCCTTAGGTTTATTCTTCCTGCTGAGTCTTATAAATGCCATAGGCATGTCAATCATTTTGGGCTGGGCATATGCGAAAACGGAAAATGTATGGTGCTGTGTTTGCATACATGGATTAAATAATGGGGGTGCAGGGGGTACAGATTCGATGACAGAAGTTCCGTTTTTTACAATATTGCTACGATTTGTAGTTATGTTTTTATTCCTTTTTACCAAGGAATATAGAAAGGATAAGAAAAAAAGCACTATGATTTCTGTATTTTTCAAAAAAAGGAGGAGCCGTTTTAACGGCTCCGAAGGAAGAGAGAAATTTATCTAAATTTAATCTTGATATCTAGTCGAAGGACAACAGCCACAAGGAACTATAATTTCTATGCAGCTGTTGTCTCCTTCTTTTTTAAGAACACTTTTACTATAAACCAAATTTGTGAGTAATCTGTGACATGGCACTAAAGCTTTTATAAAAGAACTTAAGAAAATATAAAGAGCACTTGAATGAATCTGAAGATTCCAAGATACAATAAAAGTAAACCGGAACATTGGAGGAAAACAAAATGGCAAAGAGAAGAAGAGTTCTTTTATTTAGCGTGTTTGCTTTGATTGTCACGATTTATGTGCTTCTGAAATTAAATGTGTCAGGAACGGATTTTGATAAAAACACAGATATTGCAAGGTATGCATCTGGAAATCTGAAAGTACATTTTATCGGAGTTGGTCAGGCGGACTGTATTTTGGTTCAGTCGGATGGAAGAAATCTTTTGATCGATGCAGGAAGTAATGAGAATGAACATTTTATTGTTTCCTATCTGCAGGGACAGGGAATTTCGTATTTGGATTATGTGATTGCAACTCATGCCCATGTGGATCATATCGGTGGAATGGATGCAGTCATTGAAAATTTTCCTATCGGAGTGTTTTTCCTTCCGGAAGAGGAGTATGATACAAACAGTTTCAAGGATGTGTTGAAAATGTTGGAGAAAAAGCAGGTCACGGTGCATATGCCCAAATTCAAAGAAAATTTTTATATGGGGAAAGCCAGATTTATGTTTATTACACCGGATTCCGACAGGCAGTATGAAGATGTGAACGATTCTTCTCTTGGAATCCGTTTAAGTAACGGAGCTCATAGCTTTCTTTTCTGCGGGGATATCAGTAAGAAAATGGAAAAACAGATTTTAGATTCTGATGTTTATATCCGGTCAGACGTTATGAAATTGAATCATCATGGAAGCAGCGATGCAAATTCATGGAAATTTTTAAAGACAGTGGATCCGGCATTTGTGGTTATTTCTTGCGGGAGAAAAAACGAATTCGGTCATCCCCATAAAAGTGTGATGCGGCGGGTAAAAGCTTTACATGCAGGAGTATTTAGGACAGATAAGCAGGGCACCATCTTGTTTGAAAGTGATGGAAAACACTTGACTTGTAATGTAAAACCGATGGAAAAATAAAACATGTACACAGAAAAGACATAATTATCTGGTAAGATACACATAAAGAGTGTGAAGAAGGGATGATATAGTTATGGAGCAGATCAAGATATTGGTAGTAGACGACGAAGCAAGAATGAGAAAGCTAGTCAGAGATTTTCTGGAACGGGCAGGATTTCAGGTTTTGGAAGCAGGCGACGGAATGGAAGCCATGGATGTATTTTATAAAGAAAAAGATCTTGGATTGATTATTTTGGATGTGATGATGCCTAAGATGGACGGATGGGAAGTGTGCAGAGAAATCAGAAAGGAATCGAAAATCCCGATCATCATGCTGACGGCAAGAGGAGAAGAAAGAGATGAGTTAAACGGATTTGAACTGGGAGTTGATGAATATATTTCCAAACCGTTCAGTCCAAAGATTCTTGTGGCAAGAGTAAGTGCTCTTTTAAGACGGACAAACGGAAATACAGTAGATCAGATGTTAAGTGCCGGAGGAATCGAAATTGATAAAGCAGCACATATCGTGAAGATCAATGATGAAGTGATCGATCTGAGCTTCAAGGAATTTGAACTTTTGACATACTTTGTTGAAAATCAAGGCATTGCTCTTTCAAGAGAAAAGATTTTAAATAACGTATGGAATTATGATTATTTCGGGGATGCCAGAACCATTGATACCCATGTAAAGAAATTGAGAAGCAAGCTTGGAGATAAAGGAGAATATATCCGTACTATCTGGGGAATGGGATATAAATTTGAGGTGACAAGATCATGAGAAAATTCGGAGCAAAATACTCGATCAGAAAGCAAATGGCTATTATATTTGCCGGTCTGCTTCTGTTCCTTCTTTTGTTCCTTTTGGCAGTCAACGGAGCCTTTGCAGAATGGTACTATATCGCAAATAAGAAGTCGGATTTTATGGGAATCTATCATGAACTGTATAAGATTGAAAAGGATGATAGTCTGGGTGACGAAAATGAAATCATAAAGCTGAATCATATGGCAGAGAAAAATAACTTATCTATTTTGATCATCAACGGACAGCTGGAGGTGCAATATACAAATGTCTACGGTCCGGAAAGAATGATGGATCAGATGATAAGCTATGTACTTAATAAAAAGAATGGTGCTTCGAAAGTACTGAAGATGACAAAAGATTATCAGATTAGCCGTACGAGAGATTATCGGAACAAAAATGGGGCGGAGTATTTGGAAATGTGGGCTAAATTCCCGAATTCAGAGTATCTTTTGATGAGAAGCCCGCTGGAAAGCATAAGGACTAATATTGAGATATCCAATCAGTTTATCCTGTATGTCGGAATTCTGGTTTTGTTTGTAGGAATCATACTTGTATGGTTTTTTTCCAGAAGAATTTCCGAACCGCTTCTGGAGTTGGCATGCTTATCCAAAAAAATGGCAAAGTTGGATTTTAATGTAAAATATACAAGAGGAGGAGCTGATGAGATCGGAATACTCGGAGAAAGTTTCAATACGATGTCGGACGAATTGGAACATACGATTTCCGAATTAAAAACAGCAAACTACGAACTTCAAAAAGATATTAAGAAAAAAGAGCAAATAGAAACGATGCGTACAGAATTTATCGGAAATGTATCACATGAACTTAAAACACCGATTGCTTTGATCCAGGGATATGCAGAAGGATTGAAAGACGGGATCACGGATGATCCTGAAAGTATGGATTTTTATTGTGATGTCATTATCGATGAGGCAAACAAAATGAACCGGATGGTGAAAAATTTGTTAACATTAAATCAGCTTGAGCTTGGAAAAGATGATACTCAGTTTGAAAGGATTGATATTACCAGTCTGATCAAAGGTGTGGTTCAGAGTCTTGATATTATCGCAAAGCAAAAAGAAGCAGATATCCGTATGAATACAGATCAGCCGGTTTATGTATGGGCAGATGAATTCAAGACGGAGCAGGTTGTCCGTAATTATGTAAGCAATGCCCTGAACCATATGGATGAACAGAAGCTCGTGGATATCCGTTTGGAAGAGCATGACGGCAAGATACGAATCAGTGTATTTAACACCGGAAAACCGATCCCGGAAGAAGACCTGGAACATATCTGGGAGAAATTCTATAAAGTGGACAAGGCAAGAACAAGAGAATACGGAGGAAACGGCATCGGGCTTTCTATTGTAAAGGCTATTATGGAATCATTCCATCAAAATTACGGAGTAAAAAATTACGAAAATGGTGTAAAATTCTGGTTTGAGCTTGATAAGAAATAGGGGCGATTGAAGACAGAGATAGGAAGCTTTCAATATCTCTGTCTTTTATTTTTTGAATCGGTGTGTTAAACTGAGAAAGATAAAAGAAGTGACAAAGGAGAATGAAATGGGTGCGATTGAGAATGACTGGCTGGAAGCCTTGCAGGATGAATTCCGTAAGCCATATTATAAGAAATTATTTCAGACTGTAAATGAAGAGTATAAAACAAAACAGATATTTCCACCGGCAGATGATATTTTTAATGCATTTCATCTGACGCCGCTTCATAAAGTAAAGGTAGTAATTTTGGGACAGGATCCGTACCATGGGGATGGACAGGCTCATGGACTTTGTTTTTCGGTAAGGCCGGGTGTGCAGGTGCCCCCGTCTCTTCAGAACATTTATCAGGAACTTCACGATGATTTGGGATGTACCATACCGGATCATGGATGCCTGGTCAAATGGGCAAAGCAGGGAGTACTGCTTTTAAATACGGTCTTAACGGTTCGGGCTCATCAGGCAAATTCGCATAAAGGAATCGGATGGGAAGAATTTACAGATGCGGCAATCCGGAAATTGAATGAACAGGACAGACCTATCGTGTTTATCCTCTGGGGGCGTCCGGCACAGATGAAAAAGGCGATGCTCCACAACCCGAAACATTTGATATTGGAGGCACCGCATCCAAGTCCGTTGTCTGCATATCGCGGATTTTTTGGGAGTAGGCCGTTTAGCCAGGCAAACCGTTTTTTGGAAGTGCAGGGAATCGAACCGATTGACTGGCAAATCGAACCGATTGATGAGAGAGAAAAGGAAGTATGTATATGACCAGAAAAAAAGAGTGTTCAGAAATAGAATGTTGCGACTGTATGGAATTGCATGGGGACTGCATTAAAAAAGTAGAAGAAGCAATGCCGGATGAGGAAACGCTAAATGATCTTGCGGCTTTATTTAAAGTATTCGGAGATCCTACGAGAGTTAAGATCCTTTATGTATTGTTCCGGTCGGAGCTATGTGTTTGTGATCTGGCGGAAGTGCTTCAGATGACTCAGTCTGCCATTTCACATCAGCTTCGTGTGCTAAAACAGATGAAACTTGTAAAGAATAGAAGAGAAGGAAAAACGGTATTTTATTCCCTGGCAGATGATCATATCCAGACCATTATGAATCAGGGGATGGAACACATTTTAGAATAATCAGTTAAAGGATGGTAAGACAAGATGAGAAAATATACAGGCTTGATCGTGGTGCTAGCCTTATCCGGGATTTTGCTGACAGGATGTGCCACACAGCTTGAAAAGGGAACTGATCTGTTGGCAGAGGAAAAGTATGAACAGGCAGCGAAAGTGTTTGAAAAAGCTACGAAAAAAGAAAGCCGGCAGGCAGAGGCTTACAGAGGACTTGGAATCAGTTATTTTGAATTGAAAAAATACGAAAATGCACGAGAAGCATTTGAAAAGGCTATAGAGTTTGGGGCAAAAGAAACAGCACAACTTGACAATATGCTGGGGATTTCCTGTATGAAGACAGAAAAATATAAAGAGGCTGCAACCTATTTTGAAAAAGGCGGTAAACATTCAGATGCATCAGAAGAGTTAAAAAAAGAGATGGCATTTAATGAAATTTATATGCTGGAAAAATCCGGAGATAATAAGAAAGCAAAAGAAAAGGCGGACGCATATTTGAAGTCCTGGCCGGATGATGAAAAGGTAAAAAAAGAAGCAGAATTTTTGGAGACGCAGGCGGGAAATGATTGATTTAAGTAAGAAAAAGGAAAAAGTAGTTCTTGTAGTTGCTGCCATTGACAGTGCAGAGCGGACAGAAAAGTCGCTGGATGAACTGGAAGAACTTGTGAAAACGGCAGGAGCTGAAGTTGTGGGGAGAATCATCCAAAGCAGAGACAGTTTTCACCCGGGGACATATATCGGAAGTGGAAAACTAGATGAATTAAAATGGCTTGTGTGGGAAACAGAAGCGGATGGTATTGTATGTGATGATGAATTAAGTCCGGCACAGATCGGGAATTTGCAGGATGTGTTGGATTGCAAGATCATGGACAGAACTTTGGTAATCCTTGATATTTTTGCGGCACGGGCTTCTACAAAAGAAGGAAAGATTCAGGTGGAGCTGGCACAGTTAAAGTATCGTCAGTCCAGGCTGACAGGGCTTGGAAAAAGTCTTTCAAGGCTTGGAGGAGGAATCGGGACAAGAGGTCCGGGAGAAAAGAAGCTGGAAATGGACCGAAGACTCATCAAAGGCCGGATTGCCCAGTTAAGCAGAGAACTTGCAGATGTTCGGAAGCACCGTGAAGTTACAAGAGAGCAGAGAAGCAGGAATCATATTCCGGTCTGTGCCATCGTAGGGTATACGAATGCAGGGAAATCTACTTTGTTAAATACCCTGACCCATTCAGAGGTACTGGAAGAGGACAAACTTTTTGCCACTCTGGATCCAACTACACGGACGCTGAATCTTCCGGGTGGGCAAAAGATTCTTCTGACAGATACGGTAGGGTTTATCAGCAAACTTCCTCATAATCTGATCGAAGCGTTTAAAAGTACCCTGGAAGAGGCAAAGTATGCGGATGTGATCCTTCATGTGGTGGATATGTCCAATCCACAGATGGAAGAGCAGATGTATGTTACCTATGAAACGCTGGAAAGCCTGAAAGTATTAAATAAAACAGTGATCACAGTTTTTAATAAATGCGATAAAGCTCCGGCGGATATTTGGGTTAAAGATTTAAAAGCTGACAGGCAGGTGACGGTTTCCGCAAAAACAGGAGAAGGACTGGATGATTTACAGGAGATTTTGGAAGAATGGCTCCGAAAACAGCGGATGGAGATCAAGAGGCTCTATCCATACAGTGAAGCAGGAAAAATACAGCTGATCCGGGCTTACGGAGAAATCAAAAAAGAAGAGTACAGGGATAACGGCATTTATGTGGAAGGCCTTGTACCTGATGAATTATACGGAAAAGTAAATTAGGAGAGCGTAATGGCATTACAGTTTATTTTTGGGAGTTCCGGTTCAGGGAAGTCCCATTCTCTATATAAGAAGACAATCGAAGAGGCAGCAATGCATCCGGAAAAAAACTATATCGTCCTTGTGCCGGAACAGTTTACCATGCAGACACAGAAAGATCTTGTGATGACTCAGCCCAATCATGCCATCTTAAACATTGATGTGTTAAGCTTTGGAAGGCTTGCATACCGGGTGATGGAAGAAACAGGAGGAAATAACAGGATCGTTCTGGATGATGAGGGGAAAAATCTGATTCTTAGAAAAATCGCGGGGGATTACGAAGAGGAATTAACGGTTCTACGTGGAAATTTAAAGAAACAAGGATATATCAGCGAAGTGAAATCCGTGATTTCGGAATTTACTCAATACGATATCGGAGAAGAAGAAATCGATTCTATGATGAAGGAAGCGGGAGAAGGAACGTTCCTTTATTATAAGCTTTCTGATATCAGAAAAGTATATCATGGATTTTATCGGTATTTGGAAGAAAATTATATTACAAAAGAAGAGATACTGGATCTCCTTTGTGAGAGGATTCCAGATTCTTCCATGCTAAAAGGCAGCATTCTTGTGATGGATGGATTTACCGGTTTCACACCGGTACAGAACCGATTGATGAGGGAATTTTTAAAAATCTGTGAGGAAGTGAAAATCAGTGTGACCATTCCGCCTGAGGAAGACCCTTATGTATATAAAGGACCATATCAGCTTTTTTCCTTAAGTAAAGAAATGACTACCAAGCTTCTTAAAATCTGTAAAGAGGAAAAGGTGGAAGTGAAAGAGGCAGAGGTACTCAATGGCAGGATTCCGTATCGTTTCCGTAACAATTCCCCTCTTGCTTTTCTGGAAAGCCATCTGTTTCGTTATAAAAGGGAAATATATAAGGAAGAGCAGGAACAGATACAGATACACTGTGCCGTAAGCCCGAAACAGGAGGTAGAATTTGTTTCCGGGGAGATCAGAAGACTGATCCGGGAAAATGGATATCGCTTCCGGGAAATCGCATTGATCATGTCAGATCCGGATACGTATGCAGATGATATCGGAACGGTTTTCGCAGGCCGTGACATACCGGTGTTTATGGACCGGAAAAGAAGTGTGCTGTTAAACCCGTTTGTGGATTATGTCAGAAGTGTCGTAGCTATGGTACAAAAAGGATTCACTTATGAGAGTGTGTTCCGGTTTTTAAGGACAAACCTGACAGGATTTACCTTTGAAGAAGTGGATGAACTGGAAAACTATGTGATCGCTCTTGGAATCCGGGGATATAAGAAATGGCAGGAAGTATGGGTCAGAAAGATGCGGGGGATGGATGAAGAAGGTCTGCAAAGAGTGAACCATCTTAGGGTACGGTTCGTGGAAAAAATCCAGGATCTCTCATTTGTTTTGAGACAGCCAAGAAAAACCGTGTTGGATATTACAAGGGCTTTATATGAATTCCTTGTAAAAGAGGAAATGGAAAGAAAAGTAAAAGAACAGGAGAAATGGTTTGAAAAACAGGGACAACTGGCTCTTTCCAAGGAGTATTCTCAGGTGTACCGTATCGTAATGGAACTGTTTGACAAATTTGTTTCCCTGCTTGGAGAAGAAAGGGTTTCTCTGGAAGAATACTGCAATTTGCTGGATGCAGGACTTCAGGAAGCAAAAGTGGGAGTGATCCCGCCGGGAACGGATGAAGTTATGGCAGGAGATTTGGAACGAACAAGGCTGAAAGACGTGAAAGTAGTATTTTTCCTGGGAGTAAATGATACCTTTCTTCCCGGAAAACAAAAGGCGGGTGGTCTTTTGTCTGAGTATGACAGAGAAAAGATTAAAGAATCCGGAACGGAGCTGTCTGCCGGAGGAAAAGAAAAAACCTATATTCAGAAATTTTATTTGTATATGCTTCTTACAAAACCATCAGACCGTTTATATCTGACATATGCAAAAGTGTCTGCAGACGGAAAATCTCTGCGTCCGGCATATTTGATCCGGGATCTTAGAAAACTGTTTTTGCATATGCCGGTTTATATGGAAGAAAACCGGATGCTGGAAGAAAAAGAGCTTACAAGGGCAACGGCGATGCAGGCGTTGATCGAAGGAATGAAAGAGGATAACGCCATGGAAGATGCCGGATGGAAAGAACTATATATATGGTGTAAAAAAGATGATGTACTGGCGTCTGCCGTGGAAAATGTTGTGGATGCACATTTTTACAGAATGAAAGAAGAACGGATTTCAAGAAAAGCGGCACAGCTCCTTTATCAGGAGGGAATCAATAGCGGAGTTACCAGACTGGAACGTTATGCAGCCTGTGCCTTTGCACATTTTATGGCATACGGACTTCGGCTGAATGAACGGCAGGAGTATGAATTTAAGCCTCTTGACTGGGGAAATATTTTCCACCGTGCAATGGAACGATTTGCAAAAAAGGCAGATAAACTGGAAATACCGGTGACAGAGATTGGTGATGAGCTGAGAAGCCGGCTTGTAAATGAATGTGTGGAGGAAAGTATCGTAGATTACGAAAATACGGTTTTATACAGTACAAAGCGAAGAGAGTATATGATCACCCGCATGAAACGGTTGGTAGACAGGACGGTATGGGCATTGTTAAAGCAACAGACGCACGGAGATTTTATCCAGACCGGAGCGGAAGTGAAATTTGAGGGGGGAAAAATCGACCGCATTGAAACCTGTGAAGAATCAGATAAAATCTATGTGAAAGTAACGGACTATAAGACAGGTTCGAAAGCATTCGACCTTACTTCCTTTTATTATGGGATTCAGCTTCAGCTTGCGGTATATATGAATGCAGCACTGGAAATGGAAAAGAAAAAACATCCCGGAAAAGAAGTGATCCCTGCAGGAATTTTTTATTATAAGATGCAGGATCCGGTTATCGAAAAAACAGACAAGGAAAGTGCACAAGAAAAGATTTTAAAAGAGTTAAGACCGGACGGACTTTTAAATGGAGATCCGGAAGTTTTAAAACATTTTGATAAGAATGTACAAGGAAGTTCAATCGTGGCACCGTTTGGTCTGAACAAAGGCGGCAGTCTTTCCAAGGTATCCAAAGCGGTTTCACAGTCGGATTTTGCCTTGCTGTCCCGTTATACAAAGAAAAAGACAGAAAAACTGAAAGAGGAGATCATGCAAGGGGGTACGGAAAAAAATCCATACGAACTGGGAATGCACAATGGATGTGAATATTGTCCGTATCGGAACATATGCGGATTTGATGAAGCGGTAAAAGGGTGCGATTACAGAAGCCTGGATTCGATGAAGCGAGATATGATCTTCCAGATGATCCAAAGGGAACTGGAAGAAGAGGAAGGAGAGGAATAACAATGGGAGTAACATGGACAACAGAACAGCAGAAAGTTATTTCTCTGAAAAACCGGAATATTTTGGTTTCTGCAGCAGCAGGCTCAGGAAAAACAGCGGTACTTGTAGAAAGAATCATTCAAAGACTGATGGACAAAGATCATCCAATGGATGTAGATCGGCTGCTTGTGGTTACTTTTACGGAAGCGGCCGCTTCGGAGATGAAAGAAAGGATTCGCGACGCCATTGAGAAGAAATTGACGGAAGAACCCGAAAATGCACACTTACAGAGGCAGGCAACATTGATCCATCATGCACAGATCACAACGATTCACAGTTTCTGTCTTTCCGTGATCAGAGAGTATTTCCATACCATTGATTTAGAGCCGGGCTTTCGGACTGCAGAAGAGGGGGAAAGGAAACTTCTGATGCAGGATGTGATGGAAGAACTGCTGGAAGAAGAATACGCAAAAGGAGAGAAAGAATTTCTGGATTTTGTAGAAGCGGTATCTCCGGGGCGTGATGATAAAAAAACGGAAAGTCTCATTATAGAACTGTATGAGTTTTCCAGAAGTAATCCGGAGCCGGAAGTATGGCTTTCCGGATGTGTGGAGGGATACCGTCAGGTAAAAGAAAAGTCATGGGACGAGATTCCTTTTGTAAAGGAAGCAGTGCATTATACAAAAAACTGCCTGAAAGATATGGATGAGATTCTTTCCTACGCAAAAGAAATCTGTGAGTCACCGGAAGGACCTGCAAAGTATTCCGAAGCATTGTCATCAGATTTAAAAAAAATCCGGGACGCTTCCAAAAAAGAGGAATTTTCTCAGTTCCAACAGGCACTGGGAGAATTTAAGTTCGATAAACTTGCGGCTAATCGGGATAAGAACGTTTCGGAAGAAAAAATAAATCTTGTAAAAATGTTGAGAGAACAGGTAAAGAAAGAACTTTCAGAATTGAGGGATCAATATTTCTATGAACCGCAGGAAGAATTGCAGCAGGATATGAAAACAGCGGCTCCGTTTGCAGAAGAATTGGTCCGGCTGACTATTGCATTCGGAAAAAGATTTGAAGAAAAAAAACGTTCCGGAAATATCATTGATTTCAGTGATATGGAGCAGTATGCCCTGCGGATTCTGAAAAAAGAGGACGTGGCAGAGGAATACAGGGAAAAATTCGAAGAAATCATGATTGATGAATATCAAGACAGTAACCTGATCCAGGAAACGCTTCTGACACAGATCTCAAGAATCCCAAAAGGAATTTATAATGTGTTCATGGTAGGGGATGTGAAACAGAGTATTTACCGTTTCCGTCTGTCAAGACCGGAGCTGTTTATGGAGAAATATGATACTTATTCTTTGGAAGAAGGACAAAAACAGAGAATCGACCTTCACAAAAACTTTCGAAGCAGAAGGGAAGTTTTGGATGCAGTCAATTTTATTTTTTATCAGATTATGACAAAAGAGTTGGGGCATGTTTCTTATGATAAAGATGCGGCCTTATATGTCGGAGCGGATTTTGAAAAACGTCCCGGTTTTGAAACAGAATTGTTCTTAATCGAGGAAGGAGACGTTCTGGATTCAAAAGAATTAGAAGCGAGGATGATCGCAAGGAAAATTCGAGAATTATTAAAAAATCAACAGGTTTTGGATAAAGAAACCGGAACATATCGGAATGTTTCCTATAAAGATATCGTGATTCTGCTCAGAAGTTTAAAAGGATGGACAGAAACCTTTACCAAAATTTTAAATGAAGAAGGTATTCCTACCTTCAGTGGGATGAAAGAAGGGTATTTCAAGACAAGAGAAATCAGTTTGCTTCTGGATTATCTTCGAGTATTGGATAATGAAAAACAGGATTTGCCTCTTACGGCAGTGCTTTCTTCTTATTTCGGAAAGCTTACAAATGAAGAATTGGCACAGATACGATGTGCATATCCGAACCTTCCGTTTTATGAGGCGGTACAGACATTTGCCCAAACCGGAGAAAATAAAAAACTGTCGGATTTTTTGGAAACAGTGGCAACATTCAGAAAGCGGGTTCCGTATACGGCTATGCATGAACTTTTGGAAGAAATCGTGTCGGAAACCGGTTACAGGAATTATATTCTGGCCATGCCGGGAGGCGTACAAAGAAAAGCAAATCTGGATATGCTGATGGAAAAAGCGAAAGCCTTTGAACGGTCCGGTTACAAGGGACTATTTCATTTTTTGCGGTATATGGACCAGCTTCAAAAATACAATGTGGATTATGGAGAAGCCAATATTGTAGATGAAGGGGCAGATACTGTACGTATTATGAGCATCCATAAGAGTAAAGGGTTGGAATTCCCAATCGTCATTGTTGCCGGTATGGGGAAAAAGTTTAATACACAGGATGTCAGCAAAAAGGTAGTCATTCATCAGGAACTTGGAATCGGGGTGGATGCGGTTTATTTAAAAGACCGGATGCAGATTCCGTCCTTTTTGAAAAAAGAAATCCAGATGGAAACACGTCTGGAAAATCTGGGGGAAGAACTGAGAGTCCTTTATGTGGCATTGACAAGGGCAAAAGAAAAACTGATCATGACAGGGACGTTAAAAAGCCCGGAAAGCAAGATTCAGCAATTCGGAAGAATCAAAGAACAGGAAGAACTGGCACTTCCCTTTGGAATCCTTTCCAAAGCAGGAAGTTATCTTGATTTTCTGATTCCTTCCGTAATCCGTCTGGAAGAACGAAAACGCAAAGGAGAACAAATCCCTCTTGTAGTGGACACCATATCGGAGGAAGAGATTTTGATGGATTCCTATATGGAAGAAGAAAAAGAGCAGATGACAAAAGAAGATCTGGAGAGTCTGGATGTTAACCGAGTTTACGATGAAGAAATGAACCGCAGGCTGACAGAAAGTTTCCGGTATGTATATCCATATATGGAACAGCAGCATTGGAGCAGAAAGTTTACAGTTTCAGAGTTAAAAAGACAGGCTTATGAAACGGAAGTGCCGGAACAGGAAGAAAGTGAAATGCTGATACAGGAAGAGCCGGACTCTTATATTCCTGAATTTATGAAAGAAGCAAAAGAGGTAAAAGGGGCACAAAGAGGAACAGCCTACCATCGGTTTTTGCAGCTTTTGGATTTTTCAAAAGATTACACATATAAACAGTTGGAAGAAGAAAAAGAGCGGTTTGTAAGAGAAGGAAAGCTGACAAAAGAAGCGGCGGATGCCATATGGAAAAAGGATATTCTGGCATTTTTGTCTTCTGACTGTGGAAAACGGATCAAAGAAGCCACGAAAAAAGGGAAACTGAAAAAAGAACAGCCTTTTGTACTGGGAGTGGATGCAGGACGGATTTACCCACAGACAGAGAAAAAGGGAGATTCGGAAATCCTCTTGGTACAGGGGATCATCGACCTGTATTTTGAAGAAGAGGACGGGATTGTCCTTCTTGATTACAAAACAGACCGTGTGAAAACGGAAGAGGAACTGGCCGGACGTTACGAGATACAGCTTGATTATTATCAGGAGGCATTGGAAAGAAGCCTGAACAAAAAAGTAAAGGAACGGCTTTTATATTCCTTTGCATTACAAAAAACCATAAGAGTATAAAGAAACGGAGAGATGCAGATGATATGGCAGCAATGGCTGATGGTAATGGCGGTGTGGAACCTGATCGTATTTGGGCTATACGGTATCGATAAATGGAAAGCTAAAAGACAGAAATGGAGAATTCCGGAAGCGGTTTTGCTGGGAACGGCCTGCTGTTGCGGAGCAATAGGAGCCCTTGCCGGAATGGAGATATTCCGGCATAAAACAAGAAAATGGAAATTCCGTATTTTGATACCGTTGTTTCTGATTTTACAGGCAGCGGTGATCTGGGGGATAATAAGATAAAAAGCAAAGGAGAAACAATGCAGGGAATCATTTATGTAGCAATGGGAGGAGCACTGGGCGCTTCGGCAAGGTATATGATAAGTCTTCTTCCGTCAAAGACAGTATTTCCCATATGGACGTTACTTACGAATGTGATAGGGGCTTTTCTAATCGGCTTTATTGTCGGTATTTTATCCAATGGAACACAAAATGAGAGAGCAGCACTGTTCTGGAAGACAGGCGTATGTGGGGGCTTTACTACGTTTTCTACGTTCTCTTTAGAAGCACTTGGACTTTGGGAACAGGGGAGAATCGGAATGGGCAGCATGTATATTCTTTTCAGTGTGGGATTATGTATGATAGGAGTGGCTACGGGGAAGATTGTAGCAGGTTATTTCATAAGTTAAGAGGCAGTCAAAACAGACTGCCTCTTTTGCTGTATATTTTGTGAAAAAAGTTTGGATTTTATAGGTATATCTCTTGAACAAATAATATTATATAATGTATAATATAGATAACAAAATAATATAAAGCGGAAGAGTAAAAAAAGGATGTGAAGATATGGTATTCAACACCGGGGCGGCTCTTTTAGATGCAGTTGTTCTTGCTGTTGTATCAAGGGAAGAAGAAGGAACATATGGATATAAGATCACACAAGATGTGCGAAAAGCCATTGAAATTTCTGAATCTACGTTATATCCGGTACTGCGAAGGCTGCAAAAAGATGATTGCCTGGAAGTGTACGACAGACAGTTTGACGGCCGAAACCGCAGATACTACAAAGTGACGAACAAAGGACTGGCACAGCTTGAACTGTATAAGGAAGAGTGGATGAAATATGCAAGAAAAATCACCGATATATTTGAAGGAGGGGTGGGAAAATGAACCGGAAGGAGTTTATTGAAAAATTGAGGATACTTCTGGGTGATCTTTCGGAAGAGGAACGGGAAGAAGCAGTTCAGTATTATAAAGACTATTTTGAGGATGCAGGGGAAGAACAGGAACAGCAGGTTTTGAAAGAACTGGGAAGTCCAGAGAAAGTGGCTCTTATGATAAGAGAAGGGCTGAAAAATGAAGACGATGGAGGAGAATTTACGGAAACCGGATATACACAGAAAAGATATGAGTACAAGGAAGTGCCGGCAAAACGCGAAGAGGAAACAAACAATGAAAATAATAAAAAAGATAACTTTATCCGAAAAATACGGTGGAATGACCCTGTATTTAAAATCCTGTGGATTATATTGATCCTTTGTGTGATAGCTCCGGTTATTTTAAAGATTGTATTAGGAATAATATTTGGTGCCTTCGGCCTTGTTTTGTCAGCCTTTGGATTTTTTATCGGCCTTGTCGTTGCTGCGGCTGCCGTTGCGATAAGCGGAATCTGTACTTGTATTGTCGGTATTTCCTTGATGTTTTCGGTTATGCCCGTAGGGTTTTTAACATGTGGGATCGGGTTGATATTATTTGCAATAGGAATCATTATCTTCACACTTACCATAAAACTTTGTATAGTCGTTTTCCCAATCATGGTAAGAGGAGTAGTCTGGTTTTGTGAAAAGTTGTTTCATAGAAGAAAAGAGGGAGCGAAATGAAGAAAAAATGGAAAGCGTTGTTGATTGTTTGTGGAGTTGTGGCGGGGGTAGGACTATCTATGTGTATTGCAGGAGTAAGCATGGGAGCAACCTTGTCAGATGTTGATGTGGATATCCCGTTTTATGAAAGAAGAACAGATGACCAAAAGGCAGAAGAAAGAAACGGAAAGAAGTTCCTGCAAGAATTTGACAGTATTGAACGGATAAAATTAGATGCAGGTGTTTTAAAAATACAGCTTTTATCTGTTCCGGAGAAAGAGCAGAAGATACAGATAAAAGGTGAAACGATATTAAAAGAAAAGGGGCTGGAATTAGAAAAGCAGGGAGATACCTTATTCGTCAAATGTAAGGATAAAAAGAATCTGAAAGGCTTAAAAGGTCACAGCCTTGACATTTATATACCGGAAACAAAGAAACTAAAAGAAGTAGAAGCAAAGGCAGGAGTAGGGGAGATTGTGGCAGATACAATCCGGGCAGAGAAATGTTCCATGTCTGTTGGAGTCGGTGATGTAAAGGTGAATTATTTTGAAACAGAACAGCTTGAACTTTCCTGCGGAACAGGCGATATAAAGATGAAAGACGGAACAATCGGAGAAAGTATTAAGGTCAAATGCGGTGCGGGAGATATAGAACTTGGACTTGACGGAACAGAAAATGATTATGATTATGAATTAAAAACCGGCATGGGAGATCTTGCAATAGAAGGAATGGAAAAAGTGGAAGGAATAGCCGGAAAACGATTTATTGATAACGAGGCAGATAAATTGATAAGAATCGACTGTGGTGTCGGTGATGTAACGGTTTCATTTTAATAGGTTTTTGAAAAAAAGCATAAAAAAGGAAACTAATGGAAATACTCTCTTCTGAGAAAGGAGAGGGTATTTTTATGTCAGGAAAAAAAGAAAAGAAGATTCGGATTGAAGAATTGACACAGGAAGAAAAGCTAAAATACGAAATCGCAGAAGAACTGGGACTTCTGGATCGGGTGATGGAACAGGGATGGAAATCTCTGTCTTCCAAAGAAACAGGAAGAATTGGAGGAATGATGAGTAAAAGAAGAAAACAACAGTATACAGAACGATAGAAATACGTTTTAGATTTACAAAAGTATTAATTAGTATTAACAGTTTGTTAGAGCGGTTGAAATTCTGACGAGGGTCTGTTATAATTATCGGTCTAGGAATGATAGGTGATATTATGTGTGAAAAAATTGAGGTTTTAGGAGTGCAGATTGACGGATGTACGGCCAAAGAGGCTATGCAGAAAGTAATCGGATATATGGAAACAGAACCGATCAACACAGTTGAAATCCTGGCAGGAGCATCCGTGGTAGAACTGGTAGAAACAGGAGATCTGAGAGAAAAGCTGCAGCAGATGGAGCTTCTTGTCGTGGGAGATCAGACACTTCTTAAACTTTCAGGGGTAAGCGACCGTACACTTTTGAAAGAGGCTGAAACAAATTTATTTTTGAAAATGTTTCTTAGATATATGAAGAAAAGTAAAAAGCGTGTGTTTCTGCTGGCATCAAATGAGGAAAAACTCCAAATGTTCCAAGAATATCTACAACGATATTATACAGGACTTGTGATTTGTGGCTGCAAAGTGGCGGAAGATAAACCGGGAATGAATGACATGATCGTAAACAAAATAAACGGAGCAGAAGCAGATTGTATTTTGTCTGCCCTGCCATCTCCTTTTCAGGAAAATTTTATAGGAGAAAATGCACCGATTTTAGATGCGAGGATCTGGTTGGGAATTGGAGAAGGAATCAGAAGCACACGACATAAAAATGCCGGAAGCAGCCGATTCCGGGATTTTCTGGTAAAAGTTGTGTTGAAAACAGAAATGAAAAAAAAGAAAAAAGAAGAGCAAATTTCAGAATCGGATCAGTTATAGAAGAAAAATTAGTGAGAATGCCCATTAAATATCAGATAAAAAAAGACAAAAATAAGGGGGAAATGCATAAAAAAATGCTGTTTCCCCTTTCTTTTTTTGTTGATTTATATTAGTATATAGTTTGAGTGGGGATAAATAAAGAAAATACAGTTGTGAAAATTGCATACAAAAAATAAGAAAAGAGGAGTCGGAATGATATCAAATCAGATATTACAAAATACGATTGAAGGATTAAAAGGAATAACGAGAATTGACTTATGTGTTATGGACGTTGATGGGAAAGTGCTGGCATCCACATTTGCCGAAAACGGAAACTATGAAAGTGCGGTGCTCTCTTTTGTAGCATCTCCGGCAGACAGTCAAGTAATCCAGGGATATCAGTTTTTTAAAATTTTTGACGAACATCAACTGGAGTATATACTTCTTGCGAACGGAGGAAACGATGATGTTTATATGATAGGAAAGATTGCCGCATTCCAGATTCAGAATCTCCTTGTGGCATATAAAGAGCGCTTTGATAAAGATAATTTTATCAAAAATCTTCTTTTGGACAATCTTCTCCTTGTAGATATTTACAATCGTGCTAAAAAATTGCATATTGACACAGACGTCAGACGTGTTATCTTTATTATTGAGATGTTTCATGATAAAGATACAAATACACTTGACAGTGTACGGAATCTGCTGGGAGGAAAAACACATGATTTCATTACGGCAGTTGATGAAAAGAATATCATAGTTGTAAAGGAACTTGCAGCAGGTGAAGGCTATGCAGAGATGGAAAAGGTTGCCGAAGACATGCTTTCTATGTTAAAATCAGAAGGCGAAGAATGGGTGCACATCGCATACGGAACAATTGTAAGCGATATCAAAGAAGTGTCAAAGTCATATAAAGAAGCCAAACTTGCACTGGATGTGGGTAAGATTTTCTTTGAAGAAAAAGATGTCATTGCTTATAATACACTGGGGATCGGGCGATTGATCTATCAGCTTCCGATTCCTCTTTGTAAGATGTTCATTCGAGAAATTTTTGAGGGGAAATCTCCGGATGATTTTGACGAAGAAACACTTACTACGATCAATAAGTTTTTTGAAAACAGTCTGAATGTATCCGAAACATCAAGGCAGCTTTATATTCACAGAAATACATTGGTATACAGACTTGATAAACTTCAGAAAAGTACGGGACTTGATCTGCGTGTATTTGAAGATGCGATCACATTTAAGATTGCGTTGATGGTTGTAAAATATATGAAATATATGGAGACACTTGAATATTGATCGGCAGTCAAAACGGAGTATCAGTAATTAGTTAGGAGGAAACTTATGATTGAATTTAATGAAGTAACGAAAGAATATTCCAAGGGAATTGCTGCTCTCAACGGTATCAATCTTAAGATTGAAAAGGGAGAATTTGCATTTATCGTAGGGGACAGCGGATCCGGAAAATCTACATTGATTCGTTTGCTTATGAAAGAGCTGGAACCGACAAGCGGAAATATTATTGTCAATGGTCAGAATCTGAATCGTCTGAAACATAAAAAGATACCGGAATACAGACGTCATCTGGGGGTTGTTTTTCAGGATTTCAGACTTTTAAAAGACAGAAACATTTATGAAAATATAGCATTTGCACTTCGTGTGACAGAAACATCACCAAGAATCATCAAGCAGAAAGTACCGGCAGCATTGTCGCTGGTCGGACTTGCACAAAAATACAAAGCATTTCCAAAGGAACTTTCCGGCGGTGAGCAGCAGAGAGTTGCCATTGCAAGAGCGATCGTAAACGAACCTGCGATTCTTCTTGCGGATGAACCGACAGGAAATCTGGATCCGACAAATTCCTGGGAGATCATGAAACTTCTGGAAGAGGCTAATGACAGAGGAACAACGGTACTTGTCGTAACACATAACCAGGAAATCGTAAACGAAATGAAAAAGCGCGTTATTACAATGAAAAAAGGGGTCATTGTCAGCGACGAGAAAAAAGGTGGGTATAATAATGAAAATTAGTACAGTAGGATATTCAACAAAGCAGGGAGTAAAGAATATCTTCCGTAATAAACTGTTCTCGCTTGCATCTGTGGCAACGATGGCAGCGTGTATTTTTGTCTTCGGTTTGTTTTTTTCCATTGTCATGAATTTTAATTACATGGTGCAGAAAGCGGAAGAAGGTGTGGCGATCACTGTATTTTTTAAAGAGGGAACGACACAGGAACAGATCGATTCGATCGGTTCTGAACTGAAAAAACAGGACGGAGTGAAAAAGGTAGAATACGTATCGGCCGAACAGGCATGGAATGAATTCCAGGAAGATTATTTTAAAGGAAGCGAAGAAGCGGCTGAAGGATTTGCGGATGATAATCCGCTGATCAATTCCAACCATTATGAAGTTTATATGCAGGATGTATCCAAGCAAAAAGCGATCGTTTCTTATGCAGAAAAACTGGACGGCGTAAGAAGTGTAAACAAATCAGATGTGGTTGCCAATACACTGACAAAGCTGAATAAGCTGATCTGGTATGTTTCCATTGCAATCATTGCAATTTTGCTTGCGGTATCCGTATTCCTTATCAGCAATACAGTCACAATGGGTGTAACGGTAAGAAGGGAAGAAATTGCTATTATGAAATATATCGGAGCAAAGGACGGATTTGTCCGTGCACCGTTTGTCATCGAAGGTTTACTGATTGGTATTGTAGGAGCGATTATTCCACTGATTCTTTTATATTTTATGTATAATAAGGCAGTTGCATACATCATGGTAAAATTCAGCCTTCTGAACAATATTATTGATTTTATTCCTGTTTCAGAGGTATACCGCACATTGCTTCCGGTGGGACTTGTTTTAGGAGCAGGAATCGGATTTATCGGAAGTTTCATTACAATACGTAAACATCTCAGAGCATAGTGATTGAGGAGGACGAAAGAAAATGTGGAAAAAGAAAGCCAGACACATGGCGGCAGTCGTGATGTCGGGACTTTTGATGATCAGCCTTTCATTTCCTGTTCAAGCTGATTCCATTTCTGATGCAAAAGAAAGGGCAAGACAGTTGGAAGAACAGAAAAAAGCGGCTGAAAATGAAAAGAATTCTCTTTCCGGTCAGTTAAGCCGGGTAATCAGCGAGATGCAGAAGGCAGAAGAAAAACTGACAAAGAAGCAGGATGAGATAAAAAAGGCACAGGATGAACTGGTCGAGGCACAGATTCAGGAAAATGATCAGTATGAAGCCATGAAACTACGCATAAAATATATGTATGAAAACGGAAACTCTTCTTTTATCGAAGTGCTCTTAAGTGCAAAAGATATGGGTGACTTTTTAAATAAAGCGGAGTATGTGAGTACGGTTTCAGAATATGACAGAAAGATGCTTGAGAAGTATCAGGAACTGACCAAACAGGTAGAAGAAAAGGAAAAGGCGCTGAAAAAAGAAGAAGAAGAATTAAAGTCTTTGCAAAACGATCTGATTCAGAAAAAGAACAATGTAAATGAATTGTTAAAGCAGAAGAATCTTGAGATTTCCGGACTGGAAACTCAGATCGGAGAAAATGCGGCAAAATTAGAAAAATTACTGCAGGAAGCAGAAGCTGCCAAAAAACGTCAGGAAGAGGCGAGAAGAGCGGCAGAAGAAGCAGCAAGAAGAGCGGCACAGGCTGCAGATGAGGCAGCGGCATCAGGTGGATCTGCAGGAAGTTCTTATGTGTCCGGAAGCGGAGTATTAGCTTATCCGGTAGCAAATCCACGTATTACAAGTGGATTTGGTTATCGAGATGCACCGACACAGGGAGCTACAAGCAAACATGACGGTATTGATTTCGGTGCACCTTCCGGAACCCCGATTTATGCTTCGGCAGACGGAGTGGTTGTGACCGCAAGATACAACAGTGCAAGAGGAAATTATGTCGTTATCAACCATGGAAATGGTATGCAGACATGGTATCAGCATTGCAGTTCTGTCTATGTTTCGCCGGGACAAAAGGTGAAAAAGGGACAGAACATTGCAAGTGTCGGTTCTACCGGTATTGTGACGGGACCACATTTACATTATGAAGTACATGTAAACGGTGTTCCGGTAAATCCATTAAATTACTTATAAATGAAAGTTGGGAAGGTGTATGGAAGATAATACTCGGAAAACTAGAAAATATCAGCTGATAAAGAAAGCATATACAAAAGGGGCGCTGCATGGCGCCCTTGCTATGTTTTTGGTGATCGTAATCTTAATGGGCTGCCTTATGGCGGCCGGGAAGATCAGTATTTTTACGAAAGCCATTGATACAAAAACATCGAAAAAGACGCAGGAAATAGAAGGGATCATTGAAAAAAACTTTCTATATGCAGATGATGTGGAGAAAAAAGATAACAGAGATTTCTCGATTAAAGGGTATGTAGCCGGTCTGGGAGATCCATATTCTGCTTACTATAATGAAGAGGAAACAAAAGAATTATTTGAGTCAACAGAAGGAAAATATGCGGGGATCGGGGCACTGATGTCGCAGAATCCTCAAACCGGAGAAATCCGTGTAGAAGAAGTTTATGAAAATTCTCCGGCAGAAAAAGCAGGAATGCAGGCGGGAGACATTTTTCAAAAAGTGGACGGAAACAGCGTAAACGACAAGGAGCTTTCTGATGTTGTGACAGACGTAAAAGGCGAAGAAGGGACAGTTGTTACGATTACGGTCTTAAGAGGGACAGAAGAAAAAGATTTAAAAGTAACAAGAAAAATTGTCGAGGCACCTACGGTAAAAACAAAAATGTTGGATGGTAACATTGGATATCTTCAGATTACTGAGTTTGATACTGTTACTTATAAGCAGTTCAAAGCAGGGATGGATGAGTTGGAAAAACAGGGGATGAAAGGACTCGTGGTAGATCTTAGAGATAATCCGGGAGGAAACTATGATACAGTCTGTCAGATATTGGATCTTCTGCTTCCGAAAGGAACTATTGTCTATACAGAAGATAAAGACGGAAAACGCATAGATATTAAAAAGTCAGATGAAGAGCATAAGTTTACAAAACCGTTGGCAGTACTTGTAAATGAAAACAGTGCCAGTGCATCTGAAATTTTTGCGGGTGCAATTCAAGATCATAAAGCAGGAAGTATTATCGGTACCAAAACGTTTGGAAAAGGGATTGTACAGTCATTGTATCAATTATCAGATGGAACTTGCCTGAAGATTACGACGGCACAATATTTTACACCGGAAGGAAGAAACATCCACAAGAAAGGAATCGAACCGGATATTACGGTAAAAAATGAAGAAAATTCCGGACAGGATAAGCAACTTGAAAAAGCATCTGAAGTTGTAAAAAATGAAATGAAATAGTATGTTTGAAAAAGGAATGAGTTTTTCATTCCTTTTTTTTCCGTCCTATGTTAATATAAAATATATATGCGTACTTGAAACCAAGGTGTGTGTATGATAAAAGAAAGGAAAGCGAACACGATGAAAACATGGATTCAAAATGGTCATGTACTGGATCCGCTTACCGGAACAGATGGAGTATTGGATGTTCTGGTCTGTGGTGACAGAATTGAAAAAGTGGGAACACGGACAGAAATACAGGAGAGTCTTGGTCAGCAAGAAGAAGTAAAGATACTGGATGCGGCAGGATGTTATGTTATGCCGGGATTCGTTGACTTACATGTGCATTTAAGAGATCCAGGACTGACTTATAAAGAAACACTGAAGACAGGCGGAGAAGCGGCAGCAAGGGGCGGCATCACGACGGTATGTGCCATGCCAAATACAAAACCGGTGATCGATACAAAAGAAAAAGTAGAAGAAATCCACCGACGTGCAAAGGAAGAATCCCCGGTACACATTATTCAGCTTGGAGCAATCACCATGGGAGAAAACGGAACAGAACTGGCCGATATCGAAGGGATGGCAAAAGCCGGCTGTATCGCTCTTTCAGAAGACGGAAAATCTGTCATGAATGCAGCACTTTTGCGGGAAGGAATGAAGCTTGCAAAAAAATACGGACTAAAGATTTTTTCTCATTGCGAGGAAATCGAGCTTCGAAAAGATCCGGACACCGGAGAAGACGGTGTGATGAATAAATGTGCAAAAAGTGAAGAACTGGGGCTTCCGGGGATTACAAATTCCGTTGAAGATATTATTGCTGCAAGAGATATTTTCCTTGCCAAAGATACCGGGGTACATCTGCATTTATGCCATTGTTCTACAAAAGGAACGGTGGATCTGATGCGTATAGCAAAGAAGGACGGGATTTCTGTAACGGCGGAAGTATGTCCTCATCATTTTACACTTACGACAGATGATATCACGGAAGATCACGGAAGATTCAAGATGAATCCGCCACTTCGGGAAATGGAAGATGTAGAAGCATTAAAACAGGGGTTAAAGGACAATACGATGGAAGCGATTTCCACAGACCATGCACCGCATTCCCAAGAAGAAAAGAATGTACCGATGCGAAAAGCGGCATTTGGAATTGTGGGTCTGGAAACCAGTGCTGCTTTGACCTATACAGAACTGGTAAATACAGGCATACTGACCCCGATGCAGATGGCAGAGCGTATGAGTACGGCACCTGCAAGGATCCTTGGACTGGAAGACAAAGGTTCCATATCAGAAGGAAAAGCAGCAGACATCGTTATTTTTGATCCGGCACGGGAATATGAAATCGACACAGATACCTTTTTATCAAAAGGGAAAAATACACCGTTTGACGGTTGGAAAGTAAAAGGCGATGTAAAATATACGATGGTAGACGGAAACGTTGTTTATACAAACAAAGCATATACAGAATAGAGAGGGAAAGAAAAATGATCAATCAGTTAATTAAAAATATAAGAAAAACAAATGCACCGATCGTGGTAGGACTGGATCCGATGTTAAACTATATTCCGGAGCATGTACAGGAAAAGGCTTTTAAAGAATATGGAGAAACTTTGGAAGGTGCGGCAGAGGCAATCTGGCAGTTCAATAAAGAAATCGTAGATAAAACACACGATCTGATCCCGGCGGTAAAACCACAAATCGCCATGTATGAACAATTTGGGATTCCGGGACTGATGGCTTTTAAAAAGACGGTAGACTATTGTAAAGAAAAAGGACTTGTTGTGATCGGAGATATCAAAAGAGGAGATATTGGGTCTACATCTGCGGCATATGCAACAGGACATATCGGAAGAGTACAGGTCGGAAGCAAAAGCTATGTGCCGTTTGATGAAGACTTTGTAACAGTAAATCCATATCTTGGTTCTGATGGAGTGAATCCGTTTATCGATATCTGTAAAGAAGAAAAGAAAGGACTTTTCATTCTTGTAAAAACATCTAATCCGTCAAGCGGCGAATTTCAGGATCAGTTAGTAAACGGACGCCCGTTATACGAACTGGTAGGTGAAAAGGTTGCTGAATGGGGAGAAGGCTGCATGGGTGATGAATACAGTTATATAGGAGCTGTTGCCGGTGCAACTTATCCGGAAATGGGAAAAGTACTTCGCAAGATCATGCCAAAAGCGTACATCCTTGTACCTGGATACGGCGCTCAGGGCGGAAAAGGAAAAGACCTTGTACATTTCTTCAATGAAGACGGACTTGGAGCCATCGTAAATTCCTCAAGAGGAATCATTGCCGCTTACAAACAGGAAAAATATGCAAACTTCGGAGCAGAAAACTTTGGTGATGCGTCAAGAGCGGCAGTAGAAGATATGATCACAGATATCAGTCAGGCACTGAATAACAGATAATATAAAGTAAGGGGAAGAAACATGGCAGAAAGAGAAAAAGAAGTGGCAGTTGTTGCCTCTCAAGAACAATTAGCAGATGGGATTTTCAGTATGTGGCTGAAGACAGATGCGGCTCAAAGTGCAGTACCGGGTCAGTTTATTTCCATGTATACAAATGACGGAAGCAAGCTTCTCCCTCGTCCGATCAGTATTTGTGAGATTGATAAAGCAAATGGAAGACTTCGGGTTGTATACAGAGTAACAGGAGAGAATACGGGGACAGAACAGTTTTCCATGATGAAAGAAGGAGATACCCTTCCGATCATCGGACCTTTGGGAAATGGATTCCCATTAGAAGCGGCAAAAGGAAAAAAAGCGTTTCTTATGGGGGGAGGGATTGGTGTTCCTCCGATTCTGGAACTTGCAAAGCAGCTTTCCTGTAAAAAACAGATCATTGTGGGATACAGAGATCAGGAAACATTTTTACGGAATGAATTTGAACAAAACGGACAGGTATATATTTCTACGGAAGACGGAAGTGTGGGAACAAAAGGAAATGTCATGGATGCTATTCGTGAAAACGGATTAGAGGCGGACATCATTTATGTCTGTGGTCCGACACCGATGCTCCGTGCTATCAAAGCGTATGCCGAAGAGCACCAGATAGAATGTTATATTTCTCTGGAAGAGAGAATGGCATGCGGAATCGGGGCATGTCTTGCATGTGTATGCAAATCAAAAGAAAAAGACCATCACAGTCATGTACACAATAAGCGTGTATGTAAAGACGGACCGGTATTTCTTTCTACGGAGGTGGAATTATAATGGCAGATACAAGAGTGACGATCGCCGGAGTAGAATGGAAAAATCCGGTTACAACAGCTTCCGGAACCTTTGGTTCCGGTGCGGAATTTTGTGATTTTGTAGATTTAAACAAACTTGGAGCAGTGACAACAAAAGGTGTTGCAAATGTGCCGTGGGAAGGAAATGCAACACCACGAGTGGCAGAAGTTTATGGCGGAATGATGAATGCGGTAGGGCTTCAGAATCCGGGTATCGATGTATTTTGTGAAAGAGATATTCCGTTTCTTCGTAAATACGATACCAATATTATCGTCAATGTCTGCGGACGCTCAGAGGAAGACTACTGTGAAGTGGTAGAAAGACTGGCGGGAGAAGATGTGGATATGTTGGAAATCAACATTTCCTGTCCGAATGTTAAAGAAGGCGGGATTGCCTTTGGACAGAATCCAAAAGCGGCAGAGTCCATCACAAAAGCAGTGAAAAAATATGCAAGACAGCCGGTTATCATGAAATTAAGTCCGAATGTTACGGATATTACGGAAATGGCAAGAGCTGTGGAAGCAGGTGGAGCAGATGCGGTATCTCTGATCAATACATTGACAGGAATGAAGATTGACATCAACAGAAAACAGTTTGTGTTGGCAAATAAAACCGGAGGAGTTTCGGGTCCGGTCGTAAAACCGATTGCTGTCCGCATGGTATATCAGGTAGCAAATGCAGTCAATATTCCGATCATCGGAATGGGAGGAATCTCCACATGGGAAGACGCAGTAGAATTTCTTCTTGCGGGAGCAAGTGCCGTGTCCGTCGGAACGGCAAATTTCTTTAATCCAAAGGCAACAGAAGAAATTGCAGAGGGAATTGCGGCATATATGGATAAGAACGGGTTTCAGACTGTGCGGGAAATGGTCGGAATCGTAAAATAAGATTACGGAGGTTTAAGGATATGGAACAATATAAGAAAGAGTTTATCGAATTTATGGTAGAAAGTGATGTGCTGAAATTCGGAGAATTTACATTAAAGAGCGGAAGAAAATCTCCGTTTTTCATGAATGCAGGTGCATATGTAACAGGTTCTCAGCTGAAGAAACTTGGCGAATATTATGCAAAAGCAATCCATGCGAAATACGGAGATGATTTTGATGTATTGTTTGGGCCTGCATATAAAGGAATCCCACTTAGTGTCGTAACCGCTATCGCATACAGCGAATTATACGGAAAAGAAGTTCGTTACTGTTCAGACCGTAAAGAAGAAAAAGACCATGGGGCAGATAAAGGAAGCTTTCTCGGAAGCCAGTTAAAAGACGGGGACAGAGTGATCATGATTGAAGATGTTACTACATCCGGAAAATCCATGGAAGAAACAGTACCGAAAGTAAAAGGTGCTGCAGACGTGGAAATTGTAGGACTTATGGTTTCCCTGAACCGTATGGAAGTGGGAAAAGGAGGAGAAAAATGTGCGTTGGATGAAGTGAAAGATTTATACGGCTTTGAAACGGCAGCCATCGTATCTATGGACGAAGTGGTAGAGCATCTTTATAATCAGCCATGCCGGGGACGTATTGTCATTGATGATGCATTAAAATCTGCAATCGACGCATATTATGAACAGTATGGAGCAATAAAATAAGGAGGCTTGAAACGATGCAGGAAAAAGTATATCGGAGTTTAGGAACGGTTGGAGCCGGAAATATTGTTATCGGAGTGATCATGATTGCGGTAGGAGTAACCTGTGGGATTATTTCTATCATCGGAGGGGCCAGATTATTTAAAAATCAGAAATATCTGACATTTTAAGGCGGTGCCTGCAGGTGAGAACGCATGAAAGAAAATGGCTTCGGCGTCTTGGAAAATTACTGTTTATTTTATATATTCTGTTTTTGTTCTATTTTCTTTTGTTTTCTGACTGGTATGGAAGAAGCAGCAGTGGAACAAGAGAATATCATTACAATCTGGAACTTTTCAAGGAAATCAGAAGGTTCTGGATATACAGGGAACAACTGGGAGTACGGTCGGTTGCTAATCTTGCGGGGAACGTATTGATTTTTGTGCCATTTGGATTTTTTATGCCGATGGCAAGTAAATATTGGAACCGCAGTTTTTTCCTGACGGTATTTTACAGCTTTGGAATCAGTTTTTTTGTGGAAATTTTTCAGCTCCTGACTCGCGTCGGGAGCTTTGATGTGGATGATCTGCTGTTAAATACGATGGGGGGATTATGTGGATATATTTTGTTCGCAATATGTAATGGAATAAGGAGAAACTATGTTAAAAAACAGCAAAGACAAAGTCAGAGAAAGAAAACGGGAAAAAGGTAATAACAGAAGAGAAAGAGAACGGGAACGAAAAAAAAGAAGCCGTAAATACGGACAGGAAAAAACACTTCATGCAAGAAGAGGAGTGTATTCCTGTATTGCTGCAGGAGTTATCTTTGCTTTGGTTCTTGTGATGCTTCTCATATCTGTTGTGACAAGAGGACATGCACCGGTATTTATAGGTGGGATGGCCGTTGTGACTTTTTTTGGAGCCTGGATGGGGATGATTACCGGATTCAGGGGATTCAAAGAAAGGCAAAAAAACTATATCACATGTAAAATAGGTGTAGCCTGCAATATTGCATTACTTGTAGGATTCGCCGTAATTTTTATCGGAGGGATGGTATAAATGGAAGATATGATTGTCAGGGAGCGATATGGACTGACGATTGAAAGACTGCATGGTATTTTGACGGAAGAAACAGTTGCAGAACCATATCGTAGCTATTTTAGAAAAACAGCGGAATTTCTTCTGATGCTTCATAAAATATGGGAGGATATTCAGATACGGGATTGGAAAGAAGTGCCGGAATATATTCTGGAAGAGGAAAATAAAAGATTATACGAAGATATTTTGCCGCAACAGTATGTGACAAGTTATGCAAATCCGGTGTATGCAAAAGAAAAGCTTGGAGAAACATTCGGTATGTTTTTAAGTGCTTTATATGCGGAACTGCGCGGAGGGATTGCGTATGCCTTTGAAAACAAAGTAGAATATCTTTCTATTCTAAATGAATTATTTATCGAAATTTATAACTGTTTTGAAGAGGAAGAGCCGGAATATAAAAGAGTTTCCGAAATTTTTTACTGGTATGCCAATGACTACTGTGATGTATTTGTGGCAGATCGTATTTTAGAACAGATTGATCCTGCGTATTCTTTCGCAGCAAACATTATCTGCGGAAGCAATCTTGATGATCTTCGATATTTGTACCGTTACGGAGAATATATTACAGAGAGTCAACGGGAAACGGCAAAATATCTAAATAAACTTTCGGAAGAAACGATCACGAAAATGGCTGACGTTTACACGGAAGGATATCGTATGGGATTTGTTCTTGGAAACAAGGATTTATCTAAAAAAGCAACGGTAAATATCCGATATACACTGGGCTTTGAACGGGTGGTAAAAAAAGCCATCGAAAATTTTGCAAAGATGGGGCTGAAACCTACGATTTACCGTTCCGGTGTCAGCGTGTTGAACAAACGTGGAACATCAAAATTGGGTTATTTTGGCGGCAATCCAAACAAACAGTACGACTATGATCACAGAAACGATCAGGCTCTTTTTTTGGATAAGAGGTATGTGGAACGCCGGTTGGAAGTTGTAAAGACGGTTTATGAGCAGCATAAAGAGTTGGCGGCAGGTCATGCGGGGCCGGCGGTAATGGAAGTGTTTGGTGAGATTCCGTTTGTTCCGAATAAAACAAAAGAATGCCTTGCATTGACCCAAAAGCAAGAAGAGCTGCGGATGACTTTGGATGCCAAGGCTGGACAGATTACAAACGAATATATCAAAGGAGAGGAACGAAGCTTCACGTGTATCGCATATCCGATTCCGGAGATAGGAAGTCAGTTTGAAGAAATCTTTCAAGAAGTGATTCGAATCAACACACTGGATTCCAAGAAATATTCCGAAATACAGCAGACGATCATTGATGCACTGGACGAAGGAGAAAAGGTGCATATCGTTGGAAAAGGTTCCAATAAAACCGATCTGACGGTACAGTTATATCGTTTACAGGATAAAGAAAAAGAAACAATTTTTGAAAATTGTGTGGCAGATGTGAATATTCCGGTAGGGGAGGTCTTTACGTCTCCGGTTCTGAAAGGAACGGACGGAGTCCTTCATGTGAGCAAAGCATATCTGAAAGATCTGCAGTATGAAAATCTGGAGATTCATTTTAAAGACGGAATGATCTCTGAATATGGATGCAGCAATTTTGCGGATGAAGAAGCGTCGAAAGAATATATAAAAGAAAATATTTTGTTCCATCATGATACGCTGCCGCTTGGAGAATTTGCCATCGGGACAAACACGACAGCCTATGTAACAGGGAAAAAATATGGAATTGAAGACAAATTCCCGGTACTTATTGCGGAGAAAACAGGACCGCATTTTGCTGTGGGTGATACCTGTTACAGTTACAGTGAAGATACAAAGGTGTTTAATCCAAACGGGAAAGAAATCGTAGCAAGAGATAATGAAGTTTCCGTTTTGAGAAAAGAAGATCCGGATAAAGCATATTTCCACTGCCATACGGATATTACGATTCCATATGACGAATTGGAAGAGATTACGGTGATAAAGCCGGATGGAGTAATCATTTCGATCTTAAAAGACGGCTATTTTGTTCTGCCTGGAACAGAAGCATTGAATAGACCGTTGGAAGAGTTGGAAAAATGTCATAAGTAAGCAGGGCTTACAGTTATAAGTAAATATAATCACTAAACAGGCGGCCTATTATTGACATAGACCGCCTGTATTAGTACAATAACTTATAAATAGGAAATTATTTATTAAAAAATTTATAAATGAAATACAACCTATAAAAAGAAAGGATGAACATTATGCCAAAAGTAGGAATTGTAATGGGTAGTGACTCCGATATGAAAGTCATGAGTCAGGCTGCGGATATGCTTGAAAAATTAGGAGTGGAATATGAAATGACGATCATTTCCGCTCACCGTGAACCGGATGTATTTTACGAATATGCAAAATCTGCAGAAGATAAAGATTTCAAAGTCATTATCGCAGGTGCAGGAATGGCAGCACATCTTCCGGGAATGTGTGCGGCAATCTTCCCGATGCCGGTAATCGGTATTCCGATGACAGGAAAGGTACTTGACGGTCAGGATGCACTCTATTCCATCGTACAGATGCCACCGGGAATTCCGGTTGCGACAGTTGCCATTGACGGAGGAAAAAATGCAGCGATCCTGGCAGCTAAAATTTTAGCAACATCCAATCCGGAGTTACTTGAAAGATTAAAAGAATATTCAAAAGAGATGAAAGAAGAAGTAGAAGCAAAGGCAGAAAAACTTGCCAAGCTTGGACATAAAGAATATATGGCTCAGAAAGCAGGAAAGTAAGAGTTTCGGATAATAAAATGCAGGAAACTTTATGATGGAGGAAGAATCATGGATTACAAACACGCTGGTGTAGATATTGAAGCAGGTTATAAATCAGTAGAATTAATGAAAAAACACATTGCAAAGACAATGCGTCCGGAAGTGATCGGAGGACTGGGAGGATTTTCCGGTGCTTTTTCACTGGAAAAAATCAAAAACATGGAGGAGCCTGTATTGTTATCCGGGACAGACGGATGCGGAACAAAGGTAAAACTTGCCATGATACTGGACAAGCATGACACTATCGGAATCGATGCAGTAGCAATGTGCGTTAATGACATTGCCTGCGCAGGCGGTGAACCGCTGTTTTTCCTTGACTATATTGCCTGCGGGAAAAATGAACCGGAAAAGATTGCTACGATTGTAAGCGGAGTCGCAGAAGGATGTGCACAGTCCGGCGCAGCTTTGATCGGTGGTGAAACAGCAGAGCATCCGGGGCTGATGGCAGAAGACGAATACGATCTGGCCGGATTTGCCGTAGGCGTATGCGACAAAAAGGATATGATTACAGGAGAAACCTTAAAGGAAGGAGATGCCCTGATCGGTATCGCTTCTTCCGGTGTACACAGCAACGGATTTTCCCTTGTAAGAAAAGTATTTGATATGAGCAGAGAATCTTTGGAAACGTATCATGAGTGTCTGGGATGTACGCTTGGAGAAGCACTTCTCGCACCGACAAGAATTTATGTAAAGGCTCTTAAGAGTATTCGTGAGGCCGGTGTTACAGTTAAAGCATGCAGCCACATTACAGGAGGCGGTTTTTATGAAAACGTACCACGTATGCTCTGTGACGGAACACATGCGGTGATTGAAAAGGACAGTTATTCTGTTCCGCCGATTTTCGAAATGCTGGCAAAAGAAGGAAACATCGAAGAAAAGATGATGTACAATACATTCAATATGGGAATCGGTATGGTCATCGCAGTAGAGAAAAACGATGTAGATGCAACAATGGCAGCGATTGAAGCAGCCGGTGAAACATGCTATGTGATTGGAAAAATAGAAGCCGGTGAAAAAGGGGTAACATTATGCTAAGAACAGCAGTCCTTGTATCCGGAGGTGGTACAAATCTGCAGGCGATTTTGGATGCAGTAGAAAATGGAACAATCACCAATGCAGAAGTGGTAGGTGTTATCAGTAATAATAAGAATGCATACGCACTGGAACGTGCCAAAAAGGCAGGAATTTCCGCAAAGTGCGTTTCACCGAAAGAGTTTGAAGACAGAAATAAGTTTAACAAAGCATTGATGGATTCCATCGATGAACTGCATCCGGATTTGATCGTGCTTGCCGGATTTCTCGTGGTAATCCCAGCAGAATTGATCAGAAAATATGAAAATAAGATTATCAATATTCATCCGTCTTTGATACCGTCATTTTGCGGTACGGGTTATTATGGACTGAAAGTACATGAAGCAGCCTTAAAGCGAGGAGTCAAAGTTGTTGGTGCAACGGTTCATTTTGTAGATGAAGGAACCGATACAGGACCGATCATTCTCCAGAAAGCGGTAGAAGTGCAGCAGGGGGATACACCTGAAATCCTTCAAAAACGTGTGATGGAGCAGGCCGAATGGATTATCATGCCAAAAGCCATTGATCTTATCGCAAATGGTAAAGTGACAGTCGAAGACGGACATGTTGTGATAAACGAATAAAAGAAAGAGGGTATTGTGAATCACATTTTTACAATGCCCTTTTTCAGGTTGTATATATAAAGGAGGATAATATGAAAGTATTAATCGTAGGTGGTGGCGGAAGAGAACATGCCATTGCATTAAGCGTTTCAAAAAGTAGTAAAGTGGACAAGATTTATTGTCTTCCGGGAAATGCCGGTATCGAAAAGATTGCAGAATGTGCACCGATCGGTCCGATGGAATTTGATAAGATCGTAGCATTTTCAAAAGAGAAAAAAGTGGATCTCGTAATCGTAGGAATGGACGATCCGCTTGTGGCAGGGCTTGTGGATGAGTTGGAAGCAGCGGGTATCCGTGCGTTCGGTCCTCGGAAAAATGCCGCTATTCTGGAAGGAAGCAAGGCATTTTCCAAAGATCTGATGAAAAAATACGGAATCCCGACTGCCGCATACGAGAATTTTGATGATCCTCAAAAAGCATTGGACTATCTGGAAACAGCCAAGTTCCCAATCGTGCTGAAAGCAGATGGACTTGCTCTTGGAAAAGGGGTTTTGATCTGTAATACATTAGAAGAAGCAAAAGCCGGCGTACAGGAAATCATGTTGGACAAAAAATTCGGAACATCCGGTAATACCATGGTAATCGAAGAGTTCATGACAGGAAGAGAAGTATCTGTCTTATCCTTTGTAGACGGAAATATCGTAAAAACAATGACTTCCGCTCAGGATCACAAACGTGCCAAGGATGGAGATAAGGGATTAAACACAGGAGGAATGGGAACCTTTTCACCAAGCCCGTTCTACACAGAAGAAATCGCAGATTACTGCCAGAAACACCTGTTCCAGCCGACGGTAGATGCCATGAAAGCAGAAGGAAGAGAATTTAAAGGAATTATCTTCTTTGGTCTGATGTTGACAGAAGAAGGACCGAAAGTACTGGAATACAATGCAAGATTCGGGGATCCGGAAGCACAGGTTGTCCTTCCGAGAATGAAAAATGATATCATCGATGTGATGGAAGCATGTATTGATGGAACACTGGATCAGATCGATCTGGAATTTGAAGATAATGCTGCAGTCTGTGTTGTACTGGCATCCGAAGGATATCCGGTAGCATACGAAAAAGGAATTCCGATCACAGGATTTGAAAACTTCGAAGGAAAAGAAGGATACTATTGCTTCCATGCAGGAACAAAGATGGACGAGAATGGACAGATCGTGACAAACGGAGGAAGAGTTCTTGGAATCACGGCAAAAGGAGCAAACTTAAAAGAAGCACGTGCCAATGCATATAAAGCGACAGAATGGATTTCCTTTTCAAACAAATATATGAGAAACGATATCGGAAAAGCCATTGATGAAGCTTAAATAATTTTAATACATTAAAGAGTAAAATACAAAACCATCCATATCAAAAGTTGTGATTTTGATAAGGATGGTTTTATTTGCCAAAAAGAGGAATAGAACATATAATAAAAGGAATTTACAGAGAAAGGGAAGCGGTGAGGATGATATATAATACGATATTGGATGCCGTTGGAAACACTCCTCTGATTCGGTTAAATCATATTGGAGGGGGGAGTGATGCAGAAATTCTGGTAAAATTTGAGGCGGTAAACGTAGGAGCATCTATTAAAACGAGGACGGCTCTTGGAATGATTGAGGCAGCGGAAAAAGAAGGAAAAATTACAAAAGATACAGTGATCGTAGAGCCAACAAGCGGAAATCAAGGGATTGGACTGGCTTTAGTGAGTGCGGTAAAAGGATATCGGGCGATCATTATTATGCCGGATTCTGTCAGTGAAGAGAGAAGGAAACTGATCTGCCAGTATGGGGCGGAAGTAAAACTGGTTCATGATGAAGGAGATATTGGACAATGTATCCGAACATGTATGGAAACTGCTGAAAAAATGAAACGGGAAAACAAGAATGTTTTTGTTCCGCAGCAATTTGAAAATGACAACAACGTGAGAGTACATTATGAACAGACGGGGAAAGAAATTCTCAGGCAGGCAGAAAAGAAAATAGATGGATTTTGTTCCGGGATTGGTACAGGCGGAACTATTACAGGAATAGGAAAGGCGTTAAAAGAAGCTAATCCGGATATACTTATATGGGCAGTGGAACCGGAAAAAGCGGCTGTGTTATCCGGATATGAGGTGAAAAGTCATCTCCAAATGGGTATCGGAGATGGAATCATTCCGGAAATTCTGGACAGAAACATCTATGATGATATTATGATCGTTACGGATGAAGAGGCAATCCGGCAGGCAAAAGAACTTGCAAGAAAAGAAGGACTTTTGTGCGGAATTTCAGGTGGGACCAATGTGGTGGCAGCCAGACGTTTGGCTCAAAAACTTGGAAAAGGGAAAACAGTTGTAACGATTCTTCCGGATACGGCGGAACGGTATTTTTCAACACCGCTTTTTATGTAGGAAAGTTTTCATTTTCTATTTACAATATAGTCCACTTGTTATATGATTGGTGTAACAATGCGAAAGAAAAGGGATAGATACTATGAAAGAAATCGTGATCGAGATTGATTTTAACAGCGATGAGGCTATTTATACGCAATTGAAAAATCAAATTATTTTAGGAATTGCGGCATCGGTCATCCAAGAAGGAGATTCATTACCGTCAGTAAGGAAACTTTCCGAAAAAATCGGCGTAAATATGCATACGGTAAATAAAGCGTATTCGGTTTTAAAACAGGAAGGATTTATCCGGCTTGACAGAAGAAAAGGGGCCGTTATTGCAGTCAGTGAGGATAAGCTTGAGGCACTGCATGAGATGAAACAGCAGCTCAGGATGATACTGGCAAGAGGGTATTGCAAAAACATTACCAGAGATGAGGTACACGAGCTTGTAGATGAAATTTTTCAGGAATATGAGGCAGAATAGAAAAACAGGAGGACGATAATGGAAAACAGATATACAAAGCAGGCAAAAGAAGTGTTGGCAGCAGCAAAAAGATATGCGAAAGAGCTGAAACATCCTTATATAGGAACAGAACATCTTCTTTTGGGATTAAAATCCGTTTTTTCCGGAGTGGCATCACAGGTACTTGAAATGAATGGACTGAAGGAAGAAGAAGTTTTAAAAGTCGTATCGGAACTGGTATCTGTCATAGGTGAAGCTAAGGGGGAGGAGTCGGCGAAAGAAAGCCCTCGACTTTTATATATTCTGGAAGAAAGCAGAAATGAAGCGGAAAAATTGCACGCTCCGGAAATCGGAACGGAGCATCTGCTTCTGGCAATCATACGTGACACAGAATGTGTAGCGGCTCGTATTTTGACTACTTTAAATCTGAATCTTCAAAAGATTCTGCAGGATATTTTGATCGCTATTGGGGAAAACCAAAAAAAATATATGGAAAAATCCGAAGGAAATAATGGAAATATTCTGGAACAATACTGTCAAGATCTTACGGAACTGGCTCGAAACGGGAAAATGGATCCGGTTGTGGGACGTGAACAGGAAATGCAAAGACTGATGCAGATTTTAAGCAGAAGGACAAAAAACAATCCTTGCCTGGTGGGAGAACCGGGTGTTGGGAAGACAGCCATCATCGAAGGAGTTGCTCAGAGGATTGCCAGAAGAGCCGTTCCGGAGAAGATGAGGGATAAAAAGATTCTTTCTCTGGATTTGGCAGCATTGATTGCAGGTTCAAAATACAGAGGGGAATTTGAAGAACGTATGAAACGCCTCGTCAGCGAGGTAAAGGCAGACGGAAATATTATTTTGTTCCTTGATGAAATCCATACCGTAGTCGGAGCAGGAGGAGCAGAGGGGGCAATGGATGCCTCCAATATTTTGAAACCCTCTCTTGCAAGAGGAGAACTTCAGCTGATAGGGGCTACAACCATTGGCGAATATCGAAAATATATCGAAAAAGATGCAGCATTGGAAAGACGATTTCAACCTGTCATGGTAGAAGAACCGTCAAAGGAAGAAAGTGTAAAAATTCTGACGGGATTGAAGGAAAAATATGAACAGCATCATATGGTTTCCATTAATCAAGAAGCAATAGAAGCAGCAGTAAATTTGTCGGATCGATATATCAGTGACCGTTTTTTGCCGGATAAGGCAATTGATGTTTTGGATGAGGCATGTTCCAAAGTGGCACTGAAAGGATTTAAAGTTCCGGATACACTGGAAATGTTGGAAGAAACTCTGAAAACATCGGAGAAAGAATTGGAACAGGCAATAAAGGAACAGGACATGGAAAGGGCTTCTTTACTTGTAAAACAAAGAGAAGAAAACAAGAAAAAGCTGGAGCAAGCGGAAAAAAGGTTTCAAAGACAAAAAAGCCGCTATATATCTCTCAATGAGGAGGAGATTGAACAGGTGGTATCGGAATGGACAAAAATCCCGGTACAAAAGCTCGCACAGTCAGAAAGCGACCGCCTGAAAAAATTAGAGCAGATCCTTCATAAACGGGTAATTGGTCAAAATGATGCGGTAACAGCAGTTGCAAAAGCGGTAAAAAGAGGGAGGGTCGGTTTAAAAGATCCTTCCCGTCCGGTCGGCTCGTTCTTGTTTCTTGGGCCTACCGGAGTCGGGAAAACAGAACTTTCCAAGGCATTGGCAGAAGCTTTATTTGGAAATGAAGAGTCCATGATTCGTATTGATATGTCAGAATATATGGAGAAATACAGCGTGTCAAAGCTCATAGGATCTCCGCCGGGATATATAGGACATGAAGAAGGAGGACAGCTTAGCGAAAAAGTAAGAAGACATCCATATTCTGTCGTATTGTTTGATGAAATTGAAAAAGCACATCCGGATGTCTTTAACATTCTTCTTCAGGTTTTGGATGACGGACATATCACAGATTCTCAGGGAAGAAAAATTGATTTCAGAAATACAGTGATTATCATGACTTCTAATGCAGGAGCACAGTCTATTGTAGATGCCAAAAAGCTTGGATTTAATACGATAAAAGACGAAAAAGAGGATTATAAGAGAATGCAGTCCAATGTAATGGAAGAAGTAAGGCGTGTTTTTAAACCGGAGTTTTTAAATCGTATTGATGAAATCATCGTATTTCACGCTCTTACAGACAAAGATTTACAGCAGATTGTAGGATTACTTTGCAAGGATCTTGTAAAACGGGCAAAAGATCAGCTTGACATTACATTAAAGATTAGAGATTCTGTGAAAAAGAAAATCGCACAATCAGGAAATGATAAAAAATATGGAGCACGTCCACTTAAAAGGGCACTTCAAAATGAATTGGAAGATCCTATGACAGAAGCTGTCTTAAACGGAGAAATCAAACGAGGAGATCAGGTAGAAGTCGGAACTTCTAAAAAAGGTATAAAATTTATTGCAAAAAAGATAAAAAGCTAGAAAAGAAAGGCAAATTATTATATAATATGAGAAACAAAAGAATACCATTAGGAGGAATATAAAATGGCTGCGGTAAAAGAGTTGTTGCGAGTAGAAACGGATGGAACACTTAGTTTTGGAGATTACACATTACCATCCAAAACCAAAGTGGAAGGTTTCGAATTCCAGGGAGATTTATATAAAGTAAAAACGTTTGAGGAAATCACTAAGTTGGAAAAAAACGGAATGCTTATCTATGAATCGGTACCTGGCACAGCAGTTGAAGGCTTCAAAGTAACAGAAAATACAGTGGAATTTGTTGTATCGGGACGGGAAGATGCCCAGTTTACAGTGGAGTTGGAAGCAGATACAGAATATACGGTATATATGGATGACACAAACGTTGGAAAAATGAAAACAAATTTAAGCGGAAAACTCAGTGTAAGTGCAGAATTAAATGCAGATATGGGTGTAAAGATAAAAATAGTAAGAGCATAATTAAATAAAAAGGGATTTCCTGATTTGTAAAAAAAGGAAATCCCTTTTTATTACCGATTTATAAAAGGAGAAAAAAGATGGCAAAAGGGAAAAAGACAGTATTTTTTTGTCAGAATTGTGGACATGAGGAAGCAAAATGGTTAGGACAATGCCCGGTTTGTAAGGAATGGAATACTTTTGTAGAGGAAAAAATGACTGTACAAAAGGGGGGATTCAAATCAGAAATAAAGAAGGCAGATATTGTACCCTTGGCAAAAGTGCAGACGAATCGGGAAGAACGTATTCGCACAGAAATACAAGAGTTGGATCGTGTTCTTGGAGGAGGGATTGTACGAGGTTCTCTTGTGTTGGTAGGCGGAGATCCCGGAATCGGAAAATCCACTCTTCTTTTGCAAGTTTGCAAAACATTAGGTGAAAAAGGAGAGGATATCATTTATATTTCGGGGGAAGAATCGGCAAGACAGATTAAACTTCGGGCAGACCGTATGGGAACATTCAATGATAAAGTCGCACTTTTATGTGAAACAAATCTGGAAACAATCGAGGAAGTGATCAGAACAAGGAAAGCCGGCATTGTTGTGATTGATTCTATTCAGACTATATACAGTGAAGAAGTCGGTTCTGCACCGGGAAGCGTATCTCAGGTAAGAGAAGCAACGAATACACTGATGCATCTTGCAAAGGGACTTGGTATTACAATCTTTATAGTTGGGCATGTTACAAAAGAAGGAACAGTGGCCGGTCCGCGTGTTTTGGAACATATGGTAGATACGGTTTTATATTTTGAAGGAGACAGACATGCGTCTTATCGAATTTTAAGAAGTGTGAAAAATCGATTCGGATCTACAAACGAAATCGGTGTTTTTGAAATGAAAGAACATGGACTGGAAGAGGTAAAAAATCCATCAGAATTTATGCTGAACGGAAGACCTGAGCAGGCTTCCGGTTCTGTGGTTGCGTGTTCTATGGAAGGAACAAGACCGATTCTTTTGGAAATACAGGCATTAGTGTGTCGTACAAATTTTGGTATGCCTCGAAGGACGGCAGCGGGAACAGATTACAACAGGGTGAATCTTTTGATGGCAGTTGTAGAAAAAAGACTGGGAATCGCACTAGGCGACTGTGACGCATATGTAAATATTGCAGGTGGGATTAAGATGAATGAACCTGCAATCGATCTTGGAATCATTCTTTCTATTATATCAAGTTATCAAAACAAAGTGGTGGATGAAAAAATGATCGTGTTTGGAGAAGTCGGTCTAAGCGGAGAAGTACGTGCAGTCAGCATGCCAAAACAGAGAGTGTCGGAAGCAAAAAAACTTGGATTTAAAACATGCATGATGCCGGAAGTATCAAAAGAATTGGTAGGAAAGATAGAAGGAATAAAAATTATAGGTGTAAAAAATATAGGAGAGGCGATTCAATATTTATAAGTTCAGCCATAAGAAAGGTGAGGGGAGAATTTTTCATAAAAGTAGATGCAAAAAAAGTCGAAAAAGATAAAAAAAGGTGTTGACATTTATAAGGGGAGGTGATAAGATATAACACGTTCCG
>CALFLL010000060.1 GCA_937880845.1 uncultured Drancourtella sp.
TTGCCGTGGCAAACAAATAGTACTTTTATCATACTCTTCAAATCCCTTCATAACCCTGTAAAGCCCTATGTTTTCAAGACTTTACAGAGTTTATATTTTTGTTTGGTCCTTATACAAGTCTTTATAATCCTATGTAAATCTACATATTTTTTTCGCCAAATGATGTAAAATGTGATGTAAATCAATTTCTATTTTTGCATTTTACATCATCGCTTTTTGAACTTTTTTCTATACATATTTACTCAAATTTCTCATATTTATGGGCTTCTTGATAATTATACCATACATTTAATATTAATCCTCAAAAAATCTGATGCAAATTCAAATGATGTAAATTGTTCAAAATACATCAATTGAGCTTCGTAATTCTTTTTACTTCTGCTCTCGCATCCTCAAATTTTAAGTGAGTATATGTATTCAGAGTTACGGATATATCAGAATGTCCCATCAAATACTGTAACGTTTTTGGGTTCATTCCACTCTTAGCCATATTAGAGCAGTAAGTATGACGGCAAACATGCGGTGTAATAATAGGCATCTGTTCCTTATAAATGCGATTGTATTTTTCTCGGATATGTTGAAAATATTTCTCCCAGTGTAATGCAACCATCGGTTTATTATTTTTGTCTAAATATAAAAATCCAAGTTTACCATCTATAACGGGTTCTGCCTTTACTTTTTTCCGCATTTCTACTATTTTTTTAAAGCATTCATATACATCGTCAGTCATAGGTATCGTTCTTTCACCCGCTGTAGTCTTTGTATTGATAACCTTATATACCATCTGGCTATTTCTTTGCAACTGATGATCTATAGTAATGGTTCTGTCTCTCAAGTTGATATCTGACAGCGTCAATCCTACAAATTCGCTGATTCTCATTCCTGTATGGAATAAAATATATATCCCTTCATAATAACGCGAAAAATGTTTATCATTCTTGATGAATTCTAAGAATTTTTTTTGCTGCTTTCTTGTTATGGCATCTCGGGTAACGCTATCATTAACTACTACCGTCGCCAACTGAAATTCAAAAGGGTTTTTTAATAAAATATCATCGTCTACTGCCATTTGAAAAGCAGGTCGAACAACTCCACGCACTGAATGTATCGTACTATATCCTCTGCCATCTACCTGCTGAAGCTTGATTAACCATGCTTTTGCATCTGACTTTTTTACCTCATTTATTTTCAGTTGTCCAAAAGGCTCCTTTTTTATGATATTTATTACAAAATTATAGTTATTTCTGGTATTATCTTTAACACCTGTTTTCTGTCCTATATATTTTTGTACTAGCTGTAGAACCGTCATATTCTGCCCTGTAATAATGAGCTCTTGTTCTAATTTTCGCTCAATTTCTTTTATTTTTTCTCTAAGTGAAACATCCTCTCTCTTTCCCGCTGGAACTTTATCTGTTGTTACCAATTTCCAGCTATAGATTACCTTTCTCTCCCCAAATGAATTCGTATACTGGTAAATGTATTGCCCATTTTTCTTTTGGCTTTCTCCTGTTTTCAGAATTCTTCCTTTATTATCTCTTCTCTTTTCGGACATATATTCTCCTTTCATAATCCAAAAAGAGCCTTGAAATGATATTCAAATATTATCATATCAAAGCCCCTTGTTTCAATGACTCTTATAAACTTTCTGCATGTTCTAAAAATTCTTCTAGCTTCTTACGTTTTATTAATCTTTTAGAACCTATCCAAAGAACATATTCACATCCATCTTCGTCTGTTAACTGCCTCAATTTGTTTATTCCTATATTAGTAAAAGCTGCCGCTTCTTCCAAAGTAAGGTTTGCTTTTTCCCAAATTGGAACATTTTGATGTTTCTGGTTCATACATCCTCCTTTCCTATAAATCTCTACTGACAAATCCTCAAAATACAAGAACCAGAAAAACAAGTATTTTTTATATCTGTCATTGCCACGCTAGGGAGACTTTGCGTACTATTGTGCTAAGTTCTACACTAAATATAAACAGACTTTTAAGCCTATTCTGTATTTTCTAATAAACTTTTCAATACTTTCTCAAAATATATATTGTTCTGCTATAAGCAGAGTAAAAGTATCGTAGTTTGAATTTCTTTGAGTAAAAATTCTGCCATAAATTATCATTACGTATGTTTCTTTTTCAAACACTCTAACTAATTTTTTGTTCGCCCCATTGAATCTGAAGTTTTCCTTCCTGATCCACACTGGTTGTCATCAAAAGGGAAAATATCTGGGGATTGATGCCGAATCTTTCATATAGTTCTCCGTTTTCTAGCAATTGATTTTTCATAAACAGGTTAAGTTTCTCCTTCGCCAGTATCATCTTTAGCAGGTTCACTTCAATGGAATTTTCATAAATTAAAAATACCACCTGCTTAAAATTTCTGGACGTATACCGGATAAACCGAAAATAATACTGTTCCATAGCCGCATGATTGTAATGAAGCTCTGGTAGGATAATTTTATCCACATCATCTATATTCATAGATTCTGACAAGCTTTGCTGCGTAGAAAGTAATATCCCATTTTCTGTCTTTCTTAGTTTTTCTACAATCCTCTGCCGCTGCTTGCATGGAACTTTATCCCCTGTGATATAAAAGATCTGCCTTTCTGGAAATGCCTGCTTTAAATATCGGTAATAGGAATCTGCCACTTCTATTCTGCGTACTCCAATCGCAACCTTCTCATACTTCCACATCTGCAAAAGACGGATTGCTTTTTTTACCTTCGTAGGTATTTCATTGCTATCGTATTCGTATGCAAGAGAAGGATCTGCACATATCTTCAGAAGGAGCAGCAGTTGCTGCAAAATCCGAAACATAGAATCCTTTCGTGCATTGCCGCAAGCTGCAAAATACTTCCTGCGGATTTTATCAAACTCTTTTACTGCTATTCGATACACTTCTTTTTCCCTTTCGCTAAAAGAACAGGTTTCCTGGTAAATCTTATAAATTTTCCTTCCTACCACTTCTTCAAAATTTTTTGTTATGACTGTTTTTTCTAATAATTCATCTAAAAATGATGCATTATAAATATCCTGATTTGCCTTCTCCAGACCAAACACTGTAATCTTCTTTGGTAAATAGGAATAAGAAAACAGTTCATACCCTCTTTTATAAGCTGGAAATGGCTGATTCAAAAAGAAGTTCCTATTTTTTTCCATCTGTCCGTTTTTGAATCGGTAGATCCATTCATTCTTTGCCAGATAATGAATAGAGTTGTTATAAAGCAGTTCTAATTGAGGTGCTGCTTCTACCACGTTATTTCTTGTCAGTGTTCCTGTTGCCAGCACTTTATATCTGCATTTTCGAAAAACAGAAAGCATTGCTTTTGTACGTTTTGAACTTCCGTTGGTAATTGCATCACTTTCATCAAAAATCAACATGACTTTCTGACAGCGGATACGTAACAGTTTTTTCATCTCCCTTTTTAATTCCGTAAGCAAATTGATAGTCAAGAGCACAATCTGTCCTCTCTGTACCCTTTTTATGTCCTCCCTCTTCCGAATACGGTAAAAATCAATCTGATAGTCTTCCAATATTTCTTCCCATGTATTATTGATTGCCAGGGCTGTGCCGACAATGAATATATTCCGGACAGGATTATATTTCATTCTGTACTGCGCCATTGCCAGTGTACAAAGGCTTTTTCCAGTTCCCATAGAAAACTGTAGGGCAGCGTATCGTTTCTGCAGCAGTTTATTCACTTCTTTTTTCTGTACAGCATTCAGATATTTGACCTCCCCTGTCATTTGACTTGTTACATGCCAATTTTCCAGATATTCTGCAATTTTGTCATCCTGCTTCATTTTCTCAAAAGGTGTTTCCTGCAATGCAAATTCTCGCCGTTTCTTCTTTAAGAACTGCTCAAATCCAGGAACTTCTCTTTTGGATAATACAAAAGAATTGATAGAACCCAAATTCATATCGGTCCCATTTTCCCGATAATCCTTTTCTTTAAATCCATAAGTTGTCTTTACAATCCGGATTTCATTCCTGTATGTCATATTCGCAGAAGATAAAATCCCCTTTAATTTCCGTAAAACATCTTCCGGCTGTATTTTAATTTTTTCCCACTCCTGCCAGGAAAGTTCCTCCGGTTTCGTCTGCTTCAGGTATTTCTGCAAAATCGTTTCTGCCAGTCCAGCTTTATGAGTGATATTTCGATTTCTTTTGATATCAAACAAAAGTTTCATCGTTTTTTCCTGAAATACCTGTTTCTGCTTTGCCTCTAAATCTGTATTCTGACATTCAAAATAAATATTTGCAGCATTTTTTCTCCGTTCCTGAAGAACCGGTAACACATGAGTTTGATAAATTTCTTGGGGATGTTTCAGAACCTCTTGCTTTGTGGTATAGGGTCTTTCTGTTACATACTGACTCTTTTTCTGCAAAATCATTGCTTTTGTCCGAAAAGATGTCACACCATACTCTTTGAATGCATCTGCCGGCAAAGAAAATTGTACAATCAAATTAAACATGTGATTGATTTCTTCAATATCCCCTTTATTTGAAAAATCATCTGAAAGGAAACTTTCCGAGACCAGCAAAACCAAAAGACCCCCGTTTTTCAGTACCTGATATGCTTTTTTGCAGTAATACATCTGGGAAGATACCGGTGCTTCTTTTGTTCCCCATTCCAGATGAAAGGGCGGATTTCCAAACACAATATCCCCGCTTAAAACAGGGGAATACTGCCGGATATCGCCATATTGCAGGTTTGCCTTCGGGTAGAGGTACTGGGCAATCTTCACCGCTTTCATATCAATTTCTGTTCCATAGATATTACTTTCTGTAGGAAGATAATTAAAAAAATCTCCTTTACCATAAGTCAAATCATAAATTATATCCTTCGGTTCCGGTTTGACGCAGGCAACAAGAAATTCACATATTTCCGCTGGTGTAAAAAACTGTCCCTGCTCTATTTCTTTTTTCGCTTCTGTATAAGCATGAAAATTTTGAAAGTCTTTCCTGTCCAGTCCATGCAGCCCACCATTTCCCATATACACATTAAAAATATCCTCTGGTGTGATCCCATATAGTTCTGTTTCATGATTTTCCACTAGATACAAAATTTTCGCATTCAAGTTTTGTCTTTGCTCCATTGGTATTTGAAGTCCCTTATCTCTTTTGTATTTTCCCATTAGGCCGCCTCCTTATAGCCGAGATACTCTTTGGCAAAAGACAATGCATGTACACCACTGGCAAAAACAATATCCCATCTGCCATTTTTAAAATACTTAAATTTAACAACTTTCTTTCCAAGCGCAGGGTGTTCATCAAAAATCCCTTCTTTCTCCTTTTTCCCGCTATATGAAAAACTTACAAATCTTTCCAGCCAGCCATCATAAATAGAAACCTGTTCTTTACTGGAGTCAAAAAAAGTCAATGCCCGTAAAAGTGCTTTATATTTTTCACTATCCAGACAGATTTCGTATTCTCCCCAAAGATCTGTTTTGCTGCATAACAGGTTTTGAATGGACAGTTTTTTACTTTGCAATTTATATTTTGCATAGGTCACTCCTGCTTTTGCATCTGTTTTAATCTCCTGCTCCACTTTCTCCTGAAAACTAAAACCGCCCAGATAAGAAAAAATATCATCCAAAATCAACGGATACTCAATTCTGGCAAACAAAACTTCATGAAGATTTTCTTCTTTCTGTTTACAGCATTTCTTCCTTTCTTCCCGATAAATTTGCTTCTCTTCTTCTGTTAAAGAAGAAATCCGCTTATGTAATACGGGTTCTGCCAGAGTCTGCAGGGAAATATAGCGTTCATACGAATGTTTCTGTATGGCAAGACCATATTTCCGGTTAAAGAAGGAAATAATGGTTCTGATAAAATGATTATGTACCTTTTCCATCAGTTCTGTTTGTTTCTTTTTATCCATACAAATCAGGTTCTGTTGGTACACCCTGTCTGCATATTTCTGTACCTTTCCATAAAAGGTCAGTTCCTGCTGGTGCAGTGTTTCCATATCTACAAACATACTTAAAAAATGATTTCTGGTACTGTCATATAATTTTTGCTGTATCTGACAAAATTGCTGGTCTTCTTTGGACAGCCTGGTCTTATTTTGGATTTTGACACGTTGTAATTTTTCCAATACATCATTCATATCTCTGTTCCTTTCTCTTCATAAGAAAAGGCAGAAGAATGTTCTAATCCTTCTGCCTGTGTTTCTATTCTCTTAAAATTTTTATATTTCTATGCAGCCTTTTTTTCTTCTTCTCCTTTTAGAAGCCTTAATTTTTCTTCTGCATAATGAACAAATTCTACCATTTCCTGCGGATAACGAATCCGCCCTTTCCCCTGACATTGCACAATCTTCCCTCTTCTCCAGTCAACCGTAAAAAAAGGCTTATCTGGGTCGGTCTTTTTCCGGATAAAATACACATCACATTCCCGATTGGCAATATGAGGGATATAACTTCCTACACAATGTCCTAACGCCTGCCCTTCTTTTCGGATTTCCTGATAATTTTCAGGAACTTTTAAAAGATAATCCTTATCCTGAATTTTGGTATCCAGTAGTTTTATATCTTTCTTTAAAAGTTGGTTCACGGTTCTTCTTTCTTTTGCCTGTTTTCTTCTTTCCATCTTATCTTGTTGTTTTTGATACTCCAGGAAAGTCTTGTCGTGAACATCTTTAAAGTTTTTTGGAAACAGAACGTATCGGCTTTTCAGATCATATTCCAATTTTTCTGCCCACTCAATATAATCTTTCCAGCTTCTTATATACGTCTGATAACATTTCATTTCCACATGACTGATACCAGATACATCACCGGACAACTTATATGCCTTTCCTTTTTCTTCTTTTTCAATCTGCTTTGCCAGATAATTCACAATTTTCCGAATAGATGCATACTGGTTTAATTCCAAGAAATCTCTATTACTCTCAAAAATTTTACAATATGCAAAAATTTCCTGTTCCGACAAATGGATTTTTAATTTTTCCATTTTCTGTAAAACGCCCCATTCTCTTATCCCCATATTATACTTACTTAGGATAGAGCAATATCGTGAATTTATTCCTAAGAAATGTCTTGTATTCGTTTCCTTTGTTTCTTCCCATTCGTTTGGAAGCTGATATAGGCATTCCAAAGCGATATAAAACATATTCTGCTTCACGAACTGTTCAAGCAATGGGAATTTTAAATATGTCTTCAGATAATATACAACCGGCAGCTCTACAAAACGATTATTTTTGACAAAATAATCTAAGGAGCAATATTCAAATGGTGTTCCTTTAAAAACATTTTTCAAATTATATGGATACACCATTCCAGGCATTTGGGTTATCGTCTGATATGCTTTTATCGTATAATCCAAATGATATCTGTAGTGAAAATACGGATCTATATATTTCTCTTTCCATACATTCTTATGAGCCAAACAGCTATAAACCGGGTAATAAAAATGGAATTTTTCCTGAAATACAGCCCGATAGTCTTCATGATAGGATAATGTATATTCTCCCGTACCATGCGCAGCATAAGATTTTCTAACTTCAAAATGACGTAGTATGATTCTATCTGATGCTTTTTCAATTTTAACTGCTTCTGAATAATCAGAAAAATATCCTGATTTTCCTTTTGCTTTAAAAATTGATTTCCGCTTGCAAATGGGACACACATATTCTTTGTTATGCCTTGGTATAGATCTCTCCAATTGATATTCCGATTTACAATGACTACATGTGCAATCTATCATCTTTCTTCTGGAATACTGATAGAAAATATATTGACTTTCTTTTAACACCTCGTATTCCAGCCATTTTTCAAATCTCCCAGTCACTGGTTTCACACTGCGAAATAGAGACTCTATATCTTTTATCCTTCTTTTTTTTCTTTTTAACGACTTTTCTGCTTTTCTTTTCTGCTGTTCTATTTGTATTAGTTGTATACTGTCTACGGCATCATCTGTACAATGAAAAAACTGTTGAATACTCCTTTTTTCCTTATATGTTCGTATCGCAATCTGAGATATAAATTTCCCCTTTTCAGATTCCAAGATATCCAAAGTTTTTATAGACCAACGGTTTTCTTTTATAAAATATGTAATAAAGTCTCTATTAGAAAAAAAGATGCGACAGAACGGCTGATATTGCTCCTTTATAATGTTTTCCGCGTCATAAAGATTTAGGATTAAAGTCCGTTTATGTGCTACCGTAGCCTTTTGTACCTTCATCAGATAGTTTTGTCTGCAAAGTTCCATATATTGTTTATCCTTAATACCGGCTTCCACAACAGGTATCTTTTTAAGTAGTGCTTTCTTCATTTTTCTTCTCTCCATTATTATGAAATATATCATCTTCCAAATCTTTTTTTACAGGAATTGCTTCTAAAAAACAGGCTGGTATCTTGAAATATTCTGCAATTTTCTGAAGTTCCCTTTTTAATTCTTCTTCTGCACAAGCCATCTGACATAAGTAAGCGGAAACTTCTGCATTTTTCCAGTATCTTTCAAACTCACAGGACTGAAAAATATCGATATCATCTAAGTTCAAAATTTCCTGTTCCGTCATGCTTTCCGGGCAAAACATCTCCGCATCACGTATATAAATGCTTTTTACCGTAATAATATAGTTTTCTCTTTTCATCCTTTACTGTTCCTTCCTTTTTCTTCTATAAGTTCTGCTTTTTCTGCATCAAGAAACTTTTTCGCAGAATCGCGGATTGCCTCTTTTAGTGCCACATCATATTCCATATGATAATCCTCATAATATTTTTGGAATAAAGTGATGCTTCTTTCCTTGTAATCTTCATTTGCTTTCAATTTGCTATACATCTCTTTTGGAAGACAGTCTTCCATATTTTCCAGAACGCTTTCTTTTAAGTACAAATACTTCTGTTCTTCATACGCCTGAAATAATTCCCACTCTGTCAACAGAATTTTCTGCCCATTTCGAACAATTTCCATACCTTCTTATTCACCCTCTTCTCTCACTTTACGCTGCGGCACTAAGGTTGACCGGAAGAACCAGATATACATAACTGTCTTTTTCATCTCTTACAGTACATGGCGTTTTTGCACTCGTAAAATACATGAAGACTTCCTCATCATCAATCACCCGCAGCATCTCCAATAAGAATTTGGGATTAAACCCAATTCGTAATTTCTCTCCCTCTTTTACAACGAACATACTTTCATTCATAGAGCCCATGTTTGATACTGCTTCCAATGACAAAATATTTTCTTCAATATTTAGAATAATTGGCTTTTTTGCATCGTCCTTCAATAACAAACCTGCTCTGTCAATACACTCCTGTAATTCCTTTTTCTGAACTTTGATTTTTGTTCCATAATCTTTTGATAATAACTGCTCCACTTTTAAATATTCTCCCTCAATCAACCGGGAGATTGCTCTGGTATTTTCTATCTCAAACTGAATATGGTTCTCTGTAAAGTAAACTGCAATTTCCTTCTCCGGATCTCCGCCAATAATCTTGATGATTTCTGCCAGTGTTTTTCCTGAAACAATGACCTTTCGCGGTTCATATTCTTTTTTCAGTTTGATTTTTCTAAGTGAAATACGGTGTCCGTCCAGCGCTACAATTTTCAGTTCTTTTCCATTAATTTCCCACAGTTCTCCTGTCATTGCCTTCTTTGAGGAAGTATCTGCTACTGAAAAAATCGTTTGCCGGATTGCCTCTTTTAAGTCAAACTCTGAAATCGTGACATGATTCTTCCGTTCCATATCGGGAATACAGGTGTACTCTTCTGCTGACTTTACAGAAAGATTATACTTCGTCTTCTTACAGCGTACAGTCGCCTGATCTTTTTCCCCTGTTTCCAGTACGACATCTCCCTCTGGAAGTTTTCTTACAATCTCCCCAAATACTTTTGCCTGGATTGCAATACTGCCTTCCTCTTCAATGTTTCCCGGCATTACTGTTTCAATCCCCAATTCCAGGTTATTCCCGGTAAGGGTAATCTCCTCTTTTTCTGCCCGGAGCAAAAGACACTCCAAAATAGAGGTGGTTGCTTTTGCAGGAACTGCCTTTGATACAGTCTGAACTGCCTTTGCTAAATCTGTCTTTTTACAAATAATTTTCATAAAATAGTTCTCCTTTCATACAACGATAATGTCTGCTTTTAAAAACTGAATTTGTCCTCCTTTCCATTTCTGCATACAAAAAAAGACACAAAAAACCATACGATTCTTCATGTCTTTCTTTCTATTTCTCAGGATATTCCTTAAAATACTGCTTTTGGCTTCTGCCAAAATGAAATACTAACTACAAATTTTTCCATTTGTAAAAATATATTCAACAATATAATAACACAATATATAGTTTTTTACAATCCATTTTTTCTATATATTGTATGTATAATATTCCCTTATAAAAGCTCTTTTTGCCCCATGTTCCAAAGGAACTCTTTAATCGTATCCCTCTCCTTTTCTTTACATAAAATGCTTTTATTCTGATATAGGTAAATCATCTGCCCGGTCACATCTATTATAAAATCCTGATTGACAAGATATTCTTCGGAAACGTTCAGAAAAGAGGTCTTTTTTCGTATTGTTTCCAATACTTTCTCTGTCAGTATATAACCCGATTTTTTCTCTCCTTTTTCTGTACAAATATCCCCGGTTTTTAAATCAATATAAACAACTTCGGATAAACACATAGCCCATGCAGAATCCATGCTTTGATCAAACAGGAAAATCGTTTTCTTTGGAAAATACTTTCTGAAAAAATGCTGGTAGATATTTAAACTTTCTACCTGCTCTTTTTCCGTCAAATAATGTGCTGCCTTATATTCATATCCATAAAAAGCCCGATTCGTAGACGTTCCGAAAAAGTAGAGAGAAGTTTTTTGTCCTGTTTCCCGGATATATTTGGCGGCTGTCAGTCCACAATTATCTATCGTATCTTCCAAAAACACGATATCCATAGGACTTTGTTCATTTGCTTTGCGCAAAGCCTCTATCGTAGAATATTCATAAATCGCATATATGTTATCTGGCTGACACGCTTCCTTTCGGATCTTCTTTCGTATATCATCCAAAAGCTTGCTTTCTTTCTGGTAAAATATTGCAATTTTCATCATTTGTATTCCCTCCCCTTTTTCTTTTAGAATAGCATGCTCCGGTAAAACCACAAGGTTCTTTGTTTAAATTGCCTTTTTTATTGCGTAATTGGCTGTTCATGGTATTTTTTAGGGGGCATGTCACCGACACACCCCCGCCATCATCAAATTTCTATGCTACAAATGTGAAAAATTTTTCTTCCACATTCACACGACAGACTCTGTCATTTTCCAGTTCACGATACAGTATGGAAAATACTTCCACTACTTCCTGAATGCTCAATCCTTGAATTTCTATGTTTCGAAAAAGCTCTCCCAAACATACATCGGAATCTCTATATGCTTGCCGTACAAGGTTACAGGCATCTTCTATCGTCTTCACCGTAATACAGATTTCTTCCACTATATGCTCACCCTTTCTTTTTACTGCCAGCTCTGTTTTAGGGCCTTTTAGTAAAATGCCCATTTTCAGCATATCCTGTTTCCAGTCCTGATAGAAAGGATATTCCTGTTTATTAACATATTTGCGAAACAGTCTGTATACGCCTCTTTCTGTATACATTCCTTCCAGGTTCTCCTCATAACAACCATACTGGTTTCTCTGCCGGATATGTTTTAATTTCTGCAAATTCTTATCCGGTATATTTTTTGTCACTATTTGATATTCTTTTTCCATATTTCTCCTTTTCTTCTAAGCAGCTGCTTCCTGTTCTGCTTTCAGCACATCTGACAGATACTGGCCCTGATATTTTCCACCTCTCATCACCACATGATCCTTATAAGCAGCAGAAAGCTCCGCAGTCCATAGTGTAACCTGCGTTTTTGTAGGATCTTTTTCCTGGTTCCTTATCTTTTTCAATACATTCTTTTTCCATTTCTTTAAAAATGGTTCTGCCTCTTCATAGTCCTCTCCCGTTCTGTTATAGTCCTTACTTTTTTGTACAATGTTTCCATCTGGTTCAATTTCCATCGTATAAAATTCCTTTTCCAATTCTTCCTGTCTGCGTAAGAAAACAATATAAGAGGTTTTTCTGCTGATCCGGTCAAAATAGCATTCCTGAGTACCTACACAATGATGCAATGCTTTTCCTTCTTTTATAATATCTTCAATCTTTTGAGGAACCAGCACTGCATATTTTTCATCTTTCAGTGACTGATAGATGGGCGTGATTTCCCTACAAACCTTTTCCAGATTTGGAAATTTCTCCCGTAGTTCCTCTGCTCTCTGCTTTGTGTCTATTTCCTGCAGGGCTATTACCGCCTCATCATGCCTTCTTTCTAACTCCCGTGGTCTATAAACGATGGAGTCCTTTAGATTTTCTCCTATTTTTTTTGCCATGGACAGATAATCTCTCCATATCGTCAAAATCTTCTCTACGGGCAGCCCGCTTTCCTTTTCCATTCTTCTTAAATAATGGTAAATCTGCTGTGGCGACATTTGATTTTCAATAAAGGCAACATCTATTGTGGAAATATTATGTTTTTCAAAATAACGAAGTATATCCTCTGAAATCCACTTTTGTGTATTCTTCATCTTTTGCAGCCAGGATAAACCAGCTATTCCGCCGTCCATTTTCACCAACTGCTTTAGCAGGCAACTATTGATTCCCAAAATTTCTATCAGTTTTCTGTGATTTGGAAGTCGGCTCTTTTTATGGATGCTTTGGATCACAAACTTTTTCAATCCCGCCTTTGCAGCTTTCTCAATAGCCGGACAATGATAACGGTATAATAAATACGTTTCCGGTTCTACCATTTTCATGTTCTTTTGAAGTTCGTATAACCCGGAAGTCTTCAAAATTCCCTGGTTCAAAGAAAATAAGGTTCTCTGATATAGCGTGCCTTTATTCCCTTCAAAATCATAATGGTACTCTGCATATAAAGACTCTCTCCACCGATAGGAGCCATCCTTATATTGTCCATAATAATATGCTGTCTGGGAAAAATCTTTTTCTACGATTACCCTTCTGGTTTCAAACCAGCTTATTTCTGGAACAAAGTCACGCTTTTGATGAAATTTTGCATAGACGTTAAACTTCCGAATCACCATTTGATTAGTTCCGAACTTCTGCAACAAATAGGTGCACTCTGCTTTGTGAATAATCCTTTTTTGCATTTTCTTGGATTTATATTGTATTCGCTGTCTACACTTCGGGCAGATACCATATTGATTATGTTTTGGTAAAATACCCTGCACTCTCGTGTTGCATCTGCTGCAATAGCCTTCTCCTTTTCTTTCCGGTTTGTAGAAAATATAGTGCTGCGTAATGGCCGATTTTCTGCACCACCTTTCCCAATCCTTTGGAAGTACCGGAATTTGGGACATTACCTGATCCCATTCATTGGTTTCTTGTCTGCGCCTTTCCTCTATCCTATCCCATAAAATATCCGTTTGAAACTCTTCTATAATACTTCTGATAGAACTAACTTTTAAAGGTGTCCATCTGCTACATTCTGTGTCAAAATATTTCCGGAATAATGCCCAATCTCTTTTGGTACAGTGATAAAAACTCCCATAAAAATAGCCCATAATCTTTATAATTGTGGCTGTTCTCCACTTTGCTTCTCTTGGAAGGTACGAAAGATAGGTACGCTCCTTTTTATTTAAGAATACAACTATCTCCGGCTGCACTTGTCCGGCAAGCATTTCTTTTATCCTGAAAAATGAAACTGCCAAAATCTCCCCTTTTTTACAAATCTTTACAGATACTTCATATTCAAACTTCCTCATTTTCATTTTCTTTTGTAATCTCTGTTTTCTGGATTTTTTTTCTTCCTTTTTGGAAAACTTTAACATCTTTTTTGTTGCCTCTAAACAGCCGATTTCCAATAATTCTGTTTTTCTCATTTATTCTTCTGCCTTTCTTCTATCAAAATCATAATAAACATTTGGAACATATTCTTTTCCGTCAATTATGATGACTGAAAAATTAACGATATTTCCCTTAATATCTTCCCTGATGAGAAGAAGGATTGTATCTTTCCTCCCTTTTCCGATGGGATGTTTCCCACGCACCACTGTAAATCCACCCATGGAACTTCCTTTTTCTATCTGTATGATTTTACTCGGCCTTCTGTGTGGATACTGGAGCATATATGCAACCCCTTCTATTAAAAGTTCCAATAACGTCAGTCTTCTGACAATCCGAAGCTGTGTGCAGGCAATTTTGCTGTCATCGCCCTCTTCCTGGCGTTCTCCGGCAACTTCAACCACACAATACTGTGCTAAATCCGGATTGCTATAGTAAATCAGACAGTCCAGCGGGTTTTCTGCACAATGAAACCCCGTTTTCCTGCAGGCAGCCTTTTCTGTATAATTCCATTCTGTTTCTTTATATTGAAACCCCAAACAACTCAAATTCTTCTGAAATGCTTTATACGCAATCATTTTTTTCCTCCGTTTTTTCTCCATCTTCCAGCATATCAAAAAGAGAAATCTGACTGTCTTTTTTGGTCTTGCTTTCCTTTACAGAAGTCTTCACGCCTTTTACAGCAGTTTTTTCTTGTGCTTTTCTTTTTCTTTCCCGTTCTTCCTCTTTCTTTTTTCTTTCTTCCTCAGCATCATCTAACGCATAGTATTCTTCCAGCCAATGGTACACTTTTTGGGAACTGACTGCGACTCCTGCACCATTTTGCCCATTTCGATTCTGTTGCAGGTAGTCTTTTGATTCTTCATATACTCTTTGCAGAATGAAATTAATTGCTTTTTCCAAAGATTTATGAGGTAGCAGAATCTGTTCCCCTAAGGTTTTCTCTTCACAGCGTTCCATAAGATACTGCCCTAAAGCCACTGCCAGCCCTGGTCCTTCAAACTGATACATTTCTTCCGCAATCTTTTCAGAAGCAGTAGAAAAAATTTTTTCTTCCAACGGCACTTCTGCCAGCCGCAGCCTTTTTCCCTGCAAAAAATCCTGCATATCCTTTTCCGGTATCAGCCATTCTTTACAAAGCTCCTGCAAACGTGAAATTTCGCCTCTTGCTCTTAAACGGTCTGCAACCATATTCAAATCTTTTGTATTTTCTATCATTTTTCCAAGCATTCCTATTTCCTCCTATAAAAGCAGGAAGGGGGATTCCCCTTCCCATCATGCCGCTTTTTCTAATTCTTCTCTTTTTGCTCTGATTTCCGTGTCTTCTTCCTCAATAATGCTGATCATTTGGATCAGGAATTGCTTGCACCACGCATTTCCTTCATATTTTTTGCCAATCTTACTGGCTTCTTCAATGATCTGTTCCCATTCGCTGTCCTCTCTCTGCCCTTTTCCTCTATGTTTCTTATAGAAATCATAAATCTCATGCATCGCCTTATGCATATCAATTTCTACCGTTGTTTCCAAATTAGAAATCAAGGTAATAATAAATTTATGGTTATGATATTTTTTTAGAAGTCCCTGGATTCCCAACATGGATTTTCCAAGATAAACCCCATAAAAATCGCCTACCATACTTGCAATCATTTTTTGATCTGTCACCCTGTTTCCTCCTTTCAATTAACGAATAAATTCTTCTAATATCATCTGATTTTTCCAACTGGATCTTTTCTTATTTCCGGCGCTTTCTACACCCTTATTTATTCTAGGAAGTTCTTTTATTTTTTGATAAACCTCCGCCAGCATTTTGTCCAGTTCGTCTTCCTTTGAAAAGATACGCATTCCAAGAATGTCTTTTCTCTTTACGCAAACCTCTAATTTCTGAATTTTTCCGACCAAAAGATCAACTTGAAGTTTTCTCCGGTCTGTTTCCCTGATTTGAGGGCGCTTCACAAGCACATATCGAAACTGCTGGCTCTGCTTATATTTCTTTACCAGCCTTTGCGCAGTTTCAAAAATTTCTACTTCTCCTGCCATATAATCATCTTTGACAGCCTGTGGAATTTTCTTTTTATACCTGTCACAAGCAGTTGTACCAGAAAAATAATTCTCATAGACTTGCACCAGTTCCCTTCTGATTTGGTTTAATACTTCTCCGTCTGTGGTTAGGTTTTCTTCTGTTCCAAACTGGTATATCTTTTTCCAGTCATACAGTTTCTTTTGAAAAACATCTTCCCACTTTTTTGAAGGCTCTGGTTTCTTTTTCTCTATTTCTTTCACAATGTTTCCCAACTCCCTTTCGATGGATAATTCTATTTGTCCAGTAACCTGTATTTCTTTTGGGGGATTTCCATATAGCCACCACCTGTAAACATCTTCGGCATCTTTCCATGTAGCACTTCCATGTGTTCCTTCCTTATGGTAAGAAAGCATTCGGTCAAACGCCTTTAAATAAGCCTTTTTAAACATAGGATAGCGCGCCAGTTCTTTCTCCCGCTGCTTGGTGGAAGCCAGTGGACACCCAATACAGCCAATCCTTGTAAAGCCCTCATCATAAAGGCTGCAATAAGTTCGGATATGTGTATGGATAAACTGCCACACCCCATCATCTGTCCAATCCAAGATTGGATTTAACACCCGTTTTCCTTTTATCTGGCAATTTTCTATCTGCCTTCTTTTTTCGTCATTGTCGCTGTTTAAAATAACCTTTGGTTCAGACGGTCCTTGTATTTCTGCAAATCCTCTTTTTCTTCGTTTCCTGCTTTCTGCCCAACGCACACCAGTGACTACAAACCGTCCTTTTCCTCCTCTTTCTTTCAATTCAGAGCAGCAATAACGCATTCTTCGTGTGGGCGGATAATGCTTTTGGCTAATCAGTTCCCACATGGTTGTATCAGGCTGATTGATAATAACCGCAGGATACATTTTTCGGATAAAATAGACCAATTCCGGGGGATCTACGGTTGTAACATTATAATAAACCTGAAACTTTACTTTTGCCTGTTTTGCCAGTTCATAAATTACCTGACTGTCTTTCCCACCGCTAAAACATAAATAGTATCCTTCCGGATGCATCTCTATGGCTTTTGCTTCAAACATTTTTAACAGGGTTATGGCGTTTTGGATTTTCTTTTCAATGCTAAAAAAACTTAACTGTTCCATTTTTTCTCCGTTCTTTACAAAAAGTTTGCTCTAAACGGAAAAGCCATGCTTGTAGGTGTGTCTTTTTACACTGCCTGACCTTCACTTTCGAAAAACAAGCCCGCAATGGCCGGTTTTCCTAAGCAGCAACCTGAATTTCTCAGGATAAGAAAAAGTGGAACACTTTTACGACCGGATATCCAGTATCCCATACGCAATTTTTTGAATTTCCAGAATTTGTACATTGGAAATTTTGCGGTAAGGTTTTCTGGCATTCTGTTCCGCAATCCAGTCCTTTAATAAAAGTTCTGCCTCAAAATCTACTTCGCTGTACTCTGCCAGGAAAGCATATTTTTTCGCCTGCCTGTAATTTCCCCTTACTGTCATATAAGAAAGAGAAATTTCATATAGTGGCAGCAGTATGTTCGACGAAAGCATCTGCATAGGATGCAGTCTTTTCAGCTTTTCACGATAATACTCTGTCTGGGGAAGGGTTCCTCCAACTGCCACCTCATGAAATGACAGAAGATCTGCCAGTTTATGAAGGTGCATATTCTCACGCTCCTTTCTTTTCTCTGTAAAAACATCCATTCTTTTCCAACTGATCTAGCCTTTCTAAAATTTCTTCCTCTGAAAGACATTCTCCTCGTTTTTGATGCTTTAATTTTCTATACATCATTCTTCTGCAGACTGGGTGAGCCGGTCCATAATCATAAAGATATCTTGCTTCTCTTGCATTCAGATTACAAAAGATTGCAATCAGCAGCTGATAATATCCTGCCATTGTTTCATCTTTCATACACACCTCTTTCCTATCGGTATTTTAGCCGAAACGTTCCTCTTGCTAAAGGCAGAAAACAATCGGCATGTTCATATAAAGTTGCCCGAATTCTCGCCTCATAATTTTTATTCTTTTTGGCTTTCGGGTGCTCTCTTAATTCCTGATATAGCTGCTTTAACGTTGCATGTCCATTTAACTGTTCCAGTGTCATCCGCAATAAATGAAACCACGTCAGTGCAATGGAGTCCTGTTCTTGTATCTGGAATATTCCTTCCCTTCTAATTGAAAATGGTACAAGAAGAATTTCTTCTTTTTGAAAAAGCACCAGTGTTTCCGTCACAATAGGAATAAAGGGTTTTCCGGAATACTGTGTCTTACTGGAAGTGCAGTGAAACTGCCCCTTAACAATCCAGGACTTCATATTTCCAATATGAAGCATATCTGCTGCAATAGAATGAAAGACGCCTTTCTGCCGGATATCTCCTACCAGAATTGCCAGATACCCATTCTGTCTTAGGCTGAAATACAGTTTTTTGATCACATAGTTCAGTTTTTCAATATAATCTTCATAATTTTCACATCTGCTCAAATCATCTTCATGCGGCCTGCCCCACATATTTCCGGAATACTGGATAATATCATGGTAAGGTGGGTGGAAAAAAATCAGGTCTGCACTATGCGCAACTTCATCCTTTAATGCATTCCAGTTTCCAATCCCCTTTGGCGGATGTGGGTTTAAATCGTATAAGACAGAGGGAATATGCAATTCCTCTGCCACATCTTGACTGGTCCCAGAACCACTCATGGGATCCAAAAATAAAAAATCCTTATTCTTTTCATATCGCCTGCATTTTTTTACAAACTGAATGAGTTTCGCTATAACCTGCGGGGAACAATTTCCTCTCCACTGATTGCTGCCTCCTTCTGCCCGTTCCGGAAATGCCATAAAAGAAGTCAGGTCTTGTCCTACGCAATGCGTAAGCTCTCTTGTTCCTAACGTCTGTACAATCTGTTTCCAGTCGGAACCAAATGCTGTGCGTAAAATTTTACTTGCACGCTGTAAATCACTTTCCTGCACATTGTCACACTCCTTTCTACTGCATATACAAAAAACGATACAAAAATCCCTTCTGATTTTCATATCGTTCTCTCTGCTTTTTATTTTTCTTTCTTCTCCTTTCCAAAAGGCAATAAAAAAAGCATTCAAAGAATTTCTTCCTGAATGCTTTTGATATACGCACTTTTTAATTAAGTATCAAAACTTCAAAACTTCATTCTAACCTTATGGTCAGAAAAAAATTACAATTCTTCTTTATGAAGAATAAAACTGAACTACAAGTTTATGGTAACACAATATAGTAGTCAAGTCAACAAAATAACACTATATCTTGTCTTGATCAATTTTATTTTAAGATGCAAGAGGGCAACAAATACATACATTTTCTTTTTTTCTTTCTTCAATATATGCAACAATTTGATTCATTATCCTATCTAATGCAATTATAGCAACAACTATCGAATAATTAGTTACAGAAAACATCATATTTATTTCACTTTCCGGATCCATTGCATGAAGTGTTTGAAAATATCCTTGAATTATGACAAAAATAAATATTGATGCATAAATGGATATTTTCTTTATCATTCTATTCCTTTTCTTGGATATACATGGTTTAACAAAAATATGTTCCATATCCCAAGAGAAATAACACCAGAATACACAAAAAATTCCTATCATACAAAAGGATATGTAAAATTCTAAATTATTCAAACCAAATTTATTTGCTACACCCTCCGAACTCATTAACCATATTAAAATAAAAAGCAACTGGATTGCTACTGAAAGAGGAAATTCGAACCTATCTCTCTTCTTATCTGAAACTTTAAATGCTTTTTCTGTAATCTTGCTTACTATCACAAGGAGGGCTTTTAATATCATAAAGACAACTAAAGCAACAATACCTATTAAAATTAACTTTTTCATTACTTCCCTTCTTTCTTAAATTGATATACAAATTATATTATTTTAACTATCAATGTGCAAGGCTTTTCTTATATACATTGTAAAAAGACACCAAAAATCCATTGTTTTTGATGCCTTTAAATGTACCACCATTCCTTTTACTTCACTTGGGGAAAACCGATATTATTTTTTATCCCTTATTTCTAATACCTCTTCTTCGGGGATATTCAAAAGTTTACAAATCTCAGAAATCGGATAATTATTCTGCAGCATGGTAAGAATAACTTCCTTTCTATTTTCCTTTATACCTTCTTCTCTTCCCACTTCAATGCCTTCCAATTTTCCTTCTTCTTTCAACTTTTCTAATGCCTCACACATACTGTTTACCTCCATATTTCTACTCATACGAATCAGTTCCTTTGATCCTGTCATCTGACCGACAACTGTTAATAGCTCTGAACCCATCTCCTTGTTTCCATACTTCTCCTGAATTTTTTCAAAATGGCCGGCAAAGATTTCCCTGGTAATTTCAAAAACACTTTGAACATCTGTATTATTGAACACATATCGGTCTGAATCCCGTACTTCCAAGAGGTTCATTTTGTAATCTGAGAAAATAGCGGCAATTTCTTCCGGCATTTCTACAATCATATCTTTCAGACAATACGGTCCGTCCCACTGTTTTTCTCCATAATACACTGTCAATGTGATAACCGGATGAAGCCGGTCATCTTTTTTCATCTTTGATAAAAATTCATCTTCTGTCTTTTTCCCGGTATCTTTTTTATATTTGCGTGTAATTTCCTGATATTCCTTCAGGTAACTCATTGCATCATACACCATATGACGCAGCGGCATGGCATAATGAATATGCTGCTGGCTTTCAATTCCAAGAACAACAAATTCTACTCCATAAGCGGTCTTTTTAATGACATCTCTTGTTCTGGATAACGTTTCCTTATAATCTTTTAATTGAATGATACCGGAAACATCCGTATCCATTTCATGCAATGCCTCTGGCTTAATAACCTCTTTTCCTCCAAACACAACTACATTGAAAAGATCGGCAAACCGTTCATTATTCCGCCAAAAATCTTTAAATATAATATCTGCTTTTGTATGTTCCACGTAAATTCCTCTCTTTTCTACAACCAGTCACTCTCTTGTTACGATTATTATATCAAACTTCATAGGACCTGACAAATTGAATTTTCTATGATATTTCAGAGAATTCCTCTCCCTCCATTCTTTCATAAGCACACTTTTCCGGGGATATTGGACGGAAGACCGATGCTTGCAGGTATTTTCCTTCAGAAGCAATTCCATGATTTCCACCTAGGGAGTCCAAATACTGCTCTTTTCCTTTGGTAGCCGAGATATAGATGTATCTACTCTCTTTTTGAAACCATCCACTTGGAATGTTCCCAAAGTAATCACGACTGATCAACAATGAGATGCTGAGTCTTCCTGCTTTTTCCTTTACCATACGAAAAAGAAGCTTAAACATCTCCTGTTCCAATCTGTCTGAAATCCCTTTTACATAGGCTTTTTCCAAAAACAGAACCAGTTGCTCTGGTTTCTCTTTCTTTCCCGTATCCTTTGTAAAATCTACAAATTGAAATTCTTTGTTCTCCCTTTCCATTTTTTCTTCAGATGCTTTTGTAAGCCGAAGGATTGCCCTAAGGACAATCTTACCTTGATAAGAAATATATATAATTTTCTTATTACTGTCAAAGCAGGATAGCAGACACTTTCGATACATTCCTGTCTTGTAACTCAAACAGGTTTTATCCGGCAGCTCCCCAATCTGCATCACCGGAAGAAAACGGTCTTCTTCCCAGATCTTCCATTCCTTTCTCTGAAGTTGCAGATTTTCTGCCCACAGTTTCATCTGTTTTTCTGAAATCGGAAAAGCAAGTTCCTTTTCCAGATCTGCATCATGGTATTTTAAGTCTTTAAATTTCCCCATAAGCTCTGCGACCAACAATCTACGCAACATTTCTGTCTGTCCGGTATCTCCTTTATAAAATTCATACAAAATTTCAGAACCGCCTTGTTCCAGAAATGTCTGGATATTTGCTTCATGTTCTCTGATAAACGAATCGGAGAAAGCAAAAGTGTTCTTCATCCATTCCCAGTGAGGATCATTTTTTACTAGTTCAGCATAGACAGACTGAAAATTTGGGTATCCACTTAATTTTTCTTTATTTGCTATCAAATACCGCAGTTGGAAACCATTTTTCACTTCTGGAAGAAAACGTACAACTTCTTCCCAGGAAAGAAACAAATCTAGTATATCCATCCCTACTAGGCCGGAAATATTTCCCAATTCTTCTTTCACCCACTTAGATAATGGTTTGTGGGATAAAAAAGCCGCAACTCTTTCCAGCGTTTCTTCGCTGGTTACCTTGTCCAAGAGTCTCTTTTTCACCACTTCCTGCATAACTCTCAACCGATCGTCTACCCTTCTATAATTTAGTTTGTGGTACAAACGGATATACGCTCTGTCAGGACAGACAGCAAATAATTTTATTTCCGCAAAAGTATACTCTTTTTGTAGCATATCTGTCTTTTCTATAGCAGAACATTCCTTTATTTTTCTGCATTCCTTTAAATTTTGAAAATTTAATGTATTTAGATTGACATACTCCTCATAAAATGCTTTTTGATATAAAATAGAATTCCATGGAAGTTCAAGAAACAGTTCTGTATTTTCTTCATACAACTTCAAAAAGTGTTTTTTCTGATGTTTGACTGCATAAAGAAGTACTGACTCCTGATAATATTTCAATCGGTCCACCGCTTTTATGGCATACCGGTAAACCTCCTGTATATACCCTGCTCTTGTATAGAAATTCCCTTGCGAAATCCATCCTTGTCTTACAAATCTGTTTAAATCAAACAATAACTGTTCATTCTCCAGCCACCTTGTCAAAAAACAAGACAGCACGTCTTTATGCAAGCGGTCTGCGATTTTTCTTAATAACGGATAAAGTTCTTCTGCATTTTTTATAATCTGCCTATATGCCTCTTTACTTAACATTGGCAGTTGAAACTTTGACAAATACTTCAAAAGTTCCAATACATTCACTTTTCCTAAATCCTGAAAGAAGTGTTCTTCTCCAATCACTTCTCCTAAAAAGTCCCCTGTAAAAATCGGTTCTTTCAAAAACATTCGTTCTGAAAAGCTTAAATCTTGTAGCTTTTTATCACAATATGTTTCAAAAAACTCCATGTTTCTATTTAATATATTGCACTCTTTTTCGGACAAATGACTGGAAAAATAATATTGGAGATATACAGCTACGTATCTGTCCGAAATTGCTTCTGTTTTCAAAGCTGCTTCCAATTCCTCATAGGAACGGTCAAATAGTTTTTCATCGGCACCGCCGATAAACATTTCTATTCTATAGGCTGAAATTCCTGCTTCCAGTAGACTTATAATCTTTGAAAGAATTTTCGGATAGGCAACCAATTTCTTTCCATACTCGATTGGAAGCTGTTTTAATATTCTTCTCTTTTCGTCTGTATCAATTTCTTTTGTAAAAGGAAGGAGCTGTTGATTTGAAAATCCTAAAATCTCCTGCCAGCCAAGTCCTTCCAATCCCTTAATAATCTCCATGTGTTCCTTCACCGTCGTAAGCATCTTCTACCTCCATTTTTATCAACCACTCTTTTATAGTTGCAATCTCTATCCCTTCTTTTTTCCCTAAGTTTAATAGCAGTTTTAAATATTCCCAAATTGCTGCTTTTGGTAATTTCCACCCCACTTTTTCTAAATATTTTTTTAGGAACTGAACCGTTGCTTTTATATAGGCTTCTTTTTGATAAGAATAGAAAAGTGAATCGATTTTCCAAAAAATCTCTTCTGCTGTTTTCTCCTGCTGCAGTTTCCAAAAATGCTGGTATGCTTCTTTTGTCTGCTTTTCCAGTTCAGCCACTTTTTTCTGTTTTGCGGCTTCTTCCTGTTCTTTATAAAACTTCTCCCGTTCCTCTTTCTCCATGTATAGCATTCTAAATTTCTTACTTCCAGCTTCTTCTATCCCAAGCTCCATTAGTTTTTTCCAAAATTCCTGTGCCTGTTCTTTCGGAAGCCAAATAAGATTTTCCTCTTTTTCCAAGACTTTTAAAAGAAAAGCAAAATATTTTTGTGGCTGAAACCGATAAACAGATTCTTCTATCCAGAAAAACAACTGCAGGACCTGGTTTGGTTGCAAATGAAGTTTCAAAAAATTCATCTTATCATATTCCCGTCTGTAATAAAATTCCTGAATTCCGACACTCTTCCATAAGAAATTTCGTTTTCCTTCTTTTCTGATTTCTTCCATGGATCGGTTATCCAAAAGAAGTTTTGCAGTCTGAAATTTTAAATCCGTATCCAAATCTTCGATATAGGAAAGAATATAGCTATACTTCTTTTTTTCCGGTTCTTCCCATTCAGAAATCGCTTTTCCTTCTCCCTTTGTAAGCAATTCTTTTATAATCTGTCGGGGATCTAAGAAATTCTTTTCTGCAAATGTTTCAAAAATTTTATGATTTTGATAGTTCTCTTCTTGCAGCATCTGTTGAATATAATCTACATCTGTCAATTCCTGATAAATCTTCAGATACTCCTGAAGTTCCTGTTCCGTAAAAGACTGATTATATAAAGTCTCCCGTATTTTTTTATCAAAATCCTTTTTCCCCAACAGAGAAAAGATTTTCTTTGCCTGTGTTTTACATGATGGAATAAAAAACCAGCTAGGATTTGCCTGTCGCTCTCCTGCATAAGTATGAAGCAGTGCATATATCTTGGAATTTTTAACAGTTACCTGACATTTCATGGCGCCTAAAATCCCATCATATCCGCCGATTTTGATTTCATAAGAACGATGCTTTTGTATTAGTTCTCTGCAAAGCTGATAAAGCTCCTCCGAATATTCCTTTTCCTGGTTACATATAAAAATGCAAAAACTTTCTGAAGCACGCTCCCATGTTATCTGGCTTACTGTTTCTAACTTGTCTTCCTTTGCAGCCTGCAGCATCCGCAGGTTTAAATAAAAAATTTCTTCTTTTTGGTAACCTGCCTTTCGCATCTGCTGAAATAGATCTGAACGTTCTTTTACGTAGGTATGCTGCATCTTCACCAAAAGTTTTAATCTCGAAAATATCTGTTTTCTTTCTTTTTTAATTTCCTTTTCATAAGTTCTGAAAAACCAGATATACATTTCAGCATTTTGGAAGATATTTACTGCTCTTTCATTTTCAAAGAAAGAGCATACATTTTCTTTTAGCATTTCCCAGATTTCTTTTTTCCCTTTGAATAAAAACAGGATACACATACATTCTGCAAGTTCTTTGTATGAATAACTTTTAATCCGTTCATAATAAAACTTTTGTTTCTTTTCAGACGGAGTTAAAAAACACATAGCCCCTGCCAGATAAATGTCGGTTTTCGCTTCTCGTTCTATCCGTTTCAGAAAGTTTTCATATTGTGTTCCCACATACATTTGTGCTTCATGAAAATCAGACATAGTTACAAGGGCAAATGCCAGTGCCCTGCGGATTTGAACAGTATCCCCTATCTTTTCTTCATACCTCTCCAGCATCTCACCCGGATACTGAAAGGTATAAGCATCTTCCTCCTTTTGTTCTTTCCCTATTGGAAGAAAACGTTTATCTGCCTCTTCTTTTTCAAAATACCGTATCTTATCATTCTTTGTTGAGGTAAGGAAAATGATATGCTTCATAGTCTGAAAACTGTTTGCATCTATTTTTTCTTTTAATATATCCATTTGTTCTCCTTTCTGGAAAGGGCTGTCTTGCACAGCCCTTTATTTCTTTCTTTTGTGGTTAATCTGTTATGTAATTACAGTCCCGAACAATTGGGATTTTACCTTTACGAATTTCATCAAAGGCTGCTCGATACCCACTTTTTTCGGGTTCTGTAAAATTCACTTCCCATTCTTTAATCACCTCTTCTAATGCGAGTTTTTTCGGGTTTAAAATCACAAGACCATGCAAAATTCCAGATACAATCCTTTGATATTCTTCTGCATATTCCCTAGAATCCAAATCGGTATCTGCATACCAGCAATCCAACTTTCGGATCATTTGCAGACTTTTCCATGGTGGCAGCTGCATCGGATAGTAAAATCTTGATGTTTTGGAATCGCCCTCATATTCTTCTGAAAGCCAGATAACCGTTCCCTTTGAAAAGATGGGAGGCAGATAACCATTCTTGGAATATTCCTCCATTATTCCAAGAATATCCTCCCAAGTAACTTGACGGAAGGAATAAGGTTCCTGGGTATCTGCTAAATAATAATCGTCATCTGATAAAGAAATTTCTCCTCTTTTTATCCCAGAAATTCTTCCATCTCCATCTTTTAAAATCTCCGTTACAACATCATTTGGATAGAAAAAGTCCATACCTCTGGCAATCTTTTCTGCATCTTCTGTCCTTCCCTGTTCTGCCAGTCTACTTTCATGTTCTTTTATTCCTTCAATGATCCTCCACCATTCCTCTTTGGAACTTTTCAAACCGTTTTCTTTGCTGCTGTCTTCTGGAATTTCTTCCGAATCGGCAGCTACCAGCTCACAATTCTCCTGATCGAGTACATCACTGTTTTCTATATAATTCATTTCTCCTAATGGAATTTCATCTAAATGGTCCTTCGCGTATTCCAGTGCCTCCGGGAAGGTCTTTATTGCTCCTGGCAGTAATAATTCCCCATGATAATAAGCATTACAGAGAATGGAGCAGGAAAGTTTTTGTGGTATATTCTTTTTATCCTTGCAAAATTCAATCGTCCAAATCAGGTTTTCAGGTATATGCTCCATTTTTGGCAAATACATACTGCATGTCTCCTCCTGAAATTCCCACTGAGTTGCTTTCCCAAAATCAATCCAGCTTCCTTTTCCATGATTTGCACAACTGACCTCATGCTCCGGCTGTCCGGATATGACAGAATAAAATCCATTGCTTTGTACCACGTTAGGTATTCTCTTCTGTCCTAAAAATTTTTCCTGTCGGTGTGCTCTGATAATAAATTCTCTTTTCTCTTGTATAACCCGTTTTAATTGTGCTAAATTTTTAATTTCCATCCTGTTTCCTCCTTACGCTGCATTTTTCATCTGTTTTTTCTCTACCGGCAATAATTCCGGATAAGTCTGTCTGGATAGTCCCAAACGTTTTACATAAGTCTGCATTTCCTGCGAACTGGAAAAAAGTTTTGCCTTCCCAAGTTCCGGGACAAACTGCTTTCCATTCCAAAACAACTCCTGTTCTTCTTCACTTTCAATAGATACCAGTACCCAAGCACGATAGCAAATCTGCGGATCCATCCCCGTATACCAAAGATGTTTTTGAGCAAATATCTCAGCTTCTCTTAAGCTTTGAAAGAAAGCGGCTTTCCAAATTTTTGCGGTTACAATACGTTTGTTTCTGATTTCCTGAAAATACTGGTCTTTTCCCAGACGGATTGCATACCCTGTACGCCAGAAATCCTCAATCCATTCTTTTTTCTGCTCCATAATTCCTCCAATCAAAAAAGAGACCTGAAAAAGTCCCTTGTCCTGTTTCTCTATCCCATGTATTCTAAAAGTTTCTTTACAATCTGATGCGGAAGCTGTTCCAGATTCTCCGCATTGATACAGGCATTCCCGTAAATATTTTGAATATCCTCCTGATCCCTTCCAATCGCTGCCACAAACAAAGTAATCTGTTTCTGCTTCAGCTGCCTTTGTACCTTCTGTAAATCTTCCCTTGCTACTTTTCCGCCATAGCCTTGTGCATTTGGAAGTCCATCACAGAAAAAAATCAGGATTTTCATCTTTTCCTTTCTTTTTACCATTTTTTCTGCCATGTAAAGAAGGGCCGCCCCATCTCTGTTGGCTCCGCCTGTCTCCATATCCAAAATCCGGTACTTGCCTTCCTCTTTCTCACCAAACTCTAAATAGGAATGCAAACACACAATTTCCTCTCGTTTCCTTCCTATATGCTCTCTCCCTGTGCAGTGTCCGTTCACACATACCGGTATCCCAAATACCTGTGCAAATTCCACCACACAAAGGGCTGTCAGCACAGAGGTTTCCCACCGTTTGCTGTCAATGGAACCAGACTGGTCCAATAAAAATCCAATCGCTGTATCCATGTTTTGAGAAGGGATTTTGGTCTGAAAAATTCTTTTTTCAGGATTCCAAAGATGTGCCATATCCAATCTTTTTCCTATATACTGGTAACGCAAAATATGGGTTTTCTTCCTTTTTAAAACCGGTAGTAAATCCTGCTTCATTTTCATTAAAGTATGTTTTATCTGCGGTTGAAAAATTCTATATTTTTGATATGCGGTTTGTGAAATGACTTCTTTTCGGAAAACACGCTTTTTAATTTCCCGGTTCACAGGTGTAAACTCCGTATTTTCTAAAATCTCTTTCAAACGCTCCCTCATCCATTCCTCATATCCCTTTTCCCTTGCTTCTCTTTTTAATTCCAGACAGATATTTTGCAGTTCTCTTCCAATATCAATTGTCTTTACAGTTTCTGGTTGCAATTCAGCAAGCAAAGGCTCCGTTTTTTCTTCTGTCAGGTTTTCCTGCTCCCTTTCTGGATTTACTCTTTCCTTTTGAATGGGGTGCATTTCTTCTGAAATGGCACGTTTCAATTCATTTCCATTCCAAAGAACATCTGAGGCCTCTTTTCTCTCCATACGGATTTCCCTGCAAGCAGGTTCTTCTGAATATTGTGGCAAATCCTCCATCCATTGATTTAAAACATTTTTCAATGCTTCTTTGTTATTCTCCATAGAATTTTCTGCTTTTTTCCGAATGCTTTCCGCTTCTTCTAAAAACAGCGGCCAAAGTTTTAGTAAAATCTGATTGGTTGCCAAATACCTTACACTTTCACCACTCTTACTTATCGCTTCAGAAACAACAGGGATACAGTTTCTAAGGAGTTCCATATATTCTGCGACTTCTCCATCCCATATATTGACTTTATGTGTAAACATATATTGCACCAACAAAAGCAACATAATCTTCAGTTTTGATTTGTTCTGTCCAATCTGCTTTTTCAGACTAGAAATCTGCTCCATGTTTCTCTTACGGTTCTGCAAAATTCCCTGCCGAATACTCCCCGGAAACCTTCTGCACATCTGTCCTTCAATAAAAACATCTTCCAAATATCCCTGCAGCCTCCCGGCTGTTTGCAGATAAAGTCCTAAAAGCACAGCATCTTTCTTTTGAAAAGCATCTTTCATACTTTGTAAAAACTCTGTTTCCTGTTCGTTCTCAGGCTGTGGCCAGGCTGGATATAAAATTCCTTTTGTAATTCCATCTATATATTTTCGTCTCAGATAGATACTGCTGTAATTCTGATGTCCACATTCATGCCCTTCCACACCGATCAAACTTTTGCTTCGCAGATCCAAAGTCGGAAAACTCTGCGTGAGCATATTCATGGTATTGATATAAATATAGCATCCTTCGAAATAACCGGCCCTGTGATCCAATGCATCGGAATAAAACCGGATCTGTGCATTATGTTTATCCGTAATCTCTTTTCCAATCCGTTGCATCAGCCTTAAAAATTGTGGAGAAGAGAATACTTCTATATCTTGAAGCAAACGTTGTTCCACTTGTTGATTCCGTTCCTTTCTTTCATTTCTCATGTTTATTCCTTTCCCTGTCCTACATAAATCTCCATACATACTCTACGGAGCATCTCCCTGTCTTTTTCATCAGATGCAAGTTTTGCTAACACCGTATCTTCCGCAGCTTTTACAAGATTTTGAGTCCGCATATATTCATATACCCAGTTTTCATATTCTCGGTAGCCACAAAGTCCGCTTTTTCCAAACTCTTCTTTTACTATGACATCCAACCGTTTCATTACCTTTGCCATCTGTTTTAAAATTTCCATATCCTTACAGCCTGTACGGAATCTTGCACGTTCTGCCAGCTGCTGCTCTGTTAAGTCTTTACGATGCTGCACTTTGTTCATTCTGGATACTATCGAAAAATCAAACTCCCTATTGGCAATATAATTCAAATTTGTGGTAATGATGATAATTGCATTTGGGTGTCGTTCTACGACTTCCCCATACAGAAGATCCAGTTTTCTGGAATCATCTAAAAGGCGGTTCAATTTTCCGAGCGTCCCAGGCTCTACGATCAAGGATGCTTCCATTATTTCAATCACAGAAGGCATTCTACATCCCTTGATGATTTCTGATTCCTGCATCACAAAATCCCCTTCTTCTTTCGCTTTCTGATAGCCTGATTGATATACTGCATCTAACAGTTCTCTAAACGCTTCGCTTTTGGTAATCCCTTCTTTTTTTGTCTGTGCAATCTCTTCTAATACTTGTATCGGATCTGTTACAAATTCCTGTAAAGAGGGAAACTTCATAGTATCTTCAGTCTTTTTCTTAGAATTTGGATAAATCCCTGCCACCAGTGTATTTTCATCTGTTTCTGGTCCACAGTTTAGAGCAAAGTAAGGCACTCCCAAAATCTGGGCAATCATCTGAGCATCCGTTGTCTTTCCAGTTCCCGCATTTCCGGTGATCATAAATTTTCGAAAAGGCGACTCTACGATTGCCGAAAGAATATCCTGTGCATATTCCCCAACTTTCATATCATCCGGAAGGTGTGGGATACGGTTCAGATATTCCTTTGAAACCAGCCATTGCTGTCCGTATATTTTCTGTAGTTCCTTTAAAGTCCATTCCTTTGCTTTCTTCGTTTCTCCCAAAATCTGAAACGTACCCTTTACCGCATCGTTTGGTGCATACAGTTCACTCTCTATTGCAAGCATTGAAAGTTGCTCCATACCGCTCTTTCCAAGCTGGCTCTTTTCCAAAGGGATACCTTCATTGCTAAAATCCTGTACATTTTCTACTCTCCGGTATAGGTTATCACAACAAAGAAAAGCCGCTTTTAATGCAAGTTTTTCATTTTTCCAACCTTCTTTCATTTGCTGCATGAATAAAATAAAATTCTGGGCAAATTCCAAATTATACAATGCTTCTTTCTTTTCCAAGCTGACATAAATAAGCATTGCCAGAATTTCTTCTCCATCACTGATATTTCTTTCAACTGAATCAAGAGCTGTGTATGTCTGCTTCTCTTTCTTACAGATACCTCGTATCTTTGCACTGACCGGATTATAGATCAATGCATAGCGTCTTTCCTCTTTTGCATATTCCATACAGTAAAAATTCAACAAATCATAATTCCCTTTTTGGAATCCCAGGGCTCCTTCTGTTTTCTTTAAATAAATTCCCGCAATACTCAGCATTGCCCTCAATGTAGGTGGATGCAGTGTTGCCTGCCGTCCTTGATTATACTGGGAAAGCCACTCTATTGTTGTCGTTGTTTTCCGCAGTCCTTCTCTCTGTAAAAACTGACGGAACGGTTCTGGTATTTCTTCCTGAAATGTCCAGGTATCAAATAATTTTATCTCTGCCATTTTTTCTCCTTTCTGTCTGCAAGTTTTAGGTATATTCCTCCTTTCTACACGCAAAAAAAGACAAGGTATTTGTCTTTCTATACCTTGTCTTAAACTTATTCCTATATTTTATTGCAGACTATGCCCAAAGTAACTCTTCTGCTACCATGCAGAATAAAAATTCATTGCACAAATTTGCTTGTACATAAATGAATACAACTTTATCCTAGCATTAGATAGAGAAACTGTCAACAACAGTTTTGGGATCGTAAGAAATTTATTCTTTTTTGAAATTATTGTTCTTCATACGAAGCGATTCCTTACACAAAATATAAGAAACCGCAAGTAAATAGATCATTTCAATGCAAAAAATTTCTCTAATATAGATAGTATTCTTATTTCTCCGTATTCCTAATATATTGAATTTTAGGACGTTTTAACTGGATAAATCTGGTATTTGGTGTTTCTAATGGATCGCATTCTTTTCCATTTTTATCTACGTATGCCTGTGTTTTTATAATAACTGAAACGCCATTTCCACGACTACTTTCCATTTCTTTAAAAGCTTTTTTTAAATTCTTCTTTGCGATACGTTTATTCATGGAATTCCTCCTTTTTTGCTTCCGTCTTTAATAACTGATATTATACTAAATTTTACAACTATATGCAATCTTTTACACAATTTATTAACGTAAAATCGGACTATTTTCTACTGGATAATCCTTCTCTTTCAACAGTAAAGAAGATCTATTTCTTCCCCAACTCTATCTTGTGATTTCGCTCTACTTTCGTCTATATCTTTTCTACTACTAGACAGCTTTAGAATTTTGTTCAAAAGTATGCGTAGTTATCCATACCACACAATAAAGGGAGCAGCCAGAACACTGCTCACCTTATAGTGGTTCAGTTGTCAAGACAAAAATCTAAGGTTTTTATAATGAACTGATAT
>CALFLL010000061.1 GCA_937880845.1 uncultured Drancourtella sp.
CAGATGTAAGAGTTGGAAGTTACAGATAGCTGCTTAATCAGCAGACACTAGTTATGTTTTTTATCCGGTTTATGAAGATAGTATGAAAGCTGAAACAAGAGTCATTCGAGGATGGTTTCAATTACATTTAGAGGGTTATTGATTTAGAAAGATGAACACATAAAGGAGGCAAAAAATGAAAAAGAAGTATATGATATTTGGCATTTTTACCGCGGCAGCGGTAGTGATTTTAGCAGTATTGTGCTATATGAAAAAATTGAATGTATTGGATTTTGATATAACCTATGCAGGGGTCATTTTGACTATCGTACCGGCAACAGCAGCTGCGGTGGCAAAAATCAATGATGAAAAATATCGCAAGATCAATCGATTGTTTCTGGTGTTATTTGGAGGATTAAGTATTCTTCTTTTCCTCGACATTATTGGAATACTGCAAATATGGGCAGTGGAAATAATCGGAGGACCGATGGTCTTTATTGCCAGTATAGGGCTTTTCTGGTTATATAAAAAAGAAACGGGGAAACCTGTTTTTGAGCATTTTTGGCAAATAAGCAGAGCAATGACCATTTTTGTCCTGATTCTCTGGGTCAAAAATACAGCCCTGATCTTACTTTACTCTGATCAATATGCAATGATCCTCGGTAATCTCACCACCATTTTGACAGTTCCGCTCGTGATATTTTTGTGTTCTGTACAGTATTGGGGAGAAGAGTATGCATGGAGAGGCATCTTGCAGGGAGCATTGCAGTCGAAATTCGGGAAACGTTGGGGAATCGTTGTTTTGGGAGTCATATGGGAAACATACCATTGCCCACTTTGGTTTACGGTATATGATCTTCAAATCTGGGAAGTTTTCATGAGGTATATCTTTGCGATTGGATTGTCATTTGCCCTTGGATATCTGTATATAAAGACGGAAAATGTCTGGGCACCAGTTCTTGGCCATTGTATTTATAATACGGTTGGAAATACAGGTATCAATATCCAGATGGGAACGGTTGGACAGATTATATTTACACTGATACTTGCGGGAGTGTTTGGTCTTTTTGCTTTTACAAAAGAATTTGGGGAAAAGAGCTAAAAATAATATTATAAACTAGAAATACATAAGGGAAAGCGGGTATAATAGATATGACTTTGGGTGTATTTATAGGAAAAGGAGAACAAATAGCATGAACGAATTATACGAAATGATTGAAAAAAAGATAAAAGATTCCGGATATCCGCGTCCGATTTCCGGAGCGGATGTATATGATGATATTTGTGATCAGATTGACGGAAAAGAAAACGGTACATATGTACTGCTGTCAAAGTTTGAAGACGATGTGGTCTTTGAATATCATATTACGATCATGGATGAGGAATTTAATCTCGGAGTTCTGACTATGAGAACTCCGGAAGGCGTGTTTGAAACGGATTTTGATAAGTAAGACAAGAACAGTATGGCAAATAGCTGTACTGTTTTTTGTTTTGCATAAATTGAATAAACGGAATAAAATATTCCAAATATAAAGTATATGATTGACAAATTATACAAAAATTGATACGCTGTCTTTAATATCACGTGGGATATAGATTGAGAGAAACGATGGATTTAATTTTAGAACTATGAAAGGAAGAAAAAAATGGACTATAAGCAATTAAGAGAAAAGATCAATGATATGCAGGATGAAATCATAGGAGGAATCCAAAAATGTGTGCAGATAGACAGCGTGGGAGGTGAACCTCAGGAAAATGCACCATATGGACTGGGGCCGAAAAAGGCACTGGATTTTGCTCTTGATCTTGGGAAAAGTATGGGATTCCGTACAGGAAATGTGGACAATAAGGCAGGGTATGTTGAGATGGGAAACGGCGAAGAAATGGTTGCTGTTCTCGGACATCTTGATGTTGTTCCGGTAGGAGATGACTGGAAGTATCCGCCGTTTGGAGGGGAAATCCATGATGGAATCATGTACGGAAGAGGAGTTGTGGATGATAAAGGACCAACAATCGGTGCTATTTATGCCATGAAAGCTATAAAAGAACTGGACTTACCGATTGACAGACGAATCAGGGTGATTTTCGGAACAAACGAGGAACGTGGATGTGACTGTATTAAATATTATGTAAGTAAAGGAGAAGAACTTCCGGTTATGGGAATTACACCGGATGCAGAATATCCGATGATCTTTTTTGAAAAAGGTTTGACAACGGTTATAGGAGGATGCAAAAATCCGGTTCAGGGAGAAATCAAAGTTTTGGAATTCCATGGTGGAACAGCCGGAAATATTGTTCCGCTTCACTGTAAGCTAGTGCTGGAAGGAGAACATAAAATACCGGAAACAGAAGGTGTGGACGTAAAAATCGAAGGAGGAAATACAGTCATAGAAGCAGAAGGAGTCAGTGCCCATGGAAGTCGTCCGGAATTGGGAATAAATGCGATTACAAGACTGATGAATTCTATAAAAACTCTTAAGATAGGCGGAGATTTCCAGAAACTTGTTGATTTTGTAGTAGAGAAAATCGCAGGAGAAACAAACGGAGAAACGCTTGGTATCTGTTATAAGGATGAAGAAACCGGAGAAACAACGGTAAATCTTGGCGTGATTGACTATACAAAAGAAGAAATGTTGCTGAATCTGGATATCCGTTATCCGAAAAACGGAGATAAAGAGGAAGTATATAAGAATATGAAAGCTGATCTGGAAGAATATGGTCTTCAGATTTTGGAACATAGAACAACAGATATGCTGTATGTTGCAAAAGATTCCGAGTTGATTCAAAAACTGATGAAAGTATATGAAGAAGGAACGGGAAATGCTTTGGAACCAAAGGCTATCGGAGGAGGAACTTATGCAAAAATGTTTAAAAACATGGTTGCATTTGGACCGACTTTTCCGGGAGACAAGGAAGTTGCCCACCAACCAAATGAATGTATCGAAGTAGAAAAACTTATAAAATCCATTCAACTTACGGCAGCAGCAATTGTAGAACTGGCAAGAAAATAAGATATTATATTTATTAAAAAATCCCCTTGAAACGATTGAGTGTACATTGTTTCAAGGGGATTTCTGCTTTGTACTTATTGTATTTCATTTGTAGTAAACACATGAAAGATTTTCAGGATGACCTGATGAAGATATGGGAGATATTCATCCATTGTAACCGGTTTTTCCAATAAGATACAATTATAGCTTGTAGATCCGATTAACTCGATGATTGTAAAGAGCATAAGTTCCGGATTCTCACAATGAATATGATTTTTTTTCAAAGATTCCATATAATAATCAAAAAAATGCTGGGATTCATGAGGAACCGGAGTAGAAAGCACGGACCGGAAGATACCCCAGGAAAGATTTTTGGATATAAACTGTAACAAAGTGTGTTGTTTTTTAAAGCGGTCGATAATATAATCGGCAACAAAAAGAAACTGATTTTCAAATCCGTCTACCGGATTCAAAAGGAGTGCTTCGTGAGCATCGGAAAAAAGCTGCCCGGCTTTGTAAATAATCAGTTTTTCGCGAAGATCGTACTTATCTTTAAAATAAAGATAAAACGTACCTTTGGCCAGTCCGGCGTGTTCCACAATGTCGGAAATGGTTGTTTTGGCGAATCCTTTTTCCGTAAACAGATCATAAGCAGTTTGAAACAGTGCATTTTTCTTTATTCGTTTATTTAATTCTAATTTTCCCATCAATCATCACTCCACAAACTATTTATCATTATTATCGTTTAAGCATATGATAATGTCAAGGAACAAAAAATGACTTTTATTCATTTTTATATTGACTATTGGTCATTTTTAATTATAATGGAATCTATATTGAAAAGACAGGAGATGTTTAAATGGTAAAAATAGGAAAATGGATCGCAAAACACAGGATAGCGATTCTGATTATCAGTATATTATTACTGATTCCATCGATAATCGGAACGGTGAAAACAAAAGTCAATTATGATCTTTTAAGCTACCTTCCCAAAGAACTTGAAACCGTAGCAGGTCAGGATATCATGGTGGACGAATACGGAATGGGAGCTTTTTCCATGGTTGTAACAGAAGGGATGGAACTGAAAGATGTTCAGAAGCTGGAAGATAAGTTCAGTAAAATTCCGCATGTAGAAGATGTGTTATGGTATGACGATGTGGCTGACATCAGTCTGCCGACAGATATGATCCCGAAAGATTTAAGAGAAGCTTTTTTTCAGGGAGATGCAACGATGATGTTGGTTTTGTTTGACGATACAACTTCTTCGGATGCTTCCATGGAGGCTGTAACCCAGATGAGACATATGGTAGATAAGCAGTGTTTTATTAGTGGAATGACAGGAATCGTCACAGATATTAAAAATCTATGTTTACAGGAACTTCCCATTTATGTTCTGATAGCGGCAGCACTTGCTTTTTTGATTTTGGAACTTACGGGAACATCCTTTCTTGTTCCGGTGTTTTTCCTTTTAAGTATCGGGGTTGCGATTCTTTATAATCTGGGAAGTAACTTTTTCCTGGGAGAAATTTCTTATGTTACTAAGGCCTTAACAGCAGTTCTTCAGCTAGGGGTTACGATGGATTATTCAATTTTTCTTTTAAATAGCTATGAGGAAAATAAACTCCGCTTTCCGGGGCAAAAGGAACGTGCTATGGGGCATGCCATTTCCAATACCTTTAAATCCGTAGTGGGAAGTTCGGTTACAACAATCGCAGGGTTTGTTGCACTTTGTTTTATGACATTTTCACTCGGAAAAGATTTGGGTATCGTTATGGCAAAAGGTGTTGTGATCGGCGTGATCTGCTGTGTTACTCTCCTTCCATCGCTGATTTTGATTTTTGATAAGCAGATTGAAAAGACAAAACATCGACCGCTTATTAAAAATCTTGACAGACCGTCTGCATTTATCACAAAACATTATAAAGTATGGATCATATTGTTTCTTGTAATTTTGCTTCCTGCAGTTTACGGAAATTCTCGTACAAAGATTTATTATAATATTGCAGATTCTCTTCCGGCTTCGTTGGAGTCCAATGTGGCAAATGAAAAGCTAAAAGAAGATTTTCATATGAGTAATATGCATATGATCCTTATGAATAAAAATCTGGACAGCAAACAAAAAAGAGCGATGCTGGATGAGGTAGAAAAGGTAAAAGGAGTAAAATGGGCACTGGGATTAAACAGTGTGGTCGGTCCTGCTGTTCCGGAATCTATGATACCGGATGATTTGAAGAGTATGTTGCAAAGTGATAAATATGAATTGGCATTTGTATGTTCGGAATATGAATCTGCAACTCCTCAAGTGAATAAGCAGATAGATGAAATAGATAAGATTGTCAAATCATATGAAAACGATGCAATGGTAATAGGGGAGGCTCCGTTGATGAAAGACCTTCAGGATGTTACGGATGTGGATCTTAAAACGGTAAACATTATTTCCATTATTGCTATTTTCATTATTATCATGATCATATTTAAGTCCATTTCCCTTCCGGTGATTCTTGTGGCCGTAATTGAATTTGCAATCTGTGTCAACATGGCAGTTCCGTATTATCAGAATGTAAGCCTTCCGTTTGTAGCCGGAATCGTAATCGGAACGATCCAGCTTGGAGCCACCGTGGATTATGCTATTTTGATGACCAGCAGGTATCAGAAAGAACGCAGGAGAGGGCGTGCAAAAAGAGATGCAATTGCAGTTGCACACAAAACAAGTATGTTGTCCATCATAAGCAGCGGATTGAGTTTCTTTGCGGCAACCTTTGGAGTGGCATGTTACTCTCAGGTAGATATGATCGGATCTATCTGTACACTTCTTGCAAGAGGTGCGATCATCAGTATGTGTGTTGTTATTTTGGTGTTGCCGGCAATGTTCGTCATATTTGATAAGTTAATCTGTAAAATGTCAATCGGATTTTTAGCAAAAAAGACAAAGAAAGGGGTATAAATCATGAGCAAAAATAATATGAAAAGAAAAGTAATGGCAGGAATTGCGGTCGGAATGACAGGTGTCATAACGGCTACTCCGGTTTTTGCCGCAGATACAAAAGACCGGGTGGTGTCAAAAGACGAAACAGTTTATGTCAATGCAGATGCCGGTGGAAAGGAAGAAAAAATCACGGTGTCCGACTGGTTGAAAAATGCAGGAAAAGAAAAAGAATTAAAAGATAAATCCGAACTTCAAGATATTAAAAATGTAAAGGGAAATGAAAGCTTTAAAATATCTCAGGATTCCATCGTATGGAAGACGGAAGGAAAAGATATTTATTATCAGGGTACAAGTAAAAAAGAACTTCCGGTTTCTGTAAAATTTACTTATTATTTGGATGGCAAGGAAATGTCACCGGAGAAATTGAAAGGAAAAAGCGGACAACTGAAGATTAAGATCGATTATGAAAACAAAGAAAAAAAGAAGGTAAAGATTGACGGAAAAGAGGAGGAATTGTATAGTCCCTTTATGATGGTGACAGGGATGATACTTCCAGATGATGTATTCTCCAATGTGAAAATAGACAATGGGAAAGTGATTTCCGACGGTCAAAGAAACATGGTCGTTGGAGTTGCCATGCCGGGAATGAAGGAAAGCCTTGGAATGGACGGATTAAAGGAAGAGTCGGCTATATCCCTTCCGGAAAGTCTGGAGATTACTGCGGATGTCAAGGATTTTGCAATGAATTCAACATTTACCGTAGCACTTCCGGATTTACTGGAAGAAATTGATGTGAATCAGCTTACGGATTTTGATGCACTAAAAGATGCAATGGATGACCTGGAAGATGCCGCCCTTGAACTGGTGGCAGGTTCTAAAGACCTGGCAGACGGAGCTTCTGTTCTGGATGAAAAATATAAAGACTTTGATGCGGGAATACGGACGCTGCAAAGCGGGATCACGGCACTTCAGGGAGGAGCAAAAGAACTATCCTCCGGAATCGATTCCTATACAAAAGGAGTGGATACATTAAATAACGGTATTCAGACATACCTGGGAAAAGACGGAGAAATGACTGTCAAAGTGACAGAATATGTCAACGGAGTAAATGCAGTCATTCAAGGGGTAAAGGATTATACAGACGGAACTTCTCTGCTTTCTGACGGAATCACGGATTATGTAAAAGGAGAGGAAGCATTGGCAGATGGTGCAAAAGAACTGTCATCATTGAAAGTGGGACTGACACAAATCCAACATGCGGTTTCGGGACTTTATAGTTCGATTGACGGAGAAGGAACAAGTGCAGAAGATATCAAAGCAGCATCTAAGGCTCTTGCTTCCGGAACACAAAAACTGGAAGATGCGTTGGAATCCATGGGAAGTATGATGGGAAAAATAGATGATATGGCTGAGGCCGGACAGAATCTGATCGATGAAACAGAGGGGCTTTCCGAGATGATGAAAAAAGAAATTTTAACCCCGGTCAGCCAAATGATGGACGTGGGGACCAAAATGATGGGAGAAATGCAGTCTTTATATAATCAGTTGGAATCGTTGGATACAGCATGTCAGAAGGCAATGCAGCAGGCGGAAGAAAAGGTGGTAAACCAGGTAAACAGCCAGATTCGGGACAGAAATACCAAGCTTGCATCTGTACGGCAGCAGACACAGGATTCCAACGCTAAGGTACAGAAGGCAATACAGGATTTGAATACACAGATTACCCAGGCAGAAAGGAAAGGGGATACACAGCTTGCACAGCGGTTGACAGGTGTTGTCAATACTTTGAAAGGAGCTCAGATTAATGCAGGAGATATCAAAGATCTGGACGATATCCCAAGCCTGGATATTCAGGTTCAGATTCCGAAGCCGGATTTTGGAAATCTTCAAAGCATGATGAAGCAGATGCAGGCGTCCTTTGACAAGGTAAAACAGACCATGACAGGTCTTCAGCCACAATTACAGGAACTTCAGGGAAAATTAGACCAGATTACAGATATGAAAGATCAGATTCCGGAGAAGCCGATAGAAACACTCAAAGAAAATGTGAAACAGTTAAATACGGGAATGAAAGGATTAAATACAGCCATCGGAACATTTTCTTCTAATCTTGGAACATTAAACGATGCCACATCTTCTCTGTCGGATGCGACAAACGGAATCGATGCTCTTCTTAAAGGTTTTGATCAGCTTGGAAGTGCTAATGATATGTTGATGAAAGGGGCGCAACAGATAAAAAATAATACGCCTGTCTTAATGGCGGGAGTCACTACTTTGGCAGGAGGTACGCAGGAGTTAAATAGCGGATTGAACGAACTGTCGGGACAGTTTATCTCAGGAGCCCGGGCACTTGCAAATAACAGTCAGGCTCTCAGAAAAGGGGCAGGCGATATGAATTCCGGTGTAAATAAACTGACAGGCGGAGCAAAAGAACTCGGTCTGGCAAGTACACAAATCGGAGCGGGAATTGCTGCTTTAGATGATGGGGCAAAACAGCTTAGCCAAGGAGCAGAACAGTTTAATGAAGAGGGTATAAAGAAGCTTCAAGAAACAGTAGAAGATAAACTGGGAAGCATTGTGGATCGTATGAAGCTTCTTGTATCGGAGGACTGGGATTATGATACATATAGCGGAAAGCCGGATGATCTGGACGGAAATGTGAAGTTCATTATCGAAACAGAAAGCATTGAATAAAAAAAATCGTATGTAGTAACAAAAAATAAGATGCCTGCCGGATGGGGATTCCGGACTACTTATATCGGGTGTTGGAATCATCACTTCCGCGGGCATCATAATTTAACCGACAAAGACAAAATGCCGGAAAGCATTTCCGGCATTAATTTCTCGAAAATAAACAAGAATACAGAGAAAACATAAGGAAAAGACTTGACGTACCATTTGACTTTGTGATATTCTAAGAAAGCGAATGGAAGTATAGGTCTTTTTTTTATGCCTAAAATCAGGCAGTTTCGCAAACTGCCGCGTAACAAGTAAAAATGAAGTGAAAAAAAGCGAGGTGGAAGTTGTGCGTACAAGAATTACATTAGAATGTACAGAATGTAAACAGCGTAATTACAACATGACTAAGGATAAGAAAGCTCATCCGGAACGCATGGAAACTAAGAAGTATTGCAGATTCTGCAAGTCTCACACAGTACACAAAGAAACGAAATAGTCGTTTGGAAAAGGAGTGGATGTTATGGGCGATTCTAAAACAAACGCAAAGAAACCAAGTAAAATCCAGGGTTTAAAAGCGGAGTTTAAGAAAATTATCTGGCCAGACAAAAAGACACTTGCGAAACAAACAGCAGCAGTCGTTTCTGTTTCTGTAATCCTGGGAGCGATTATCGCGGTTGTCGATGCGCTTCTGAAATTCGGAATTGATTTCTTAGTTCGTTAGAAACTGAAAACCTGACAGGAGAAAGGTGATTTTATGTCAGAGGCAAAATGGTATGTAGTTCATACCTATTCCGGGTATGAAAACAAAGTAAAAGCCAACATTGATAAGACAATTGAAAACAGACACCTGGAAGATCAGATTCTGGAAGTCAGAGTTCCGATGCAGGATGTGGTGGAACTCAAAAACGGAGTTCAGAAAGCAGCCCAGAGGAAGTTATTTCCGGGATATGTACTGATTCACATGGTTATGAATGACGATACCTGGTATGTAGTACGTAATACCAGAGGCGTAACCGGATTTGTAGGACCAGGATCTAAGCCGGTGCCGTTGACAGATTCTGAGATGGAACCGCTTGGAATTAAGAAAGAAGACATTGTGATTGATTTTGAAGTGGGAGATACAGTAAATGTTGTTTCCGGAGCGTGGGCCGATACAGTCGGAGTTATCCAGTCTATCAACACGCAGAAGCAGAGCTTAACAATCAATGTTGAATTATTTGGTCGTGAAACACCGGTGGAAATCGGTTTTTCAGATGTCAAAAAAATGTAGCGTAAATTAAGTGGGAGGGAAATCCCCGCAAATACCACAAGGAGGTACAAAATAATGGCTAAAAAAGTAGAAGGTTATATTAAATTACAGATTCCTGCTGGAAAGGCAACACCGGCTCCTCCGGTTGGACCTGCTCTTGGACAGCACGGAGTTAATATCGTAGAATTTACAAAACAGTTCAATGCAAGAACAGCAGATCAGGGAGATTTGATCATCCCTGTAGTAATCACAGTTTACAATGACAGAAGCTTCAGCTTTGTTACAAAGACACCACCGGCAGCAGTTCTGATCAAAAAAGCTTGTAAGATCAAATCTGGTTCCGGTGTACCGAACAAAACAAAAGTAGCGACAATCACAAAAGCTCAGGTTCAGGAAATCGCTGAATTAAAAATGCCGGACTTAAACGCAGCAAGCGTTGAAGCTGCTATGAGCATGATCGCCGGTACATGCCGAAGCATGGGTGTTACAGTAGTTGACTAATTGTAAACAAGGAAACGTGGGAGGGCTCGCTCCCGATATTACCACTAGGAGGTTATAAGATGAAAAGAGGAAAGAAATATATCGAAGCTTCTAAACTGATCGAAAGAGGAAACCTTTACGACAGAGATGAAGCAGTAGCATTAGTTAAAAAAGCTGCAACAGCTAAATTTGATGAAACAATCGAAGCTCACATCAGAACAGGATGTGACGGACGTCATGCAGATCAGCAGATTCGTGGTGCAGTTGTACTGCCGCACGGAACAGGTAAAAAAGTTCGTATTCTCGTATTTGCTAAAGATGCAAAAGCTGAAGAAGCAAAAGCAGCAGGAGCAGATTACGTAGGAGGAGAAGATCTGATCCCAAGAATCCAGAAAGACAACTGGTTCGACTTTGACGTAGTTGTAGCTACACCAGATATGATGGGTGTTGTTGGACGTCTTGGACGTGTACTTGGACCAAAAGGTTTAATGCCAAACCCGAAGGCTGGTACAGTAACAATGGACGTTACAAAAGCTATCCAGGATATCAAAGCTGGTAAGATTGAATACAGATTGGACAAAACAAATATCATCCATGTACCGGTAGGAAAAGCTTCTTTCACCGAAGAACAGTTAGCGGACAACTTCCAGACGCTTATTGATGCAATCAATAAAGCAAGACCGGCTGCAGTAAAAGGTCAGTACCTGAAGAGCATTACACTTACATCTACAATGGGACCTGGCGTAAAAGTAAATCCGGCTAAATTAGCTTAATTGAATTGATGTAGATAAAAAGAGTCGTGTGTATACACGGCTCTTTTTTTTGTGGGAGTCTTGACATTCCGACTACTTTGTGCCACAATGTAGATAGAAGCTATTTGGCAGTACAAGGTAGGCGATGATATGTATGATAAATCACAGCTGATGAGAGGAACTTTGGAGGGTGCCATTCTAAAGATCCTTTCAAAAGAGGAAAATTACGGATATGAAATCATGGTGCATTTGCAAAAATACGGATTCGAGGAATTGAAAGAAGGGACAATTTATCCTTTGTTAATCCGTTTGGAGAAGAAGGGAATGATCCAAGGGGAGTTTAAACCATCGCCTTTAGGACCGGACAGGAAATATTATACAATCTCAGAAGAAGGGGAAGAGTACTTAAAAGAATTTGAACTTTGCTGGAAAATGGTAGAAGAATCCATGAACCGTATTTTGGAAGGAGACGATTAATATGAAGGATATCCAGGATATAGAAAAGAAAAATAATATGGATGAATCCGGTTTAACAGATGAAGACTGGGCGTTGCTTCGAAGAATTATTCGATATATCCGTTCCGGTGGGGTTGTAGAAGAAGAGCAGGAAAATATCAGAAGAGAACTGATCGGAATGGCAAAGGAATCAAGAATGCGTGAAAGCAGCTTAAAAGATGTGATCGGAGAGGATGAGAAAAAATTTGCGGAAGATATTCTTTTTGCTTCTACAGGCAAGCAGATGGGAAAAGGAAGAAAACAGGTAAAAGGTGCTGGTATTTTTTTTATCGTTTATGGTGCGGTTGCGGTGTGGATTCTTGGAATTATGGTAGTGAATTCTTTTTTAAGTGCGATTTCCTATCCTGAAATTCTGGAAAATTTCAGGACAATGAATATAGAGAAGTGGGACTGGTGGGTCATTCAGGAGATTTTATTTGCTATCGTTTCACTGGCAGGAGGGATTTGGAGTGTAAGACGCTGTGGTGACAGAAAGAGAAGCAAAAAGCAGAATATCTTTGGGGTTGTGATGGTGTCTTATTTTTCTATTCGTCTGATTTTAAATTTATTATTTTTACTAGGCATTGTTTTTAATATAGCCGTTGCTCTTGAAGCCGTGTTTTCCTTATTTGGAATTCTTCCTCTTTGTGGAAGTATTACATCTTGTATTTATCTTGCAGGTGTAAAGAAAAATAAAAACGAAGTAAAGTAAAAAGAAAAGCTTCCGGAAAGTTTTGTGCTTTCCGGAAGCTCTTTTAATCCCCTACTCCAAAGTCTGTGTTTTCATACAGGACTTCGATGGACGGATCATCTTCTAAATATCGATATTCTTTTAAAAACCATTTTATAAGTTCGTCATCTCGTTTGACATCTGTTGTGTTGTTGGTAAACACGTTGATGGTGCCTAAGCGGAAATATTTCTTCAGACATTCGATATCATATCGGATCATTTCTTTTGTCTGCCCTTTGATCCCCACCATCAGACAAGGAGAATCAAAATAACGGCTTAATTCTTCGGCATCTTTAAAGTCCGCATGTTTATTCAGATAATGTTCGCGGAAATCGTAGTCAAATGTTTCGGCACCGGTTTTGTAGATGATTGGAATGCCAAAGAATTCCCGCATCTCATCCAGGCGGTTTTTGTAGATCCAGTGGGCTTCAAAAAAGAGTTTTTTGATTCCTTTTTCCTGAACGATTTTACGGATATCCTCCAGAGTTTGTTTTGGAAGCTCAAAACAGCTTCCGGAATTGATGACTTCCAAAACTCCGAATTCTCCTGTGATGGAGGAAAGAATCTCCCGGTTTAATTGTACGATTGCATCAGTATCTCTGGAATTATCGTCAATATAATCGCAGAAACGGCATTTCCCCCAGACACAGGGATGTCCTTTCAGAAGAACGATCTCGCGTTGGTTTTTGTTGGTTATTTTACTGTAACGATCCATAAGAATGACATCCTTTCTTTAATGTGCCAAGTATAGAATTGGGAAGTGCTCCTAAAATCAATGCTGCAACTAAGAGCATAATGGCACGATCGATATAGTCGGTCAAAAACTGGACACAAAATACACTTGCAGTCAGATTAAGCCCGGTACGGTGCAGAAGCTGTACAAAGACGGTGGAACCGGATGAAGTGATTCCTCCGAATACAAATGCGCTGATGCACGCAGAAACAACCGTTCCCGGAAGAGAAACAAGTAATGCGTAAAAAGGAAGCGCCACACGGGATTCCGATTTTCGGTTATGAAAGAAAAATCCTGCCGTAAGACCGATGATAAGCTGAACCGGAAGGAAGAACAACGAATAGATATCTGTTGTGAATCCCATTAAAAGTCCGCTCAACAGTCCCGGTATCATACTGTATATCGGACCGAACAGCATGGCTGCAAGGAAGGTGCCAAGAGTATCCATATAAAAAGGAAGTTTTAAAAACAAAGCCAGGTTCGCCCCGATAATATTCAGAACAGCGGCAAGTGCCAGAAAGGACATCTGCGGCATGGTTAACTTCAGCTTTTTCAACTCCTACACCTCCTTGACAAGAATCTGGTCTAGCACACAGTCGGCTTCTTTTTGGGAAGCACCAAGGACATTGCAAAGGAATGTGAGCATAAATCGCTTCGTATCTACCTGTGCAAGTATCCGGCTGTTATTTGGGCGGTTCCAGATGTGAAACGCATCGCAAAGAGTCTGGCCGTAGCTGATTCCCTCTGTTTCTACGGCGGTATAGGTATCAAATCCGCTGCACAATGTCCGGTCCGCAAAATAAGCAACGGCAAGAGGGTCATTTATGACACAGCCGATAACACCCTCCTGTTTCCAGTGAAAGTCAAAATAAAACCGGGTAATTGCTTCAATCTTTGCTCCGAGATCCGGATTGACATTTTTCATATATTCCAGAAGATTTGGTGTAAGAACAATTTTTCTGGTGACATCCAATCCTATCATGTGGATTATTTTGTCCTTCAAAGCAGGCAATGTGGAAAACGCCTCGTATACTTTCGCAGCTGCATCCGGATCGCACCAGTAATTGTATTCTGCAACAGGAGAGCAGTTGCCATGGGATTTGTAAGTGCCTCCCATGGAAATCAGTTCCCGGATATTGCAGAAAGCCTCCGGATTGACTTCCAGAAGTTTTGCAAGATTTGTCATAGGTCCAAGTGCGATTACCGAGATGTCATCCCGGGATGAAAGGACAGATGCCAGATAAGAAACGGCATCTTCGTTTGCGTGGCATTCTGAAGGTGCCGGGAATCCGGAATTGCCAAGGCCATCATCCCCATGGGTATCCATGGCATCTACATATGGACGGACAAGGGGTTTTGCCTCGCCGATATATACCGGAATATCCGTGCGGCTCATCCAGCTTAAAACTTTCAGTGCATTTTCGCTGCCTTTTGTGACAGGTACATTTCCGCACACAACCGTGATTCCGATGACATCAATTTCAGGTAAAGACAGTGCCAGCATCAATGCCAGTGAATCATCGATCCCCGGATCACAGTCTATAATTACTTTTCGTGCATTCATTCTCCAATCTCCTTTTCTTTTTTTATTGTTTGAGATACTTGGTTTTTTATCCTGGGAAGTTCACGAACCAGTCCGGGCCGGCTGCCCGATTTTATAAATGCGTATCCTAGTATAGCAGAACAGATGAAGAAAGAAAAGGGAAATCCCTTACTTTTCGTAAGTGCCCTTTTTGATCAGCCTGCCGTTTTCCATAAAGATTTCTCCGTTTGCAATCACGGTATCCAGATCCAGTTCTTCGGTCAAAAGGAGAAGGTCGGCATCGGAACCGGTCTGTATACATCCTTTTTTAGGGAAAATTTCAAGAGAACGTGCGGTGTTTGCGGTCATAAAGGAAAGTGCCTTTTCTAACGGCATACCGTATTCCCGGACAAGCACTTGAAGTTCTTTGTAAAGGGTATCGCAGGATGAATATCCGATTTCCAGGAGGTTCCCGGCATCATCATAGGTGGACCAGCTTCCCATGCCATCGGAACTGATGGTGATCCGATCCAAAGGAATTTCCCGTTCGGAGGCCTTAGCAATGCAGGCGGCAGGCCTGTCGCAGCCTGTGATTCCACATGTCAGGTCAATATAGCCGCCTTGTCGTGCAAAATCAAAAGCCTCTTCTAAAAGCCTGCGGTTACGGTTGACGTGGGTAGGATGGAAGGTTTTGGCCGGGATGGACGTATTTTGAAGTGCTTCTCTTACAAGAGAAAGCCCTCGGATATCGTCACCCATATGTAATGTGACCATTCCGCATTTTCCGGAAAGCATACCGGCAACACGGACGTCACTTCCAAGACGGATCAGTTCTTCGAGAGAAACATTAGGAGCACGATGGTCGGAAAGAGCGAGCTTGACTCCGATGATCTCATCGATGAACAAGATGTCCTTTTGAACCGATTCTGTCAATGTGCAGCTTGGGTAGGAATAGGAACCGGTACAGGCATAGACGGAAAGACCTTCCTCTTTTAAAGACTTCGCTTTTGCAATCAGGTTTTCCGCGCTGCGGGTGATGCCATCGGTTCCAAGCAGGCCGACAACCGTAGTAACTCCGCCCTTTATCAATTCGGAAAGGGAGAGGGGAGGAACCTGTGTATGAAAACTTCCCTCGCCACCTCCTCCGGTAATATGTACATGGGGATCGATGATGCCGGGTACCAGCTTTTTGCCGGTTCCGTCAATCACATAGCAAAACGGAAAAAGAGAGCCGAAATTGATGGAGTCCGAAATGGTTTCGATTTTACCGCCGCATAAAAGAACATCTTTTTTTCCGATATATTCTGGTGTAAATACGTCTGCATTTTGAATTAAAATCATGAGATTGCCTCCTTATATATAATAAATAAGTAAAAATCAAATACATGGACAATAACGTTTGTTCTGTTATTGTAGCATAGAATCATTACGACTTCCATGATTCGGAAAATGTAAAATAAATGCGAAAAACTATTGACAAGACCCGGACGGCATGATATATTTACATGGAAACTGCCGAAGACAGTAGGTGCCGGATGGCATAAGGTTTAAAACGCCTACCGAGGAAGATTTAAATTCTTTACCTTGAATTTAGACCTCTCTGTCTTTATGCAGAGAGGTTTTTTTCTGGCAGCTCATAATACTATAAGGAGGTGCACCAATCGTGGCAAAAGTGGAATTAAAACAGCCAATCGTGCAGGCAATTGCTGAAGACATCAAAGATGCACAGTCTGTTGTACTTGTTAACTACCGTGGACTTACAGTAGCACAGGATACAGAACTGCGTAAACAGTTAAGAGAAGCAGGTGTTATCTACAAAGTCTGCAAGAACACAATGATGAAGAGAGCTTTTGAAGGAACAGATTTTGCAGGCCTTGAAGAATATCTCGATGGACCGAGTGCTATGGCAGTATCTAAAGAAGATGCTACAGCTCCTGCAAGAATCATCTGCAAGTTCGCTAAAACAGCAGAAGCACTTGAAGTAAAAGCCGGTGTTGTTGAAGGAACAGTTTATGATGCAGCAGGAATCACAGAATTATCCAAGATTCCGTCAAGAGAAGAACTCATTTCCAAATTACTTGGAAGCTTACAGTCACCTATTACAAATCTGGCTCGTGTGCTTAATCAGATCGCTGAAAAAGGCGGAGCAGGTGAATGTGTGGCAGCCGCAGCAGAAGCTCCGGCAGAAGAAGCAGCTGAAACAACAGCTGAATAATTGATTCAAAAAGAAAATCAACCAAAACAAATCATGGAGGTAAATACAATGGCAAAATTAACAACAGCTGAATTTATTGAAGCTATCAAAGAATTATCCGTATTAGAATTAAACGATTTAGTAAAAGCATGTGAAGAAGAATTTGGTGTATCCGCAGCAGCAGGTGTTGTAGTAGCAGCAGCTGGAGCAGAAGGTGGAGCAGCAGAAGAAAAAACAGAATTCGATGTAGAATTAGTTTCCGCTGGTGCATCTAAAGTTAAAGTAATCAAAGTTGTTCGTGAAATCACAGGACTTGGATTAAAAGAAGCTAAAGAATTAGTAGACGGAGCTCCGAAGGTAGTTAAAGAAGGCGCTTCCAAAGAAGAAGCTGAAGAAATCAAAGCTAAACTTGAAGCTGAAGGAGCAGAAGTTAACGTTAAATAATTTCGTTAAACGAATGCCAAGGGCAGAATCTTTACAGGTTCTGCCCTTTTTTGTTATCTGGCGATTTGATAAAAGTACTTGACAACCCTAAAAACTATATGATATAGTAAAAAATGCGCTATTGTGGGAAGTTGCGCCATGAAACGGGTGCAAAAGCGCTTGGAAATCCCACGAAGCAACATGAAAACTGGTGATTTTCACGAAAATAATTATACAAGGAGTGAAACGTCAATGGAGAAAAACAGAATTCGTCCCATGAAAAGCGGAAGAAGTTCCCGTATGACTTATTCCAGACAAAAAGAAGTTCTTGAGATGCCGAATCTGATCGAAGTTCAGAAGGACTCTTATCAGTGGTTCCTGGATGAAGGGTTAAAAGAAGTATTTGATGATATTTCCCCTATCACAGATTACAGCGGACAGCTTAGTCTGGAATTTGTAGATTTTACATTATGTGAAGATGATGTGAAATATACGATTGAGGAATGCAAAGAACGAGATGCAACTTATGCGGCACCTTTAAAAGTAAGAGTAAGACTTTATAATAAAGAAACAGATGAAATCAATGAACATGAAATCTTTATGGGCGATTTGCCTATTATGACAAAAACAGGTACTTTTGTCATCAATGGTGCAGAACGTGTTATTGTAAGTCAGCTTGTACGTTCCCCAGGAATTTATTACGGAATCGCACATGATAAGATCGGTAAAGAGCTGTATTCATGTACAGTAATTCCAAACCGTGGAGCATGGCTGGAATACGAAACAGACTCTAATGACGTTTTCTATGTAAGAGTAGATAGAACAAGAAAGGTACCGATCACTGTATTGATTCGTGCGTTAGGTGTAGGTACCAACCCGGAAATCATTGAACTCTTCGGTGAAGAGCCGAAAATCCTGGCAAGTTTTGGAAAGGATACGGCTGAGAACTACCAGGAAGGTCTGCTTGAATTATATAAGAAAATCCGTCCGGGTGAACCGCTTGCGGTAGATAGTGCGGAAAGCCTTATCACAAGCATGTTCTTTGATCCGAGACGTTATGATCTTGCAAAAGTAGGACGTTATAAATTTAATAAGAAGTTACTCCTCAAAAACAGAATCACGGGACATATTCTGGCAAGAGATGTAGTAAGTCCGCTTACAGGCGAGATACTTGCAGAAGCAGGTACTGAAGTAACAAGAGAACTCGCCGATACAATCCAGAACAATGCGGTTCCGTATGTATGGATGAGCCGCGAAGGTGAAGAAAGAGATATTAAAGTTCTTTCCAACATGGCGGTAGATCTTCAGGAAGTAACAGGAATCGATCCAAAGGAAGTCGGTGTGACAGAACTTGTATACTACCCTGTTCTTGCGGGACTTCTGGAAGAAACGGCAGGAGATATCGAAGAGCTGAAAGATGCCATCAAGAAAAATATCCACGAATTGATTCCGAAGCATATTACAAAAGAAGATATTTTTGCATCTATCAACTACAATATGCATCTGGAATATGGTCTTGGAAACGACGATGATATCGACCACCTCGGAAACAGACGTATCCGTGCGGTGGGAGAATTGTTACAGAACCAGTACAGGATTGGTCTTTCCAGATTAGAAAGAGTCGTTCGTGAAAGAATGACGACTCAAGATTTGGAAGGTATTTCACCGCAGTCTCTGATCAATATCAAACCAGTTACGGCGGCAGTGAAGGAATTCTTTGGATCTTCACAGCTTTCCCAGTTCATGGATCAGAACAATCCGCTTGGTGAGCTGACACATAAGAGACGTCTTTCCGCATTGGGACCGGGAGGTCTTTCAAGAGACCGTGCAGGATTTGAGGTTCGAGACGTTCACTATTCTCATTATGGAAGAATGTGTCCGATCGAAACACCTGAAGGTCCGAACATCGGTCTTATCAACTCACTGGCAACATATGCGAGAATTAATCAGTACGGATTTATCGAAGCTCCGTACCGTAAGATAGATAAAACAAATCCGGAAAATCCGGTTGTTACAGATGAAGTTGTTTATATGACAGCTGATGAAGAAGACAATTATCATGTAGCACAGGCCAACGAAGAACTGGATGCAGAAGGACATTTCGTGAGAAAGAACGTATCCGGTCGTTACCGTGAAGAAACACAGGAATACGAAAGAAGCAAATTTGACTACATGGACGTATCTCCTAAGATGGTATTCTCTGTTGCGACAGCATTGATTCCTTTCCTTGAAAACGACGATGCTAACCGTGCACTCATGGGATCAAATATGCAGCGTCAGGCAGTGCCGCTTCTTACAACAGAAGCTCCGGTTGTCGGAACAGGTATGGAAGAAAAATCTGCAGTAGACTCAGGTGTATGTGTTGTTGCGGAAGCAGCAGGTGTTGTAGAGAGATCTACTTCCACAGAAATCGTTATCAAACAGGACGATGGAGTGAAAAAGACATACAAGCTTACAAAATTTTTACGAAGCAACCAGTCCAACTGCTATAACCAGAGACCGATTGTATTCAAGGGTGACAGAGTAGAAATGGGAGAAGTCATCGCAGACGGCCCTTCTACATCCAACGGAGAGATGGCTCTCGGAAAGAACCCTCTCATCGGATTTATGACATGGGAAGGATATAATTACGAAGATGCCGTACTGTTAAGTGAACGTCTTGTGCAGGATGATGTATATACATCTGTTCATATTGAAGAATATGAAGCAGAAGCCCGTGATACAAAACTCGGACCGGAAGAAATCACAAGAGATATTCCGGGCGTTGGTGATGAAGCATTAAAAGACCTTGACGAAAGAGGTATCATCCGTATCGGTGCGGAAGTACGTGCGGGAGATATCCTTGTTGGTAAGGTGACTCCGAAGGGAGAAACAGAATTAACGGCGGAGGAAAGGCTGTTAAGAGCAATTTTCGGAGAAAAGGCACGCGAAGTAAGGGATACATCTCTGAAAGTGCCGCATGGAGAATATGGTATTGTTGTAGATGCCAAAGTATTTACAAGAGAGAACGGAGATGAACTTCCGCCTGGAGTAAACCAGTCTGTACGTATTTACATCGCACAGAAGAGAAAGATTTCCGTAGGAGATAAAATGGCCGGACGTCATGGTAACAAGGGTGTTGTTTCCCGTGTACTTCCGGTAGAAGATATGCCGTTCCTTCCGAACGGACGTCCGCTTGATATCGTTTTGAATCCTCTTGGTGTGCCGTCACGTATGAACATCGGACAGGTACTTGAAATCCATTTAAGTCTTGCTGCCAAAGCACTTGGATTTAACATTGCAACGCCGGTATTCGACGGAGCGGATGAAAACGATATTATGGATACACTGGATCTTGCAAATGATTATGTAAATCTGACATGGGAAGAATTTGAAGCAAAACATAAAGAAGAACTTCTTCCTGAAGTGATGCAGTATCTGTATGACAACAGAGAACACAGAAAACTCTGGAAAGGGGTTCCGCTTTCAAGAGACGGTAAAGTGCGCTTGAGAGACGGACGTACAGGAGAATTTTTCGACAGCCCGGTTACGATCGGACACATGCATTACCTGAAACTTCACCATCTGGTAGATGATAAGATTCATGCACGTTCCACAGGTCCTTACTCTCTCGTTACACAGCAGCCTCTGGGTGGTAAAGCTCAGTTTGGTGGACAGCGTTTCGGGGAAATGGAAGTTTGGGCACTGGAAGCTTATGGTGCATCTTACACACTTCAGGAAATTCTCACAGTAAAATCTGACGATGTGATTGGACGTGTGAAAACATACGAAGCCATCATCAAAGGTGATAATATTCCTGAACCGGGTATTCCGGAATCATTCAAGGTACTTCTGAAAGAACTTCAATCCCTCGGACTCGATGTTCGTGTCCTCAGAGAAGACAACACAGAAGTGGAAATTATGGAAACATCCGATTATGGTGAAACAAATTTGAATGCCATCATCGAAGGTGACAGAAGATATAATCACGAAAAAGAATCATACGGAGAACACGGATTCTCCGAACAGGAATTCCAGGGAGAAGAATTAGTTGACATCGATGAAGAACCAGAGGATGAACTGGATTTTAACGACGAAGACTTTGCAATTGAATTCGACGAAATGTCTGACGAAGAATAGAAAGGGGTGCCGTAATGACAGGAAATAATAATGAAGCCACGTATCAGCCAATGACCTTTGACGCCATTAAGATCGGACTGGCATCACCTGAAAAGATCTTGGAGTGGTCAAGGGGAGAGGTAACAAAACCGGAAACAATTAACTATAGAACACTGAAACCGGAACGTGACGGACTTTTCTGTGAAAGAATTTTCGGACCAAGCAAGGACTGGGAGTGTCACTGTGGAAAATATAAGAAAATCCGTTATAAAGGGGTTGTCTGTGACCGCTGTGGTGTAGAGGTAACAAAAGCGGCTGTACGTCGTGAACGTATGGGGCATATTGCCCTTGCCGCTCCGGTATCTCATATCTGGTATTTCAAAGGAATTCCAAGTCGTATGGGATTAATCCTTGACTTATCTCCGAGAACACTTGAGAAGGTATTGTATTTCGCCTCCTATATCGTACTGGATAAAGGAGAAACGGATTTACAGTATAAACAGGTGCTATCCGAACAGGAATATCAAGATGCAAGAGAAAAATGGGGAAGTGCTTTCCGTGTCGGCATGGGTGCGGAAGCAATTCAGGAACTCTTAAAAAGCATTGATCTTGAAAAAGAATATCATGAATTAAAAGACGGTCTGGAAGGTGCGACAGGACAGAAACGTGCAAGAATCGTGAAACGTCTTGAAGTTGTGGAAGCCTTCCGTGAATCAGGAAACAAGCCGGAATGGATGATCATGACAGTGATTCCGGTCATCCCTCCGGATCTTCGTCCGATGGTTCAGCTGGATGGAGGACGCTTTGCAACATCTGATCTGAACGACCTTTACAGAAGAATCATCAATCGTAACAATCGTTTGAGAAGACTTCTGGAACTTGGAGCACCGGATATCATCGTAAGAAATGAAAAAAGAATGCTTCAGGAAGCGGTTGATGCACTGATCGATAACGGACGCCGCGGACGTCCGGTAACAGGTCCTGGAAATCGTGCATTAAAGTCCCTTTCTGATATGCTGAAAGGAAAATCCGGACGTTTCCGTCAGAATCTTCTGGGAAAACGTGTTGATTATTCCGGACGTTCCGTTATCGTTGTAGGACCGGAACTTAAGATTTATCAGTGCGGTCTTCCGAAAGAGATGGCGATTGAGTTATTTAAACCGTTCGTAATGAAAGAACTTGTTGCAAACGGTACGGCTCATAATATTAAAAATGCAAAGAAAATGGTAGAAAGACTTCAGACAGAAGTATGGGACGTGTTGGAAGATGTTATCAAAGAACATCCGGTTATGTTAAACCGTGCTCCTACACTTCACAGACTCGGAATCCAGGCTTTCGAGCCGATTCTTGTAGAAGGTAAAGCAATCAAACTTCACCCGCTTGTATGTACGGCGTTCAACGCAGACTTTGACGGTGACCAGATGGCTGTTCACCTTCCGCTTTCTGTGGAAGCACAGGCAGAATGTCGTTTCTTACTGCTTTCACCGAATAACTTACTAAAACCGTCCGATGGTGGTCCGGTAGCAGTTCCTTCACAGGATATGGTACTTGGTATTTACTATCTGACACAGGAAAGACCGGGTGTAAAAGGCGAAGGCAAATGCTTTAAGAGCGTAAATGAAGCAATCCTTGCTTACGAAAACCAGGTGATCACATTGCATTCCAGAATCAAAGTGCGTGTGACAAAGACACTTCCGGATGGAAGAACATTGACAGGAAATGTAGAATCCACATTGGGACGTTTCCTTTTCAACGAAATCATTCCTCAGGATCTTGGTTTTGTAAACCGTGAAGTAGAAGGAAATGAACTTCTCCTTGAAGTTGACTTCCATGTAGGAAAGAAACAGCTGAAAAAGATCCTTGAAAAGGTTATCAATACACATGGTGCATCTGCGACAGCAGAAGTGCTTGATAATGTAAAAGCAATCGGTTACAAATTCTCTACAAGAGCAGCGATGACAGTTTCTATTTCTGATATGACGGTGCCTCCGCAGAAGCCGGAAATGATCAAACAGGCTCAGGATACGGTAGACAGAATCACAAGAAACTTTAAGCGTGGTCTTATTACAGAAGAAGAACGTTACAAAGAAGTAGTAGAAACATGGAAAGCAACTGACGATGCTCTTACAGAGGCACTGCTTTCCGGACTTGATAAATATAACAACATCTTTATGATGGCTGACTCCGGAGCCCGTGGTTCCGACAAACAGATTAAACAGCTTGCCGGAATGCGTGGACTTATGGCTGATACAACAGGTCGTACAATCGAGTTGCCTATCAAGTCAAACTTCCGTGAAGGACTTGACGTATTGGAATACTTCATGTCTGCCCATGGAGCTCGTAAGGGGCTTTCCGATACAGCTCTTCGTACAGCCGATTCCGGTTACCTGACAAGACGTCTTGTTGACGTATCTCAGGAACTGAGTATCCGTGAAGTAGATTGCGTACCGAAGGGTGCAGAAATTCCGGGTATGTATGTAAAAGCATTTATGGATGGAAACGAAGAAATCGAAAGTCTTCAGGAACGTATTACAGGACGTTATTCCTGCGAAACAATCTGCGATAAAGACGGAAATGTGCTTGTAAAAGCAAACCATATGATCACACCGAAGAGAGCGGCAGCAATCGTGACAAACGGTGTGGACAAAGATGGAAAAGAAATCAAGAAAGTTAAGATCCGTACGATTTTAACATGTAAATCACACTTGGGAGTTTGTGCAAAATGTTACGGTGCAAACATGGCAACAGGAGAACCGGTTCAGGTTGGTGAAGCAGTAGGTATCATTGCTGCACAGTCTATCGGAGAACCTGGTACACAGCTTACCATGCGTACATTCCATACAGGTGGTGTTGCCGGGGACGATATCACACAGGGTCTTCCTCGTGTCGAAGAACTTTTTGAAGCAAGAAAACCGAAGGGACTTGCCATCATCACTGAGTTTGCAGGTACGGCAACGATCAACGATACAAAGAAAAAACGTGAGATCATTGTCACAAATAATGAAACAGGAGAATCAAAAGCATACCTTATTCCATACGGTTCCAGAATCAAAGTTATGGACGGAGCACAGCTTGAAGCCGGAGATGAACTTACAGAAGGTAGTGTAAATCCGCATGATATCCTGAAGATAAAAGGACTTCGTGCAGTACAGGATTACATGATTCAGGAAGTACAGAGAGTTTACCGTCTGCAGGGTGTAGAAATCAACGATAAGCATATCGAAGTGATTGTTCGCCAGATGCTGAAGAAGATCCGTATTGAAGAAAACGGTGATTCTGAATTCCTTCCGGGAACAATGGTAGATACTCTTGAATTTGAAGATGTGAACAATGCTCTTATTGCAGAAGGAAAAGAACCGGCAACAGGAGAACAGGTAATGCTTGGTATCACAAAAGCGGCACTTGCCACAAACTCCTTCCTGTCAGCAGCTTCCTTCCAGGAAACAACAAAAGTCCTGACAGAGGCAGCAATCAAAGGTAAAGTCGATCCGCTGATTGGTCTGAAAGAAAACGTAATCATCGGTAAGCTGATTCCGGTTGGTACAGGTATGAGCAAATACCGTAACATTAAGTTAAATACAGACGCCATGATTGAGGCTCAGAAAGAAGAAGAACGTCTTCGCAGAGAGTCCGAAGAACATCTTAATGAAGAAAACGCGGAAGAAAAAGAACCGGAACGTGTAGAAGTTGACATGGAAAAAACAGCAGAAACTGTTTCAGAAGAGATTACGGAAGAATAAATCTTCTATAAATAAACAGAAAAGTTTACTCATAGACAGGTATTGTGTTAAATATTAGCACAATACCTGTTTTTGTGTTATACTGAAAAGAAGAACAAAAGACAAGGAGAGGGTCAAAAATGAAGAATTTTCAAGGTGTGACAATGGAAGAACTTACAAAGTTCGATGAGAATTACAATGACAATGTGCTAAGTAAAGCAATGACTAATGCTCTCTATAAGCATTCTGTGAAAGATGTTTCGTTTTGCCATCGTTCTCTGGAAAAATCGCAGTATGCATTTTCTGTGGATATTCCGACACTTCCTGTGACAAATCAGAAGGCAAGCGGACGGTGTTGGATTTTTTCTGCACTGAATGTCTTGAGAGAAGTGACGGCAAAAAAATGTAATTTGGATAAATTTGAACTTTCACAAAATTATATGGCATTCTGGGATAAGTTTGAAAAAGCAAATTATATGCTGGAAAGCGTGATCGCACTTGCTGACAGACCGATAGACGATCGTGTGCTGACGCAGATTCTTATGACAGGAGTCCAAGATGGCGGACAGTGGGATATGTTTGTGAATTTGACAGAAAAATACGGGGTTGTTCCGAAAAGTGCAATGGAAGAAACTTACCAGAGCAGTCATACAAATGAAATGAATCAGCTTTTAAATACGAAGCTTCGCCAGTGTGCTGTGAGATTACGTCAGGCTGTGGCAGAGAAAGAGGATGTGCAGTTACAGAAGAAACAAATGCTGGATGAAATTTATCATTTTCTGTGTATGTGTTTTGGAAGACCTCCAAAAACATTTGATTTTGAATATGTAGATAAAGACAAAAAATATCACATTATAAAAAATATGACTCCAAAAACATTTTACAAGGAATATGTGGGATTAAATCTGGCCGAAGACTATGTAAGTATCATCAATTCTCCTACAAAAGATAAACCGTATGGAAAGAGTTACATTGTAGACTATGTCGGAAATGTGGCGGAAGGACGACCGGTACGCTATTACAATCTGCCGATGACGGATCTTCGTTATTTGATCATCAGACAGCTTTCTGACGGAGAGCTTGTATGGTTCGGAAGCGATGTTGGGAAATACGGAGAAAGAGATATGGGGCTTTGGAGTACGGACTGCTACGATTACAAAGGCACATTAGGCATGGATTTTGACCTCGATAAAGAACACGGTCTGGATTACAGAGACAGTGCAATGAACCATGCCATGGTCATCACAGGCGTTAATCTGGATGAAAACGGAGAAGCTACAAAATGGAAGATCCAAAATAGCTGGAGCGATGAACATGGAGAAAAAGGATTTTATCAGATGAATGCGAAGTGGTTCGACCGTTTCGTATACCAGGCAGTTATAAACAAAAAGTATCTGACAGAAGATCAACTTCAGCAGGTAGCCAGCAAGCCGATCCATCTGAATCCATGGGATCCGATGGGAACACTGGCAGATTAGATAATTGTGCATCTGGCATAAAAGAAAGATAGTGTTGATTGACTTTTGTGGACAATACGGCTATAATAAAACGTAGCTAGAAAATTTTTATAAAAAGTGGGGTAATAGCAATGGATCAAACAAAATTAAACAGAATTTTAACTAAAATGGAAGAACAGGGAATGCCTCAGATGATCATTTCTGATCCTCCGACAATTTATTACTTAACAGGAAAATGGATTCATCCAGGTGAAAGATTATTAGCTCTTTATCTGAATGTAAACGGAAATCATAAACTTGTTATTAACAAATTATTCCCACAGGAAAAAGACCTTGGAGTAGATCTTGTTTGGTATGATGATGTGGAAGATGGAGTAGAAATCTTAAGCAGATTCGTAGAAAAAGACAAACCGATCGGAATCGATAAAGTATGGCCGGCAAGATTCTTGCTGAGACTTCAGGAATTGGGAGCAGGCAGCAAATTCCTGAACGGATCCATGATCGTTGACTATGTAAGAATGGTAAAAGACGAACATGAACAGCAGCTGATGAGAGAAGCATCTCTTGCTAACGATAAGATTATGGAAGAACTGATCCCGTTAGTAGTAAAAGGATATTCAGAAAATGAATTAAATGCAAAAGTTCGTGAATTATATGCAGCTTCAGGACATTCAGGAGTTTCTTTCGATCCTATCACAGCTTACGGAAGATCAGGAGCAGATCCGCATCATGTAACAGACGATACAAAGGGAAAACGCGGAGACAGCGTTGTTCTTGACATCGGTGGTATCTTAAATGACTACTGCTCAGATATGACAAGAACAGTATTTATCGGAGAAGTTTCCGATAAAGCAAGAGAAGTATACGAAATCGTTAAAGAAGCTCAGCAGAGAGGTATTGATGCTGTAAAACCTGGAGCAAGAATGTGCGATGTTGACCTTGCATGTCGTAACTACATTACAGAAAAAGGATACGGCGAATACTTCACACACAGAACAGGGCATTCCATCGGTATGGAAGACCATGAATACGGAGATGTATCTTCTGTCAACGAAGATATCATCCAGGTAGGACAGGTATTCTCCATTGAACCGGGTATCTACTTAATGGACGAAGGAATCGGAGTTCGTATCGAAGACCTTGTTATCGTAACAGAAGACGGATGCGAAGTACTGAACCACTTCACAAAAGATTTGATCGTAGTACCGGAAGAATAAACCATAAGATCAGAGGGGTACAGCAAAAGGCTGTGCCCCTTTTTTGATAATGATGACCAGAGAGAAAACGAGTATGACAGTTCAGGAGGAAAAGGAATGATAACAAAAGAACAGGCTTACGAGATTTTGCATAAATATATGAAAGGCGAACGTTATCTGGAACATTCTTATGCCGTAGAGGCGATCATGAAAGGAGTAGCAGAAAAACTTGCACCGGATCAGGTTGAAGATTGGGGGATCGTAGGACTTCTCCATGACCTGGATGAAGAACACTGTCCATGGAGGGAACATCCGGAAACCCATGGACCGACTTCCGTGGAAATCCTAAAAAAAGAAGGAATTGAAGATCAGGTTCTGTTTGATGCAATCTGTGCACATAATCCAAAAAGCGGCGTAAAAGCAAAAACAAATCTGCAGTATGCTGTTCTTGCATCGGACCCTATGAGTGGATTTTTGAAAGCTATTGCACAGATTTATCCGGACAAAAAAATCGCAAGCGTAAAACATAAATCCGTTTTAAAACGTTTTAGAGAACTTCGCTTTGCTTCCGGAGCAAACAGAGATTACATGGAAGCGATTGAGTTTACGGGAATGGATTTTGATGAATTTATTGATATTGCCCTTGATTCCATGAGGAAAATAGCTGACAAGATTGGATTGTAATATTCAAAGGCCGGCAGATAATGTTATAGATTTGACAAAAAAGTTGGCTTTTTGAACAGAATACATTATAGTATAAAAAAGGAGACAAAGCCATGAGCGAAATTATTTACAGAACAGCGAAAGTAGAAGACGCAGCCAATATCGTAGCGTTTTACAATTATGTAGGTGGAGAAACAAGTTATTTAAGTTTTGAAAAAGATGAATATCCAATGAATGTGGAAGAACAGGCAGATGAAATCCGCGGTCTGGAAGGAAATCAGACAAATATCATGCTTCTTGCATTAGACGGAGAAGAAATCGTTGCTATCGCAACAATCCATTCTTCCCACAAGATCAAATCAAGACATGAAGGGGAACTCGGAATCGTAGTAGCAAAGAAATACCAGGGGCAGGGAATCGGAAGCGAACTGATCCGCCGTCTGATCGAATGGGCAAAAGGAAACGGAGTTACTACAAGAATCGCTCTTGATACAAGAGCAGACAACGTAATGGCCATTTCCCTGTATTTGAAATTCGGTTTCGAAGTAGAAGGATGCAGAAAGAATTCCACATTATTAAACGGAAAATATTACGATCTGTACGTAATGGGTATGATGATTAAATAAATGCCAAAAAAGTCAAGGAAAACCTTGACTTTTTTTTTTGAACGTAATACAATTAACTACGCGTGTGAAAATATCATTCTTCCACGCATATAACACATGTCGTGTTTTAGATGCAAACCTATTAATGATTCGTAGGAGGTGAAAGGAATGCCAACATTTAATCAGTTAGTAAGAAAAGGACGTGAAACTTCTGTAAAGAAATCTACAGCTCCGGCACTTCAGAAAGGATACAACTCTCTGAGAAAAAGAGCTACAGATGCATCTGCACCGCAGAAGAGAGGTGTATGTACAGCAGTTAAAACAGCTACACCTAAGAAACCTAACTCTGCTCTTAGAAAAATTGCCAGAGTTCGTCTTTCTAATGGTATCGAAGTAACAAGTTACATTCCGGGAGAAGGACATAATCTTCAGGAACATAGTGTTGTTCTTATCCGTGGTGGTCGTGTTAAGGACTTACCAGGTACAAGATATCATATCGTTCGTGGAACACTTGATACAGCAGGTGTTGCAAAGAGACGTCAGGCTCGCTCCAAATATGGTGCTAAGAGACCGAAAGACGCAAAGAAATAATTAACAAGTTAAAGTAACAAAATCGTTATCGTATCACAGGACTATGAAATTAGTAGGTTGCGGATTGACATATAGGAATATGTCCCACCCGCACGAACGCATTCTGTGAAGCGAGTACTGATGATTTAATCCATTTATGATTAAGGAGGGAAGGACCGTGCCACGTAAAGGACATACTCAGAAAAGAGACGTATTAGCGGATCCATTATACAATAACAAAGTTGTTACAAAACTTATCAACAACATTATGTTAGATGGTAAGAAAGGTGTAGCACAGAAAATTGTATATGGCGCATTTGAAAGAGTAGCTGAGAAAGCTGACAAACCGGCTATCGAAGTATTCGAAGAAGCTATGAACAATATCATGCCTGTACTTGAAGTAAAAGCAAGACGTATCGGTGGAGCAACATATCAGGTACCGATCGAAGTTCGTGCAGACAGAAGACAGGCTTTAGCACTTCGTTGGTTAACAACATTCTCACGTAACAGAGGAGAAAAAACAATGGAAGAAAGATTAGCCAACGAAATTCTTGATGCTGCAAACAACACAGGAGCAGCTGTTAAGAGAAAAGAAGATATGCACAAAATGGCAGAAGCAAACAAAGCATTCGCTCACTATCGTTTCTAAGCCTTTGGCTGAGAAACGATTTTGGTGTAATCTTTTTGAAACAGTCAATCTTATTATTTATAGGAGGAAAAAGTCTTGGCTGGAAGAGAATATCCATTAGAGAGAACAAGAAACATCGGTATTATGGCTCATATCGACGCTGGTAAGACTACACTGACAGAACGTATTCTTTACTATACCGGTGTTAACTATAAAATTGGCGATACTCATGAAGGTACAGCTACTATGGACTGGATGGAGCAGGAACAGGAAAGAGGTATCACAATTACTTCTGCTGCTACAACATGCCATTGGACACTGGAAGAGAAGACAAAACCGAAAAAAGGTGCTCTTGAGCATCGTATTAACATCATTGATACTCCGGGACACGTTGACTTTACAGTAGAAGTAGAACGTTCCCTGCGTGTACTTGATGGTGCGGTAGGTGTATTCTGCGCTAAAGGTGGTGTAGAACCTCAGTCAGAAAACGTATGGCGTCAGGCTGACACATACAATGTACCTCGTATGGCGTTCATCAATAAGATGGACATTCTGGGAGCTGATTTCTATAATGCAGTTGACCAGATTAAAACAAGATTAGGAAAAAATGCGATTTGTCTTCAGCTTCCAATCGGAAAAGAAGATGAATTTAAAGGGATCATCGACTTAATGGAAATGCAGGCTTACATCTACAACGATGATAAGGGTGATGATATTACTGTGTGTGATATTCCGGAAGATATGAAAGATGATGCGGAACTGTATCACACAGAATTAATAGAAAAAATCTGCGAATTAGATGATGATTTAATGATGATGTATCTGGAAGGGGAAGAACCGTCTGTTGAAGAACTGAAAAAAGTATTAAGAAAAGCAACATGTGAATGTGCTGCAATTCCGGTATGCTGCGGTTCTGCTTACAGAAATAAAGGGGTTCAGAAACTTCTTGATGCAATTCTGGAATACATGCCTGCTCCGACAGATATCCCATCAATCAAAGGTGTCGATGAAGACGGCAATGAAGTAGAAAGACATTCTTCAGATGAAGAACCGTTCTCTGCTTTAGTATTCAAGATTATGACAGACCCATTCGTAGGTAAACTTGCTTATTTCCGTGTATATTCAGGAACAATGAATTCCGGTTCTTATGTATTAAATGCTACAAAAGGCAAGAAAGAACGTGTCGGACGTATCCTTCAGATGCACGCAAATAAGAGAGAAGAACTTGACAAAGTTTATTCAGGAGATATCGCTGCTGCGATCGGATTTAAGTTCTCTACAACAGGAGATACAATCTGTGACGAACAGCATCCGGTAATCCTTGAATCCATGGAATTCCCTGAACCGGTTATCGAGCTTGCTATCGAACCGAAGACAAAAGCTTCTCAGGGTAAACTTGGTGAATCTCTTGCAAAACTTGCAGAAGAAGACCCGACATTCCGTGCTCATACAGATCATGAAACAGGACAGACAATCATCGCCGGTATGGGAGAACTTCATCTTGAAATCATCGTAGACAGACTTCTTCGTGAATTTAAGGTAGAAGCTAATGTAGGTGCACCTCAGGTTGCTTACAAAGAATCCTTTACAAAAGCAGTTGATGTTGACAGCAAATACGCTAAACAGTCCGGTGGACGTGGACAGTATGGACATTGTAAAGTTAAATTCGAACCAATGGATGTCAATGGTGAAGAAACATACAAATTCGAATCCACAGTTGTTGGTGGTGCTATTCCGAAGGAATACATCCCGGCAGTAGGCGAAGGTATCGAAGAAGCTATGAAATCCGGTATCCTCGGCGGATTCCCGGTTGTTGGTATCCATGCAAACGTATACGATGGATCTTACCATGAAGTCGACTCTTCAGAAATGGCATTCCACATTGCAGGTTCTCTTGCATTCAAAGATGCTATGTCTAAAGCGGCACCTGTACTTCTTGAACCAATCATGAAAGTAGAAGTAACAATGCCGGAAGAATACATGGGTGATGTTATCGGTGATATCAACTCCCGTCGTGGACGTATCGAAGGTATGGACGACCTGGGCGGCGGAAAGATCGTACGTGCATACGTACCGTTGTCTGAAATGTTCGGATACTCCACAGACTTACGTTCCAGAACACAAGGACGTGGAAACTATTCTATGTTCTTTGAAAAATACGAACCGGTACCGAAGAACGTACAGGAAAAAGTATTATCAGCAAAGAATTCTTAATTTAAATCTGTTTCGAGGAAATCTCAAAAGAGATTTCCTCGAATTAATGGATAAAAAAGAGGAAAAAGGCTTGAAAATTCAAAAGATTTGAAATATAATCAATATTAGCTGAGTAAACTTTTATATTAAAAAATTACCCATTTTCAGGGGTAGAATTAAGGAGGATTATTCAAATGGCAAAAGCTAAATTTGAAAGAACAAAACCACATTGTAATATTGGTACTATCGGTCACGTTGACCATGGTAAAACAACTTTAACAGCTGCTATCACAAAAGTACTTGCTGCAAGAGTTGCAGGTAACGTAGCAGAAAATTTCGAAGATATCGATAAAGCTCCAGAAGAAAGAGAACGTGGTATCACAATTTCTACAGCTCACGTAGAATACCAGACAGAAAAACGTCACTATGCACACGTTGACTGCCCAGGACATGCTGACTACGTTAAAAACATGATCACAGGAGCTGCTCAGATGGACGGAGCTATCCTTGTAGTAGCTGCTACAGATGGTGTTATGGCTCAGACAAGAGAACATATCCTTCTGTCCCGTCAGGTAGGTGTACCTTACATCGTTGTATTCATGAACAAATGTGATATGGTTGACGATGAAGAATTACTTGAATTAGTAGAAATGGAAATTCGTGAACTGTTAGACGAATATGAATTCCCAGGAGATGACACTCCGATCATCAAAGGATCTGCTTTAAAAGCTCTTGAAGATCCAAACGGAGAATGGGGAGACAAGATCATGGAACTTATGGATGCTGTTGACAGCTACATTCCGGATCCAGAACGTGCTACAGACAAACCATTCCTTATGCCAGTAGAAGACGTATTCTCTATCACAGGACGTGGTACAGTTGCTACAGGTAGAGTAGAACGTGGTACACTTCACGTATCTGATGAAGTAGAAATCGTTGGTATTCATGAAGAAACACGTAAAGTTGTTGTAACAGGTGTTGAAATGTTCCGTAAACTTCTTGATGAAGCTCAGGCTGGTGATAACATCGGTGCTCTTCTTCGTGGTGTTCAGAGAACAGAAATCGAAAGAGGACAGGTTCTTGTTAAACCAGGTTCTGTAACATGCCATCACAAATTTACAGCTCAGGTTTACGTATTAACAAAAGATGAAGGTGGACGTCATACTCCATTCTTCAACAACTACCGTCCACAGTTCTACTTCAGAACAACAGACGTAACAGGTGTTTGTGAACTTCCAGAAGGTACAGAAATGTGCATGCCAGGAGATAACGTAGAAATGACAGTTGAACTGATCCATCCAGTAGCTATGGAACAGGGACTTCGTTTCGCTATCCGTGAAGGTGGACGTACTGTAGGATCAGGACGTGTTGCTACAATCATCGAGTAATACAATCTGAATATAGATTTGTTATCGTAAGATAACGTTGTGTCCAAACGTAAGATACCCGTAGAACTTCGGTTCTACGGGTTTTTCTGTTGCTTAAAAAAGTTAAATAAGTCGGAAAAGAATAACGAATGATAAAGAAAAACGGTTGCCGGGAGATTATCCTAACAACCGTTTGTGATAACAGAATGATAACAAAATATGAAATTTTCACCAATTTGATAACAGATACAGTGGATTTGTTCATATATCACAGATATGGGTGTGGATTAAGTCAGATCATATGTCTTAATGTCATTACCATCTGTGCCCTTCTTAACAATAGTGTGACACCCTATCGTTGTTCCCATAGCACGCAATTTCCATTCTTCCTGGGTAGCGTTTAGCTTATCCAGTTCTTTCTGTCTTTTATCTTCATCTTCGATAGCTAATATCTCAGCTTTTTCCTTTTCATAGACATTTTTAAATTGACACCATTTCCTGAAAAAGTCCTGCATTGTAGGATTATCAAACGTCAGTGAAATCTTCTGCTCAGGTGTCTCAGCAAGTGAGAGGTTCACTGAATCATCAATAGAAAACAGCAGGGAGAGTACATCTCCGACTGTTTCAATATTAAAATCCAGAAAAACACTTACATTTAATCCCAGTGCAGTTGCTATCTTTTCTAACTGATCCGGTTTTGGATTCCGGATTCCAAGTTCATATTTTCTGATCGTACCTACGTTAATGCCGGACAGCTCGGCTAACTGTATCTGACTGTATCCTCTGAATTCCCGGTATGCCCGGATTTTTTTACCTACCATGATGTGCTGCCTCCTTAATAATATTTGTGATTCTATTCTAGCACAAAAGTGAATGATGCGAAAGAGGTTGATTTTTACAATGCCTGAAAATGTAGAATGGAATATAAAAATAAAATTTGCAAAAGGTTATTGACAAATTCACAAATGTGAATTATAGTAGAAGACATCAAAAGAGTCACAAAAGTGACTAGAAAGGAGGACGATATGAGAACTAATTATATGATGACAGTTGATGATGTCATGGAAGAATTAGGCGTAAAACGCAGTAAAGCATATTCTATTCTGAAACAACTCAACGATGAACTGGCAAAGGAAGGATATGTGGCAGTTCGTGGGAAGATTCCACGTCCCTACTGGGAAACAAAATTTTATGGATGCTCTCAGAGAGCAATGTGAAGGAGGTTTTAAGATGTCAGCTTACAAGGACAAAACACAGGGAACCTGGTATGTGAGCTTCCGCTATATTGACTGGACAGGTAAGAAAACGCAGAAGCTGAAAAGAGGGTTCAAGACAAAGAAAGAAGCATTGAATTATGAAAAGGAATTCATAAGAAAGACTGCAGCGGATATGAAAATGGAGATGAACAGTTTTATTCAAGTCTATTTTGAAGATAAAAAGAATGAACTGAAAGAAAATTCAATCCGTAACAAGCAGCACATGATGAACAAGCACATTGTTCCGTATTTTGGAACAAGAAAAATGAATGAGATCACACCGGCAGAGATTATCCAGTGGCAGAACACCATTCAGGAAAAAGGTTACAGCAAGACTTATGAGCGTATGATTCAGAATCAGTTAAATGCACTGTTTAATCATGCACAGAAAATTTACAATCTGAAGGAAAATCCATGTAAGAAAGTAAAAAAGATGGGGAAATCGGATGCTAATAAGCTGGAATTTTGGACGAAAGCAGAATATGACAGCTTTATCGCCGGGATTGAGCCAGAGAGTGAGGATTATCTGATATTTGAAATCCTGTTCTGGACAGGAATCAGGGAAGGAGAACTTCTGGCATTGAGTCTTTCAGACTTTGATATGAGTGGTAATCTTTTGCATATCAATAAGACTTATAACCGGATCAGGAAAAGAGATGTGATTGATACTCCAAAAACAGAGAATTCAGTCCGTACCATTGATATTCCAAATTTTCTTAAGGAAGAGGTGCAGGAGTATGCGAAGAAACATTATGGATTTCCGGAAGATCATAGGATGTTTCCGATTGTAGCGAGAACACTGCAGAAACGACTCAAGAAATATGAAGCATTGACTGGTGTAAAATCAATCAGAGTGCATGATATCCGGCACAGTCATGTGGCATATCTGATCTATCAGGGCGTAGAGCCATTGATTATTAAGGAGAGACTGGGGCACAAAGATATTCAGATGACATTGAACACTTATGGGCATCTGTACCCGTCACAACAGAAAAAAGTAGCTGAGATGCTGGACAACAAACGTTAATACGGAGGAAGAAGCAAATGAAAACAAAGAA